>NZ_JBNPVT010000002.1:0-550065 GCF_050434205.1 Paraburkholderia sp. GAS348
TCAGGGGTGCAGCTCGCGGCGATCGGCTATCCGCATCTGTCGCGCGACGAGATTTACCACCAGCTCGAAAACTTCTATAAGCGCTTCTATTTCCGCCCGTCGAAGATCTGGGAAATTCTGCGTGAGATGCTCACGAGCTGGGACATGATGAAACGGCGCCTGCGTGAAGGCGTCGAATTCTTCCGCTTCCTGCGCGCCCACCAAGCGTGAGCGCCCTGCATCTGCTCGCCGTCACGCTGGCCTATGCGTGTGCGGCGGGTGCGGTTTTCGGCATCGCCTACACGGTGCTGGCGGGCGCCCTGATCGGCCGGTTCTTCGCGAGAGCGGTGTCCGAGCCGACCAGTTTTCCGCCGGTCACGATCGTCAAACCGTTACACGGCAACGAGTGGGCGTTGCTCGCTAACCTGTCGAGCTTCTGCCAGCAGGACTATCCGGGTCCCGTGCAATTCCTGTTCGGCGTGCACGATTCGGCCGACCCCGCCTTGCAGACCGTCGACGATCTGCGGCGCCTGCATCCGGAAGCGGATATCACCGTGGTCGCGGATGCACGCCTGTACGGTCCGAACCGCAAGATCAGCAACATCCTCAATATGCTGCCGCAGGCCCAGCACGACGTGCTGGTGTTCGCGGACAGCGACGTGAGCGTCGGGCCGGATTATCTGCGCAATGTGATCGGCGAATTGCAGAAGCCTGGTGTCGGTCTCGTCACCTGCGTCTATCGCGGTACGCCCGATCCCGGTTTCTGGCCGCGCATGTCGGCCAAGGCCACCAACTACCAATTCCTGCCCGGCGTGGTGACCGGGCTTGCGCTCGGCCTCGCGCGCCCTTGCTTTGGGCAGACCATCGCGATGCGACGCGGCACCCTCGAAAAAATCGGCGGGTTCACACCATTTGTGAAGCATCTGGCCGAGGACCATGCGATCGGCGAAGCGGTGCGCATGATCGGCGAGAAGGTGGTGATTCCGCCGTTCACGATTTCGCATGCCTGCGTCGAATCGAGCGCGACGCAACTGATCGCGCACGAACTGCGCTGGAGCCGCACGATTCGCAGCATCGATCCGCTCGGCCATCTTGGCTCGGCGCTGATTCATCCGCTCGCTTTCGCGCTGCTCGCCATTGCCTTCTCGGGGGGCGCGCTGTGGTCGTGGCCGCTCGCGCTGGTCGCCGTATGCGCCCGGCTCGCACTGAAACTGCTGTCCGATCGCGCGTTGCGGCAAGCCCATCGTGATCTGTGGCTGTTGCCATTATGGGATATCGTATCGTTTTCGATTTTCGTTGCGAGCTTCTGGTCCTCGCGCGTGATCTGGCGCGGTTTCAGTTTCAAGGTGGATGGCGACGGCCTGTTGTCGGCCGAGCAAGTCGGAATGACGGATGAACAGCAGGTTGGGTAAGCAATGATGCGCGGGTATCTGGAAGAGGGTGGCGAGGGCAATGCAGCGGGCTTGACGCGCGCGAGAGAGGTGGCCGCGTGATGAAGCATCTCGGCCGCCTCGCCGCGCTTGCCGGCTTGCTGGTGTCGCTATGGCTGGTCTGGCAGGACAATCCCGGCGCCGTGCTCGGCGCACTGCGCGCGGCAGGCGCTGGTCTCATTCTGGCGGCCATCGCGCACGTGCTGCCGATGATCGCCAATGCCTGCGACTGGCGCTCGCTGATTCGCGGCGCGAACCGGCCCAGCATCGCCAATATGCTGCATCTGGTCTGGGTGCGTGAATCCGTCAATTGCATGTTGCCGGTGGCGCGTATCGGCGGCGAGGTGGTGTCGTTCCGGTTGCTCAAGCGCTGGGGTGTGCGGCCGTCCACGGCGGTCGGCAGCATCATTGTCGATATGCAGCTCACGGTGATCAGCCAATTGCTGTTCACGATGGTCGGCATCGGTTTTCTGTTCGCGCATGCGCACTCCGACACGCTGCGGCTCGCCGGGCAACTGGCGTGGGGCGTGGTGGTGCTGACGCCGATGCTGGTGCTGTTCGCACTCGTGCAGCATGCCAGCCCGTTCGAGCGCATCACCCGCGCGCTCAATCGAATGACGAGCGGCAAGCTCGCCGCGCTCGTCGGACAATCGGCGCAGATCGACCAGGTCATCAAGCTGATCTGGCGCCGGCGCGGCGTGGTGCTGCGCTATCTGTTCTTCTGGCAACCGCTGCAGTGCTTCCTGACGTCGCTGGAAATCTGGCTGGCGCTGTACTTTCTCGGCGTTCACGTTACGCTGGTCGAAGCTGTGGTCATCGAATCCCTGATCCAGGCGATCAGCAGTGCGGCTTTCTTCGTGCCGGGCGGTCTGGGGGTGCAGGAGGGCGGTTTCATTCTGATCGGAGGCGCGCTGGGCCTCGATCCTTCGACTTGCCTCGCGCTCGCCGGCGCGCGGCGCATTCGCGATCTGCTGATGTTCGTGCCCGGACTCATTGCGTGGCAGTTTGCCGAGTCGTCGAATCGCGAGCCGCAGCAGGTGGAGCGCGCGGGGCGGGCGGCCGTGGGCGAGGCAAGCCAGCGCTAGTGCGGCTGGAACGAAATACTTCCCTTATCCACCAGACTTGACGATGGCCTTTGCGGCAGCCTCATAGACGCCCTCGGCAGTACCCTCAGTCCGCCCCCGCATAGGCAGGAAACGACACTTGCACCGCGAGCCCGTGCTCGCCGATGCCCGTGCCCAGATGCAGGCTCGCACCGAAATGCTCGGCGATTCGCGCGACGATCGAGAGCCCGAGTCCGCTGCCGGTAGCCTGATTGCCGGTGGCGCGGAAAAACCGGTTCGTGAGGCGCGCGAGATCGCTGGGCGCAACGCCGGGGCCGTCGTCGCGCACGGTGAGCTGCACCCGGCCGACTTCATGCTGCACGGCGACTTCGACGCTGCCGCCGGTGCGCCCATACTTGATTGCGTTATCGAGCAGATTGTCGAGCAGGATGCCCATCAGCACGGGCTCCGCGTTGATCTCGGCGCGCATGTCGCCGGTGAGCGTGACGCGAATGCTCTTCTGCTGCGCATTGCGTTCGTTGGCAAGCAGCGCGTCTTTCGCCACCGCAGCGGGTCTGAGCGGCGCGGTGGAGAGTTTCTCGTGGACATCCAGGCGCGCGAGCAGCAACAACTGCTCCGCGAGCCGCGCGCTGCGATCGACGCCTTGCACCACGCGCTCCATCGCAATACGCTGTAACGCCGTGTTCGATTCGGCCAATGCGACTTGCGCCTGCACCTTGATGGCCGCAAGCGGCGTCTTCAGCTCATGGGCGGCGTCGGCGGTGAACGCGCGTTCGCGCTCGATGGAGTGCCGTAAGCGCGACAGCACCAGATTGATCGCGTCGACGAGCGGGCGCACCTCGGTCGGGGCCCGGCCGATGTCGACCGGTTCCAGCCGGTTGATGTCGCGCGCGCGGATAGCGCCCGAGAGCACCTTGAGCGGCGCCAGGCTCCAGCCGATGCTGAACCACACCAGTATCGCCAGCACCGGCAGCGCGAGGAGCGTGGGGCGGGCGATCCGGCTCGCGACGCCGCTCACCAGGTCGCTGCGCGTATTGGCCGGTTCGAACACGCGCACTATGTGGCCGAGCGCCGTGTCGCGCAAGGTGAACGTGTGCCATACCTGACCGCCGAGCGTCATGTTTTGGCCGCCGCTGGCAGACGGCACGGGCAGATCCCACGCTTTTAGCGCGTGCAATTGCGGGCTGCCGGCCAGCACGTCGCCGTTCGCGCTGCGCACCTGAAATAGCGCGTCGCGCGGTAAGGAATCGTCGTCGTCGCTGTTGTTCGCGCCGGGTTCACCGCCTTTTTCTTCTTCGCGCACGTCGATGCGAGCGTTGGCCAGCGTGGTCAGATTGCGCTGGTCGAGCAGCGCGAGGATTTGCGCGAGCTCGGCGAGGCGCGCCTCTTCCCATTCGCCGACTTCGCGCGTGGCCTGGCGGTAACTCGACATCAGCGCGATGCCCCAGATCAGCGCGATGCTGGCCAGCACCAGCAGCATCAGGCGGTGGCGTATCGATGCCGACATTACGCTTTCTCCACCACGTAGCCGATATTGCGCACGGTTCTGATCAGCTTGGCGCCGAGCTTTTTGCGCAGGTTGGACACATGGACCTCGATCGCGTTACTTTCGATTTCTTCCTGCCATCCATACAAACTCTCTTCGAGGCGCGAGCGCGACTGGGGAATGCCCTGGTTGGTCAGCAGTTGCATCAGGATCGCCCATTCACGCGAGGTGAGCGGTACGCGCATATTGCCGATTTCGACGGTTTGCGCGGCGGGATTGACCGTCAGATCCTGATAGCGGATCAGCTCGACGCTGCGCCCTTGTGCGCGGCGCAGCAGGGCCCGGCAACGGGCAATCAGTTCGGTCAGGTCGAAGGGCTTGCCGAGATAGTCGTCGGCGCCGGCTTCGAGGCCGCCGACGCGGTCCGCCACCGTGCCTCGCGCGGTCAACACCAGCACCGGCACGTCTTTGCCGGCATCGCGCAGCCGTTTCAGCAGTTCCATACCCGATACCCTGGGTAAGCCGAGATCGAGCAGCACCAGCGCATAGGCGGTAGTATCGAGGGCGAGACTGGCCTTGTGGCCGTCGCGTGCCCAATCGACGGTGAAGCCGGCCTGACGCAGTCCCGCTTCGATGCCGCAGCCGATCAGGTCGTCGTCTTCTACGAGGAGTACGCGCATGGGAAAGAGATTCCGTTCGATGTTTATTGCATGGCGGCGGCCGTTTTTAAGCAAGCGCCGAGCCGCATACCTGAAGTGTAACGATCATGGTCACGACTCGCTTTATACCGCTTTCTTCCTTAAGGTTTCCTTCAGCTAGAATCGCTACTATCGCCCCCAGAAACGTTACTGTCGCGTGGCCGACAAGCGCGCGCGAAACTACGTCATGTTGTCAGATCATCGCAGCTTAATCGTAAGCACATCGACGGAATGGACGGCAGTCCTTCTTGTGGCACCTTTTGCCGGCACCGTTGCTCATGCTTTTTGCCAGCGAATTTGCCAGCGAATTTGCCAGTGCTTTTGCCGGCGAGCCGCGCCGCTGCGCGTCGCCGTGCGTTCCATCGGGCCACGAGATCACGCCATGAAGCCAGTCACCATCGACATGCTGCGAGCCCATCTGATGGCGGCTTCACTCACGGCCATGGGTACCGAAATGCTTGCCCTGCTGGCACCGCTGGTCTTGCCGGTTTCCCAGGCGTTCTTCAGTTCCACGCGTTTCCAGTTCCTTGCGCTCGCGCTGATTGCGAGCGGCGTCGTCATGATGCGCCAGTTCGCGCACACCGCTTTCGACCTCGCCATTCAGGGCCGCCACGCAACGCCGGCTGGCCGGCCGGTGTTGATTGAAGTGGATTGTCCGCGGCGCTGGTTCGTCGTTCTTCATTTGCGTTTTACGGGCAGACCGTTCGTGCTGGCCGGGCGCTGACGGACGCAGACCATGGCGGCGCACGCATTGACAGTATGCCAATGGGTCCTGTTGTCCGGCTGCGTGTCGGCTTCAGTCTATGCGATGTTGGCAGCGGTGGCGATGCCGTTCTTCGCGCTGCGCCGCGGGACGCGCGCGAGTGTTGCCGCCCGGCCTTCGCATCCTCTGGCTCCTCCTCTGGCTCCTTTTGCGAAAGTCGGCGTCAGCGTGCTCAAGCCGCTGTGCGGTGCCGAGCCGCGTCTCTACGAGAACCTCAGAACCTTCTGCGATCAGCGCCACGAGCATTTCCAACTCGTGCTCGGCGTGTCGTCGCCGGACGATCCCGCCATCGCCGTAGTGCGCCGTTTGCAGGCCGCTTATCCGATGCACGACATCGAGCTCGCGGTCGATACGCGCGTGCACGGCAGCAATCTCAAAGTCAGCAACCTGATCAACATGGCGGAACGGGCGCGTCATGACGTGATCGTGATTGCGGATAGCGACATCGCAGTCGAAGCCGATTATCTCGACACCGTGGCGGCGCCGCTCGCCGATCCGCGCGTGGGGGTGGTGACCTGTCTGTACGTGGCGCAAGGCGTCGGCGGTTTCTGGCCGCGGGTTGGCGCGCTATTTATCAACGAGTGGTTCGCTCCGTCGGTGCGGGTCGCACATGCGGCGGGGTCGCGCCGCTTCGGTTTCGGCGCAACCCTCGCGTTGCGCCGCGCGACGCTCGAACGCATCGGCGGTTTCGACGCGCTGAAAAACTGTCTCGCGGACGACTACTGGCTTGCCGAACACGTGCGCGCGCTCGGGCTTCGCACGGTGCTTTCGCGCGTGATGGTGGCCACCGATGTCATCGAGCCGACGTTTTCCGCCTTGTGGCAGCGTGAGACGCGCTGGCTGCGCACGATCCGTTCGGTGAACCCGCTTGGCTTTGCGTTTCTATTCATCACGTTCCCGACGCCGTGGCTCCTTGTCGGCGCATGGCTCACCGGGCGCCTCGCGAACGGCCCGTTCGACGGCATGCACCTGTGGGCGGCGCTGGCGAGCGGCGCCAGCACGGCGGCTGGTTTTGCCGCACGCATGCTGCTGCATCTGCGTTCCGCGCGTCATGACCGCACTTTCTGGCGCGACTTGCCGCTCGTGCCGTTGCGCGATACCTTGCTGGCATTTCAATGGTTCGCGGGCGCGTTTGGCTCGCATGTGGTGTGGCGTGGCGCACGCGTGCCGGTCGAGGCTTCTGCGTCGGCCACGCACGGTGCGGCGTTGCGCGTGATGGATGTCATGGAGACGTCGGATGGCGGCTAAGCCACGCGGGCTGATCGTCACCGCTGACGATTTCGGTCTGCATCCACGGGTGAATCTGGCTGTCGAGCAGGCACACCGGCACGGCGTGTTGACAGCCGCGAGCCTGATGGTCGGCGCGCCTGCCGCGGACGACGCGGTGGCGCGTGCTCGCGCACTCCCGGCGTTGCGGGTTGGCCTGCATCTGGTGCTGGCCGACGGCGACGCGGTCACGCCGCGTGCGGGGATTGCCGCATTGCTCGACGAGCATGGCCGCTTTGGCGACAACATGGTGCGGGACGGGGTGAGGTTTTTCTTTTTGCCGCATGTTCGCAAACAGCTGGCGCGAGAGATTCGCGCGCAGTTCGAGGCGTTTGCGAAGACGGGGTTGACGCTCGATCACGTCAACACGCACAAGCATTTTCATTTGCATCCGACGGTGCTCGGGTTGATTCTGGAGATCGGCCGCGAGTATGGGATGCGGGCGATGCGTTTGCCGTTCGAAGTTGGCGCGCCGCTGTGGTTGAGGCCATGGATTTCACGGGTGCGGGCGAGGCTGGACCGGGCTGGGATCGTGCATAACGATTATTTGGTTGGGATTACTGATAGTGGGCGGATGGATGAGGCGGTATGGCTTGCCGCGCTTGCCGATTTGCCCCATGGGGTGGGGGAGATTTATTGTCATCCTGCGTTTGCCGGCGATCGGGTTTTGAGTCATGGGATGCGGGATTATCGGCATGTTGAGGAGTTGCAGGCGCTCTTGTCGCCTAGGGTCGCTGATGCCATTCGGCGTTTGGGTGCCCGGGTGGGCGGGTTTGGGGATGTGTTGAAGGTTTGAGGTTTTTTTTGCCTGCGCGGGGCGGACATCTGCTTCTCTTTGGCGCAGGCAAAAAACCCTCATTTCAAATAGCCTGCTTCTTCATCAACAACTTCAACACCACAGGCAAAAGCAACAACACCAACGGCAACTGCACAATCAACCCGGAAATAATGGCGACCGCCAAAGGCTGCTGCATAGCCGCCCCTTGCCCGAGGGCAAACGCCAGAGGCAGCAGCGCGAGAATAGCTGCAATAGTGGTCATTGCAATCGGCCGCAACCGATTCCGCCCAGCCGCGATCAGCGCCTCCTCAAACCCAACACCTTCATCCCGAATCAACCCCTGCAGCTCCGATACATAAAAAATCGCCACCTCAGTCACGATACCGATAATCATCGTCATCCCCATCATCGCGGAGATATTCAACTCGATACCGGTGATCCACAACCCGATAAACACCGCGCCCGCGGCCAGCAACGGCATCGCCATCACCGCCAGCGCAACGCGGAAGCGCTCGTACAAAAACAGCAGCAACCCAAACACCAACGCAATCGCAGCACCAAACACGGTCAGCAAACCCTTGAAAGCAATCTGCTGTTGCTGGTACAAACCACCCAACTCGTAATAGACGCCAGTCGGCAACAAGCTCTTGTCGCTCAGCGTCTTCTGTACATCCGCGATCGTCGAGCCCAGATCGCGACCATCGATTCGCGCCGTCACGGCCACCATCCGCTTGAGATTGTCGCGGCTGATTTCCGGCTGACCAGTCACCGCCACCTGATCGGCGACTCGATTCAGCGCGAACAGATGGCCGTCCGGTGCGCGAATCTGCAACTGCCCCAGTTGCGTATCGGTCAGCTTCAAGGCACCGGCCACGCGTACCCGCACGCCCACTGTCTTCGGTCCGCTCTGGAATTGCGTCGCAATGTTGCCTTCCACCATGTCGGACGCGGCCTGCGCAATCGACTGCGGGTCCATGCCCTCGGCCGCCGCGGCTTCCGGCCGGATGTGCAATTCGAGCGCGTCGCCTGCCGGGTTGATGCCGTCGTTGACGTCCACCACGCCCTGGATCTTGCCGATCTGCGCGGCGACCTTGCGCGCGGTGGTGTCGAGTGTGTTCTGGTCGTCGGAGTAGATCTTGATCTGGACCGGCTGCGGCACCGCGGTCAGGTCGCCGATCAGGTCTTCCATCAGTTGCGCGAGTTCGATGCTCACGCCGGGCACCTGCGTCTCGACCTTCGAACGGATCTCTTCCATCACCGTTTCGATCGGCTCACGGCCGCCCGACTTCAGCCGCACGAAGAAGTCACCCTTGTTAGGCTCGTTCAGGTCGCCGCCGAGACCGGCGCCGGTGCGGCGCGAGTAAGTCGCGACGTTCGGATTCGCGCGGATGATGCCTTCGATCTGCTTCATCAACCGGTCGGTTTCGGTCACCGACGTGCCCGGATTGGTGTGATAGTCGAGTACGAAACCGCCTTCGTCCATGCTCGGCATGAAACCGCTGCCCACCCGCGTGAACGCGAACGCGGCCACCACGATCAGCGGCAGCAGGCCGAGCAGCACGAGAGCCGGGCGCGCCGTCACGTGTTCGATCAGAAAGCCGTAACGCCGGTTCATCCATGAGGCGAAGCGGGTTTCCTTGTGCTCTTCGGCGTCTTTGGGCTTCAGCCAGCGGTCGCACAGAATCGGCACCGCAAGCCACGTGACGAGAAATGAAATGAACAGGGCGCTTGCCATCGTCACCGAGAGCGCCTTGAAGAACGCGCCCGTCACGCCCGACAGAAACGCGAGCGGCACAAAAATGATCAGCGTCGCCGCCGACGACCCGGCAAGCGGCCGCGTGAATTCGAGCGCCGCCGCCATCACGCGGCCATGGAACTTGTGCGCCCCGCCTTCGCGCATGCGTCGCACGATGTGTTCGATCATTACGATGGCGTCGTCGATCACAAGGCCGACCGCGGCGGCCATCCCGCCGAGCGTCATGATGTTGAAGCCCATGCCGAACACGTCGAGCAGCAGGATCGTCGCGGCCATCACAACCGGCACCAGCGCGACCGCAATCGCCGTGATCTTCCAGTTGCGCAGAAAGGCAAATAGTGTGAACGCGGCCAGCACCACGCCGATCATGATCGCGTCGCGCACGCTGGTCGCCGAGGCGATCACCAGTTCGCTCTGGTCGTACCAGTTCGAGAGATGCACGCCGGCCGGCATCTGATGCTGGAAGTCGGCGAGCTTCGCGCGGATCGCCTTGGCCATTGCCACGCTGTTCGCACCGGGTTGCTGGTAGACGTTGAGCAGCACCGCGTCCTGGCCGTCTGCCGTGACGCGCATCCATTGCGGCACGACGCCCTGATGGACTGTCGCGATGTTGCCGAGGCGGATTTGCGTCGCGCCGTTGGCCGACACCACCACGTTGCGCAGTTCGTCGAGTTGCGTGATCGTGGAGTTGGCAATCACGAGGTACAACTTGTAGTGATCCTCGATACGGCCGGTGGCCATCAGCACGTTGCTCGCGCCGATCGCTTTCGACACGTCCGGGAGCGACACCTTGTAGGCTGCGAGGCGCGCCGGATCGATCGCGACTTCAAATTCGTCCTGCGCGCCCCCCGTCACTTCGACGCGCGCCACGCCTTCCACCGACGACAGCAACGGCCGCATCTGGAACTGCGCGAGATCGCGCAGCGCAGACAACGACTGCTGTTTCGACGTCAAGCTATACGCGAGCACCGGGAACACGGTCGGGTCCATGCGCCGCACCTGCATCGAGGTGCCTTGCGGAAGCGTCGCGAGGATCTCGCTGATCGCCGACTGCGCCTGCAACGTGGCTTGTGCCATGTCGGTGCCCCAGTCGAAATTGATCGAGATTTCCGCCGATCCGCGGCTCGTGGTCGATTCGACGTCGCGTACGTTCGGCACGCGCCGCAGCGCCTCTTCGACCGGCATCGTGACTAGCGTGGCCATCTGTTCGGCGGGGCGGTCGCCCGCGTCGAGCGAGACGACGGCGCGCGGAAACGCGACGTTCGGGAACAGCGAGATCGGCAGGCGAAACGCGGTCAGTGCGCCCGCGATCGCCAGCAGCGCGATCACGAACAGCAGCGAGCGCCGGTGCTTCTGCATCCATTGACCGAAATTCATCGCGGCGCGCCTCCAGTAGCCCGCACCGCCATGCCGTCCGTCAACTCATAGTTGCCGCTGACGACGAGGCCTTCTGCGCCGTCGATCGGACCATCCACGCCGTAGCGGTCGCCGTTTTCGACCTGCGTGAGCACCGCCACGCGGCGCGCCTTGTTTTGCGGCGTGATCTGGAATACGTATGCGCCTTTGTCGTCTTTCAGCACGGCGGCACGCGGCACGACCCAATGCGTGCCGCTGCGAGTCGCGATATCGGCGCTGACATGCGTGCCCGGAATGAACGCGCTCTGTCCGAGCGGGACGTTCGCGCCGATATTGACGAGCTGGCTTTGCTGATCGACCGATGCCCCGACCAGCACCACGTGACCGTCCACCGCGGCCTTCGCGAGCGAGGTGGACAGGCCGTGCAGCGTGACCGTGTCGCCGGCACGGATAGCGGGGACGTCAGACGGCTCCACGCCGAGCATCACGTTCGCGCGCGCATCGCGGCCATTACCGCCGGCCAGTTGCAGGATCGCGGCGCCGGCCTGCACCTGATCGCCCTGGGCCGCCGATACCTGCAAAACGACGCCGTCGATCGGCGCCGCGATGACTTTGTTGCCGCTCGCGACCCCCGTCTGGTTCTGCGCGGCGAGCGCCTGCTGCGCGTCCTCCGCGGCCTTGCGGGCGGCGGCGAGTTGCGATTGTGTGGCAAGCCCTTGGTCGTACAGCGATTGCGTGCGCGCGAGTTCGCCTTGCGCCAGCGTCACGGCGCTTTTTGCCTGGGTGGTGGCGAGCACCGCGGCCGGGTCCGCTTGCACGACGAAAAGCGGCATGCCGCGCGTCACGCTCTGGCCGGCTTGCACGCGCATCTGCACGATACGCGCGAGGTACGGCAAATTGACCGTGGTCAGGTTCGACGCGGATGCCGCGACGATGCCATAGGCGCGTACCGGCTGCGCGATGACGGTACGCTGCACCCGTACGGTTTGCACGGATACGACGGCTTGGTCGGCGGCATCGTCGCCGGCGGACGCACTGGCTGCGCTGGCCGCATGGACGGCGGCGCTCATGAGCGCGACGCAGGCAAGGGAAATCGCATATGAGGCGATGCGCGGCCGCCGTGCCGACAGTGGGCTATTTCGCATGAGTTTCGGTGAAGTTCTGTGCAGAGGAAAAGGCGTCGGGGATCGTGCTGCCGAGCAGCGCCTGCAAGCCGACGCGTTGTTCGGCGAGCGATTCGCGCAGCGCGGCGACGTCGACACGTTTGGTGAGCGCGGCGCTTTCTGCATCGGTATAGGCGCCGAGCACGAGGTTGTGCTGAGCGTAGGCCGCGGCCGCATGTTGCGCGGCGCGATCGACATCGGGCAGCGCGGCTTCGGTCTGCTGCAACTGCCGCGTGAGAATCACGCCGTCCGCACGCAGATGGGCGACATCGGCATACGCCTGGTTCAGGCGCGACTGATATTCATCGCGCAGGCGCTGACGTGTCGCTTTTTCGATCGCGACGTTGCCCTGGTTACGATTGAAGATCGGCAGGCTCAGATTGATCTGGAAGCCGCTGGTGTAAATGTTCGAGGTGTCGCGCGCGCGGACGAAACCTACGGAGAGGCTTGGGAACTGGCTGAGAATCGCCGCGCGGTATTTCTGCTCCTGCGCTTCATAGCCCGCTTGCAGTGCGATCAGGTCCGGGCGGCGTTGGGCGAGTTTGGCCAATGCTGCGTCGAGCGTCGCGTCGGGCAGTTCGATCGCGTCGTCGCTGCCGGCAAGTTGCAACTGCACTTCGGGTGAGAGGCCGAGCAGCGCGTTCAGATCGTGATGAGTCTGTTCCGCAGCCCGTTCGGCGTCGGTGTACTGCTTGCGTGCGTCGCTGTATGCGGTGAGCGCCGCGGTCAGCGTGTCGTCGGTCAGATTGCCGTCGCGGTGCGCTTCGGCCATGCGCTCGTAGCGCGTGCGCGCGAGGTCGCGCTGCTGTTGCAGCAGCGGCAGCGTGTCCTGCTGGAAGCGCGTCTTGATGAACAACTGCCGCGCCTGGGCGACGATCTGCCATTCCTGCCACAGCAGGCCGAGATCGGTCTTGGCCACCGTCGCGTCGGCGGATTGCTGGTTGGCGCTGCGCAGCACGATCGCCATCACGTCGATGCTCAAACCATAATTGAACGCGCGCGTGAAGCCTTCGGCGCCGGGATAGTCGCTCGCAACGCTCAGTTGCGGGTCGGGCAGCAGTCCGGCTGAATAAGCCTGCGCCCGGGCGATGCCGAGGTCGTCGCGAGCCAGCTTCAGGTCGGGATTGTTCGCCACCGCCAGCATGGCGACTTCGTCGATGTCGAATCCGTCGGACGGATCGAAACGATGCGCGGCCAGTTCGGGTAGCGGCATGGTCGACGGATCGATCTGGATGCGTTCGAGCGAACGGGCCGAGGTCGACGTATCCTGCGGCGCGAGTGGTTCGCGGTGATACCACGCGCATCCGCCGAGCAGCATCGCGCAAATTGGCACCAGCGCGCGCAACCGTGCTGCGGGGGCGGCCGCCGATCTGGCCGCAAGCGAGGCGGCCAGACCGATCGGTCGCCTCGCTGCTGAGCAAGCCGCTGAAATGGCCGCTGCGGCGGCGTTGAAAACGGGCAAATCCGGCTCCTGAAAAAAAGGTGAGGCAGCCGCGAGCGGATGTCGCAGAACAGGTGCCGATTCTGCTCATGGAGAGCTTAAGGAACGCTTAACCGGAATTTAAGCGTCCCATAAGCCTCCCTTCAGCGTCGCCTAAGCTTCCCCTAAGGAGGACATAAGGAAGCGTTAAGCTAACGGGCTGGACAATGCCGGCAAACTGGAGAGAGGAGAGACCATGCGTCTGCTACTCGTCGAAGACGACGACATGATTGCGGAGACGGTATTGGGCGCGATGCGCCGTTCTGGCTACGCGATCGACTGGGCCGAAGACGGCCGCGCGGCAGAGTTGTCGCTGGGTAACGGCGTCTACGACCTCGTGCTGCTCGATCTTGGCTTGCCGAAGAAGGACGGCATCGACGTGCTCAATGCCTACCGTAAGAGCGGCGGTGCCGCGCCGGTGATCATCCTGACTGCGCGCGATGCGGTCGACGATCGGATTCGCGGCCTCGATGCGGGCGCCGACGATTATCTGATCAAACCATTCGACCTCGACGAGCTGGCCGCGCGGGTGCGCGCGCTGTTGCGGCGGCGCACCGGCCAGAAGCAACCCATCTATGCGCACGGCGAACTCACACTCGATCCCGCGGCACACGAAGTCACCAAAAGCGGCGCAGTGCTGCCGCTCGTGCCGCGCGAGTTCGCCTTGCTGCAGGCGCTGATCGAAGAACCCACGCGCGTGTTCACCAAGGCCGAGCTGGAAGAGAAGTTATACGGCTGGGGCGAAGAGGTGGGCAGCAACACCATCGAAGTGCACGTGCACAGTTTGCGGCGCAAGATCGGCGCGGAGCAGGTGGTGACCGTGCGCGGCGTGGGCTACCGTCTGAAGAGGTGCTGATGACGTCGATTCGCCGCTGGCTGCTGGGCTGGCTGATTTTCGGGCTGGCCGCGGCTTCGGGCGTGGCGGGCTTCGGCATCTTTCACACCGCGCGCGAAGAAGCGAGTGAACTGTTCGACTACGAGCTGCGCACGGTGGCGCTGTCCTTGCCATCGAACCTGGCCGGTGCGAGCGACGGCGAGCATCGCAATCCCGACCTGGGCGATCTGGCCGACGATCGGGTCGTGATCGAGATCTGGGACCGGTCTGGCGAGCTCATTTATCACTCGATGCAGGCGCCGGTATTCTCGCGTTTGCCTGCGGGCTTCAGCACGGTCAAGCGCGGCGAGAATCATTGGCGCGCGTTCGGGTTGGAACAGCGCGACCGTTATATCCAGGTTGCGCAGCCGATCTCCGTACGCGAAGACCTTGCGCTGCAACTGGCGCTGCATACGTTGTGGCCGCTCGGTGTGCTGGTGCCGGTGACGATCGTGCTGGTGCTGTTGGTGGTGGCAAAGGGGCTGGCGCCGATCGGCGGGCTGACGCGCGCGCTGACGACCCGGTCGCTCGATTCGCTGGAGCCGCTGCGTCTTGACGGCACTGTGCCGGTCGAAATCAAGCCGCTGGTGGGAGCGCTCAATGATCTGCTGCAACGCCTGAACGTTGCTTCGCAGGCGCAGCGCACGTTTATCGCCGATGCCGCGCATGAGCTGCGCTCGCCGCTTGCCGCGCTGAAGCTGCAACTGCAGGCGGCTTCCCGCGACGGCTCGTTAAAGGGCGAAGGGCAAACGCTGGAGCGCGTCGAGGGGCGGGTCAACCGGATCATTCACCTGGTGCAGCAATTGTTGACGTTGGCGCGTGAGGATGCACATCCGGTGACGTCGATGGTGTCGGTGAGTTTGCGCCGCATCGGCGAGCAGGCGGTGGGGGATTTTTCGCTGCTCGCGGAGACCAAGGAGATCGATCTCGGGCTCGAGTGTGAAGACGCCCGTGCGGACTACGATGCTTATACGGTACTGGCTGAGCCGCATGGGATGAGTGTGTTGCTGGGGAATCTGATCAACAACGCGATCCGGCATACGCCGCGGGGCGGGCGTGTAGATCTGATTCTGAAGCGCTCTGGCGAGCGGGTGGGGTTTGACGTGGTGGATAGCGGGTCCGGGATACCGGAGGCTGAAATCGAGCGGGTTTTCGATCGGTTTTATCGCGGGGAGGAAGCCCAGGGCGAGGGCAGCGGGCTTGGGCTGGCGATTGTGGCGCGGATCGCCGCGCGGCATCAGCTTGGGCTTTCCTTGCGGAATAATGTTGGGCGGAGTGGTTTGTGTGTTTCGGTTTTTGGCCTGACGGCGTTGGGCTTTCCTTGAGCCCCAGCCCCTATTCATCGACTTGCTGGCCGCCCACATCACCTCGCCGAGCACAATGTCGCCAAATGGCGCGCCTGCGGATCGAATCCAACACGTACCTGTTTAGGGCGCACTTAGCGTTTTCCATCCCTTGCAACCTGAATTGCGGCGCACCATGATTCATTCAGACCGCACTTCTCGCGGAATGGGAGAAAAATCATGGCGAGCTACCAAAAAATCCTGTTGTGCTACGACGGCTCGCGCGAAGGCCGCAAAGCGTTACGTTGCGGCGCCGACCTCGCGTTGGATCTGAAGGCGGAAACGCACTTATTGTCAGTGGTCGACATGCGCTCGACCATTGCGCAAAGTGCGGGCCTGCTGACCGATGTGGCCTGTGGCAGCTTCGAAAAAACGGCCCGCGACATCCTGCAGGAAGGGGTGGACTGGCTCACCGAACGCGGCGTGACCGCGCAAGGGCATTTTGCGTTTGGCCATCCGATCGATGAGATCGCCAACCTGGCGAACGAATTGCATGTCGACCTCGTGGTGGTCGGCCATCGTTGCCGCACCGGTCTGGCACGATGGTGGATGGGTGCGGGGAATACCCCGCTGCTGGATCGGGTCTCGTGCAGCATTCTGGTGGCGTGCTCGTCCGCGCAGGAGCAGCAGCAAGCGGCGGCTTGACGCACAGCGGTGGTGGGGCGCGCACTGGGCTGAAAGGGCCACGTGGGCCGAGCGGTCGTTCGATCAGGGCGACCGCGTCGGTCAAACTATGATTCGCTCAAGTCGATAGCGCCTGCCAGACGATCACTCGTTCAGATTGACCGCGGCCAGCTTCCATGTGAACAAGCCTTCGCGCCGCAAGATCGCCGAGTAACGCGCGTCACCGGCGCCATGCTGATAGGTAACGACGAATTCGTTCAGGCTGCGATAGCCCGCAGTGGTTTGCGGTGGTTGCGGTGGCGTCGCGTTGTTCTCGTTATTAGCTGTGCCGTTGGCCGTATTGCCGGCAACAGGGGGCGCGGGTTCCGGTGCGGGCGCCGCTGAGACCGGCGGAACAGGCGGCCGTTCGCCCGGGTTGCCGCGCGGCGGCATGCCGTTCAGCAATGCCGCAACGCCGTCGGGAGTCGCATAAGCGTCGACCAGCGGACCAATCAATGCCGCGCCGATCATTGCGCCAATCGTGGCGAACGGATTGCCGCTGCCATGCGCGTCGAGCCGACGTGTTAACAAACCGGTGACCTGCTGCTTCAGGCTCTCGCGCAATGCGGGAAAGTCGACGTATTCATTGACGGTTTGCACATCACGCGCATCCGCCGCGCGTTTAAGGTTATTCAGCGCCATGTAGGGCGACGCGTAACCGAACCCCAACAAGGCAATCACCACAATTGCAATCAAAGCGACAATCAGCGGCCGGATGCCGCTGCGTCTCGTGCGAGTTGAAACTGCCATCGGGTGGGATTCTCCATCAGGTGTGATCTAACGTGGACCGCGGCCACGCGAAAACGATCCCAGACGATGCCATATCCGAGAGGCCGCGGGCGGCCGAAAGACCTTAGGCCGCGCTTCGCACGCCGCATGCCGCTGGCCGCTCGCCGCACAGCCGCACAGCCGCAGTGGAATGCAGTGCACGGGCAGTGCAGCCGCAGTGCCGCTTATGATTCGAACACCGCGCCGTGCACATTGGCCTCGTCGGCGATGCAACGATCGATCATGCGGCACACGGCGTCTACCGTGCCGACCATGATCAGCCGTGACGGCCCGTGATAGACGCGCACCGGCGCGCGACGCGCAGGTTCAGCCGTATTCAGCCCCGAATTCAACGACACGCGAGCAAAAGCCGGCAGCGAGGAGGGCAAGCCCGATACGCCGGCCGGCGTGTCGAACAGCGATGGAGTACTCGCCGAGGACGCCTCGATCAGTGAGCAGGGCACCAGTTTGCGCAGATGGCGCAAACGACCGAACTGGCGAAAAGGCAGCAGGCGGGCAAGGCGTTCCATGAGTCTCTCCAGGCGATTCAACGTTAGGGCAGCTTTGGGGTGGAGCACGAGCGGGGGTTAGAACTCACCCGGGCGGATCAGCCCGACGGCGATACCCTCGAGCGCGAACTCCGCATTGCCGGTTTCAACGAAGATGTTGTCGTAGTCGGGGTTCTCGGCGATCAGCTCGATACCGTTCGGCCGGCGCTTCAAGCGCTTGACCGTCACGTCGTCGCCCAAGCGCGCGATGATGATCTGGCCGTCTTTGGCTTCGCTTTTCTTCTGCACCGCGAGCAGGTCGCCGTCGAAGATGCCCGCGTCGCGCATGGACAGCCCACGTACCTTCAGCAGATAGTCCGGCTTGCTCGAGAACAGCGCCGGGTCGCACGCGTAGTGCTGCGAGATATGTTCCTGCGCAAGGATCGGGCTACCCGCTGCAACGCGGCCGATCAGCGGCAGCGACAGTTGCATGATGCTGGCGTGCGGCAGCGTGAACTGGTACGGCGAATCTTCCGGCCCCGCCAGCAGGCGAATGCCGCGCGATGCGCCGGCCGCGAGTTCGATCACGCCCTTGCGAGCCAGCGCCCGCAAATGTTCTTCTGCCGAGTTGGCCGAACTGAACCCCAGCTCGGCGGCGATCTCCGCGCGGGTGGGCGGAAAGCCGGTGCGTTCGATGGCCCGGCGGATCAGATCGAAAACCTGCTGCTGTCGTGCGGTGAGTTTGGTCATGGCGCCACTGTATGTATGAACAGGTGACTGTATTTTTATACAGTATTCCGCGCAATTCAAGCTTTACTTTAAGTTCGCGGCCCGGGGTGGCGTTCCAGCGTCGGAAATGGATGTCTTAATACCCATTTTCGTGCTGCAACGCCTTATCTGGCCGTCATTACCACTTTTGCGTATTAAAAAATGAAGAAACATTATTATTAATGATGAAAGCGCTTCGATAGACTGCCCTTCGAGTTGGCGCTCATGTGCACGTGACCGCGACGCAAAACAACACCACGCTGTTTCAGCGGACCACAACGCGGAGAAAGTTGGCATGAACCATCAAGGCACGGGGCTGGCAGGCAGGACCAGACAACTCATCGCGGCGCTCGCATTGGGCGCAGCCGGCACGATCGCCGCGCTCGGCGTCACGACACAGGGGCATGCAGCCGAGACGACGCTGCTGAACGTATCGTACGACCCGACACGCGAGCTGTACCAGGACGTCAATCAGGCATTCGGCAAGGAATGGAAGGCCAAAACGGGCGAGACGGTCACCTTCAGGCAGTCGCACGGCGGCTCGGGTGCGCAGGCGCGTTCGGTGCTGGACGGTTTGCAGGCGGACGTCGTGACGCTGGCTCTCGCCTACGACATCGACGCGCTGGCCAACAAGGGTTTGCTCGACAAAGGCTGGCAAAAGCGTTTGCCGGACAACGCCTCGCCGTACACGTCGACGATCGTGTTTCTGGTGCGCAAGGGCAACCCGAAGCACCTCAAGGATTGGGACGATCTGATCAAGCCGGGTGTGTCGATCGTCACGCCGAATCCGAAGACATCGGGTGGCGCGCGCTGGAACTACCTGGCCGCATGGGCCTATGCCGAACATCAGCCGGGCGGCAACGATCAGAAGGCCAGGGAATTCGTCGGCAAGCTCTATAAGAATGCCGGCGTGCTGGATTCGGGCGCGCGCGGCGCGACCACCAGCTTCGTGCAACGCGGAATCGGCGACGTGCTGATCGCGTGGGAAAACGAAGCGTTCCTGTCGCTGAAGGAATTCGGTCCGGACAAGTTTGAAATCGTCGTGCCGTCGGTGAGCATTCTGGCCGAGCCGCCGGTTGCGGTGGTGGACAAGGTCGTCGACAAGCACGGCACGCGCAAGCTGGCCGAAGCGTATCTGAACTTCCTGTACAGCGAGCAAGGTCAGGAAATCGCAGCGAAGAACTTCTACCGCCCGCGTTCGAACAAGGTGCCGGCCGAGCTGACCTCGAAGTTTCCGAAGCTGAAGCTGTACACGGTGGACGATTCGTTCGGCGGCTGGGCGAACGCGCAGAAGACGCACTTTGCCGACGGCGGCGTGTTCGATTCGATTTACTCGCCGCAGTAACGGCCACACAGCGCGGCACACGGCGGGACGAGATACGCAGTAAGACGTCGCAGTTAGACGTTGAAGTTAGACATGTGAGTCACACCTCGCCATTAAGCGCGCCCGCCCGGCGCGCTTGTGGCCAGCCAGGCGGCCGAAAAAAGAGCCACCGGCATCAACCCTGAAAGAGTACTGAGCATGACGACGCTGACCTTCCGAAAACCGAGTGCCTTGCCCGGTTTCGGCCTGACACTCGGCATCACGGTCGCTTATTTGAGCCTCGTGGTGCTGATTCCGCTTGCGGCGACCTTTCTCAAGACCGCGACGCTCGACTGGGCTCAGTTCGTGCGCGCGGTCACGTCGCCGCGCGTGCTCGCGTCGTATCGCCTGACGTTTTTCTCGGCCCTCGGCGGCGCGCTGATCAACGCCGTGTTCGGTTTTCTGGTCGCGTGGGTGCTGGTGCGTTATACGTTCCCGTTCAAGCGCATCGTCGATGCGGTGGTCGATCTGCCGTTTGCTCTGCCGACGTCCGTGGCCGGTATTTCGCTTGCGGCGGTGTATGCGGGCAACGGCTGGATCGGGCAGTTTCTCGAACCGCTCGGCATCAAGATCGCCTTCACGCCAGCCGGTGTGCTGATCGCGCTGACCTTCATCGGCTTGCCGTTTGTCGTGCGGACCGTGCAGCCGGTGCTCGAAGAGTTCGAGCGCGAGCAGGAAGAAGCGGCCGCCTGCCTTGGCGCGTCGCGCTGGCTGACGTTTCGCCGCGTGGTGCTGCCGGCCGTATTCCCAGCCTTGCTGACAGGCTTCGCGCTGGCCTTCGCGCGGGCGCTCGGCGAGTACGGCTCGGTGATTTTCATCGCCGGTAACGTGCCGATGAAATCGGAAATCACGTCGCTGCTGATCATCACCAAGCTCGAACAATACGATTACGCCGGCGCCACCGCCATCGCGGTCGTGATGCTGGTGGTGTCGTTCCTGATGCTGTTGCTGATCAATACGCTGCAGTGGTATCTGCAGCGCCGGACGGGCCGTGGCGGCGCAGGCCCGGCGCCTGCCGTTGCCAGCGTGGCGGCGATCGGTGTCGGCGGAGGTGTGCAATGAGCCGCAACTCCCTGAATGGTGTGGATGCCGCTGCTGTTGCCCTGGCGCCGCGCGCGCCGCTCAATGTCGCGCGCCGGCCCGATCCGGTCACCGAGCCGCCCGTCGTGCGCTGGATTCTGACCGGCGTCGCGTTGCTGTTTCTCGCGCTGTTCCTGGTCGTGCCGCTCGTCGCCGTGTTCTATCAGGCCTTGAACAAGGGGATCGGCTTCTATCTGGAATCGCTTGCCGACCCGGATGCGTTGTCGGCCATCAAACTTACCGTGATTACAGCTGCCATCGCGGTGCCGCTGAATCTCGTATTCGGCCTCGCCGCGTCATGGTGTATCGCCAAGTTCGACTTCCGCGGCAAGGCATTGCTGACCACGTTGATCGATCTGCCGTTCTCGGTCTCGCCGGTGATTTCCGGCTTGATCTACGTGCTGATGTTCGGCGCGCAAGGCTGGTTCGGCCCGTGGCTGCAAGACCATAACGTGCAGATCATCTTCGCGGTGCCGGGCATCGTGCTGGCGACGATCTTCGTCACGTTCCCATTCGTCGCGCGCGAACTGATTCCGCTGATGCAGGCGCAAGGCAACGACGAAGAAGAAGCCGCGCACGTGCTCGGCGCTTCGGGCTGGCAGACCTTTCGGCGCGTCACGCTGCCGAACGTCAAATGGGGCCTGCTGTACGGCGTGATTCTCTGCAACGCGCGGGCGATGGGCGAGTTCGGCGCGGTGTCGGTGGTGTCCGGCCACATTCGCGGCCAGACCGACACGATGCCGCTGCACGTCGAAATTCTCTATAACGAATACAACTTCTCGGCGGCGTTTGCCGTGGCGTCGGTGCTGGCCTTATTGGCACTCGTGACGCTCGGTCTGAAGTTGCTTGCCGAGCGCCATATGTCGGCGGAACTGTCTGCCGCGCGCGATGTGCCGGCGTATGCGGGGCCTGTCACGCCGGCGTCCGCTTTACAGCCCGCTCCACAGTCCGCTTCACAGTCAGTCAATACAACGCATGTGTCGAAGAGTGCAGTCAAGCACCCGCTCAAGCAAGGAGAGCTGTAATGGGTATCACCGTTCGTAACCTGCAAAAGCGCTTCGGCGATTTCGTCGCGCTCGATAACGTTTCGCTCGACTTTCCGCCGGGTGAACTGGTTGCGCTGCTCGGGCCGTCGGGTTGTGGCAAGACCACCTTGCTGCGTGTGATCGCCGGCCTCGAATACGCGGACGGCGGCCAGGTCGTGCTGCAAGGCCAGGACGTCGCGACGGTCGGCGCGCGTGAGCGCGAAGTCGGTTTTGTGTTCCAGCATTACGCACTGTTCCGTCACATGACGGTGTTTGAGAACGTCGCGTTCGGCCTGCGCGTGAAGCCTCGTAAAGAGCGGCCTTCGGAAGCGGTGATTCGCGAGAAGGTGCATGAACTGCTGAAGCTCGTGCAACTCGACTGGCTCGCGCAACGGTATCCGTCGGAATTGTCGGGTGGCCAGCGGCAGCGGATTGCTTTGGCACGCGCACTGGCTGTCGAACCGAAGGTCCTGCTGCTCGACGAACCGTTCGGCGCGCTGGATGCGAAAGTGCGCAAGGAATTGCGCAGCTGGCTGCGTCGGTTGCATGACGATCTGCATATCTCGACGATCTTCGTCACGCACGATCAGGAAGAAGCACTCGAAGTGGCCGACCGGATCGTCGTGTTGAATCGCGGGCATGTGGAGCAGGTGGGCAGTCCACAGGACGTGTACGACCATCCGCAAACTTCGTTCGTCTATGAGTTCCTCGGCGCGGCGAACCGTCTGCATGGCAACGTGAATGCGAGTGGCTTCGTGGTCGACGGCGCGGCGCTGCCGGTCGCGATCAAGGCCGATTTCAGCGGGCCGGCGTTCGCGTATGTGCGGCCGCACGATTTGCAGTTGTACCCGCAAGCGTCTGGCCACCGCGAAGGCATTGTGGTCGACGTGCGGCGCGTAGTGACGCTCGGCGGCTCGGTGCGTGTGGAACTGGCAGGCCGTGAAGGGAGCGTGCTCGAGGCGGAACTCGACCGCGAATCGTGGCGCGATCTGCAACTGGCGATCGGCGATGGCGTGACGGCCGTGCCACGCGCGTTGCGCGTATTTCCGGCGCAATGAGCGACACCCAAACCGACACCAAAACCGACACCCAAAGCAGCGCAGCAACACTCGGCGTTTCAATCAAACTCTAATAACTCAACTCTGGCTCAACCGGAGACATACAGATGAACTTTCAGCAATTGCGCTTTGTGCGCGAGGCCGTGCGTCAGAACATGAATCTGACTGAGGTGGCGAACGTGTTGTACACGTCGCAGTCGGGCGTATCGAAACAGATCAAGGACCTGGAGGACGAACTCGGCGTCGATATTTTCATCCGGCGCGGCAAGCGTCTGACGGGTCTCACCGAGCCGGGCAAGGCGGTGCATCAGCTGATCGAGCGGATGTTGCTGGATGCGGAGAATCTGCGCCGCGTCGCACGCCAGTACGCCGATCAGGACAGCGGCCACCTCGTCGTGGCGACGACTCACACGCAGGCGCGTTACGCGCTGCCGAAGGTAATTCGTCAATTCACCGAGGTGTTCCCGAAGGTGCATCTGGCGCTGCGCCAGGGCAGCCCGCAACAGATCGCTCAGATGATCATCAACGGCGAAGCGGACATCGGCATTTCGACCGAGGCGCTCGACCGCTTTCCTGATATCGTCACCTTCCCGTGCTATTCGTGGCATCACGTCGTGGTGGTGCCGAAGGAGCATCCGCTGGTCGGGCGCGAGAACCTGACGCTCGACGAGATCGCCGAATTCCCGATCGTCACCTACGACCAGGACTTCACGGGCCGCTCGCACATCGACCAGGCGTTCGCGAAAGCGGGTGCGCTGCCCGACGTCGTGTTGACCGCAATCGACGCCGACGTGATCAAGACTTACGTCGAACTCGGCATGGGCATCGGCGTGGTGGCGGCCATGGCTTACGATCCGAAGCGCGACACGGAACTGGTCGCGCTGGATACGCAGCACCTGTTCGAGGCGAGCACGACGCGGGTTGGCTTGCGCAAGGGCGCGTTCCTGCGCGCGTATGCATACCGGCTGATCGAAATGTTCGCGCCGCAGTTGAACGAAGCGGAAATCGCCGCGCAGCTGCGCGAAGCGGTTTGAGGCTTGCGCCGGATCGGCGCGGATCGGCATGGTTCGGCATGGTTCGGCATGGTTCGGCACGGGGCACGAACGGCGTCGCGTGAATTCGTTGCGGCGCCAGCGCGAACTTCATGCGGGCTGCGGCTGGCCGTGATGCAAACGCCGCGCAAACTCGTGGCGCACAGAGCGCTGGCCTCATCCAGTTCCGAAATCAACGGACATCCGTTTTTTCACGCATGGCGGCGCGCGGCGCATCGCTTACAATCGCCGCCATGAATACTTCGACTTCTTCCTCCGCCACGCCTTCAGACGAAGGCGCCACGCCGCCGCTGCCACGCATCGCCGTGCTGGCGACCGGCGGCACGATCGCCGGCGCGGCCGCGGACGCCACCAACACATCGGGCTACCAGGCCGGTGTGGTCGGCGTCGAGCAATTGCTGGCCGTGGTGCCTGCCTTGTCCACGGTGGCGCGCATCGCGCCCGAGCAGATTGCCAGCGTCGACAGTAAAGACATGGAAATGTCGCTATGGACCACGCTCGCGCAACGCATCAACACGTTGCTCGCCGACGATGACATCGACGGCGTGGTGGTCACACATGGCACGGATACGCTCGAAGAGACCGCTTATCTGCTGCATCTGACGATCAAGTCGGACAAGCCGGTCGTGCTGACGGCAGCCATGCGCCCGGCGTCGGCGCTGTCCGCCGATGGTCCGCTGAATCTGCTGAACGCCGTGACGGTTGCGGCGCACACGGGTTCGCGCGGGCAGGGCGTGCTGGTGGCGTTCAACAACAAGATTCACAGCGCACGCGACGTGGTCAAGACGAGTACATATGCAGTCGATGCCTTCCAGTCTCCGGATATCGGCGCGCTCGGCTGGGTGCAGGACGGCCGCGTCGAATTCCAGCGCAGCGTGGTGCGTCCGCATACGCTCGCGACCGAATTCGTGATCGGCGCGAAGTGGCCGCATGTGGAGATCATCGTGAGTTACGCGGGCGTCTCGCGCATTGCCGTGGATGCGTTGGTTGCTGCTGGCGTGCGCGGAATCGTCGTGGCGGGCACGGGTAACGGCTCGATTCACGCCTCGGTGCAGCAGGCGCTGGCCGATGCCGCTTCGCAAGGCGTCGCGGTGGTGCGTGCGTCGCGCGTGGGTTCAGGGCATGTGATGCGCAACGGCGCGGCCGCCGACGACGCACTCGGTTTCGTCAGCGCAGGTTCGCTGAATCCGTACAAAGCGCGCGTGCTGCTGATGCTGGCATTGGCCGCGGGCGGGACAGGGCCGGTTGCGTTGCAGAAGACTTTCGATACGTACTGATTGATGTGGCGCGGGCGGCCCGGTTCAAAGTCAGAATCGTGTCCCGCACATGAAGCTTGAATGACAACGCGGCGCCCAGGTCATCGACCCGGGCGCCGCGTTGTCGTTTCAGCTTAAGGTTGATCGCTATCGGCGGAAACAGGCGAGGCCGGCAAGCCGTTAGGCCGCGAGATCCGGAGGCAACTTCCCGCCGTTTGCCGCCAGCGCTTGCATCACCTGTTTGTGCAACCAGATGTTCATGCTCGCCGAATCGTTCGTGTCGCCGCCGTACTTCAGTTCCTGTGCGAGCTGCTTGCGATGTTCGAGGCTGCTGTCGACGCCGAGCGCTTTCAGCGTGTCGACGATCGACGTGCGCCAGTTCAACGTTTGCCCGCTCTCACTCACGAACTGGTCCATGACGGCGGCGACGTCGACGTCGGCCAGCGGCGCGGGCGCCGGTGTAGCCTCCGGTGCAGCAGCTTGCGCCGCTGCCGGATCCGGTGTCGGCTCAACCGCAGGCGCAGGCTGGTCGGGCTTCGCTTTGCCGAAGAGCTTGTTTACGATGTCACCAAAGATGCTCATTCTGAATCCTTTGCAGATGGGTTACCGGCGCAAGCACATTCCGCTCGCGGGTTGAACACTGGTTGGGAATCGGGCGAATGAAGCAGAGCACATGCGCTGCAATGATCGGCAAGCCGCACGTGATCGCTGATGCGCCTGCAACCAGACTCAACGAGTGTAGGAGAAAAGCGCGGACCGATGTGTCAAAAAAGGTCGTGCCGCGGCCGCGCAGTTGCAAGCAAATGCAAGCGGACTTGCGAGCACACGTGCGAGGAGACCTGCAAGGAGAGATGCTGGCAGGCGGCATGCATGATGCAGCCGCTGCGAGAGATTGGCGGAAAACGCATAAGTTTGAAATCCGACAGCCGGACACCCGACGACGACGTCTGACCGACCAAGGCTTCCCCGGCGCCGCCGGGTGCCGCTGCGGACCCCACTTGCCGCTCTCAGCCCAGAGCGGCACGATTTGCCCGTTCCGCCGACGATGCTTCACGACGGTCCGGGCGCCCCACCTGCGATTGCCATGACGTTGACGGTGCAACGATCACGGCAGTCTGTGTCCGTTTGCTTCAGGCCGCCTTGGCTTCGCTACCCGGCGCTTGCGCGACTTCGTAGTTCGCCATGATTTCGAGCGCGCGCACCATGGCCGAGTGATCCCATGCCTTGCCGCCGTTCGCCGCGCATACGCTGAACAGTTGCTGCGCGCTTGCCGTATGGGGCAGGGCGATACCCAGCTTGCGTGCGCCGTCGAGTGCGAGGTTCAGATCCTTCTGGTGCAGCTCGATGCGGAAGCCCGGATCGAACTTACGCCTGGTCATACGCTCGCCATGCACTTCGAGAATGCGCGACGAAGCGAAACCGCCCATCAGCGCCTTGCGCACACGTTCCGGATCGGCGCCCGAGCGCGATGCGAACAGCAGCGCTTCAGCCACCGCTTCGATGTTCAGCGCGACGATGATCTGGTTTGCGACCTTGCAGGTTTGACCTGCGCCGTTGTCGCCGATCAGCGAGATATTCTTGCCCATCAGTTCGAATAGCGGCAAGGCCTTGGCGAAGGCCTTCTCCGGGCCGCCCACCATGATCGTCAGCGACGCTTCACGCGCGCCGACTTCGCCGCCGGACACCGGTGCATCGAGGTAGTCCGCGCCCAGCGCGTTGATCTTCTTCGCGAAGGCTTGCGTATCGAGCGGCGAGATCGAGCTCATGTCGATCACCAGCTTGCCCTCTGTGAGGCCGGCGGCGACGCCGTCGTCGGCGAACAGCACGTTGGCGACGTCAGGCGTGTCCGGCACCATGATGATGACGATATCGGCGGCCTGTGCCACTGCGGTCGAATTGGCGACTACGGTGGTCGTCTTGCTCAGATCTTCCGGCACCGGGTACGCGCCATTCACGAACAGCGTGTGGCCGCCCTTGATGAGGTTGCGCGCCATGTGCGCGCCCATGATGCCGAGGCCGATGAAACCGATCTTTGCCATGTGTCTAAATCTCCAGTGTTGTTTGGGGTCCCGCAGAGGGACTTCCTTCGGGGCGTGGTGTGCCTGATGTGATCAATGAGTCGATCAGGCAGCGGCGTGGGCCGCGCCGCGGGTTTGCCCGGCCACGCTCTGCAGCCAGCCGAGGCCGGCGGCGGTGGTCGTGCGCGGTTTGTATTCGCAACCGACGTAGCCTTCGTAGCCGAGCGAATCGAGCAGGTCGAACAGGAACGGGTAGTTGATTTCGCCGGTGCCCGGCTCGTTGCGGCCGGGGTTGTCGGCCAGCTGGATGTGCGCGATCTGCGGCAGATTCTTTTTGATCGTTGCCGCGAGTTCGCCTTCCATCCGTTGCATGTGATAGATGTCGTATTGCAGGAACAGATTGTCCGAACCCACCGCGCGAATCACGTCGAGGCCTTCGCCCGAACGGTTCAGCGCGAAGCCGGGGATGTCGTACGAATTGCACGGCTCGACCAGCAGCTTGATGCCGGCTTTTTTCAGTTCGCCCGCGGCGAAACGCAGGTTGTCGACGATCGTCGAGCGTGCCTTGTCCGCATCGACGCCCGCCGTCGGAATGCCGACGAGGCAATTCAGTTGCGGCACCTTCAAAGCCGTCGCGTATTCGATCGCGCGGCCGACACCTTCCTGAAACTCGCCCACGCGATCCGGCAGGCACGCGATGCCGCGTTCGCCCGCTTCCCAGTTGCCCGCGGGCAGGTTGTGCAACACGAGCTTGAGACGGTTCTGTTCCAGACGCTCGCTCAATTCGGCGATCTGATACGGATACGGAAACAGGAATTCGACGGCGTTGAAGCCCGCCTCCGCTGCTGCCGCAAAGCGGTCGAGGAACGGGACTTCGTTGAACAGCATGGTGAGATTCGCTGCAAATTTCGGCATGGTGCTTTTTTGTCTCGCTGGTCGGTCAGTGGAATAACTTCATGAGGCGGCTAGGGGGTGCCGAGCCGCGCTCATGTGATGCTCATCGGGCCAAAGCGCGCGCATTGGAGCGCGCGTCAAAGCGTCAGAAAGTTCAGTCGAGCATGCTGATTGCCGTCGGCGCGTCTTCGCGCCTCTCGGCCAGATCTTCGAACTCGTTGATCGCGTCGATCTCGGTGCCCATCGAAATGTTGGTCACGCGTTCGAGGATCACTTCGACGATCACCGGCACGTTGAACTCGGAGAGCATCGCTTGCGCTTTCAGCAGCGCCGGCTTCAGTTCTTCCGGCTTGAACACGCGGATCGCCTTGCAACCCAGGCCTTCGGCAACCGCGACGTGGTCCACGCCGTAGCCGTTCGTTTCCGGCGAGTTGATGTTCTCGAAGCCGAGTTGCACACAGAAGTCCATCTCGAATGCGCGCTGTGCCTGGCGAATCAAACCGAGGTACGAGTTGTTCACCACCACGTGCACGTACGGCAGCTTGAATTGCGCGCCGGCTGCCAGTTCTTCGATCATGAACTGGAAGTCGTAGTCGCCCGAGAGCGCGACGATCGGACGTTGCGGGTCTGCTGCGCGCACACCGAGCGCCGCCGGAATCGTCCAGCCGAGCGGGCCTGCCTGGCCGCAGTTGATCCAGTTACGCGCCTTGTAGACGTGCAGGAATTGCGCGCCGGCGATCTGCGACAAACCGATCGTGCTCACGTAGCACGTATCGCGGCCGAACACCTGGTTCATCTCTTCGTACACGCGCTGCGGCTTCATCGGCACGTTGTCGAAGTGCGTCTTGCGCAGCATCGTCTTCTTGCGTTGCTGGCAATCGGCGACCCATGCGCTGCGGTCCTTCAGCTTGCCGGCGGCCTTCCACTCCTTCGCCACTTCGACAAACAGTTCGAGCGCGGCTTTCGCGTCCGACACGATCCCGAGGTCCGGTCCGAACACGCGGCCGATCTGCGTCGGCTCGATGTCCACATGCACGAACTTACGGCCCTTGGTATAAACCTCGACGCTGCCCGTGTGACGATTCGCCCAGCGATTGCCGATGCCGAGCACGAAGTCGGAGGCGAGCATCGTCGCGTTGCCGTAGCGGTGCGACGTTTGCAAGCCGACCATGCCGGCCATCAGCGGATGGTCGTCGGGAATCGCGCCCCACGACATCAGCGTCGGAATCACCGGCACGCCGACGGTTTCGGCGAATTCGACCAGCAGGTCTTCAGCGACTGCGTTCAGCACGCCGCCACCCGAGACGATCAACGGCTTTTCAGCGTCGTTCAAAAGCTTCAACGCGGCTTCGATCTGTTTGCGGGTCGCTTTCGGCTTGTAGACCGGCAGCGGCTCGTACGTGTCGATGTCGAATTCGATTTCGGCGAGCTGCACGTCGATCGGCAGGTCGACCAGCACCGGACCCGGACGGCCCGAACGCATCAGGTGGAAGGCCTGCTGGAACACGCGCGGCACCAGCGCCGGTTCGCGCACCGTGACAGCCCACTTGGTGACCGGTTTGGCGATCGATTCGATATCGACGGCCTGGAAGTCTTCCTTGTACAGACGTGCGCGCGGCGCCTGGCCCGTGATAGCCAGAATAGGAATCGAGTCGGCCTGAGCGGAGTACAAACCGGTGATCATGTCGGTGCCGGCGGGGCCCGAGGTGCCGATACACACGCCGATGTTGCCCGGCTGGGCGCGCGTATAGCCTTCGGCCATGTGCGACGCGCCTTCGACGTGACGCGCCAGCACGTGGCTGATGCTGCCTGCCTTGCGCATAGCCGAGTAGAACGGGTTGATTGCTGCGCCCGGAACGCCGAATGCGGTGTTGATGCCTTCTTTTTCGAGCACCAGCACGGCTGCGTCGACGGCTCTCATCTTGGCCATGAATGTCTCCTGAATGTCTTGGATGGGCGAATCGGTGGGGTAACGAATTCGTTGACGGATTTGCAAACCAAAAGGTGTTGATCGAACTGTAGGCTTCACCGAAAGGTTTGATAAGATCAGTCCGGGTCGCTTATTTCGAAACAAAAAGTATGGAATGGCGTGTGGCTTTGCGCGGCTGGGCGGGCGGGTGCGGAGCGTGACGCCTAGGGCGCGGCGAGCAGAGGGAGGCGCGAGCCGCGATCCGGAAGCTGGCGCCGTGAAGCCGAAAGCGCTGAACCCCGAGCCGTTGGCCCCGGGGCGCGAGAGGAGACAAACATGGACCGCTTCAAACAAATCGAAACTTTCGTGCGCGTCGCCGACGCGGGCAGTCTCGCGGCGGCCGCGCTGGAAGAGGGCGTGTCGCCGGTGATTCTCGGGCGCCGCATCGACGCGCTGGAAAAGCGCCTCGGCGTGAAGCTGATGTACCGCTCGACTCGGCGCCTCGTGGTCAGCGAAGACGGCGCGGCGTTTCTCGAGCGCTGCCGCGGCCTGCTGACCGAATGGGACCAGGCGGAAAACGAACTGAGCGCCGGGCGGCGCGCGGTGAACGGCCATTTGATCGTGTCGGCGCCGGCCGCGTTCGGGCGCAAGCACGTTGCACCGCTCGCGCCGGCTTTTCTCGCCGACAAGCCGGAGTTGCAAGTGTCGTTCAACCTGACCGACCGCGTCGTGGATCTGGTGCGCGAGGGTTATGACCTGTCGATCCGGATCGGCGGCGTAGTCGATCCGAATTTCGTCGCGGTGAAGCTGGCGTCGAACCGGCGCGTGGTCTGCGGCACGCCGGACTATTTCCGCAAATACGGCAAGCCGAAAACGCTCGAAGATCTGCCGCAGCACAACTGCCTGGCGTTCAACCTGCAAGGCGGGCAGAACCGCGGCTGGTACTTCCGCCGCAACGGCAAGCTGGCGACGGTGCGGGTGGGCGGCACGCTCGACTGCAACGACGGCGAGCTGCTGCATCGTTGGGTATCCGAAGGGCTCGGGCTCGGCTGGCGCTCCACGTGGGAAATCCAGCAGCAACTGGCGCGCGGCGAGCTGGAAACCGTGCTGGACGAATTCGCACTGCCCGACTACGACATTCTGGCGGTCTATCCGCAGCAGCGTTATGTGCCGGCCAAGGTGCGCTACTTCATCGATTACCTGAAAGAGGTGTATGCCAGCGAGGATTACTGGAATCGCCCCACTTACTAGCATTAGCGGCTTGAATATTCGGATTCAAGACGCAGGCGGGAATAAACCCGGCACGTGACCGGTTATGCGTAATGAGCGAGTGAAAGCGAGTTACACAGCCTGGCTGCAACCTCCTGGAGGGCCGAGGTGGTCCAAACCGATTCAGACGCCGCCCGCGCGCACGTCAATGCCGACGCCGATGCAGCAAGGAGCCGCCGTTTTCAGGAACTGGCGCTGCCGCACCTCGACGCCGCGTACAACCTGGCGCGCTGGCTGTGCGGCAACGCCAACGATGCCGACGACGTGGTGCAGGAAGCGTTCATGCGCGCGTTCCGTTTCTTCGATACCTTCCGGGGCGACTCGGCGCGGCCGTGGCTGCTCGCGATCGTGCGCCGCACCTGGTACACGGAGTGGCGGCGGCGCGCGTCGTCGCACGAGACGGTGGAGTTCGACGACACCATGGACGACGCCACCTTCGAAGGCTGGAGCGCGGGCGGCGCGGATCCGCAGACACTCCTGATCCGCAACGAGGATACGAAGCTCGTGCACGATGCGCTCGCGCAATTGCCGGTCGAGTACCGCGAGGTGCTGATCCTGCGGGAGCTTGAAGAAATGGGTTATCGCGAGATCGCAATGGTGGCCGACGTGCCGATCGGCACGGTGATGTCGCGGCTCGCGCGGGGCAGGCGCAAGCTGGCCGCGCTGCTGACGGCGAAGCAAGGGGGGAGCGGTTCGCCACGCGCCACGATGCCGGGCGCATGCACGCCATCCACGGCTTCCGTCACGCCACTCCGGGCGGCCTCCAACGGCCGTCCGCCCAACAACCCCGGCGCAAGCGCCGCCGGCTTAGCTCAGGAGACGCCAGATGGACTGTAACGAAGCGCGGCCGCTCCTCGATGCGAACGCCGACCACGAATTGCCCGCGCCGGACGCTCAGCGCGTCCAGCAGCACATCGAGCGCTGCGACGCCTGCCAGCGCGAAAGCGAAAATCTGCATACGTTGAGCGAATCGCTGCGCGCGGCTCCTTATCATCGCGCGCCGGCGTCGCTGCGGGCCCGGATTGTCGCGGGACTGCCTGGGACGGACGATGCCATTGCCATGACGACTCAGGTTCCGGCCGGCGCGGCCGTTAAACCTCCGCCGCTTCAGCGGCGCTGGCTCGCGTGGATCGATAGCTGGCTGAACGGCTGGCGTGGCCCGCAGGGCGGCTTTGGCGGCCTGGGCGCTGCCGTCGGCTCGAACAGACTGATTGCGCAAGGCTGGCTGGCCGCGTTGGTCGTCTGGCTGTGCGCCGTGGCCGCGGGCGTCACGCTAAGTCTGCACCGCCCGGTGGAGTTCGCGCCGTTCGCCGACGAACTGGTCGAGAGCCACGTGCGCGCGCAGGTGTCGGGGCGCGACATCGACGTGATTTCGACGGACAAGCACACGGTCAAGCCGTGGTTCAACGGCCGGCTCGATTATTCACCGCCGGTCGAGGACCTCGCGGCGAGCGGCTTCGCGCTGGAGGGTGGGCGGCTGGATTACCTCGCGCATCAGCGGGTGGCCGTGCTGGTGTACCACTACCGCAAGCACGTGATCGACGTGTACGTGTTTCCGGAGGCCGGCACCGGCGGAACGGGCCGCAGCACGGACGGCGCGGCCCCCGCGACGCTGGCCCGCGAAGGCTATTCGATCTCGCACTGGAACGCAGAAGGGATGACCTGGTGGGCGATCACGGACGCCGCGCCGGATGCGTTGAGCGGGTTGGAAGCGGCGCTGAAAGCCCGCCTGCAAGGCGGCGAGCGGACTGAGGGCGGCTAAAAGCAGCTGCGATCAGCGTTTTTAGCCGCCAGATCGCGCTGCAGGAGACACACGACGGCCTCCGGCGCGTTCGGGGCTTTGCCCGCCGGTTTCGATCGCCTTTTTGGTCACCGTAACCCACGGCGTCAGCCGCGACCACCCGTTAGCCCCTAAACCCTTGAAAACACACCCGATTCACGTGCCGCATTAACGGGATATCTTGCAACCCGGCCCCAATCGGGTTACACTCTTTGGCTTCTCACTTGCCACACCGGTTCCGACGCCCGGGTGGCTTTAATCCACAAGTCCCAAGGAGTGTGTATGCGTCATTATGAAATCGTCTTTATCGTGCACCCCGATCAGAGCGAGCAAGTGCCCGCCATGATCGAGCGTTACAAGAGCACGATCACGTCGCACGGTGGTCAGATCCACCGTATCGAAGACTGGGGCCGTCGCCAACTGGCCTACATGATCGAGAAACTCGCGAAGGCTCACTACGTCTGCATGAACATCGAATGCGACCAAACCACGCTCGACGAGCTGGAACACGCATTCAAGTTCAACGACGCTGTTCTGCGTCACCTGATCGTCAAGATGAAGAAGGCCGAAACCGGCCCGTCGCCGATGATGAAGGAAGTGCAGCGCGAAGAAGCCAAGAAGTCGGCTGCTACGCAACCGTCCGAAGCGCAGGCTTAAGACACACAATTTAAGCTACCAGATCAAGCGTCGCTCTCGTCAAAGGCTTCATGAACCGGCTGCAACTTACGGCCAGCGTCGTCGAACGCGAACCGGTGCGGTATACCCCCGCCGGCGTTCCGATTGCAGGCTGCACGTTGCACCACCGCACGGAAGTCGTCGAAGCCGGCATTGCCCGGCAAGTCGAACTGACCATGCAGGCGGTAGCCGCAGGCGAGGCGAGCGGTAAGCTGGAAGGCTGTCAGATGGGCGTGGAAACGCTCTTCACAGGCTTTCTGGCGAAAAAGCACCGCAACGCAAGAACACTGGTATTTCACATCACAGAATTGCAGGACATTGGAAAGGACTGAACATGCCCCGCCCGACTGGTAAGAAATTCGACAAGCGTCGTCAGCAACAAAATCCGCTCTTCAAGCGCAAGAAGTTCTGCCGTTTCACGGCCGCTAACGTCGATCACATCGACTACAAGGACCTCGAAACGCTGAAGGACTTCATCGGCGAAAACGGCAAGATCACGCCGGCGCGTCTCACGGGTACGAAGTCGCACTATCAACGCCAGCTGGACACGGCAATCAAGCGCGCACGTTTCCTCGCGCTGGTGCCGTACACCGACCAGCACAAGGCCTAACCCGACGACGCGATAAGGAGTATCCGAATGCAAATTATTCTTCTGGAAAAAGTCGTCAATCTGGGCAACCTGGGCGATATCGTGAAGGTCAAGGACGGTTACGCACGTAACTTCCTGATCCCGAACAAACAAGCTCGCCGCGCAACGAAGGAAGCCCTGGCTGAATTCGAAGTTCGCCGTGCTGAACTGGAAAAGATCGCCGCTGAAAAGCTGGCTATCGCTCAAGCTCAAGGCGAAAAGCTGGCAGGCTCGACGGTTCAGATCAATCAGAAGGCTGGCGTCGACGGCCGTCTGTTCGGCTCGGTGACGAACGCGGACATCGCTGATGCACTGGTCAAGCAAGGCTTCGCAGTGGAAAAGGCGCAAGTGCGTCTGCCGGAAGGCCCGCTGAAGCTGGTTGGCGACCACGCTGTTCAGATCTCGCTGCACACCGACGTTCTCGTCGATGTCAACGTGGCTGTGATCGGCGAACACGTCTAAGCATCAGTTAGCATCTGCCAGGTTGTTACTGGCAAAAGGCAGGGGCCGGGTGACCGGCCCCTGCCTTTTTTGTTGCCCGTTTCCGATGTATCGAAGTATCGGTTTTGATTTCCCTCCGCGCGCATTTACCCGATAATTCCTCTCCATGAACGCACCGTCCAAAGATCCCCAAATCGAGTCGCTGAAAGTCCCGCCGCATTCGATCGAAGCCGAGCAGTCGGTGCTGGGCGGCCTGCTGCTCGACAACGCGGCATGGGACCGCATCGCCGACTTCCTGTCGCAGAGCGATTTTTACCGGTACGACCACCGCATCATTTTCGAGCACATTGGCAAGCTGATCGCAGCGACGCGTCCGGCCGACGTGATTACCGTGTACGAGGCGCTCGGCACCTCGGGCAAGGCGGAAGAGGTCGGCGGTCTCGCCTACCTGAACGCGCTGGCGCAGAACACGCCGAGCGCGGCCAATATCCGCCGCTACGCGGAAATTGTGCGCGATCGTGCGGTATTGCGCCGCCTCGTGTCCGTGGCCGACGAAATTTCCGCCGACGCTTTCAATCCGCAGGGTAAGGAAGTCCGCCAGTTGCTGGACGAGGCGGAATCGAAAGTGTTTTCGATCGCGGAAGACGGTGCGCGCGGCACGCAGGGTTTCCTGGAGATCGGGCCGCTCCTGACCGAGGTGGTCGAGCGGATCGATACGCTGTATCACACCGCCAATCCGAGCGACGTGACCGGCACGCCGACTGGTTTTGTCGACCTGGACCGCATGACCTCCGGTATGCACGGCGGTGAGCTGATCATCGTGGCGGGCCGCCCGTCGATGGGTAAGACGGCGTTTTCAATGAACGTCGGCGAATATGTGGCGGTCGAGTACGGCCTGCCGGTCGCCGTGTTTTCGATGGAAATGCCGGGCTCGCAACTCACCATGCGTATGCTGGGCTCGGTCGGCCGGCTCGACCAGCACCGCATGCGGACTGGGCGCCTGACCGACGAGGATTGGCCGAAGCTCACGCACGCGGTGCAGAAAATGAGCGAGGCGCAGATTTTCATCGACGAAACCGGCGGCTTGAACCCGATGGAATTGCGCTCGCGCGCGCGTCGGCTGTCGCGCCAGTGCGGCAAGCTTGGGCTGATCATCATCGACTACTTGCAGCTGATGAGCGGTTCGTCGTCGGGTGAAAACCGTGCGACCGAAATCTCGGAAATCTCGCGTTCGCTGAAGAGTCTCGCTAAGGAACTCGACGTACCGGTGATCGCGTTGTCGCAGCTCAACCGCGGTCTCGAACAGCGCCCGAACAAGCGGCCGATCATGTCCGACTTGCGTGAATCCGGCGCTATCGAACAGGATGCGGACGTCATTCTGTTCATCTATCGCGATGAGGTGTACAACCCGGACAGCCCCGACAAGGGTACGGCGGAGATCATCATCGGTAAGCAGCGGAATGGTCCGATCGGCCCTGTTCGGCTCACGTTCCATGGCCAATTTACGAAGTTCGACAATTTTGCCGGCGCGCAGAATTTCTACAGCGAGTAAAGGGGCAACTGCTGGGATAAGGGCTGGGTCTGTTGTAACGACGCTTTCAAAAGTGCGGCATCGATCCCGGAACGGTACAATGTGGCGGTTTTATGTCAGTCATAATGTGACCAATTTTCGGGATCCCAATGTTCGGTCGTTTCATGCCCACCGAGGGCAAAAAAAGCCGTTCCGACTTGTTCCGTTTCGTACAGAAATCCAATCTAAGTCACTGAAAACACTGCATTAGTTGTTTCTTGTTGTTCCGATGTATTCGGCGTTGCTTTTTCGTACGGATTTCGTATGGCGCAAAAAGCAGCGTATACTTCGGCCCACACAACGGGGAACACTATGGCCGACAGCATCAAGACAAAGACCGCTCGCGCCAAGCTGACGCCGCGCCGCGAACCGTACTTCGAACAGGTGCGCAAGGGCGTCTACTGCGGGTTCCGCAAGCTCGAATCGGGCGCGGGAACATGGATAGGGCGTTACCGCATGCCTGACGGCAAACAGACGTTCAACGCGCTTGGTGACTTCGCGGAATTTGAGGATGCCCGCAAGGCGGTCGAAAAGTGGGCGCAAGCGCTCGACGGCGGGGCGCAGAACAAAACCACGACGGTTGCTGACGCGTGCGAGGCGTACGTAAAGAAATTGGCTGTCGATAACTCGCTCGCCAGTTCAAAAGATGCCGACTACCGCTTTAAGCGGTTGATCTACGGCAAGCGGTTCGGCTTGCTGGACCTGTCGAAGTTGCGCGCGTTCGAAGTGGAAGGCTGGCGCAATGCACAGCTAGACGCCGATGACCCGGACGACGAAGAAAGCTATAACCGGGCGAAGGATTCGGCTAACCGCAATCTGGCGTCACTGAAAGCCGCCCTGAACTACGCAAAAAAATGCCAGCTTGTATCAAGCGATTCAGGGTGGAAAGGCGTCAACAAGTTTTCCGATGTCGGAGCGCGCCGCAATGGCTTGCTGACCGTCGAACAGCGCCGCGCGCTACTGGCCGCGATGCCTGGCGACTTGCGCTCACTATCAACCGCGCTACTCCATACCGGCGCACGACCGGGCGAGATTGCCAACGCCAACGCGGCAGACTATGACCGCAACACCGGACGGCTCTGGCTTGATGGCAAGACCGGACGCCGCGAGGTTCCGCTGTCGTCAGTGGCGCGTGCGTTCTTTGCTGAGCAAGCTCGCGACAAGATCGGCAACGCACCACTACTGACGAATGCCTTTGCGGGCCGGTGGACTGCGGCGCAGTGGGGGAAGGCATTTCGGGAGGCGAGGGACGCCGCTGGCTTGCCAGACGCCGTTCTCTACTGCATGCGCCACACGTACATTAGCGAAGCCATCGCGCAGGGCATCGACGTATTTACCGTCGCCACACTAACCGGCACAAGCGTTGCTATCATCCAATCCAATTACGGCAACCTGACCGACAATATTGTTGAACGACTCGACCGGATTTCCGTCCTGTAGCGCGATCATGCTTGGAGCAAAAAGAACGCACGCGGCACCTCTTGACAGAGTGGCGGTTAAGCCGATACAATGCGGCATGTTGTAGAAATCCGTGCAAGATTAAGAGCGTAGCCGATTGGTTGCGCTCTTTGTCGTTTACCGCTTAGGAAACTCACATGTGGTCCAAAGTTGCGCGCCAGAATACGGCGCTTGATCTACCGCCGCCTACAGGCGAAAGCGCCGGGTGCGGCGCGAAACTGAGTATCGATGATGTGCGCGCCGCCAAAGAGGCGCACGCCCGCGACTCGAAGAAATACAGCGTGGCGAAATTGGCGGCGCATTACGGCGTGACGCGCAATACGATGCACCGAGCGATGAATTCCAGCGTCGAGCATCGCGGCCACCATTACGGATACGGCGTGCGGCGGGAGCGCCGCCAAATCGAATTCATTAGGCAGCAAGACGAGCAGCGCGCAATGGATAAGATGCGGAGGCGCATACTCGGCCCCGACGCTTGACCCGCCAAGCCTGACCTTCAAAGAGAAAGCCCGTTTCGCCTAACCGCGGGCGGGCTTTCTCCGTTTACCCGCAACACGATTCAATCACCCATTGCCCGCACACCGGAAACGGCTGCGGGTTTTTGCGTTTACCCAACAGGAAACTCTATGAAAGCGCAACACCCTCAAGCGTTCTACTCGATCAAGGAAGCTTGCCAAGTCACCGGCCTTGGCCGCACGACGATTCATCGCTTGCTGTGTGCTGGCGCATTTGTGCCCAAGCTGCAACTCTCACCGGGCCGTGTTGCCTTCCGCGTCGCTGACGTTCAAGGTTGGATCGACAATCGGGCGGGAGCATGAATCAAGTGCCGCTGGTCACGGTTGCCCCGGAAGCTGCGCCATTTGTTCGCGTGACGTTTGCGGAGCTAGCGAAAGATACGGGCATGAGCGAAAGCGCCGTGAGGAAGCATGTCGCCCTTGCCGAGAAGGGTGGTTGGCTAGTTGTTGACCGCGCTGACAAAGCTTGCCCCGGCTTCGCGCTGATGATCCCGGATCAGTTCCGCTCGCAGGGGGCGCGATGATCGGTGAGTGGGAATTACATTTGGCGATGAAGGCGGCGCGGGTGCCATCTTCGACGCGTCACGTCCTGCGGACGCTGCGTATGCGGGAAATGATGAATCCGGACGGCAAGGCGGCTTGGCCATCATATCAGACCATCGCGGACGATATTGGCGCGAGCCGACGCACTGTGATTGACGCGATTAAATGGTGCGCCGAGCAAGGCTGGCTGAAGGTGATGAAGCGACCGCTCACGGCGGGCAACAACGACACGAATGAATACCGGCTGTTGATTCCGCAAATTGTTGATAGTGCACCCGGATGCGGCGACAGCGGTGCAATGGCTGCACCACCCCTAGTGCAATCATCGCCCCCCCCTAGTGCAATGGTTGCACCCAAACAAGGAATTGAAGAAGGAAGGTTGAAGAAGGAAGGTTTAAAAACCTTGGTCCCAAATCCGAAAAAGCTGGATTTGCCGACCGTCATAAAACCTGACTACGAACCGATGACCGAGCAGGAAATCATTGACACCAAATTACCTTTGGATGACACGATGCGGGCATGGGCGATCCGTGACGACATCCTAGATATTGAAGAAAAGCGCGATGCGTTCGTGGACGCGTTCGGTGTGGACTGGATAGCTGGGGCGGATAATCCAATTGGCGCGCTGCGGCTGTTCGCGGGCACGGAGCAGGATAAGGATGACCGCCGTTCGGGGCGCAAGCGCAACAAAATGAAGGGGGCGCAACAAAGTGAAGATCGTTCTGCCATCTCGTTCTGAGCGCGCCGTTAGCGGTGGGTTCGCTATTGGCAGACCTCGAACAGCCAAGCGGCGGTTCAGCAAACGGCAACACCTGTTCAACACCTGTTCAACACGTGTTGATTCCTGTTGAAGCTCCGTTGCATCCAAGCGCTTACGCGGTATGTGGATACCCATGGCCCGTAAGCTCTGCAGCGAGCGGCGGATCATTGACGCCTTTTCTCTGAAAGCGCTTTTCGCTGTTCTAAATTCGCGTTCCGGCGCGATTTTTCAGAAAGACGGGACGGCGACAGATTAGGAATCCCATGAAATGGCATTGGACGGCCCATCCCTGGCCTTCGCAGCATGCGTCCGCTACCCGTGGGCCTGCAACCCCCAAGTAAGCCCGCTAAAGGGCTATACGCAAGTTAAAACAAATTCGGGATTTCCCGCGACATGAACACGACCAAGACAGAATCTAAATTAATCACCTTGACTAACGGCGGCTTCGCAATGGTTGACGCTGCCGACTTCGACGCGTTGAGCGCTTTCGAGTGGCACGACCATAACGGCTATGCATGCCGATGGGTCGCACACCCGGCATTTGCCGGGCGACGCGCGTTGGTTCGGATGCATCGCCAGATTGCGGGGCTTGATCGCACCGACGCGCGAAAGGTTGACCACGGCAACGGGTGCGGGTTAGATAACCGGCGCGGCAATCTGCGCGTCGCAACGAGTATGCAAAACAGCGCTAACCAAGCCTGCAACGCGAGCAGCACGACCGGACTGAAGGGCGCTTCACTCTGTCGCGCGCGGGGTTGCTTCCAAGCGAAAATCCGGCTCAACAAGACGCAAATCCACCTTGGTTACTTCCGTACCGCCGAACTCGCGCACGCCGCATACATGGCAGCGTCGAGGGAAGCGCGCGGAGAGTTTCACAACGATTGCACGCCGTCCCCGCATTGGTGGGACTCGCTGACATTCAAGAAGCTGCGCGCTGGCGTTCGTGCAGGCAGCAAGCGGATTGCCGCGTTGAAGCGTGCCCCGCGTACCGTAGCAAACACGGAGGCGCTAACGGCTCTGTGGGTCGCGCATAACGGAACTAGCGCTGAGTTGGCTCGCTTCGTCCTGTCGAACACGACCCAACACGCCGCATAAGCGCGCAACACTACAGGAATTCCGAAATGCAGAACATCGACAAGGTAAAGGCGCGGCTCGACAAGGCCCGCGCAACGGATGCGGGGCAAACCCCGTCAGCGAAGCAAATGGCGCTTGCGTCGGAGTATCACGCGAGCCTGTTCAGTCGCATCAAGGAATTGCGCAACAGCATCAAGGTGCGCGCAAAGGCGGCGGCATGAATGTGCCCGACGCGTTGAAGGGCGACGGCGGGGCCGCTCCACAAAACAAATCCGCGCGCGCGAGCAACCGTGCGAAACGTTGCGGGGCGGTCATTGGCGATAACAAGCGTTGTAAGAATCCGCCCGCTCTTGGTCATCGACGTTGTAAGCGCCACGGCGGCAGCGACAACGGAGCGCCAATTGCCAATCAGAACGCCCGCACGCACGGTTTCTTTACTCGCGATCTGTCGCCGGAAGACATCGCGGACCTAAAGGCTATTGCGGCTGACGGACTGGGCGACGTTGACCATGAAGTCATGGCGGCGAAACTGCGTGTGCGTCGCGTAGAGCGTGCCGAGCAGGCCGCGAAAGTCAATTCCCATGACGGGCTTGAACTGCAAAAGCGTCATGACCGCGAGGCGAGCGAGTACGGCCCCGGCGACGAAGCTGTGTATGAGCGCGTCGATTACGGCGCGCATAGCGATCGGGCGATTAAGACCGCGCTTCATGCCGTCCAAGTGCGCGAATCCCTAATCGAGCGACGGGCAGAGCGGGACGGCGGCGATGATGATGGCGGCATAACGCGCACTGATACGTTCATTGCGCCTGACGAACCCGGGCCTGAAAACCCGATCCTTTAAACGGCGGATAACCATGGCATACGAAAAACGCGGCTACGCGAGCGGCGAGCAGAACCCGAACGCCAAATTAAGCGTTGCACAGGTGCGGCAGGCTCGAATACTTCATGTTCCCGGCAGCAAGACGCGAGGATGTACGGCATTGGCTAGGCGCTTCGGCGTTTCGCAGCCCGCAATGCTGGACGCGTTGAACCGCGTGACGTGGCGCGACGTGTAAAGCTGGAATCTAGACCCGCTGGATGGCGGTGTAAAGGTCGGCGAAAACGACCTCATCTTAACGAGATTCGCGCGGTCGCTTTACATGCTGTTATGGGTAAAGCCTATCGAGACACCAAGCCCGCCTAGTGCGGGTTTTTTCGTTTACCGAGTTCGCAGCATCCCGTCGTATTGCCCAATATCGGGCACGAAAACCAACGCGCCAATCTGGCGCATCAAAACTATCACCTTTGGGAACACCAACATGACAACCAACACACAAACCTTACTCGAAAAGGAAGCTGCCGCACGCGAAGCGAGCGACGCATATTACGCGGCGCTTAATCGCCTTCCGGCGCTAGAAGTCATTGAGCGTAACGCTGTCCGCGAAACGCAAAGGCTCACGGACGCCTTACACAAGCTACGGAATACGACCTTTGGTGCGTCAAAGTGTGATTCCGATGCTTACGAAGCCGCTATTGCTGAGCAGGTTGCAATCCGTGAGGCCGCTTTCGCGGAAAAGCCGCTTATCGAATCGTCGCTGCAAAAGCTTCGTCAGGAAGCCGATGCACGTACGCGCGCAGTGAGCGCGACGCTCGCCATGCAAAAAGCGGGCGAACTGAGCGCGGCTTCTGCTGCGTGGCTCGAAGCCGTAAAACCCCTGTTGCCGGTCGCAGAGCGTTTGCGTAAGGCGTTGGCGGCAGCAGGTAAGCCCTGTGCGCTTCCGATCGACCTGACGGCAGTAGGAGCCTGATCCATGGGCCAATCGAACCCATTTCACGAACACGCAGCAGGGTTGAAGGACCGGTACGCCAGTGACATTCGCGCCTATGCGATTGAACACGAATGGAACGCTGAACTGATGGCCCGCTTTCGCGTTTGGTATCCATCCGTTGCGTTCGGTATGCCCGATCCAGTTGCAGCTATGCGCCACTTCTCGACGCTCACAAACTAATGAACGCGGGTCGTCGCCACGATGGCCCGGTCAATCGCCTACGCAGGCATACCGCAGGGATTCACTAAATGACCAGCATCGCAACATTGGTATCGAACGCGCAAGCCGCACTGAACGCACTTGAGGCGCAGCAATATCCGGTTGGCTCGACGTTAGTCACCCAAGCCATGTACGACCTGAACCACGCATTGTGGTTGCAAGCCGTTTTTCCGATTCAAGCGCAAGCCGCCGCGCTTCAGGCGTCGATTCTCGCGACCGGTCGTAACACGTCCGCAGACATGAATACCGGCGTCGTGAATCCGGCCTATTTCAAGATCGCGGGTCAGCTTATCGACCTGACGCAGTACACCGCCTAACCACCATACGCGCCCGACATCGTGCGGGCCGACCCAACGAACTGGAAACAAAATGCCAAAAGACGAAGAAACCTTTTCGCTTGAGTACGTCACCGCGCTTCGCCGCGAGGGCGATGCACTAAAGCAGCATTCCGCCGATCTCGAAGCCAAGTTGCTGACTGCAAGTGATGTCATAGCGCGGAAGCGCAACGACGCTGCTGAAGCGTTAGCTGACGACGAGCGCCGCGCCAAACGTGATGCTCGCGCAGATAGGCAGATGGCAGAAGACGAGGCCCGCGCTTTGCGTGAGCGCCGCGAATTAGTTCGCAACGGAACACCGGAGCAGTACGCCGCGCACAAGGCCGAAATGCTAGCGACCGCCCGTAAGACGATGCGAGGCAAGCCAGAACAAAGTGAGCCAATCAACGCCCGCGACCTGACGCCAAACGAATACGCCGCACAAAAGGCCGCGTATCTGCGTAACGCACGCCGATAACACAACTTGCTGGCGGTCACTCGACGGCTGGCACACAACAGCGCCTGAACGGTGCAAAGGATGGGCCTCATGTTCGAGGCTTTCAAAATCGGCGTAAAACTTTCCCTTGTCAATGATGTATCGCATGGGCTAATCGCCATGGCTGGTGACTTCAACAGGGCGGGCAAAGGCGTTGATACGCTAATTGGTAAGCTCGAAAAAATGAGCACCAGCGCCAAAGCAATGTTTGGTGGGGCTGTTGCGTTGAGTGCTGGCGCTGGCCTTGCAATGATGTTCAAGACGCCGATTGAACAGGCGAACAAGTACCGCAAGATTCAAGCCGACATTCTGAGTAACGGCGCTAAGGCGTCACAACTCGGCGCGATCCAAACGTGGGCAGGCAATGACAGCGTACTGCGAAACCTGAGCATCAATGAAAAGATGGCTGTCGGCGCTGAGTCGTTCGCGCTGACGCGTGACGCTGGGCGCGACAACGTAGAACACACGCTCAAGCTCGCGCCAATCCTAGCAAAGATTGAATCTATCGCGAAGAACACAGGCAAGGAAATGTCGGACGGCGACAAAGCCAACTTCACGAAGATTCTGGAATTGGGTGGAGCGTTCAACAACGGCGCAGACATTAACGTAATGGCTGACCGTTTTTACAGGTTGATGGCGTCGGGCAACGGGACCATGAAGCCCGGTGTTCTGCTGTCAATCCTGAAGGCTGACCCGAACGACCTTAACAAAATGTCGCCTCAAGCGATGAATCGCGCCGAGCCACTCATGCAGGAAATGAGTGCGGGCTTCGGTGTTGCCCTTCGGATGCTGGATAACCGCATGCTGGCACATGTGGGGTTCGGCGGCGGCACAGGCGGCAAGCTTTACGCGCAATTGAAAAAGATTGGCGTGTTCGGCAAAGATGACAAGGTTGTAGATTCGCAACTGCTGGTGTCTGATTATGACATGTGGCTTCGCAAATACATGCAAGGCTTCTACAGCAACGCAGGCGCGAAAACTGACGCAGACAAGCGGCGTGTTGACTACCTGATTGGCGGCTCTAGCGGAGCAAAGCTTATCGGCGCTGTGCAGCGTCAGTCAGATCAAATGGACGCATCGGGCGCTTCTGTTATCGCGCAGCACGGCATGGATCAAGACGCGGCGCAAAAGGGCGGTCCGCTCAACCTGATTATGTCGCAGGTCCATGCGCAATGGGAAAATATTCTGACGCGGATCGGCCTGAAAGTACTGCCTACCGTATTGACCGGCCTGACTGAGTTTTCAAAAATCATGACAGGCGTTTCGGCATGGGTGAAGGAAAACCCGAAACTCACAAAGTTTATCGCACTTGGTGCGATGTTCGTGTCTGGAATTCTTATCGTAGGTGGCGCTATCGCGTTGGTTACGGGTGCGGTGGGAATTTTAGGGGGCGCATTTGCGGCGGTCGCGTTGCCTATCACCCTCACAATTGCCGCTATCGGCGGATTGATCGCGCTGGGGTCGTGGCTTCATTCCCTGAATTGGTCGGGCATTTGGGACGGCATCAAAAATTCAGTTAGGGGGTTCTTTAGCTTCATTGGGGACGCGTGGAAGCATCGCCCAACGTGGATGGGTGGTGACGGCGCGAATGTGCTTCCGCAAGTCGGCATCAACCAAGCGACCAAAGCGGATAGGGACTATTACGCCGCAGCGGGCAAAAACAGCAACATACTTCCAAAGCTCGGCAGCGTACTCCCGAAATTCGACACAAACCAATCGACCAAGGCCGATAGGGATTACTACGCGGCGGCGGGCGGATCAGCGACAGGTGATAGCAGCTACGTTAGGTCGAAGGCGCAGCGCGACGGCAACTTAACTCTTAATGTCGATATGGGCGACCAAATCAAAAAGGCATACCACTACCAAATGAGGGACGTGTTAAGCGAAACGGGTTCGGTAAGCAGCAGCACGCGCTTTGACTTCAGCATGGGTCAGGCCGCACCGGGGCAGACGGGATGATGGTCGATCAAGAAACGGCCGCATTCGTCGTGGCGGGCGTCAACGAAATGCAGCGCATAGCGACTGCAACCGAGGAGCTTGCTCGTAAGGGGCTTTACGACGTTGGCATTGTGCCGAACGAAGGGCAGACCGCGCGTGATTTGCTGTACGCGCTCGACGGTCTATCGCAAGCCGAGCTTGCCGAATTTATGCGGCGCAATGGAATCACAGTTCCGGCTAACCGGGCTGAACGCCGGGTGCGTCGCCACAAGTAGTAATTGCCAATAGCAATGCCGACAGCACCATGTCGGCATTGCAACCCCAAACAGAGGTTTCATTGATTACATCAAAAGTGCGCGCCGTACGTGGCGCAATCAAGCTGCATAGCACTATCGGGGACGTGGGGACTAACGTCACGGGATGGACGGCGCTCGAAGTTGATAACAACACTTATGAAGGCGCTGATACATTTTCTGTCACGTTCGCCGCGTCTGCGCTGCCGCCGACAAATGACGCAGACTGGTTTTCGACTCAAAAAACCATATACGTCGAAATTTTCGCCGGAATCGTAGCGAACTCCTCTAAATGGACGACCGATGACCTTCCGAAGCCTTGGATTTACGGTCAAGTCGATGATATTGATTACGACCCGGTAAAAGGCACGCTGCGCATCAGGGGGCGCGACCTCACCGCGCTACTGATCGATGCCAAGACTACGGAGAAATGGCAAAACAAAACCGCTTCTCAGATTGCAATACTTCTCGCGAAGCGTCATGGATTGACCCCGCAAGTCACGCCGACCACAACGCAGGTAGGGAAGTACTACCAAATCGATCATACGACCATGACCGATTCGAGCACTGAATGGGATTTGCTGACGCGCCTAGCTCGCTTCGAACAGTACGGCGTGTACGTGCGCGGCCTGACGCTGTTCTTTCAGCCTCGCACTACCCCTGACAGTGCCACCCCTTACCAAGTCACATGGACCCAGCCTAGCTCCTCTCAGGCGTTCGCATCATCTAGCGCCAAAGGCTTGAGGCTAAAGCGCGCCCTGACTATCTCGCGCGGTATCGTTGTCGTGGTGCGGACGTGGAATGACTTGGCTTGCAAGGTCTATCACTCGACCTACCCAACAGGCAAGCCGGGACCAAATTCGCAAACGCATTACTGCACGCTCCACAACGCCACGCAACAGGCGTGCGACCTGAAAGCGCGCTCGTATTATCGGGAGCTGGTGCAACACGAAATGTCGCTGTCTGCTGAGTTTCCGGGTGATGACGTGTTAGACGTGACGATGCCGGTTAGGCTGACCGGAACCAACACGCCGTTCGACCAACTCTATTATCCGGCGAGCGTGAAGCGAAGCATCGACTTTGAATCAGGTTATCGGATTGAGCTTGAGGCGAAGAACAGCGCGCCTGATGTGGCGGTTAGCGTGGCATAGCGGCGGGCGAGTACGTGAAGATCTGGCTCTACGCCAGTCAGTACGGTTGTAGGAATCACGCGGCGTTGGAGAGGTCGAGCTATATTTTTGAGCGCTGTGCGTAAGCGTCAAATGCAAACGAACATCGGCTACGAAATTGATCAGCGGCAGGCTGTCAACCGCTGGTCGTAGCGGCCACTCGGTGATGCAAGTCGCGACGTTGGTTTTTTTTCAACTTGGCGGTGGCGTGAATGCCGGGGGCACTTCTAGCGACCACTACGCCATCTTGCCCCGTGTCGGCATCCGCGAGTATTTCCGTGTTGGAAATAAGTCCAACGTTCGGTGAGCCGGCGTCCAGCGAGTCGTCGATTCCGAAACTAACAACGAAGCTGACATATTGGTTTGGCTTTGCTCGAATCAGGTACTCGGGGGCGTACTCGGTTGATGTGCCGCTCTCAAGTATCCCGGTCAACGCCCCTCCATGCCCAATCGATGTGTATCGGGCACCCATCCATTTCAGCACGGTTGAATTCGTCGGCCCTTCGTCAACGTGTGCCTCATAGGCAATCCGTCGCCACGAGAGTAACCCGCTATCCTGCGGATGCCACGGGTCTGGGGAGTCGTTGATGCTGGCGGCAGAACCGGGCGTTAGTTCTTTGATCGAGGGGTCACCAAGATATAGTTCTGCGCTGCTGTACGAGACACGAATCAGCGACTTAGACGTGTTCTTGCTCGTTACATCGAAAGTCACGTCATACAAAGACGTGCCATCGGCAAATTTCTTAACCTCGATTATGGTCAGGTCGCCGCTGTAGTCGTACGGCTTTTGCTCATCTGTGCCGAGGGCGATACTCAATTGTTTGTTGGCGAGTGCGATCTGACTTAGCGTCTGTTCGTCGTACTTTTGTTTGAACGTCAGCCACTCATAGCCTGCGGCGACGCTGCCGACAATCAAGACCGTGAGGTTTGCGACAGAGAGAAAACGGTCCCAGTTCATCCCTTTCGCTCCTCTGGCAGACGGCACAAACCGGGGTCGGCACCTTGATTCAATTACACCGAGCCGCGAGAGTCAAGCGGAGTTGTGCTGATACTGAGTGCGTCTCGATGGGGTACGCCCTAGCGATACAGCTTGAGGGGTGTCCAGAACTGTAAAAATAGGGTGATAAAAATAATTTCTTTACAAAATCTGGAAAGGGTGTAGACTCTAACTTATCGAATCAAACAAAGAACGGGGTCGGCATCATGAGCAAACGAATCGGCTATGTCCGCGTCTCGACGGCGGATCAAAGCACCGCACGCCAGCTTGACGGCGTGCAACTCGATAAGGTTTTTGAAGACAAGGCGAGCGGCAAGACGACCGAGCGCCCGCAGCTACAGGCCGCGCTCGACTATCTGCGCGACGGCGACACGCTGATTGTCCATTCGATGGACCGCTTGGCGCGCAACACTGAGGACTTGCTACGCATCGTCCGCGAACTAACGACCAAGGCTGTAACCGTCGAATTCATTAAGGAGCGGATGACGTTCAAGGGCGACAGTCACGACCCAATGCAAACGTTGATGATGACCATGCTAGGTGCATTTGCACAGTTCGAACGCACGTTGATAAACGAGCGGCAGCGCGAAGGCATCGCAATTGCCAAAGCGAACGGGGTCTACAAAGGCCGCAAACCGTCTCTCACGCCTGATCAAGTGGCCGTAGCCAAGGCCCGCATCGACGTTGGCGAATCAGTTACAGCAGTTGCTAGCGACCTCGGCATCAGTCGCCCGACGATGTACGCATACCTCAAAGCAGCGAAATAAAACGACCGCGCCGGGACGGACTTCCGGCTACTTAAAAAATTAGGATTGACGTGATGAACGCACAACAAGAGAAATCAGTAGTACTTACTGAGGCAGAGTTCGTGAAAATGCTCACGACGTTTCGACCGGAAGAACGGGCCGCTGTACTTGTTCAGATGGACAGGGCAGTGAAGGGCATCGCTACCGCATAACCTATCGCGGCAAACCGCGCCGGGCGATTTCCCGGTATCTCACAATGGACCCAACGAAAATGACCTATCAAGAGCCGACCCACTCGCCCGTACACGGCGCAAATATCTTGAGCGCAAAACGTCAGTTTGAAATGGCGCTAAGCACCGTTAGAGCAGAAGATATGGCCGCCGTGCTAGATGGCTTCACGATGCAACTTTCAAACCGCTTGTTTGGACTCGAAGCTCGGCCCGCGTCCTGATAGATCGCCGCGTGCAACAGAAAACGCCTCGCCATCGTGCGGGGCTTTTTCCGTTGCGGGCCGTAGATAAGCCCGCGACAAGGCGGGCTCAGTGTCCGGTAAAGCGCTAGGCTAGTTCGTGCGAGCGAACCCGCTGCCGGTTCCGACCCAGCGTGACCCGTTCCATGTGTATTCGTCGTATTGGACCGCATGACCGCATTCTGTCGCGCCGCACTTGTTGCCGTGCGCGTCAGTCTGTACGGCTTGCCGGTCCATCGCTTGCATGTCGCGCTGTTGCTTGCTGCGTGCCTCGCCATCGGCTAACACCTTCTGGCGCGCTGCCTTCTCTCTAGGCGTCAATCGAGCCTGATACGCAGCTTCGTCCGCTGCTGTCTGTGCCTGCATGGCCTGCAACGCGGCTTCACGCCTTGCGGCTTGCTCGGGTGTGCATCCGATACAGTTTTTGGTGCCCGCGTAACCCACATAAGGCTTGGTTTTTTCGCCGCATGAGGGCAGAAGCTGGCCGCTTTGCGACACGCCATCACAGCCGCGTTGCTCCGCCTGATACGCTGCCATCTCTCGCGCTTGCACTGCGGGTGGTAGATGCGACCATCCGGCGATGGTTGATGGGTCTTGAGCGTGTGCGCTGATGGATGCGAATGCGAGCAACGCGGCGATGACGGCGTGTTTCATGAATTCCCCGGATTGATTGTTTTTGATGGTTTCACAGGCAGACCATATCCCGATCTACGCCTCCAAACAAGGGTCAGTACATCTCGCATTCGCAAATCATGGCCACGCGGTAGTGCATCTGGCTAGTTTGAGTGGAATGAATACCGCGCGGGTAGCGTTTCCCCGCAAGCGCCCCCATCGTGGATAGACTCGCTAGTTTTGCCGCTTGGAGAATATGCATGAAGCCAATCTACCTTGATATACAAGGCGCTGCCGAAGCGCTCGCCTTGTCGGAGTCAGGCATTCGCAAACTAATCAATCAGGGAGACTTTCCAAAATCGCGACTACTGACCGGACGGAGAGTCGCATGGTTGGTGCGGGAATTGGAGGAATGGGCGGAAGCGCGACCGGTTTCTAACTTGCCACCGGTTGGATAGTGCAACGTCGAATGTAGGCCATTGCCGAGCCTGCCCAAAACGAATATGACACCGAACAGCAACCGCCGCCCGGATGGCTGCTGCTGAGTTATGCGGAGTGCGTTTTGAGCCAATCGCGCAAAGCATCGTTCATGCGAGTCTGCCAACCGTCGCCGCTGGCCCTGAATCGTTCGATAACGTCGCTGTCATAGCGCACTGTCACCGCCACCTTAGGAGTGGCGAGCTTGGGGCGACCACCGCGCCGCTTCATCTGTGCAAATTGTTCGTCGGTCGGCTCGAACGCATCAGGATCGGCCGCAATGCCGCGCTGGATCGCGGCTTCCTCGTCGGGCGTGTTACGGATCAATTTCGTTTGCTTGCTCATATCGTTCAATCTCGCGGTTGCTGGCCTTGCGAAGGCTGATTACGCGGAATACGTTGCCTCTCTGCGTGAACACCACGCAGTACAAGCGCTCGCCAATCGGCGAATAGCCGATTTCGCGAAGTTCGCCGTAGTCTTTGCGATCATCCGGCGCGCACCATACTGCCGACCAGTCAATTTTCTCTGCGATAGCGAGCGAGACCCCATGTTTGCGCTGGTTAGCGTCGCTTTTGGTTTGGTCGTATTCGATGGGCATGACAATTATTGTAGTTACAAAAACAATGGTGCGCAAAGGTTTTTGTAGCTACGTTTTCATTGTAAGGATTCGTAGGCTATCGAAGTCGATCAGCCGTTGCGATATTGCTTCTTTTATGGGATCACCCGATGACCTCGCCAGCCGACATAGAGCGTGAATCGTTGTACGACGAAGTGTGGCGAACTCCGATGATCGAGCTTGGGAAGAAGTACGGAGTATCCCGGCCCACCGTGAAATGGGCGTGCCTTCAGCTTAATGTGCCCCTCCCACCGCAAGGCTTTTGGGCTCAAGTCCATTTCGGCAGACCGATGCCTCGCGCCGATCTTCCCAGGTTAGTCGCGGGTCAGCGGCGAACCATCAGCATGGCTACTCTGATTGAGAAAGACGCGCCTTTTCGTAGACGCAAGTTGAAGCAGGCGCGAGCGGGTCGCGACTCAGAGAAAGTTCGGCAGACTATCGAGGAGGAACAAAAATATTACGCTCTACTTTCGGAGGTCGAGGATTGGCATCGTGCGGAGTCTATCCGCCGTTATCTCGCTGAGCTAGATAGTCGCCGTAGATCAGGAGGGGAGCCGGGAGAGCGCTTTGACGAATGGCGCCGTTGGGCGGAGGGAATGGCGGAAAGGCTGGATGGATCTGATCTACGAGTGAGATCGCCTAAAGACTAGTTGTCGCTACCGCCGTCGCACTGGTCAAGGTCGGCGTTACATTGGGTTGCGGGGATCGGACAGGCCCGCCAGTGAGCATGCGCTTTCCGATAGAATCGCGGCTTGTCACGAAGTCGTCACACTGACGTTATCCCAATCGATTTTTCGTACAGTTTTCGTATTTCTCGATTGGCGGTGTGGCGCAAAGCCTGTAACCGTTTGATTTTGCTGTAAAAATACAGCCTATCGGAAGCCATATGTTCGGTCGTTTCATGCCCACCGAGGGCAAGTTCTTTGAAATTTTCAATGCGCACGCAACGTGCATCGTCTCGGCAAGCCGGGAACTCGAGCTGCTGATCGACAACCTGCAGGACGCCGAGACCCACAAGCAAAACGTGCAGAAGGCCGAAAAGGCCGCTGACAAGCTCACGCACGAAGCCATCGACCTGCTGCACAAGACCTTCATCACGCCGCTCGACCGCGACGAGATCCACAAGCTGATCACCACGATGGACGACATCCTCGATTTGATGGAGGACGTCGCCACCGCTATCTCGCTGTACGACGTGCAGGCGGTGACCTCCGAAGCGAGCCAGTTGGCGCATATCTGCACGGCCACCTCCGAGCGTGTGCAGTTCGCCGTCAGCCTGCTATCGGACATGAAGCAGGCGAGCCAGATCCTGAAGGCGTGCGAGGACATCGACCGTCTGGAATCCGAAGCCGACCGCGTGCTGCGCTCGGCGATGTCGAAGCTTTTCCGCGAAGAAGACGACGTCAAGACGCTGATCAAGCTGAAGGCCATTTACGAACTGCTCGAAACGATCACCGACAAGTGTGAGGACGTGGCGAACATCATCGAAGGCATCGTGCTGGAAAACGCATAATGCAATCGATACAACTCGCTATCTGGGTCGTTGCCGGCCTGGTCGCCGTCGCGCTGATTTTCGACTTCATGAACGGCTTCCACGACGCGGCGAATTCGATCGCCACGGTCGTGTCGACCGGCGTGCTGAAGCCGCAGCAGGCCGTGGCTTTCGCGGCGGCGTTCAACGTTGTCGCGTATTTCGTGTTCCACCTGAAAGTGGCGCAGACGGTCGGCAAGGGCACGATCGATCCGCATATCGTCGACCACTACGTCATTTTTGGTGCGCTGGTCGGGGCAATCGGCTGGAACATCATCACGTGGCATTACGGTATCCCGTCCAGCTCGTCGCACGCGCTGATCGGCGGACTGGTGGGGGCGGCGCTGGCCAAGTCGGGCTGGGGTTCGCTCAATTTCGACGGCCTGATGAAGACGGTGGCCTTCATTTTCATCTCCCCGCTGCTCGGTTTCGTACTCGGCTCGTTCTTCATGCTCGCGGTGTCGTGGATCTACTTCCGTACGCCACCGAGCAAAGTCGATCGGCGCTTCCGGCGCTTGCAGCTGATCTCCGCGGGGCTGTACAGCCTCGGACACGGCGGTAACGACGCGCAGAAAACCATCGGCATCATCTGGATGTTGCTGATCGCGACCGGCTACGCTTCGTCGATCGCGGACGCACCGCCGCTGTGGGTGATCGGTGGCTGCTATCTGTCCATGGGTATCGGTACGTTGTTCGGCGGCTGGCGCATCGTCCGCACGATGGGCCAGAAGATCACCAAGCTGAAGCCGGTCGGCGGTTTTTGCGCGGAGGCGGGCGGGGCGATCACGCTGTTCACGGCGTCGTGGCTCGGTATTCCAGTGTCCACCACCCATACGATTACCGGCGCGATCGTCGGTGTCGGCGCCACGCAGAAGTTGAGCGCGGTGCGTTGGGGGGTGGCCGGCAACATCGTCTGGGCGTGGATTCTGACGATTCCGGCTTCCGCGGCGCTCGCCGCAGCTGCCTGGTGGTTCGGCCACCGCTTCCTGTAAGCGCACGCGGACCGCGAGGCTGTCAAACGGCCAGGCTGTCCGCGCTGTAAAGCTGATAAAGCTGATAAAGCTGATAAAGCTGATAAAGCTGATAATGCGCGCCGCTCAGATCAGCGGCGTGCTGCCTCCATCCATCGGGACGATTGCGCCCGTTACATAGCTCGCGCGGCGGCTCGCCAGAAACAGCGCGACGTCAGCGATTTCCTCCGGTTTTGCATAGCGTCCGAGCGGCACTTTAGCCTGCCCGCGCGCCAACGCGTCCGCGCTGGCAATGCCTTGCTGCGACGCTTCCAGTTTGACCGCTTCCTCGACGCGCTCGGTCAGTGTCGAACCCGGATTGATTGCGTTGATACGGATGCCGTAGCGCGCGTAGTAGTGGGCGAGGCCGACGGTGGCGAGCATCAGCGCGGCATTCGCGGCGCCACCGGCGATATGGATATCGCTCGCGATCTTGCCGCCCATACCGATGATATTGACGATCGTGCCGGGTGCGGCGCTGTCGCCGGCCTTCACGCGCTCGGCCATGCGCCGCAGCACTTCCTGCTGCGGGTAGATGTAGGGGAAATACTTGGCTTCCATGGTCGCGCGGAACGCTTCGGCGTCCAGCGTTTCCGGGTCATAGCGGCGGGCTGCGCCGGCGCTGTTGATCAGCACGTCGATGGGGCCGACCGCAGTGGTGACTTCCTCGACGATGTCCGCGGCACTGTGTGGTTCGTGCAGGTCGGCGCGGGTCCGATGCACGTGCAGGTCTTCCTGCTTCAACTGTTCGTAAGCGCGCGCGAGATTGGCGGGGTCGCGCGAAACGATTGCGACTTTCGCACCCTCGAGGGCGAACGCCCGGGCGCAGGCGAACCCGATCCCTTTGCTGCCGCCCGTGATCAACACTACCTTGTCTTTCAGCCCGAGATCCATCGTCATCACCCGCTGTCGGAAGAATATCGATGACGATAGCAGATCGGCAGCGCAGCGGGGACGGACTGGCTCGAGGTGCGGGGGGCGCGCGCCGGCACGTGACTAATCCTGGGCGGCAGGGCCACGAGCCACAAGCCCGCGCCGTTAGAAATTGCCGTTAGCGAAGCGTGCGATCGGGTCGTCGGTGGTTTGCGTGGGGGCAGGGATGCCACGCGACGCCGTCGAGGCACGCATGATCTGCACGTCTGCGTTCCCATCGGCTTGCTGAGCTTGCTGAGCTTGCTGGGCCTGCTGGGCCTGCTGAGCCTGGCGCGCGGCGACTGAAACGGGTGGGGGCGGTTCGAATGCATCGGCAGCGGCGTCGATCGGATCCGGCGCACGGGCGGCGACCGTTGGCGGTTCAGAGCGCGCAGCCGCCGTCTGCTGATTCGTAGTGCCTGCGGCGGCGTCGTACGCACTCGCTTGAGTGGCTGGCAAGGGCACCGGAGATACAGCGCCTGCCGCACGCGCCTGCATCTGCCCGACGCTCATGCCGGGCGGAGGCGGTTCGAACGGATCAGCTTGTGGCGCGGGTGCCGGCGCAGCAGCCTGATAGCTCGGTGTGTCGAACGGCACCGGTGTCGCCGCTGGCGCTGCCACGCGACGAATGCCGTCGAAGCGCTTGGCCCAATACGGATTGGTGAGGTAGTCGAGCCGCACGGTGCCGCCCGTCGACGGCGCGTTGACGAAGCGCAGCTTGCCCACATAAATGCCGACGTGCGAATGCGCACGCCCGGTGGTGTTGAAAAAAATCAGATCGCCCGGCGCGATCTCATCCGGTTCGATGGATTCTCCGCGGCCGCTCATATCCGCAGTCGTGCGCGGCAGATCCACGGAAGCGGCGCGTGACACCACGTAGCGAACTAATCCGCTGCAATCGAAGCCGCTATCGGGCGTATTACCACCCCAACGGTACGGAATGCCAACCAGACTCATCGCCTGAATGGAGATTTCCTCGCGGCCGATGCTGTGGTCGACGAAATTCGGGAAGCCCGGCGGCGGCGCATGATAGGCGCCGTTCGTGACCACGACCGATGAACCTGTCTCGCGCGACGTTTTTTGCGGCGCGCCGGCGCAAGCGGCGAGCAGCAAAACGGTCAGAAGCGAGAAAGCGAGTCGGCGCATGAAGACAAAGTGAGCGGTAAACGCTCTTTTAAGGGCGGACGATTTCGGGATGGTAGCCCGGCGAACCTGGCTCAGGCAAGAATTCCTGACAAATTACTTGAAGTTTGCGCGCTAAGTGTGGCTGGAGCGGAACGCGCGGCCAATGAAAAAACCGCGTCCGGAGTGCTCCGGACGCGGTTTCATGGCAAAACAAAACTAAGGCGTTGAAGACTTAAAGAATTTCCGACGCGTAATCCGCGAGGCGCGAACGCTCGCCGCGCGCCAGCGTCACATGCCCGCTGTGCGCCCAGCCCTTGAAGCGGTCGACCACGTACGTCAGACCCGAGCTGCCTTCCGTCAGGTAAGGCGTATCGATCTGCGCGATATTGCCCAGACAGATGATCTTCGTGCCCGGACCCGCGCGCGTGACCAGCGTCTTCATCTGCTTCGGCGTCAGGTTTTGCGCCTCGTCGATGATCAGATACTTGTCTACGAACGTACGGCCACGCATGAAGTTCATGCTCTTGACCTTCAGGCGCGAGCGGATCAGTTCCTGCGTCGCGGCGCGGCCCCATTCGCCGGCGGCGTCGTCGGTTTTCTGCAGGACTTCGAGGTTGTCGTCGAATGCACCCATCCACGGCTGCATTTTTTCCTCTTCCGTACCCGGCAGGAAGCCGATGTCTTCACCGACCGGCACCGTTGCACGCGTCACAATGATCTCGTTGTAGCGCTTGTCGTCGAGCACCTGAGCAAGGCCGGCCGCGAGCGCGACCAGCGTCTTGCCGGTACCGGCCTGACCCAGCAGCGTGACGAAGTCGATCTCCGGATTCATCAACAGGTTCAGCGCGAAGTTCTGCTCGCGATTGCGCGCCGTAATGCCCCACACGTTGTTCTTGTGGTGGCCATAGTCACGCAAGGTTTGCAGCAGCGCCGTCTTGCCGTTCAGTTCGCGCACCAGCGCATGAAACGTCGGCTCGCCGTTCTGCGGCTCCAGATAGACGAATTCGTTGACCAGCATCGAGGCGCACAGCGGACCCGTCACACGGTAATACGTGGTGCCGGTTTTGGTGTCCTGCCAGCTTTCCATGCCCTTCGCGTGCTTGGTCCAGAAATCCTGAGGCAACGCGCGGATGCCCGAGTACAGCAGATCGCTGTCTTCGAGCACCTGGTCGTTGAAGTAATCTTCTGCGGGTAGACCGAGCGCATGCGCCTTGATGCGCATGTTGATATCTTTCGACACCAGCACGACCTGGCGATCCATCCGGTCGCGCTGCAGCGCACGTACCACGCCGAGAATCTGGTTGTCGGCCTTGCCTTCCGGCAGGCCTTCGACCGGCTCGATGGCGGTGAGCTTGGTCTGGAAGTACAGGCGCCCGGATGCCTCACGGCTGCCGAGACGCGCCAGCGAAATACCGTCCGACATGTTGCCGGCGTTCGCCACCAACGCGTCCAGCGTGCGGCTCACCTGGCGCGCGTTACGCGCGACTTCGGACATGCCCTTCTTGTGGTTGTCGAGTTCTTCCAACGTCATCATCGGCAGATAGACGTCGTGTTCCTCGAAACGGAACAGGCAGCTTGGATCGTGCATCAGCACGTTCGTGTCGAGCACGAAGAGCTTCTGGACTTCGAGCGGGCCAGTGGACGCGCCGCGCTTCTTGCTGGTGCCGCGCGTGCTGGGTGCTGCGGCTGCGGGCGTGCCTGCGGCCGGGTCTTTCGAGCTTGGCGTGCGCGCGACGACCGGCTGCGATTTAGCGGCGGGTGTGGCTTCAGCCGCTGGCTCGGTTTGCGGACGCGCAGCGGGCACCGGTTGCAGCAAGGCGGCGGTCTGCTTCGATTTGCGGCTGCGGGGCGCCGGTGCAGCTTGCCCGGCGGCGGACGCGGACGCAACAGAGGAAGCCGGCGAGGCCGGCACGGGCCGCAAAGTGGTCGCCGCATTGGCGGCATGCGCCATCGGCGTGGCGACGTTCGCGCGGCCGTAATCGGCCGACTCCGCGGATTCCCCTTCGACTGCCTGTTTCTTCACGGCGGAGCGCGCCGGCGTGGCGGCTTTGGCCTTGTATTCGTCAGGCGGCAGGAGATTGCCGAGCTTGCTGGGGGGGGTAGGCAAAGGCATGGTTTCCCTCGAAATAATCGGGTCACATTTCGTGCGCCGCCTGTCGCATTCTGCTGGTGCCAGTGAGTGCGCACGCAGTTTGCGCCCGGAGGCGCGCATTCGGTCTAGAGATGCCGGTTCGCCTGGTCTTCGATCGGCTCCTTAACGGAAGCGCGTGGCCGAGTGAACGAACGGCCGCGCGCAATTAAAAAAGCCGCCGCCCCGGCGTACGGGACAAGCGGCTCGCCTTCGGTTATCGCGTTGCGCCTCATAACTTCCACGGACCCGGAAAAACGGCCGTCAAGTCTGGCGCAGTTACGAAAAGTGTGGGGTGGACAGGCACTCATTGGAACCCAATATAACGCGCCTCAAAGCGCTTGTACAGCCTCCAGAATGTCATCGACATGCCCTGGCACTTTCACGCCGCGCCACTCCTGGCACAGCACGCCTTCGGCGTCGATCAGGAACGTGGAGCGTTCGATCCCACGTACTTCTTTGCCATACATTTTCTTCAATTTCATGACACCGAAGAGCGTACACAAGGTTTCTTCGGGGTCCGAGATCAACGGAAATGGCAGTTCGAGCTTTGCCTTGAAATTGTCATGGGAACGCATGGTGTCACGCGACACACCAACAATCTCCGCGCCGGCCTTCTTGAACTTCGGATACAGATTGCGAAATTCCAGGCTCTCGGTTGTGCAGCCCGGCGTGTTGTCCTTCGGATAAAAATACAGCACCACCTTCTTGCCCCGCAGCTTGGACAGCGTGATCTCGCCACCGGTAGCGGGGGCGGTAAAGTCGGGGATGGGTTGGTCGACTGCGATGGGCACGAGGTTCTCCGGTTGTAATGGCCGACGTCGCAGTACTTGCACTTGCAACTGCTGCGGCGCAGGCCTGGCATCGAGGGTTCTGGGGAGGGCGACTGGCGCGTGGTGGCCGCTCGCGCGGCGGCCGGGCCGTCACGGCCGGCTGTAGCCTGGCCAGTCAGAACTGGACAATCAACTCGCCGGAGCGGCCTGGAATTTCGCCCCATGTAACAGGGTACGATGGCAGCGTGCTGCGGTCTAGCGTGGCGTAGTAATCGCCCATGGTCGCGAAGCTATGGCCTTGCGCGCGCCAGCCCTCCAGCAGCTGTTCGAAAATCGGCGCAAGCTTTTGTCCTTCGAGTTCAGCGTGCAGCGTGAACACCTGATCATGCGGATTGTTTTCGGTGTGCTTCAACATCCACGCGGCGACGTTGTGCTCATCGACACCATCCACGCCGAGCACTTCGTCGAGCGTGGGCAGCGTGGTGGGCATCTGCACGTGCGACAGCTGCCGGCCGCCGACCACCGGCAGATACGGCGAATGGCCGCGCCCGTCGGACGCGTAGTGCATGCCCCACGCGTCGATCTGCTCGAACGCGTGACCGTTCATCTGCCAGCCGGCCGCACCGTGCGTGACGGGCGGCGTGCCGAAGATCGCGACGAAGCGGTTGAAGCTTTTCTGCATCTGCTTCTCGGTCCACTCGCGGTCTTGCGAACGCACGTTGTCCTGCCAGTAAACGTGGTCCCACGTGTGAATGCCGCATTCGAAACCGGCTTCATGAATCGCGCGCATTTCCGCGGCGCTTTTCACGCCGATGTCCGGCCCCGGCAGCAGCACGCCGTACATCAACTGCTTGATGCCGTAATGTTCGACCACCGACGTGCGCGACACCTTCTTCAGAAAGCCCGGCCGCAACACGCGGCGCATCGCCCAGCCGGTGTGGTCGGGCCCGAGGCTGAAGAGGAAAGTGGCACGCGCCTTGAAGCGGTCGAAGATGCGAGCAAGATTCGGCACGCCTTCGCGGGTGCCGCGCAGCGTGTCGACGTCGATCTTCAGGACGATACGAGCCAAGGATCAGGCCTTATTGCTGTTCGACGAGGGCGCGCGCTTCGGCGACGTGGCCGCGATACGCTTCGAAAATCTTGCGCAGCGCTTCGTCGAAGGTCGACTTCGGCGCCCAGCCGAGTTCCTGCATCGTGTTGTCGATCTTCGGCACGCGGTTCTGCACATCCTGATAGCCCGCACCGTAGTACGCGCCCGAGGACGTTTCGACCAGCTGCACCTTCTTGGCCAGCTCGGCGTATTCCGGGAATTCGGCGGCCAGCGTCAGCATCTTGTGCGCGAGCTCGCGCACCGAGAAATTGTTGGTCGGGTTGCCGATGTTGTAGATCTTGCCCGTGGCGACACCGTCCTTGTTCTCGATGATCTTCATCAGCGCGCCGATGCCGTCGTCGATATCCGTGAACGCGCGCTTTTGCGCACCGCCGTCCACGAGGCTGATGTTCTCGCCGCGCACGATATGGCCGAGGAACTGCGTGACCACGCGCGAGCTGCCTTCCTTCGGCGTATAGATCGAATCGAGGCCCGGGCCGATCCAGTTGAACGGACGGAACAGCGTGAAGTTCAGGCCTTCCATGCCGTAACCCCAGATCACGCGGTCCATCAGCTGCTTGGAGCACGCGTAGATCCAGCGCGGCTTGTTGATCGGGCCGTACGACAGTTGCGATTCTTCCGGATCGAACTGCTCGTCCGTGCACATGCCGTAGACCTCGGAGGTCGACGGAAACACGAGGTGCTTGCCGTACTTGACGGCCGAACGCACGATCGGCAGGTTCGCTTCGAAGTCGAGTTCGAACACGCGCAACGGCTGCTTCACGTACGTGGCGGGCGTGGCGATCGCGACCAGCGGCAGGATCACATCGCACTTCTTGATGTGATACTCGACCCACTCCTTGTTGATCGTGATGTCGCCTTCGAAGAAGTGCATCCGCTCATGATTGACGAGGTCGCCGAGACGTTCGGTCTGCATGTCCATCCCGAAGACTTCCCAATCGGTCGTTTCAAGAATGCGTTTGGACAGGTGATGGCCGATGAAGCCGTTCACACCCAGAATCAGGACTTTTTTAGCGAAACCTTCGGTTTTCATGAATGACGGGGAGTTTGGATGAGCTGGGCGAATTCGGCCGGGGTGATAACGGTTTCGTTGCCGTCATGCTGGTGCCGCAATTCGTGGATGGCGATCGAGCGACCGTCGCCGCATATCGCGAAAACGGCATTATCGCTTACGTGCAGGCCCGGCGGCAAATCCGAGCGAAGCGCGCCGGGCGCAGCCAGGCGCGCACGGGCGATGATGAAACGGTGACCTGCGATATCGGTAAACGCGCCGGGATAGGGCGGCGCGACCGCCCGGATCAGGTTGTAGACTTGCTGCGCGGCTTGCGTCCAGTCGATCCGGCCGTCTTCAGGCTTGCGCCCGCCATAGTAGCTGCCGTGCGACAGATCGTTCGGCAGATGCGGCGCTTCGCCCGCGAGCAGTGCCGGGAGCACGTGCCACAGGGTCTGCTCGGCGGCCACCGTGACCTTGTCGAACACTTGCGCGGCGGTGTCGTCGGGCAGGATCGGCACCGGCGTTTGCGCGATGATCGCGCCCGCATCGGGCTTGGCGGCCATTTCGTGCAGCGTCGCGCCGGTTTCGGTTTCGCCGTGGATGACCGCCCAGTTGGTCGGCACGCGGCCACGGTACTTCGGCAGAAGCGAGCCGTGCATGTTGTAAGCGCCCCGTGCGGCGAGCGCCAGCAGATCGACCGGCAACATGTGGCGGTAGTAAAACGAAAAGATGAAGTCCGGGCGCGCGGCGCTCACCGCGGCGCGCAATTCCGGGCTTTTCGGATCGGCCGGCGTGACGACGGGAATGCCGTGCCCGGCCGCAACCGAGGCGACACTGCCGAACCAGATGTTTTCGGTTGGGCTGTCCTCATGCGTCACGACCAGCGCCACCTCGACGCCACGCGCGAGCAGTACCTGCAGGCAGCGCACGCCGACGTTGTGATACGCGAAAACGACGGCGCGCGGCTTCATGGATTCGGGTCCTGATCGATCAGCGGCGAGGCCTGCACGGCCTGCACAACCGCCTGACGCGGCGCTTCGGTCACGGTCGTGCCGTCGCGCTGCTCGAGAATTGTCTGCACCAGATAACGCGGACGCGCGCGCACCTGCTGATAAATCCGGCCGATGTATTCACCGAGCAGGCCCAACGCGAAGATGATCACGCCAAGCAGGAAGAAGATGACAGCGAACAGCGTGAACACACCTTGCACTTCCGCGCCGATGATGAAGCGGCGAATCAGCAGCAGCACGAACAGCGCGGCGGACCCGAGCGACAGGATCACGCCGATGAACGACAGCCATTGCAGCGGCACGACCGAGAAGCCGGTGACCAGGTCGAAATTCAAGCGGATCAGGCTGTAAAGCGAGTACTTCGATTCGCCGGCAAAACGCTCTTCGTGCGCGACTTCGATCTCGACCGGATTCTGCGCGAAGGTGTATGCGAGCGCCGGAATGAAGGTGTTGATCTCACCGCAGCGATTGATCGTGTCGATGATGTGGCGGCTGTACGCGCGCAGCATGCAGCCCTGGTCGGTCATCTTGATGCGGGTGATGCGCTCGCGCAGACGGTTCATCGCGCGCGAGGCCTTGCGGCGCCACAAGCTGTCCTGGCGTTGCAGGCGGATCGTGCCGACGTAGTCGTAGCCTTCGCGCATCTTGTTGACCAGCTTGGCGATTTCTTCCGGCGGATTCTGCAGGTCGGCGTCGAGCGTGATGACGATCTCGCCGCGCGATTGCTCGAAGCCCGCCAGAATCGCCATGTGCTGACCGTAGTTGCCGTTCAGCAGAATCACGCGGGTCGTGTCGGGCCGCGCGCGGAACTGCTCGGCGAGCAGGGCGGCGGATTTGTCGCGGCTGCCGTCGTTGATGAAGATCACTTCATAGCCGGTGCCGAGCGCGTCGAGCGCCGGGTAGAGGCGCGCGAACAGCGCGGCCAGCCCGGCTTCCTCGTTGTACACCGGGATGATGATCGACACTTCCGGTGCGACGGCGCGATGTTCCGAATAACTCATTTCCGCTTATTTTCCGTATTGTTCGCAAATTTCGTTGACCGCGCGGCAGACCCGCTCCACGTCGCCCTCGTTCATCAGCGTGAACAGCGGCAGCGTGACGGTGGTGGCGCCGAAGCGCTCCGCGTGCGGGAACATCCCTTCCTTGAAGCCGCGCGCACGGTACAGCGAGAACAGGTGAATCGCCGGATAGTGCACGCCCGAACCGATGCCGCGTTCCTTCAACAGGCCCATGAAGCCGGCGCGGTCGATCGACAGCTTTTCGAGCGGCAGCGTGATCTGGAACATGTGCCAGTTGCTGTTCTCGAAGTCGGCAAGCGGCAGGCCGATGCCCAGCTTGAGCGCCGCGCCGCCTTCGAGTCCAGCGAAATAGGCGCGCACGAGCTTTTTGCGCTGTGCAAGGAAACGCTCCAGATGCGGCAGCTGACCGAGGCCGACACGCGCGGCGACGTCCGTCAGGTTGTACTTGCCGCCCAGCACGTCGCAGTCCATGCCGTCGAAGCCGGTGCGGGTGATGCCTTGCAGGCGGTACTTCTGGGCGAGGATCGCTTCTTCCTCGTTGTTCAGCACCAGGGCGCCGCCTTCGATCGAGGTCAGATTCTTGTTCGCGTGAAAGCTGAACGAGACCATATCGCCGAGCCTGCCGATGCGCTCGCCTTTCCACGTCGAGCCGAACGCCTGCGCGGCGTCTTCGATTACGCGCAGCTTGTGGGCGCGAGCGATGTCATACAGCCGGTCCATGTCGACCGGCAGCCCCGACAGGTAAACCGGAATAATCGCCTTGGTGCGCGGCGTGATGGCCTTTTCCAGCAGGTCCAGGTCGATGTTGCGGGTCACCGGGTCGATATCGACGAACACCGGCGTCGCGCCGACTTCATAGACCACATTGCTGGTCGCGACCCACGAGGCGGGGGTGGTGATGACTTCGTCGCCTTCGCCCACGCCCGCGATACGCAGCCCGATTTCGAGCGTCGCGGTGCCGGAATTGAACGTGCGCACCGGGCGGCCGCCGCAGAACTCGGACAACGCCGCTTCGAACTTCTGGTTCTGCGGGCCGGTCGTGATCCAACCGGAGCGGAGCACGTCGACGACGCCCTGAATCGTTTCTTCATCGATCTCAGGTTTGACAAACGGCAAAAACGGGACTGGTGACTGGCTCATGAATGCTTCGCTCGATTGAAAGGGGCACAACCCGGAGGGCGCGAAGTAGATCACAAACTACGCGCAAACCCAAGGCTACGGCTAAAAAAGGGCGCAACCGCCAAACCTACCGCGGCCAACCTTACGTTTTACTTAGCCGGCGACGGTGCCCGGCTTAGCGCATCTGTTGCCGCCGGTATTGTCGCTGCGCTTGCACCGGTGCCGGCAATAAACGGTAATAAATCGTGCCCGGCGCAGCGCGGCCGGGGCATGGCGCGCCTAGCTGCGCGCCACGACGACGACGCCGATCAGGATGACGCCAATCCCTACCAGCTTCTGTGCCGACAACACTTCGCCGAATAGATACCACGCCGCGAACGCGTTGACGACGTATCCGAGCGACAACATCGGATAGGCAATCGACACGTCCACCCGCGAGAGTCCGACCACCCATACGCCCACGCTGATCACGTAGCAGGCCAGCCCGCCGATGATCGGTGGCTGCGTTGCGAGCCGGAAGGCGATGGGCAGGATGTTCGCACGGGAGAAATCGAAGTGTCCAACGGCATTCGTTCCGGCTTTGAGCAGCAATTGCGCGCCGGCGTTCAACGTGACGCCGGCGAGGATGCAAAAGAGGGAAATCGGGTTCATCGAACGGTCGGTTCCTCAGATGGGGTCATTGTTGTGGTTTTTCCACTGGCGCGGGTGCGCTCTGTGCTGCTGCACCGGATGTGGGCGAGGGCACCGCCACGGGCTTCACCACCACCACCCGGCGTGAGTCGCGCGCGATCACCTGCATCGGCAGCCCCTCTTTGAGCAGCCGGTCGTAAGTCGGCGGCGGGATCAGCGCGAGCGCATAGCGCTCGGCCTTCCAGCGATCGATCCACGCGTCGATCGACGGCACCCATTTCTGCGGTTCGACGGACACGCCGAACGCCAGTTCGTCGGGATGTTCGACCATGATCATCGTGTGGTCGACATAGAACGGCAGCGTGTGGTCGAGCACGCCGACCGAGTAGAACGGCGTATCGGCCGGCAACTTGGCGATCTCGGCCTTGATCGCGGGCGCGAGCGGCGCGCCGGAGCTCAGACGGCCGAACACGTCGTGACCCGTGCCGGCAATCGTACCGAGCAGCAGCCACGCCACACCAAAGCTCGCGACGGCGCCGAGCGTGCCAGCGCGGCTGCGGCGGTTCAGCCACAGCGCGGCCAGCGTAAGCACGAAGGCGACGCCGAGTGCCGCCAGCACCCAGGTGCGGTATTCGACATACAACTCAGTCGGGTTGCGTGCATTGCCGAAGCGCGACATGAACAGCGCGGCAAACGCGGCTACGACCAGAAACAGCGCATAGCCGGCCAGATGGCGGCGCAACTGGTCGCGTGTGACGAGCGGCAGATACATGCCGACGATCAGGGCGATCGGCGGGGAGATCGGCAGCGTGTAGGACAGGAGCTTCGAGTGCGACGCGCTGAAGAACAGGAAGATGAACGCGGTCCACACCAGCATCAGCGTGACCGGCGCAAAGCCGTTCGGCTGGCGCGGCAGGCGCCACGCGTGGCGCACGCTCTGGAAGGTCACCGACAACCACGGCAGGAAGCCGACCAGCAGCACCGGCACGAAGTAATAGAACGGCCCCGGGCGGTTCTGTTCAGGCGTCAGATAGCGCTTGAACTGTTGAACGATGAAGAAGAAGTTCAGGAATTCCGGGTTGCGCTGCTGCACCAGCACGAACCACGGCGTGACGATCGCGAAGAACACGATCAGGCCGCCGATCAGATGCAGGCGCTTCCACACGGCCCAGTCGCGTGAGGCCAGGGTGTACAGCACCAGTACCGCACCCGGCAGGATGATGCCCACGAGTCCCTTGGACAGCACCGCCAGCGCCATCGCCCCCCAGCAGACCCACATCCATGCCCGCACGTTGGCGGTCGGCAGGCTGGGGCGCTGCGCCAGCAGCAGCGTGCAGAGCGTCAGTTCCATCCAGAACGACAGGCCCATGTCGAGCGTGTTGAAGTGGCCCATCAGGTTCCAGTACGGCGACGTAGCCAGCACGATCGCCGCGAACACGCCGGTCGCCGCGTTGAACACGCGCGCGCCGGTAAAGCCGATCAGCAGCACGCCGGCAAAGCCCGTCAGCGCGGTGTAGAGCCGCGCCTGCCATTCGCCGATGCCGAACCACGCGAACGTCAGCGCGTTCGCCCAGGTTTGCAGCGGCGGCTTCTCGAAATACTTGTAGCCGTTGTAGCGCGGCGTGATCCAGTCGCCGGTGACGAACATTTCGCGTGCCATTTCGGCATAGCGGCCTTCGTCGCTCGGCAGCAGATGGCGCCAGCCGAGCGGCACGAACCAGATCACGGCGAGGGCCAGCACCAGCAGCAGGATCGTGGAGCGATTGAGCGGTAGCCTCGTCGGCGTATCGTTCATGGATTTCAACCTTTTTGGCGACGCCGCGCAGGCGGCGTTGCGTTGTTGTTCGGAAATGGCGATTGGTGCGTCGAGGGAGCCGGCGGCCGTTACGCTTCGATCAGCAACGCGGCCGCGACCTTGCGGCCCTCGGCCATCAGAATGTTGTAGGTGCGGCAGGCGGCCTTGAAGTCCATCGTTTCGACGCCGATGCGTTTGGCGGTGAGCGCCGCGATCAGGCGCGGATGCGGGAAGCGCAACCGTTCACCGCTGCCGAACACGACCACTTCGGGCGCGGCGTCCACCAGCATCGCGAAGTGTTCGGCGCTCAGGTCGTCGAACGAGGAGACGGGCCATGGGATGACGGGCGCGTCCGGCAGCACGAGAATGCTGCCCGAATGGCGCACCAGATTGATTTCGACATAGTCGGCGCCGTAGCCGGTGACGGTATTGAGGGCGCCGCTGGAATCCTGATGTAATTTCAAATTCGTTTTCCGAAGTCGTCGTGAGACATCATGCGTGTTGGCGGCCTGACCGGGCACAACGGAATCAGGGCCGCTTGACGCGAGTGGGACACGCGAATGGCACAGAAGCGGCCGAAAAGGCTTGCCGTTGCGGTTGGTGCATTGCGGAAGCAGGCCAAAATCCGCTAAATTATAACTTTTTAGCCGCCTTGCGGCGCCCCTCGCTCAAGTGCCACCTCATGTGCTGTCATAAGCCGCGCTGAGAACATGAGCGAGGCCTATCGGCTACCTGCCTTGGTTTTGCCCGCTTTTCGTCGGATTTTCGACTGTTTTTTATCTGCTTTGGGTCTGCTTTTTGGTCTGTCTGGCTGCTGCGCCGGCGCAATCCGCCGGACGCGCGCCTAGCCAGCCCGGAAAGCCGGCCCAATCCGCGTCTGGCGGCTCGATCCGTGTCCGGCGGGCCTGCCGCGTCATAATCCCCCATATCGGCGGACTTGCCGGGGTCCCGTTTTTTCGCCCCCGCTGGTTCGCCCAAGCCCATCAACAGGATGAAGTGCCCGCCGTGAAACCGATTCTCAAATCCAACAAGTTGTTGAATGTCTGCTACGACATTCGCGGGCCTGTCCTCGAACATGCGAAGCGGCTCGAAGAAGAGGGCCACCGCATCATTAAGCTGAACATCGGCAATCTCGCGCCGTTTGGCTTCGACGCGCCGGATGAAATCATCCAGGACATGATCCTGAATCTGCCGGGTTCGTCCGGCTACTCGGATTCCAAGGGCGTGTTCGCCGCGCGCAAGGCGATCATGCATTACACGCAGCAAAAGGGCGTGCATGGCGTCGAACTGGACGACATCTACATCGGCAATGGCGCCTCCGAGCTGATCGTGATGGCGCTCCAAGGCCTCCTGAACGATGGCGACGAAGTGTTGCTGCCCGCACCGGACTACCCGCTGTGGACCGCCGGCGTCAGCCTGTCGGGCGGCACGCCGGTGCATTACATCTGCGACGAATCGAACAGCTGGATGCCGGATCTGGACGACATCCGCGCGAAAATCACGCCGAACACGCGTGCGCTCGTCGTCATCAATCCGAACAACCCCACCGGCGCGCTGTACTCGGACGAACTGCTGCTCGGCCTGATCGAGATCGCCCGCCAGCACGGCCTCGTGATCTTCGCCGACGAGGTCTACGACAAGATCGTCTACGACGGCAAGAAGCACACGTCGATGGCCGCGCTCTCCGAAGACGTGCTCACCGTCACATTCAACAGCCTCTCGAAGAGCTACCGTTCGTGCGGCTACCGCGCCGGCTGGATGTTTATTTCGGGCCTGACCGGCGAGAACCGCCGCAATGGCAAAGACTATTTCGAAGGGCTCGGCATTCTGGCCTCGATGCGCCTATGCCCGAACGTGCCCGGCCAGTACGCGATCCAGACCGCGCTTGGCGGCTATCAAAGCATCAACGACCTGATCCTGCCGAGCGGGCGCCTGTACAAACAGCGCGAACTCGCGTATGACATGCTGACGGCCATCCCCGGCGTGAGCTGCGTGAAGCCCGAGGCGGCGCTGTACATGTTCCCGCGCCTCGATCCGAAGATTTATCCGATCCAGGACGACCAGCAGTTCATCCTCGACCTCCTGCTGGAAGAGCGCGTGCTGCTGGTGCAAGGCACCGGTTTCAACTGGAAAACGCCGGATCACTTCCGCGTTGTGTTCCTGCCGAACGTGGACGACCTCGCGGATTCGATCAACCGGATCGCGCGCTTCCTCGACGGCTACCGCAAACGCCACACGGCTTGAGATGGACGGCGCGCCCGGCGCGCGCCGCGGCCAGCCCCAGTTTCCTTTTAATCATTTACTCGAAAACACACGCTGCATGGAACCGATCAAAGTTGGACTGCTGGGCTTCGGCACGGTAGGCAGCGGCACCTTCACGGTACTGCGCCGCAATCAGGAAGAAATCAAACGCCGCGCGGGCCGCGGCATTGAGATCGCGCGCATTGCCGTGCGCAATCCCGCCAAGGCGGCCGCGGCGCTCGGCAGTGAAGCCGGCACCGTGGCGCTGACGGATGATTTCAACGCGGTGGTCGACGATCCGTCGATCGATATCGTGGCGGAAATGATCGGCGGCACGGGCGTGGCGCGCGAGCTCGTCCTGCGCGCGATCAACAACCGCAAGCATGTGGTCACCGCCAACAAGGCGCTGCTCGCCGTGCACGGCACGGAGATTTTCGAAGCGGCGCGCGCCAACGGCGTGATGGTGGCGTTCGAAGCGGCGGTGGCGGGCGGCATTCCGATCATCAAGGCGCTGCGCGAAGGGCTCACGGCCAATCGCATCCAGTACATTGCCGGCATCATCAACGGCACGACGAACTACATCCTCTCGGAAATGCGCGACCGTGGGCTCGACTTCGCGACCGCGCTGAAAGCCGCGCAGGACCTGGGTTACGCCGAAGCCGATCCGACCTTCGACATCGAAGGTGTGGACGCCGCCCACAAGGCGACGATCATGAGCGCGATCGCGTTCGGCGTGCCGGTGCAATTCGACAAGGCCTACGTCGAAGGCATCAGCAAGCTGGCTGCAATCGACATCAAATACGCTGAAGAACTTGGCTACCGCATCAAGCTGCTCGGCATCTCGCGCCGTACGGACAAGGGTATCGAATTGCGCGTGCATCCCACGCTGATTCCGGAAAAACGCCTGCTGGCGAACGTGGAAGGCGCGATGAACGCGGTCGTCGTGCACGGCGACGCGGTTGGCTCCACGCTGTACTACGGCAAGGGCGCGGGCGCGGAGCCGACGGCCTCCGCCGTGGTGGCCGACCTGGTCGACGTGACGCGTCTGCATACGGCGGACCCGGAGCATCGCGTGCCGCATCTGGCGTTCCAGCCTGACAGCCTGTCGAGCACGCCGATCCTGCCGATCGACGAAGTGACGAGCGGCTACTACCTGCGTCTGCGGGTGGCGGACGTGACGGGCGTGCTGGCCGACATCACGCGCATTCTGGCGGATAGGGGCATTTCGATCGACGCGTTGCTGCAGAAGGAATCGGAGCAGGTCGATGCGAACGGCAAGGGCGAAACCGACATCATCCTGATTACGCACGAAACGGTTGAAAAGAACGTCAACGCGGCGATCAAGACGATCGAAGCGCTGCAGACCGTTGTCTCGCAAGTCACGAAGCTGCGCATGGAAGCGCTGAACTAGGCCGAACTATGAACTACCTCTCTACGCGCGGCGCCGGAGCCGGCGAGCGCCATACGTTTTCCGAGATTCTGCTGGGCGGTCTAGCTAAAGATGGCGGCCTGTACCTGCCCGCCGACTATCCGCGCGTCACGGCTGACGAACTGACGCGCTGGCGCACGTTGCCGTACGCGGATCTCGCCTTCGAGATCCTGTCGAAATTCAGCGACGACATTCCCGCCGAGGACCTGCGCGCGCTGACGCGCAAGACCTACACGGCCGAGACGTACTGCAATGTGCGCGACGACGAAAGCGCCGCGCAGATCACACCGTTGAAAACGCTGGGCGTTGAGAACGGCGCGCCGCTGTCGCTGCTGGAACTGTCGAACGGTCCGACGCTCGCGTTCAAGGACATGGCGATGCAGTTGATCGGCAACCTGTTCGAATATGCGCTGGCAAGGCACGGCGAGACGCTGAACATTCTGGGCGCAACGTCGGGCGACACCGGCAGTGCAGCGGAATACGCGATGCGCGGCAAACAGGGCATTAGCGTGTTCATGCTCTCGCCGCACAAGAAGATGAGCGCGTTCCAGACCGCGCAGATGTACAGCTTGCAGGACCCGAACATTTTCAACATCGCGGTCGAGGGTGTGTTCGACGATGCGCAGGACATTGTGAAGGCGGTCTCGAACGACCACGCGTTCAAGGCGAAGTACAAGATCGGCACGGTCAACTCGATCAACTGGGCGCGCGTCGTGGCGCAGGTCGTGTACTACTTCAAGGGCTACTTTGCCGCGACGAAGTCGAACGACGAGCGCGTCTCGTTCACGGTGCCGTCGGGCAATTTCGGCAATGTCTGCGCGGGTCACATTGCGCGCATGATGGGTCTGCCGATCGAGAAGCTGGTGGTGGCCACGAACGAAAACGACGTGCTGGACGAGTTCTTCCGCACGGGTATTTACCGGGTGCGCAAGGCGGCTGAGACGTACCACACGAGCAGCCCGAGCATGGACATTTCGAAGGCCTCGAACTTCGAGCGTTTCGTGTTCGATCTGCTGGGCCGCGACCCGGCGCGCGTGCTGCAACTGTTCCGCGACGTGGAAGAGAAGGGCGGTTTCGACCTCGCGGCGAGCGGCGATTTTGCACGCGTGAAGGAATTCGGTTTCGTGTCGGGCCGCAGCAGCCACGAGGACCGTGTGGACGCGATCCGCGACGTCTTCGAGCGCTACGACACGATGATCGACACGCACACGGCTGACGGCCTGAAGGTGGCGCGCGAGCATTTGCAGGCGGGCATCCCGATGATCGTGCTGGAGACGGCGCAACCGATCAAGTTTGGCGAAACGATTCGCGAGGCGTTGCTGCGCGAACCGGAGCGCCCGGCTGCGTTTTCGGGTCTGGAATCGCTGCCGCAGCGATACGAAGTACTGCCGGCGGACGTGCAGCGCGTGAAGGACTTCATCGCCGCGAACACAGGCGAGTAACACCGGGCGCATCGGGCGCGACGATGTCGCGCTCGATCGACGAACGAGATTGGTTTTGGGAAGTACCGCGACGGCGCGCGCAGCGCTGCGGGAAGTATGACTGCCTGGTCACTCACGCTGAATGTGCGAGGGCACGGATTCCAGATGCACCACCGCCGGCACGCAGTGCCTCGCCGCATGTCAGGAGCATGTTGCAACACGCTGCTACAATCTTGTCTTTCTCGATTGATTGTGCGCTATGGGTTTCGAACAACTCGCTGAATTAAAGAAGCAACTGGCGGCGGCACGCGCCGAAGCTGCACCTGCGGCCAAGCCCGTCGCCAAGCCCGGTGCGAAGCCTGCTGCGAAGCCCGCGCGCAAGCCGCCGCCGCCGCGCCGTGCCGCGCCCGCTCACAAGCCGGCCGCCGAGGCCAGGCCAGCCGCAGAGGCCAAGCCCGTGCCCGACGCAAGGCCAGTGGACCCGGTGGTGAAATCGATCGGGAGACTGCAAAAGCGCTTCCCCAATGTATTCCCGAAGAATCCGGCGCCCAAGCTGCCGCTCAAGGTCGGCATCTTCGCGGACCTCGTGGCTCACGCGAAGGAACTGTCGCTGAGCGAAGCTGAGTTGCGCGATGCAATCAAAACCTGGTGCCGTGGCAGCCGCTACTGGAAGTGTCTCGTCGAAGGCGCCGCGCGCGTCGATCTGACAGGGGGCGAAGCAGGCAAGGTGACGGCGCAGGAAGCCGCCGGCGCGCAGCGTCTGCAGGCGCATCGTGCAGGCAGGGGGGCGGCGAAAGCGGCAGCTTCGTCGGCTGAGGCGTCCGCCAATGCTTCGTCGGATTCGTCCGCTTCCGGCGCCGCAGTCGCTTCTGCTGATGCAGCAGAACACACCGAGGCCACCCCGCAAGCTGAGGCTACCCCGCAAGTTGGCGCGCAGAGCCAGCCGCAGGCTACTTCGACAGACGCCCCAGCCGCTGTATCGGCAACGCCGCCGGCAGCGCCGTCGGCCGCCGCCGAAGCATAAAGCGGCCCGCCGCCCCGTCTAGGGGTGGCTGCCTTGCGCCGCCGCCAGCCGGCCGCGCACGAAGCCGACGTGCTCGCGCAGCACATAGAACGCGTCGGCGTATGCCAACGGCATACGCAAGTGGTTAAGCGACGCCTCGATTTGATCGAGCTCCGCGAAAAGCTGCTTGCGCTCCTCCTCGGTCGAGTCGGCGAGCGCGCCGCGCTCGATCGCAATCAGCGCGCCGTAATAGCGATAGATGCGCGAGCGCACGCGCCAGCGGTACAGCGCCGGGATCAGCCGCATCGCCGGAAACAGCAGAACCGCCATCGGCAGCAGCAGAACGAGCGTGCGGTCGCCGATGCTTGCGAGCCAGAACGGCAGCGCGCGGTATAGAAAACTCTTGCCGGTCCTGTAGTAGCGCTGCGCGTCTTCGCTGATCTGATATTCATGGGCAACCGGCTTCGGAAACTCCCCCGCGTGCTGCAACAGCCCTGGCATGCCATGCACCTCCTGTGCAGCTTCGATCAATAAGTCGGAAATGGCCGGATGCAAATTGCTCCGGGCCACGAGTTCGACCGTTGGACTGATCAGATGAATGGTCTCGGGCGGAATTCTGCGCTTGAGATCCAGCACGCCGGGCGGCAGGTCGAGTTCCTCGAGATAGGGAAAGAGGCGCGTATACGCGGTGGCTTCGTCGAAATTCATCGCGGAGATGCCGGGCACTTTCAGGAGCCGCAGCATCAAGCCGCGCGTGGCCGAGTCGCCGTTCAGGATTGCCGCGTCGACGTCGCCCGCCACGAGTTGCGTGGCGGCCTGCAAGCCGTCGCTCGACACCAGCACGGTGGCGCCGCCGGGTTCGATGCCGTTTGCTTCCAGCAGTTTGAGCGCGAGGCGGCGCGTGCCGCTGCCTTCGCGGCCGATTGCAATCCGTTTGCCTTCCAGTTCCGAAAGCTCGCTGATACCCGTGCCGCGATAGAACACCACCACCGGAATATAGAAGACGCTGCCGAGCGACATCAGCGATGACGTATCGAGCCCATCGGCCACGCCGCCTTGCACGAGCGCGAGATCGACATGCTGTTTCGGGTCGAGCAGACGATGCAGGTTCTGCACCGAGCCGTCGGATTCCAGCACGTTCAGCGTAATGCCGTTGCGGGCGAGGATCTTCTTGTACTGATCCGCGGTGACGAGGAACGAACTGTCGTGCGGGCCCGCGCTCATTGTGATGGTTTTCGGCGGCGCCGGATCGACCAGCCAGACGATCAGCGTGACCGTCACCACGACAAGCGTGGCCACGATGGCATAAGACAGGGTGTGATCGCGCCACTCCACATGCGAATGATCGCTTGGCAAATGCGGGGGACGCGGGCGCTGCTCTTTCATGGACACTCCATGCCGGTAGCCGGGATCAGGCATTGTCCACTGTCCGTGGCGCAAACGTGAAATGTCCGGCATAAGCGGCGCTTTGCGCGTCGGGATGCGTGGGGCGCCATGGCATAATTCGCGACAGTTTCCAATCGTGTCGCCGGGCGCAAATTGAGTCGGTTCCATCAGAAGATCGGCAGTTGGCTGGGATTGTTTGCGATCCTGATGGCAACGCTCGCGCCCACGATCTCGCATTCGCTCGCCGGGCGCAGTGGCGGCGAAAGCGGAATGCAAGGCGAGCATTGCTCGAAGCCCGCGATGGCTTCCATGCTCTCGATCGCCTCCATGCCCGCGATGGCTTCCATGCCGGCGATGGCTTCGACGGACATGGATTCGATGGACATGGCTTCAATGGGCGCCATGGCATCCATGCCCGCGATGCAGCACGAGGCATCGAATCCACCCGCCAGCAAGCACGCCCAGCACGCCGCCATGTCCGACGGCGACGCCTGCGGCTATTGCAGCCTGCTTGCCCACATGCCAGTGGTGCCCAGCGTCGAAGCGCTGTTCTTCGTCACCGTCCGCGCGCTTGAGCATTCCGTCGCGACCCGCTTCGAGAGCGTTCAGCGCGTTGAACCGCTCACATTTGCGCAGCCGCGCGCCCCGCCGTTCGTATCCTGATTCGAGTCACACCGTTGCGATGCCATGACTGCATCGCGATGCCGCCGCACGTCTTGCCGACGTCGCGCGCCGGCATTGTCTCGACCCCTGAACAGGATGAACCATGCAAACCCCAGCAACGCGCAACGGGAAACCGTTGTGCGCGGCGTCGCTCGCCGCGGCTGCCGCCAGCGTATTTCTATTCGCTCCTTCATTCGCCAGTGCCCACGCCATTGCGGGTGATCGCGTCTTTCCGTCGACGATGGCCGTCGACGATCCCGGTGTCGGCGACGAGGCCAACCTGCAATACGGCCACCAGCGCGTGCCCGGCGATAACGGCGATCAAAGCATCAACACCTTCGATTTCGAATACGACAAGCTGATTACGCCGAGGCTGGCGGTGTCCATCGACGACACCTATACGATGCAAAACAATCCGAAGGCGCGTGGCTTCGACAATTTCGGCGTCGGCTTGAAGTACCTGCTGTACGTCAACGATGAACACGAGTTCATGACCTCGGTCGGCGTGAATGCCGAACTCGGCGGCACGGGAAGCCGCGCGATCGCGAACAACTTCTCGACGATCTCGCCAACGCTCTATGCGGGCAAGGGGATGGGCGATCTTCCCGCGCCGCTCGCCTATCTGCGGCCGATCGCGATCACGGGTGAAGCCGGGCCCGCCCTGACCACCGGCGCGGGACAGCCGAATGCGTTCAACTATGGCTTCACGGTGCAATACAGCTTGCCGTATCTGCAACAGCACGTGCATGACGTCGGCTTGCCCCAGCCCTTGGCGAACGTCATTCCACTGGTGGAAATCCCGCTCTCCAGAAGCCAGGGGCAGACAACCGGCACAGTCAATCCAGGCTTCATCTGGATCAACCGTTATGGCCAGTTCGGCGTTGAAGCGCAAATCCCGCTCAACCGCGCAAGCGGCTCGCACGTGGGTATTCTGGTGCAGGCCCACGTCTTCTTCGACGACGTCGCGCCGACGACGATCGGCAAACCTCTCTTCCAGTAAAACAGGAGCCAGCGATGAACAACGATCGACAGGGTTGGGTGCGTGCCGCGGCGAAGTTGCCGATGCTGATTGCCGGGCTTGCTTTCGCAAGCGCTGCCTTTGCGCATGTGTTTCCGCAGAAGCAGGAGCCGGGTGCCGGCGCGACGGTGGCGCCGCCCGCGCAAATCAGGATTGTCTTCGACGGGCCGCTCGAGCCGGCCTTCAGCTCGCTCACGGTCACCGACGCGGGCGGCAAGCAGGTCAATACGGAGAAGGCCGTGGTTGATGCTCATAACGCCGCGGCGATCGCGGTGCCGCTGCCGCCGCTGGCCGCCGGTCACTACACCGTGCATTGGGTGGCTGTCGCTTCCGACGGGCATCGCACGCATGGCGATTATGCGTTCGATGTGAAGTAGTCCGAGCTAGTGAGTGACGCGCTGCATCAGCGTCGCCCGGATGCTGATGCATGGCGCTTACACGGGCAACGGCATGAACCCTTAAAGGCTATCGTCAGAGAATTACAAAAGGCGCGACTATCGGCGCCAATCCGCTGCACCCTGTTTCCTGATCAGGTTACGAAACTGGGGTATTTCGTATCGCTGAACTATACTCGATTAAGTTTTTCGGGCTCATCACGGTGGGCACCCATCCCCAACAATACATGCAGCAAATCCGATCCTTTTAACCGCATTGTGCGGAATTATTACCGATCGATTGCTGGACACGTGACTGCCGTGGGGCACTCGCCACGTATCTTTGCCTGACCTAAAAAGAACGTGGTTCGCAGTGGAGACACATCATGGCAGAAGCAGACAACGTCCCCTATGGGCGCAAGACTCAGCACGCGCCGGCGCTCAAGGAAGTGCACATCATCTGGATCACCGCGGGCCTCGGCTGCGACGGCGATTCGGTGTCGATTACCGCGGCGACTCAGCCGAGCATCGAGGACGTGATTCTCGGTGCGATCCCCGGCTTGCCGAAGGTGCATTTACATAACCCCGTACTGGCGTATGAAAACGGCGACGAGTTTCTCAAGCCGTTTCACGAGGCCGCGCGCGGCGAGCTTGAGAACTTCGTGCTGGTGATGGAAGGGTCGATTCCAAACGAACGTATCAATCGCGAAGGATATTGGGCCGCATTGGGCACCGACCCCGATACGCAGGAACCAATCACGATTCCGCAATGGCTCGACCGGCTCGCGCCGCGCGCGCTGGCCGTGGTCGGCGCGGGCACCTGCGCGACCTACGGCGGCATTCACGCCATGGAAGGCAATCCGACCGGCTGCATGGGCCTCGCCGATTATCTCGGCTGGGACTGGAAGTCGAAAGCGGGCCTGCCGATCGTAAACGTGCCAGGCTGTCCGGTGCAGCCGGACAACTTCATGGAGACGCTGCTCTATCTGCTTTATCAGCTGGCGGGTCTCGCGCCGATGATTCCGCTCGACGAGGCACTGCGGCCGAAATGGCTGTTTACACGCACCGTTCACGACGGTTGCGATCGCGCGGGCTCGTACGAACAGGCGATCTTCGCCAGCGAATACGGCAGCCCGAATTGCATCGTCAAGCTGGGGTGCTGGGGGCCCGTCGTGCAGTGCAACGTGCCCAAACGCGGCTGGATGGGCGGCATTGGCGGTTGTCCGAATGTGGGAGGCATCTGCATCGGCTGCACGATGCCGGGCTTTCCCGACAAGTTCATGCCGTTCATGGATGAGCCGCCGGGAGCGGTGCTGTCGTCGAATCTCATCAAGAGCTATGGTCCGCTGATCCGCAGCCTGCGCAAGCTGACCAACAACACGCTCAACGACGAGCCGAAATGGCGTCACAACGGGGCGAAACTCACGACCGGCTACCATCGCTGATCTGGCGGCGCAGTTGGCGGAATTCGACTTGTCAGCAGGGAGAAGGTCATGGCCGTTAGTACCGCACCTGAAGCGACCGCAAGCACCCAGGCAGCGCCGGGCAAGCTGGTCGAAATGAACTGGGATCCGATTACGCGGATCGTCGGCAGTCTGGGGATTTACACCAAGATCGATTTTGCGAACCGCCGCGTGGCGGAGTGCTACAGCACCTCGTCGATCTTTCGTGGTTACAGCATTTTCATGAAGGGCAAAGATCCGCGCGACGCGCACTTCATCACGAGCCGCATCTGCGGGATCTGCGGCGACAATCACGCGACCTGTTCGGTGTACGCGCAGAACATGGCGTACGGCGTGAAGCCGCCGGCGATTGCCGAATGGATCGTCAATCTGGGCGAAGCGGCCGAATACATGTTCGACCACAACATCTTCCAGGACAACCTGGTGGGCGTGGATTTCTGCGAGAGGATGGTCAAGGAGACCAATCCCGGCGTATGGGACAAGGCGCAAAAAACGCCCGCGCCGAACGCGGACAAGCACGGCTATAAAACCATTGCGGACATCATGACCGCGCTTAATCCGTTCACCGGCGAGTTCTATCGCGAGACCTTGATGGTCAGCCGCTATACGCGCGAGATGTTCTGCCTGATGGAAGGGCGTCACGTGCATCCGTCGACGCTCTATCCGGGCGGTGTGGGTACGGTGCCGACCATTCAGCTATTCACGGATTACATCACGCGTTTGATGAAGTACGTCGAGTTCATGAAGAAAGTCGTGCCGCTGCACGACGATCTGTTCGACTTCTTCTATGAAGCACTGCCGGGTTACGAAGAAGTCGGCCGGCGCCGCGTTCTGCTCGGTTGCTGGGGTTCGTTCCAGGACCCGAACGTGTGCGACTACAACTACAACTCGATGACGCAATGGGGCCGCGGCATGTTCGTCACGCCGGGCGTGGTGGTGGACGGCGAACTGGTGACGACCGACCTCGTCGATATCAACCTGAACATCCGCATCCTGCTGGGCAGTTCCTTTTACGACGACTGGGATCACGAAGAAACCTTCGTCAAGCAGGACCCGCTCGGCAATCCGGTGGACCGCAAGCATCCGTGGAATCAGACCACGCTGCCGCGTCCGCAGAAGCGCAAATTCGACGGCAACTACACGTGGGTGATGTCGCCGCGCTGGCTCGACAAGCGCACGGGCGACCATCTCGCGCTCGATACCGGCGGTGGACCGATCGCACGCTTGTGGGCCACCGCGTTGGCGGGTCTGGTCGACATCGGCTACATCAAGGCGACCGGCCACAGCGTGAAGATCTATTTGCCGAAGACCGCGCTCAAGCCCGAAGTCGAATTCGAATGGAAGATTCCGAAGTGGAGCAATGCGATTGAACGCGATCGCGCCCGCACCTATTTTCAGGCGTATTCAGCGGCGGCCGCTTTGTACTTTGCCGAGCAGGCGCTGGCCGAGTTGCACGCGGGGCGCACCCGCACGTTCAGCGACTTCACGGTGCCGCAAGAGGGCATTGGCTGCGGCTTCCATGAAGCGGTGCGCGGCGTGCTTTCGCATCACCTCGTGATCCGCGACGGCAAGATCGCCAACTATCACCCGTATCCGCCTACGCCTTGGAACGCCAATCCGCGCGATATCTACGGCACGCCTGGGCCCTATGAAGACGCGGTGCAGAACACGCCGATCTTCGAAGAGAACGGGCCGGACAAATTCAAGGGCATCGACATCATGCGTGCGGTGCGCAGCTTCGATCCGTGTCTGCCGTGCGGCGTGCATATGTACGTCGGCAATGGCAAGACGATCGATACGTCGCACTCGCCGACCTTCGGTGTGATGCAGGGAGCGCACACGTGAGCGGCGAACGCGCGGTCGCCGCCCAGCAACGCCGCATCGACGAACTGATTGCGGCGCTGGAAGCGCTCGACGATCCGCGCGCGCGTGAGTCTGCCAAGGAACTGCTGCAAGTCGTCCTCGATCTGCATGCGAACGGCCTCGCACGACTGATGGAGATCGTGGCGGAGGCGGGCGTGATAGACGACGCCATGGTCGCAGCGTTCGAGCGCGACGCCGGCGTGTCGGCGTTGCTGCTTTTGCACGGTTTGCATCCGCAGGATCTGCCGACGCGCGTGTCGCGCGCGGTCGAAAAGATGCGCCCCTTGCTTGGCGCCCAGGGCATCCAGATCGAACTGCTGGACGCGGCAGAAGAGGCCGTGCGTGTGCGAGTCGCAGGCCGCCTGCAGGGCAAGCACAACTCCGTGGGCGAATTGCAGCAGGAAATCGAACGCTCGATCTTCGAAGCGGCGCCCGAAGCGATGCGTGTCGAGATCGCCGGTCTGCCGGACGTCAATGTGCATGAACTGCGCTTTGTGCCGCATCGAACGGAGGTAGCGAATGATGTGGCAAATGAGGTAGCAAGCCGGACCGAGGCCGGCGCACAATGACACCCGCGGCCACGACACGCGGCTGGGTCGCGCGGCTGCGCCATTTCGTGCGCAAGGCCGACGACATGCAGTGCGAGTTGTGCGGCCTGCCGCTTCTAGCCGATCATCCCCATCTGTTCGAAACCGCCAAACGGCAGTTGTATTGCTGTTGCCGTGCGTGCGCGCTGCTGTTCGGCAGCCAGCAGAATGCGCGCTATCGTCCGGTGCCGCGCGAGGCGCATTATCTCGACGGCTTTCGCATGAGCGATGCGCAATGGGACGCGCTGGCGATTCCCATCGATATCGCTTTCTTCTTTCACGATAGCCAGGCACAGCGTGTCGTCGCGCTGTATCCCGGACCCGCCGGTGGCACGCAATCGCTGCTGGACTTGCAGGCGTGGGACGAACTGGTCGCCGGGAATCCGTTGCTCGCGCAACTGCAACCCGACGTCGAAGCGCTGCTGGTCAACCGCAGCGAAGGCGCGCGCGATTATTACCGCGTGCCGATCGACCAGTGTTACGCGTTGACCGGCGTGATCCGTGCACGTTGGCGCGGACTGTCTGGCGGCAAGGAAGCGTGGGATTCGATCCATCGTTTCTTCGCCGCGCTGAAGACCCATGGCCGGGTGCCGGAGGGCCTGCTCCATGCCTGATCTCGGGTTCACTGTCGAGTTGGCGGAAGTCGTGCCGTTCGCCGCAGCGCCGCTGCTGACGTTCAGGCTCCGTATCGTCAATACGCCGGCGCAGGAGGAGATTGCGAGCATTACCCTGCAATGCCAGATCCAGATCGAAGCGACCAGGCGCCGCTATGTGCCCGCCGAGCAATACGGACTCGATGACCTGTTCGGCTCGCCGCCGCGCTGGGGTGAAACGCTGCGCACGCTGCTATGGACGCATACCACGGCGATCGCACCGCCGTTCACCGGCGAATGCACGCTCGATTTGCCCGTGCCGTGCAGCTACGATTTCAATGTGGCCGCAACCAAATATTTTCACGGCCTCGAAGAAGGCGAGATTCCGCTGATGCTGCAATTCAGCGGCACGGTGTTCTATCGCGAGGCAGGCGGCGCGTTGCAGGCCGCGCCGATTCCGTGGCACAAGGAGGCGGCGTACCGGCTACCGGTTGCGCTATGGCGCGACATGATGACCCGCTACTACCCGAACGGCGCGTGGCTGTGTTTGCACCGGGATGTGTTCGATCGCCTCTCGCGATACAAAAGCAGACGGGGTCTCACGAGCTGGGAGCAGGCGGTGACGGGCCTGCTCGACGGCGTCGAGGAGGACATATCGTGAACGCGGTCGAAAGCGTGGTTCAGGCGGTGCTGTACGAAGGCTACATGCTGTATCCGTACCGGCCGACCTCGGTCAAGAACCGGCAACGCTGGACCTTCGGCGGCGTGTATCCGCGCGCCTATGCCGAGGCATCCGGCAGCGATCCGTGGGTGACGCAGACCGAGTGTCTGCTGCGCGGCGACCCGCGCACCCGCGTGGCTGTGCGGCCCGGTTTTCTGCAGGTGATCGAACGGACGGTGCTCGACGTGGCGGAGGGGGCCGCCGCGCGGCCGGAGTCGGGTGAGCCGGCCTGGCGCAGCGTGCCCGTGCTCGATATCGGCGAACGGCGCTATACCCCATGGCAGGAAGCGGCTGAGCGGCACATCGCCGTGCCGGTTCTGGTGGTCGGCGAATTGCTTGACGCACCCATGCAGATTGCATTCTCGTTCGACGCTGCCAGCGAGCTCGAACCGCTCGCCGACAAGCGAGGCACGCTGCGCGGCGCACTGCGCCGTACCCGGGCTGCGCTGCAAGGCCACGTCGAATTGAGCGCCGCCAGCGTGGCGCCCGGGGTTTATCGCGTAAAGGTGCGCATCGTCAACGAGACGCCGCTCGACAATGCCAGCGGCCTGAAGCGGGATGCGGCTTCGCTGTATGCGCTGGTGTCCTGTCATACGGTGTTGACCATCGAGGGCGGCACGTGGATTTCGTCGATCGATCCGCCCGCCGACCTGGTGGAGGCTGCTGCCGCGAGCCGCAATATCGGCGTGTGGCCGGTATTGGTGGGCGATGAACAACAGCCCGACACGATGCTTGCCTCGCCGATCATTCTCTACGATTTCCCGCAGATTGCGCCTGAAAGCGCTGGCGATCTATTCGACTCGACGGAGATCGACGAGATTCTCACGCTGCGCATTCTCACCATGACCGACGACGAAAAGCGCGAAATGATCGCCACCGACGAGCGCGCGCGTGCCTTGCTTGCACGCACCGAAAGCCTCGGCGTCGAGCAGATGGAGAAGCTGCATGGCACCTTGCGGCAGGTGCGCGCATTCGATGCGGCAAGCGTCGGCGCATTTTCGCCGCTGGCAGCGCCCGCCATGCCGGTGTCGCCGTGGGCGGAACTCGACGCGCGGCCGCATCTTGCTTGCGTGCGGGTGGCGGGCGTCGAGATCCGGATTGGCGATCAGGTGCGCTTGCACCCACGCGGCCGCGCGGACATCTTCGATATCGCGCTGAGCGGCATGGTTGCCACGATCGAATCGATCGAGCGCGATTTCGACGATCACGTGCACGTTGCCGTGACAGTCGACGACGACCCCGGCAAAGACTTCGGCATGCAGCGCATGCCCGGCCATCGCTTCTTCTTCGGCCCGGACGAGATCGAGCCGCTGGTCAACACGTCGCGCCCGTCCCGTCGTAAAGGAGGCCACGCATGAGTGCGGTTCTGGTGGCGGGCATCGGCAATGTGTTTCTCGGCGACGATGGCTTCGGCGTCGAAGTGGTGCGCCGTCTGCGGGAAAAACTGGCAGCCGGTGAGTTGCCGGCATTTGCCGGCTGGGTGAGCATCGCGGACTTCGGGATTCGCGGCATCGATCTTTGCTATGCGCTGCTCGATGGTGTGGACAGTGCGATTCTGATCGACACGATGCAGCGCGGTGGTGCGCCGGGCACGTTGTATGTGATCGAGCCGTCTGTTGAAGAATCCGTTGTCGGCGAGCCAGGCGATCCGTATGCGATGCCGATCCTGATGTCGCCGCATGAAATGGATCCGGCCAAAGTGCTGCAAACGGTGCGGATGCTGGGCGGCGGTTGCGAGGACGTCGTCGTGCTCGGTTGCGAGCCGCAAGACTTCGGCTTCGAGAACGGCGATGAAGGAAGGATGGGATTGAGCGGCACGGTGGCTGCGGCGGTCGAGCAGGCGGTCGAACTCGCTGTGACGCTTGTGATGGCAAGGATGGAGCGGTTGTCCGCACGGGCCGCTTGAGCGATCGGGCCGTCAGCCGGTCGAGTGGGCGTCCATACGCGCTGCCTGAGTGGCCAAGCCGCCTGACGACTGCGCAGCGAGGCGGTGGGCCGTCACGGATACGGTGTGAAATAACTGAAGTGGGAGGCGTCATGAAAGGCTTTCTGAAGTACCTCTTGTTGCCGGCGTTGGTGCTCGGTGTGCTCGCGAATATGAAGGACATCAAGCGCTATATCCGCATCCGCAACATGTAGACGGTAACAGCCAGGGAGGTGGCCATGAACATGCATACACAGCCTGCCGGACAGTCTTCGCCTCCACGCCCTGCGGTCCCGGGACCGGTCGGCGAGGAAATTCGTGTGCGCGGACTGGTGCAAGGCGTCGGCTTCCGGCCGACCGTGTGGCGGCTCGCGCATGCATGCGGCGTGGTCGGCGACGTGCGCAACGATAGCGACGGTGTGCTGATTCATGCGTGGGGCGATGCGTGGACGCTGCAACGTTTCATCGAAAGCCTGAGCGCCGAGTGTCCGCCGCTCGCGCGCATCGACGCGATCGAGCGGCATCAGCTGAGTGAAGCGGCCGAGGCCAGCGATTTCCGGATCGTGGCGAGCGTGACCGGCAATGTGCAGACTGGCGTCACGCCTGACGCGGTGATCTGCGCGGACTGTGCCGCCGAGATCGCCACGCCGGCGGACCGGCGTTACCGTTATCCGTTTACGAACTGCACGCATTGCGGCCCGCGCCTTTCGATCGTTCAGGCCATTCCCTACGATCGCGCCAATACGACCATGGCGGCATTCGACCTGTGCGACGCATGCCGCGCCGAGTATGAGGATCCCGCCGACCGGCGCTTTCATGCGCAACCGGTCGCGTGTCCGGTATGTGGCCCGCGTGTCTGGCTGGAAGGCCGGCACGGCGCGCGTGCTGACGGCGACGATCCCTGTCGCGCGGCAAGCCTGCTGTTGCGCCACGGCTCGATTGTCGCGGTCAAAGGGCTGGGCGGCTTTCAGCTTGCCTGCGACGCTTGCGATGAAGCCGCGGTGGCGCGTTTGCGTCGACTGAAACGGCGCGAGCGCAAACCGTTTGCGCTGATGGCGCGCGATCTGCAGGCGATCCGCCGCTATTGCACGCCCGACCCAACAGAGGTGGCCCTGCTGCATAGCGCGGCCGGACCGATCGTCATTCTGCGAGCCGACGGTGCGCAGTGCGTCGCGCCAAGCGTCGCACCGGGGGTGGGCACACTCGGTTTCATGCTGCCGTCTACGCCGCTGCATCGCCTGCTGATGGAGTCGATCGACTCAGCGCTCGTGGTGACCAGCGGCAATACCAGCGACGAGCCGCCGTGCATCGACAACGCGGATGCACGCGCGCGTCTCGGCCGCATTGCCGATGTGTTTCTGATGCACGACCGCGATATCGCACGCCGGGTCGACGATTCGGTGGCCCGCGTGGTGCAGGGCGAACCGCGCGTGTTGCGGCGAGCACGTGGCTACGCGCCTGCGCCGTTGCTGTTGCCGGAGGGTTTTGCCGAAACACCGGCGGTGCTGGCAATGGGCGGTGAGCTCAAAAATACTTTCTGCCTTGCACGCAATGCTCAGGCGATCGTCTCGCACCATCTCGGCGATCTGGAGGACGCGTTGACTTATGCGGACTACCGCCGTTCGGTGGCGCAGTATCTGCGCCTGTTCGACCATGAACCGCAGACGGTGGCGCTCGACTTCCACCCCGAGTATCTGTCGCGCAAAATCGGCTACGACCTTGCGCAAACGTGGCAGGTTCCCGTGGTCGAGGTTCAGCATCATCACGCGCATCTCGCCGCGTGCATGGCGGAAAACGGCGTCGCGTTCGATGCGCTGCCGATGCTCGGTATCGCGCTCGACGGTCTCGGTTATGGCGACGACGGCACGCTGTGGGGCGGCGAATTCATGCTGGCGGATTATCGCGGCTTCACGCGCCTCGGCACATTCAAGCCGGTCGCGATGCCCGGTGGCACACGCGCCATCGACGAACCGTGGCGCAACGCTTATGCGCATCTGATGGCGGCATTCGATTGGCGCGGTTTTACGCGGCAATACGCCGGGCTCGACGTGCAGAAGTTCCTGAGCCGCCGCCCCCGTGCCGCGCTCGATACGATGATCGCGCAACGCGTCAATAGTCCGCTGGCAAGCTCCGTTGGCCGTTTGTTCGATGCCGTGGCGGCAACGCTCGGCGTGTGCCGGGAGCGCGTGCTTTATGAAGGGCAGGCGGCGATCGAGCTTGAGGCGCTGGTCGATCGGCATGCGCTGCAAGACGACGGCGACGCCGACGCGTATCCGTTCGAGATCGTCAGCACCATGCCTGACGGTTTGCGTTGCATCGAGCCGCGGCCGATGTGGGAGGCCTTGCTCGACGACGTGTTGCGCGGTACATCCGTGCCGGTCATCGCGGCGCGGTTTCACAAGGGGCTGGCCATCGCCATCGTGCGCATGGCCGAGTGCCTGGCCGACCTGCTGACAGGCTCTGTCGATGCGCGCAGCGTGGCATTGTCCGGCGGTGTTTTTCAGAATCGCATTCTGTTCGAACAGGTAGCCGGGCGGCTCGGCGCAACGGGTTTTCGCGTGCTGACGCACCGCCAGGTGCCGGCCAACGACGGCGGTCTGTCGCTAGGGCAGGCGGCGGTAGCGGCGGCGCAGCAACGCCACGGCTTTTGAAGGCGGGTGTTTGAGTCGTCAAGCAAACATAGTGATGCGGAAGTAGCGGCGCAAAAAAGCGGGTTAAAGGGAGAGCAACATGTGTTTGGGCATCCCAGGACAGATCGTCGAAGTGACCGACGCGGCGAACGATCTCGCGCTCGTCAACGTCGGCGGTGTGCGGCGCGTGATCAATATCGCCTTCGTGATCGACGAGGGACGGCCGGCTAGCGCGTGCGTCGGCGAATGGGTGCTGGTGCACGTGGGCTTTGCGATGAGCCGGCTCGACGAGCAGGAAGCCGCACGCACGCTGGCGTTATTGCGTGAACTGGGCGTCGCGCAGGGCGAGATGGAAGACATGGCCGAGACAGGCGAACTGCGGGGCGGCTTGCGCGACGGACTGCGCAGTGCGCCATGAATGCGTGATCGGAAGCTAACGGAGACCGGCATGCCCGAACATGAATCGCTGCAGGCGTTGTATCCGTTCCTGCACGGCGCGCGCCAGGACGCGGACAAGCTCGACGCGGCGTTGCTCGATTCCGTGCGTCTGAAAGCGCAGGACAGCGTCGACACCAAACGACGCTTCTTCGACGAAAACGGTCCGGCGGTGGTGCGGATTGCCCATGCGATAGCCGAAATGTACCGCCGCGACGGCCGGCTCTTCACCATGGGCAATGGCGGTTCGAGCTGCGATGCCGCGCATATCGCCGTCGAGTTTCTGCATCCGGTGACCACGGGCCGTCCCGCGCTGACCGCGATCAATCTGGTGGCCGACGTGGCCATGATGACGGCGGTCGGCAACGATGTCGGCTTCAGCCATATTTTCGTGCGGCAACTGGTGGCGCAAGGACGGCGTGGCGATGCGCTGATCGGCGTGTCGACCAGCGGCAATTCCGACAACCTGCTGACCGCCTTTACGAAAGCGAAAGAGATCGGCCTGCTGACCATCGGGCTGTCGGGCCACGATGGCGGACGGATGGCGGCCAGCGCCGCTGTCGACCATTGTCTGGTGGTGCGGAGCGACAGCATTCATCGCGTCCAGGAGACCCATGTCGCGATCTATCACATTCTGTGGGACCTCGTGCATACGCTGCTTGCCGACGACCGCGGCGGCCTCGCCGGTTCGGCCGGCCTTGCAGGTTCAGCGCAAGGAGGTGCGCCATGAAATACGTCGACGAGTTTCGCGACCCGCACAAAGCGAAAACGCTGGAGAAAGAAATTCGCGCGCTGGTGTCCCGCATCGAGCGCGCCAAACAACGGCCGCTGCAAATCATGGAAGTGTGTGGCGGCCACACCCATACGATTTTCCGCTATGGCATCCAGCAATTGCTGCCCGATGCAGTGGAGTTCGTGCATGGTCCCGGTTGCCCGGTGTGCGTGCTGCCGATGGGCCGCGTCGACGATTGCGTTGCGCTGGCCGAGCGTCCGGAAGTGATCTTCACGACCTTCGGCGATGCGATGCGGGTGCCGGGTTCGAGGAAGAGTCTACTGAAAGCGAAAGCCGACGGCGCCGACGTGCGCATGGTCTATTCGCCGCTCGACGCGTTGAAGATCGCGCAGTTCAACCCCGACCGGGAGGTCATCTTCTTCGGACTCGGCTTCGAGACGACTATGCCCAGCACCGCGATGACGGTCCTGCAAGCGCAAGCGAAACAGATCCACAATTTCTCGCTGTTCTGCAATCACATCACGATCATCCCGACTATCAAGGCGATTCTCGATTCGCCCGACTTGCACCTCGACGGTTTTCTCGGCCCGGGGCACGTCAGCATGGTGATCGGCACACGGCCCTATGAGTTCATTGCGCGGCACTATCGCAAACCGATCACAGTGGCGGGATTCGAGCCGCTCGATATATTGCAGTCGATGTGGATGGTGTTGCGGCAGATCGAAGAAGGACGCTGCGAGGTGGAGAACCAGTACGGCCGGGTCGTCACGGAAGACGGCAATGCGCAGGCGTTGTCGGCGGTGACGCGCGTGTTCGAGACGCGCGAGTTTTTCGAATGGCGCGGACTGGGCTCGATCGATCATTCGGGTGTCCGGGTCCGTGAGACGTTCGCCGCCTTCGACGCGGAGCGCAAGTTCGATGTGCCGAACCTGAAGATCGCCGACCCGAAAGCATGCCAATGCGGCGAGGTGCTCAAGGGTGTGATCAAGCCGCATCAATGCAAGGTGTTCGGCACCGCCTGCACGCCGGAGTCGCCGCTCGGCTCGCTGATGGTGTCTAGCGAAGGCGCATGCGCGGCCTACTACAACTATGGGCGCATCGATACGTCACGGATCGACGAACGGCGCGTTGCGCGGCAAAGCGTGAAATCAGCCGGTATGTTGGCGCCAGTGAGCCTCGGCGCAGACGGCGTGGCCGCTGAATCCGAGCCCGTGCCTGGTCTGATAGGCGATGCGATCGCTACGCCGGCCATGCGAGGCCATTCATGAACGACCGGGCGTCCGATCCTTTGCAGGCCACGGCACGTCGCCGCGTACGCGACGTCTCGGTCAATCTGGCGCATGGCAGCGGCGGCCGCGCGATGCGCGATCTGATCGAAGACGTTTTCGTGTCGACCTTCGACAATCCCACGCTCGCCGCGTTGGAGGATCAGGCTGTGTTCACGCTCGCCGATCTCGCCACGCATGGGGACCGTCTTGCCTTTACGACCGATAGCTACGTAGTCGATCCGCTGTTCTTTCCAGGCGGTGACATCGGCACCCTGGCCGTGTCGGGCACGGTCAACGATCTGGCGGTGTGCGGCGCGACGCCTTTATATCTCTCGTGCGCGATGGTGATCGAAGAGGGTCTTGCCGTCGATGTCTTGCGGCGTGTCGCCGCGAGCATGCAGCGGGTCGCGCTCGAAGCGGGCGTCGCGATCGTAACCGGCGATACCAAAGTGGTTGAACGCGGCTGTGCGGACAAACTTTTCATTAACACCGCCGGCATCGGCGTGGTGCGGCGCGACGTGTCGATTTCGGCTCGCCACGCGTGTCCTGGCGACGTCGTGATCGTCAACGGTTATCTCGGCGATCACGGTGCGGCGATTCTGGTGGCGCGCCAGCAACTCGCACTGGAAGCCGATGTAGAAAGCGACTGTGGTCCGCTCAACAGCCTGATTGCGGCGATGCTCGACGCGTGCCCGCGGATTCATTGCTTGCGCGATGCGACTCGCGGTGGCGTCGCGACTGTGTTGAACGAATTCGCACGGAGTTCGAACGTGACGATACGGTTGCGTGAAGCGGACCTGCCGTTACGCGAGCAGGTCAAGGGCGCGTGCGAGATCCTCGGCCTCGATCCACTGTATCTGGCCAACGAAGGTAAGCTGGTGGCCGTGGTGCCGGCCGATGCCGCCGAGCGGGTGCTCGCAGCTATGCGTGCGCATCCGGCGGGGCGTGAGGCGGCCGCAATCGGCACGGTGGAAACAGGCGAGCTGGGCGCGGACGGTCTCGTCGTCATGCAGACGGCGTTTGGCGGGCAGCGCATCGTCGATATGCTGGTGGGCGAGCAATTGCCGCGCATCTGCTGACCGCTGGAGGAGCGCGCCATGCATGAGTTGAGTATTGCCAACAGCGTCGTCGAGATTTGCGCGGAGCAGGCCAACGGCGCGCGGGTCAGAAGGGTGACGCTGGAGATCGGGCAATTGTCGGCAGTGATGCCGGACGCGATCAGGTTTTGCTTCGACGTCTGCGCGAAGGATACGGCGGTGGAGGGCGCGACCCTGGAGATCATTGAGATTCCTGGGCAGGCACGTTGCCTTGCGTGTGGCGAGACGCTCGACATCGATGTGCCGTTTGGGCAGTGCGAATGCGGAAGCGACAATCTCGAACTGATTTCGGGGCAGCAGTTGAAGATCCGGCAGATGGAGGTGGTGTGATGTGTACGACATGCGGATGCTCGAATACGCAGGGCGCGGCGGTGACCGATCTGGATGCGGAGGAGGCAGACCAGGCGCAATCGCAAGCACAGGCCACACAGGATGGCGTTGCACCCGGCGCGCGTGAACCGGCATATCGGCGAGTGAGCGAATATGAGCAGGGCCATGCACACCCGCATCCGCATGGCCACTCGCATATGCATGGCCAACCGCATTCACACGACTCGCAGCATTCGGGAGACCACCCGCATTCGCACGACCACGAGCATTCGCACCTCCACGAGCATGAGCATTTGCAGGACGGCGTCGTCGAGCACTCACATGCGCATGAGCATTCGCAGGACGGCGACCACGCGCACGAACATACCCATGCTCAAGAGAGCGAACATGTCACATCGATTACGTTGGAGCAGGACATTCTGGCGAAGAACCAGTTGCTGGCCGAGCGCAATCGTGGCTGGCTGGCGGGCCGTTCGATTCTTGCGCTGAACCTGATGAGTTCGCCCGGCGCGGGCAAGACCACTTTGCTCGAACGTACGATTCACGATCTACGCGAGACGTTGCCGCTAACGGTGATTGAAGGCGACCAGGCGACGCTCAACGACGCCGAGCGCATTCGCGCCACCGGTGCGCGTGTGGTTCAGATCAACACGGGGACGGGTTGTCATCTGGATGCGGAGATGACGTCGCGCGCGCTGACGCAACTCGATCCGCCGATGCATTCGGTTGTGGTGATCGAGAACGTCGGCAACCTGGTGTGTCCGGCGTTGTTCGATCTTGGCGAAGGAGCCAAGGTGCTGATTCTTTCCGTCACGGAAGGTGAGGATAAGCCGATCAAGTATCCGCATATGTTTCGGGCTTGTTCATTGTTGTTGTTGAACAAGATAGATCTGTTGCCGTACTTGCGGTTTGATGTTGAGCGGTGCATCGGGTACGCGCGGAGGGTCAATCCGCGGATTGAGGTGTTGCAGGTTTCCGCGCAGAGCGGGGAAGGGATGGAGGCATGGTATGCATGGGTTCGGGGGCCCGGCTGGGCGGGTTTGCGGTAGTCTCGCTGCCGCGCTCGATGCCGGCTAACATGATGACTGGCATCCGGACTCGATGCATATCCGGACTGGGTTATCCGATCGACATTGGGGTGGGGCCGTGACCATCCGCAAGCTGTGGATTCGCGCACTGGCGTTCTGCCTGGCGGGCACGCTATTGGGAAGCGGGGCCGCATTGGCAGACGAGGTCAAGGTAATGATTTCGGGCGGGTTTGCGTCGGCCTATCGCGAACTGGGCTCGCAATTCGAGGCGGCGACCGGCCGTAAGCTAATCACCGTCTGGGCGCCCGCCGTAGGTACGGCTTCGAATGCAATCCCTGTGCGGCTTGCGCGCGGCGAGTGGGCCGACGTGCTGATCGTGGTCGGGTATGCGCTCGACGAACAGATCAATGCCGGCAAGGTCTTGCCTGACAGTAAGGCGGACCTCGCACGCTCGGCAATCGGTATGGTGGTTCGCGAAGGGACGCCGAAGCCGGATATCAGCTCGCCCGACGCATTGCGGCGAGCGCTGCTCGCAGCGAAGTCGGTTGTCTATCCGGACAGCCCGAGTGGCGTCTATGTCGGCGGCGAACTGTTCCGGCGTCTTGGCATCGCGGGGCTGATGACGAGCAAGAGCCGCATGATTCCAGTCGTGCAGGTCGCCGATGCCGTCGCGAATGGAGAAGCTGAGATCGGACTTCAGCAGGTCGTCGAACTGTTGCCGGTGAAGGGGGTGACGGTGGTTGGCAGTTTGCCCGCAGAAGTGCAGAGGTATACGGTGTTCTCCGGGGGCATCGCCACCAATGCGAAAAATCCGGAAGGCGCGGCGGCGCTGATCCATTTTCTGTCGTCGCCGGACGCGGCGCCCGCGATTTCGAGGACCGGGCTCGAACCGCTTTCGGCGACGCCCGCGCAATGAGCGAAAGCGCATGAAGGTGTTTCTGGACGCGTCGCACGTGCAGATCACGTCGGTCGAGCATAGCCACTACGCGCTCGACGACGCGTTTCGCGCCCAGGGAGTGGGCCGGCATATCGCGCTGGATCGATCAGGACGAGGGCAACGTGTGGGTGCGCAATCTGATGGCCGATATCGTGCGGCGGTGCGGCGGTGCGGCGGCTCGACGAGCGTTGAGATGGGGGCCGCCGCACGCCGCTCTTCAAACCCGTTTGAACAACTCCCGCGCTAGCGAGCATAGCAACGTAGTAGTCGGCGACTCGTCCTGCAGGCGGCGGCTCATGATAATCGGCGAAGCGATATTGACGCCTGGAAGCGGCCGGTACACCACGCCATGCGCGCGCAAGCCCTCCACGCTTTGCGGCACGAGACACACGCCGACTTGCGCCGCGACCAGCCCCAGCGCGGTTTGCAATTCCCTCACTTCATGAATCGCTTTGGGTTCCAGCGCATGGTCATGCATTGCCGATAGCTGCTGGTCCGCATAGCTCGGCCGCGGCGTGCTCGGATAGACGATCAGCGTTTCCTGCGCGAGCGCGGCAAGCGTCAGCGGTTTCTTCTGGCGTGCGAGCGGATGGTCTTGCGGCAATGCGGCAATCATCCGTTCTTCGACGAGCACTTCGCGCGCCAGTTGCGCATCGTCGAAACGCAAGCGGCCGAAGCCGACGTCGATACGGCCGCCTTTGAGGGCGGCGAGCTGCTCGATCGTGAACATTTCGATCAGCGACAACTCGATATGCGGCGCAGCTTCACGAAACGCGCGGATCACGGTGGGCAGCGCGTCATAGAGCGTGGACGGCACGAAGCCGATCACGATGCGCTCGGCCAGTTGCGCGAGGCGTCGCGTGAGCGGGGCGAGTTCGTCGGCTTCGCCGATCAGGCGCTTCGCCTGCGCATAGAAAATCCGGCCGGCTTCGGTCAGACGCAGCGGCCGCGAGCCGCGCTCGAATAGCGCGAGGCCAACGCTTTCCTCGATCTGCTGGATCTGGCGGCTGAGCGGCGGCTGCGTCATATGCAGGCGGTTAGCTGCCCGCGTGATGTTCATCTCTTCGGCGACCGCGATGAAATAGCGGAGTTGGCGAAGTTCCATGCATACCCCTAAGGTATGGAAGTAGTCGGAATCGGTCTTGGACTGCTTCGCGGGTTCTTTCTACTATGTGCTCTCAGGAATGCAGGTCAGGAGGTAACGAATGATAGCAACACCCGTGAAGATCGAGAGCGTGGAGACGATTCTCGTCGATGTGCCGACGATTCGTCCACACCGGCTTTCGGTTGCGACGATGAACTGCCAGACGCTTGTGCTGGTGCGCATCCGCTGCGCCGACGGCGTGGTCGGCGTGGGCGAGGGCACCACCATCGGCGGCCTCGCGTACGGCGAGGAAAGCCCGGAGAGTATCAAGGTCAACATCGATACGTACTTTGCGCCGCTGCTCAAGGACATGGACGCGACCCGTCCCGGCGCGGCGATGGCGAAGCTGCGCGCGCTGTTTCAGGGCAACCGCTTTGCCAGATCGGCGGTTGAAACCGCTTTGTTCGATGCCCAGGCGCAGCGTCTCGGCGTGCCCTTGTCGGAGCTGTTCGGCGGCCGCGTGCGCGATTCGGTGGACGTGGCGTGGACCCTCGCGAGTGGCGACACGACCCGCGATATCGACGAGGCCGAACGTGTTTTCGAAGCGAAGCGGCATCGCGTGTTCAAACTGAAGATCGGCTCGCGTGCTGTTGCAGACGACGTTGCGCACGTCGTGGCCATTCAGAAAGCGCTGCAAGGACGGGGTGAAGTGCGGGTCGACGTGAACCAGGCATGGACCGAATCCGAAGCGATCTGGGCCGGCAAGCGTTTCGCCGACGCCGGAATCGCACTGATCGAGCAACCGATCGCCGCGGAAAATCGCGCGGGCCTCAAACGTCTGACCGATCTCGCTCAGGTTCCGATCATGGCGGATGAGGCGTTGCACGGTCCGGCCGATGCCTTCGCCATCGCCAGCGCGCGCGCGGCCGATGTCTTCGCCGTCAAGATCGCGCAATCGGGCGGTCTGACTGGCGCCGCGGATGTGGCGGCGATCGCACTCGCGGCCAACATCGACCTGTACGGCGGCACGATGCTCGAAGGCGCGGTGGGCACGATCGCCTCGGCGCAGCTATTCAGCACCTTCGGCGAACTGAAGTGGGGCACTGAACTGTTCGGGCCGTTGCTGCTGACCGAAGATATTCTCACTGAACCGCTGCGCTACGAGAATTTTGCTTTGCATCTTCCATCAGGACCTGGTCTCGGCATCGCGCTCGACTGGGACAAGATCGATCGCTTGCGGCGCGATACGCGCAAGGGCGCAAGCGTCACCACGAACTGACGGTTCATCAGTTAGCTGCCAAGACCATTAAACGAAGGAGATACCCCATGAACAAGCAAGCCATCGACGCGCTGTTGCAGAAGATCAACGACAGCGCCACCCATGAAGGCAATCCGCGCACGAAACAGATCGTCAACCGCATCGTTCGCGATCTGTTCTACACGATCGAAGACCTCGACGTGCAGCCGGCCGAATTCTGGACCGCGCTGAATTATCTCGGCGACGCGGGCAAGAGCGGCGAGTTCGGTCTGCTGGCCGCGGGCCTCGGCTTCGAGCATTTTCTCGATCTGCGTATGGACGAAGCCGAAGCGAAGGCGGGGATCGAAGGCGGCACGCCGCGCACCATCGAGGGACCGCTGTATGTGGCGGGCGCGCCCGTGTCCGAGGGGCATGCACGACTCGATGACGGCACCGATCCCGGTCAGACGCTGGTGATGCGCGGCCGCGTGTTCGGCGAAGACGGCAAGCCGCTCGCCAATGCGCTGGTTGAAGTGTGGCACGCGAATCACCTCGGCAACTACTCGTACTTCGACAAGTCGCAGCCGGCCTTCAATCTACGCCGCTCGATTCGCACGGATGCCGAAGGCAAGTACAGCTTCCGCAGCGTGGTGCCGGTGGGTTACTCGGTGCCGCCGCAAGGGCAGACGCAGTTGCTGCTCGATCAGTTGGGCCGTCATGGGCATCGTCCTGCGCATATTCACTTCTTCATTTCGGCGCCGGGCTTCCGCAAGCTGACCACGCAGATCAACATCGACGGCGATCCGTATCTGTGGGACGATTTCGCGTTCGCCACGCGCGACGGCCTCGTGCCGGCCGTCAAGCAGGCCGAGGGTGCGGAAGGAAAACCCTATGGCGTGGAGGACAAGTTCGCGCTGATCGATTTCGACTTCACGCTGTTTACCGAGCGCGACAATTTGCCGGGCGCGGAAGTGGAGCGCCCGCGCGCGGAAGCATAAAGCGCTGACGCCTGAAAGGCACAGACGTACCGCATGAATCTATCGACCCTGGCTGCGCGGCGAAGTTTTCCGGCAAGCCAGGGTTTTGTATTACCAATCAGAAAAGGAGCACAAGCATGCTGTTTCACGTTGAGATGACTGTCAACCTGCCACCCGACATGGACGCCGAGCGCGCCGCGCGTTTGAAGTCCGATGAGAAAGCGATGTCGCAGAAGCTGCAGCAGGAGGGCGTGTGGCGGCACCTGTGGCGCATCGCCGGCCGCTACGCGAATATCAGCGTGTTCGACGTGGAAAGCCCCGCGCATCTGCACGACGTGCTGAGCCAGTTGCCGCTGTTTCCGTATATGGATGTCGAGGTGCGCGCGCTGTGCCGGCATGCATCGTCGATTCGCGACGACGACCGGTAAGTCGTAGGCGCTTGCATTTGAAACGGGTTGTACTTGCATTCCGTCGCCGCGTTCTCACATCAATACGCGCTCGCACCTGGTCGTGTCCAGCGTGTTGCGTTGCAGATCGCGGTGCTGGTCGTGCGTCCAGACGCGAACGTACCGAATCAACTTGCGAATTCACTTTTTTGCGATAGAAGTTCTCTATATATTCGGACGTCGAAAGATGGACGCTGATACTGGATGACTTTTATGGGGCTCGCGGTGATATCTGATCCGTGCCTGGTCAGCATCCGATAAATCATTGTTTATTGGCCGGACGGTGAATGGCAACCCAACTGAAGACGAATTCCCGACATCGCAGCATGCGTTATGGCAAGGGAGGCGCACTTTCTCGACGCGTGAGCGGTTTGGCCGTTGGTGCATTGCTGACCCTGTCGGCTTGCGCGGGAACCGGACTGCCCGATGACCCATTTGCCGGAGAGGGCACGGCGATGGCGATGGTGCCGATCAATCATACGGACCGTTACGCCGTTAACATCTTTATCGACAAGTACTGGGCGGGAGATGCCGCTGACCATGCGGGTGGCGGAGCCGCTGCCTGCTGCTACCCGGGTCTTAAGGATTGGAGCCAACCCGTCACAGTCACGTGGACGTGGGGCGCCAAAGAAGATCCGAAGACCAAGGCCATTACGAAGCTCCGCGAACAGCGCACGGTTGTCGCCCGTTTCCCGGCAAGCGGCCCGCACAGCGATCACGATCCGATGAAGGACGACGCCTACGTCTGCGTGATTCTGCGTGACCTCGACAAGGCAGAACTTGCGTTTTCGCCCTCCAGATTGGGCTGCGCCGACAAGTAACCCACGACTACAGGAGAGCCAATGACTGTTCGCCAAGCCGGCGCACCAATTGCCGACCAGGAATTCAAGCTGGCCGCCCGTCAGGGCGGAGACAAGCTCATTGGTGAACTCTTTCGCCCGGATAACAAAGACGGCCCGCACTCTTTCAAAGACGCCAAATGCCGCCTGTATCCCAAGCTCAGCTTCTTCTTCGACGGCACCAATAACAATCTGGAGCGGGACACTCCACTTAACCGGCTGTCGAATGTGGCCAAACTCTATCGCACCGCTGTCGACGACCGGCAAAAACGAGGCGCTTCGCCAACCTACATCCCAGGCGTTGGCACACCGTTCAAGATTCGTAAGATCATGGGCTACACCGACACACTCGAGGATGATCAGGGCGGCATGCTCGGACTCGGGTTGGGCGCCGGTGGCGACATGCGCATCAAGTTTGCGCTCGCCGAGTTTTCCCAAATCCTCGAACGCGAGTGGAGTCCACCTTCATGGAAATACATGCAGTTCATCAGCCTCGCCATCTTCGGCTTCTCGCGTGGAGCTACTGAGGCGCGTGCCTTCGTGCGAAAACTGATTGAAACCCGGTGCGAGCGCACCGATGGTGGCTTGCGGTGGAAAGCGCCGGATGGCGAGCGCGTGCCGCTGCGTATCAGGTTCATGGGCCTGTTCGATACGGTCGCGTCGGTCGGCGGACCCGCACTGCATCTCGATTGGGGCGCGGAACTGGCGATCCCGCCCGAAGTGGAGCGGTGCGTGCATTACGTCGCCGCGCACGAGGTAAGACAGGCATTTCCACTCGACTCCGTGCGGGTAGACCGCGCCTATCCCGCCAACTGCGAGGAAGTCGTCTACCCCGGCGTGCATTCGGACGTGGGCGGCGGCTATGCACCCGACGAGCAGGGCCGCAGCAACCGGCTGTCGCGCATCCCGCTGCGCCATATGCTTGCCGAGGCCCTGCGTGCTGGCGTACCGCTGCGATTGCCGGAGCAGTTGACGCTAGACTTTCGTGAGGATTACACACTGCCGGACGACGATCCGGTGGTGAGCCTGTATCGCGGCTACATGGCGGCCCTGCCTGCTGCGAGCGGCAGCGACGTGGAATCACTGATCCAGGCCCATCGCCGTCTGAACTTTCAGTGGCGCAGCATGATGACCCGGCAGTCCACCGACACGCGCGTACTCGGGCAGCTCTATGGCAAGGTCAGTCGGACAGCCTGCGCGAGCGTGCCACCCGCCACCGATAGCGATCATCCCGCCTGCTCGCCCAACAGGTGGGTCTATGACGTCCCGCCCCGTCCTGAAGAACAGGCGCTGCAACTGCTTGCCGAGCAGCGCCGCCTCGTGCAGCGGGTCGCGTTTCTGCGCAACCCCGTCGATCCGCGCGCCGGCAGCCGCGACTGGCCGCCACCGGCACCGCGTCCACGAAGCGCCTATGAAGAACAGATTCTTGCTGCGTGGGATGAGCAAAACGCAGTGCCATCCGCGGTGGACGGATTGCTGGCGGAATACGTGCATGATTCGGTGGCGCACTTCACGTCGTGGCCGTGCGCGTTGTACGACCCGCGCGGCATTTATTGCGACCAATCCAGCTACTTGGCCGACAATCGCGGCATCCGCCAACCTGGGGGTGCCGCTGCGGCCTAGCCATCCGCCAACCTGGCGGTGCCGCTGCGGCCTAGCTGCGCTGCCCGGTGAGCGGGCGTGTCGTCGATAACGTGGCAGAGAGTCCGCGCGGACGCTTTCGAGGTCAGCGGACAAGCGCAATCCGTATCAACACGTGCCGGATGATGCGCACGTCGAATGAATCGAGCGCGTTCGATTCGCCGTTAGCCGCCGAAGCGGGCTCAGCGGCGCAACGTATATCCGGCCGAACATAACGTCGGCCATCTGTTGTTAGAGCTGTTGTTGGAGCTGTTGTTAGAGCTGTTCATCGAGCCGTTGATTGAACCGTCACGGCTACGCCCGTCAACTCCACAGCAAACAACGCATCCAACAGATTCGACCCCGGCCGCCCGGCGAGCCGCGTGAGCGATTCGATCATCTGCACCTGGCAATCCTGAAGCGGAATCATCCTGATCCGCCGCGATTCGTTGAATTCGGCGCGCGCGATCACGCCCACCCCCATGCCTTGCGCAACCGCTTCCTCCAGCGCTTCACGCCCGTCCACATACATCACCGGTTCGACCTGCAACGACTCGCGCACCAGTTCGATCTCCAGCAACTGCTGCGTGACCGATTGCGGCTCGCGAAAAATCATCGGCTGCTGCACGAGTTCCGCGTAGCTCAGCTTGCGTTTTTTCGCCACTGGATAGCTTGCCGGCACCATCGCCACCAGCGGATCGCGCCGCAGCACGCGCGACTCGAGCCGGCTATGCACCTGCGGGGCGGCGGTAATGGCGGCATCGACCGCGCTCGACAGCACACGCTGCATGCAGTCCGCGGCATTGGCGATCGAGAGCGTCACGACGATCCCCGGATGCAGCTTGCGAAACGCGCCGATCAACGCAACCGCCAGATCGGGCGCGTCGGCGACCAGCGAGAGCGAGCCGGATTCGAGCCCACCCGCCGATTCGAGCAGTTGCCGCGCGTCGCGCTCGCAACTGAGCATCTGCCGCGTCACGCTGAAAAGGCGCAGACCGAGTTCGGTGGTTTCGACGCCGCGCGGGCCGCGCTCGAACAATTTGACGCCGAAGTCCTGCTCGAGCCGCTTCACGTGATCCGACACCGCCGGCTGCGTAAGCGACAGCGCCTGCGCCGCCCTGGAAAACCCGCCATGTTCCGCGACCGCATGAAACGCCCGCAATTGCGCGTATTGCACGTCTGCCTCGTCGATAGATAAGTTTTTACGATACCTTCATCAATTATATCGATTTTACCGATGGGCAGCGTTTCTGTACTGTGTCAAGCACCGAAACAGCGATATCGGAGATTCCGAACATGGAAAGCGCGATCGACAGTTCCCCGGCAATGTCCGCAATGCCGTCAACCGTGACCTGCGCCGCGCCGGCGAGAGGCGAGCCGTATCTGTTGACCCCGGGACCGCTGACCACGGCGCTCTCGACCAAGGAAGCGATGCTGCGCGACTGGGGCTCGTGGGACGGCGACTTCCGCGCAATGACCGCCCAGCTGCGCCGCAGCCTGCTGGAGATTGCCGGCGATACCGCGGGCGAGTACGACTGCGTGCCGCTCCAGGGCAGCGGCAGTTATTGCGTCGAAGCGATGCTCGGCAGCCTGATTCCGCGCGACGGCCACGCCTTGGTGCTGGCCAACGGCGCCTACGGCAAGCGCATTGCGACCACCCTCGGCTATCTCGGCCGTGCCTGCACGGTGCTCGACAAGGGCGACTACCTGCCGCCGCGCGGCGCCGAAGTCGAAAGCATGCTGGACGCCGATCCGCGCATCACGCACGTAGTCGCGGTGCATTGTGAAACCAGCTCCGGCATTCTCAATCCGATCGAAGAAATCGCCGCCGCCACCGCGAAAAAAGGCCGCAAGCTGCTGATCGACTCGATGAGCGCATTTGGCGCGGTGCCGCTCGATGTGCGCCAGATTCCGTGCGAGGCCTTCGTGTCGTCGGCGAACAAATGCATCGAGGGCGTGCCCGGCTTCGGTTTCGTGATCGCCCGCCAGCGCGCGTTGCAGGAGGCCAAGGGCCGCAGCCATTCGCTCTCGCTCGACGTGTACGACCAGTGGGACGTGATGAACCGCACCGGCCAATGGCGCTTCACGCCGCCGACGCATACGGTGGCTGCGTTTATCGAGGCATTGCGTCTGCATAAGCTCGAAGGCGGCCAGGCCGGGCGTCTCGCGCGTTATGCGAATAATCGCGACGTGCTGGTCGCGGGCATGCATGAACTCGGTTTCGAGCCGTTGCTGAGCGCGCGTTGGCGCTCGCCGATCATCGTGACGTTTTTCGCGCCGGCGCATCCGTCGTTCAAGTTCGAGCGCTTCTATGAATTGATGAAGGAGCAGGGTTTCATCATCTATCCGGGCAAGCTGACCGTGGTGGACAGCTTCCGCATCGGCTGCATCGGTCAGGTGGATGAGCATGTGATGCGCCGCGTGGTGCAGGCCTGTGCGCAGTCGTTGCAGGCGATGGGCGTCGACCACGCCGCGCCGCCGGCGATGGCGATCGAAGAACGCAAGACGCTGGCCGAAGCGGCGTGAACAGGGCGGCCTGGGCGCGTGGCGCGTGGGCCGCGCATCGGTGATGCACGGATCAAGTCTTGGCCCCACAAGCAGTCGTACGCAGCCATATATACGCGCGGCGCGTCGCGCGCGCTTTACAACCTCCTGAGTATCGAAGCAAATGAAACACGTAAAAGCAGTGATTTTCGACTGGGCCGGCACGGTGGTCGACTATGGTTCGTTGGCGCCGATGGGCGCATTTGTCGAGACGTTCGAGCAGTTCGGCGTGTCGATCACGATCGACGAAGCACGCGGCCCGATGGGTATGGCCAAGCGCCCGCATATCGCCGCGTTGATGGCGCTTCCGCGCGTGTCGCAAGCATGGGCCGACAAGTATGGCCGCGCGCCGGGCGAAGCCGACATCGACGCGGTGTACGACGTTTTCGTGCCGAAAAACATCGCGGTGGCCGCGAGCTACAGTTCGGTGATTCCGGGCGTGGCGGACGTGGCGAGCGCGCTGCGCAGCGACGACATCAGGATTGGCACGACCACCGGCTATACGCGCGAAATCATGGCCGAGATCGTGCCGGGCGCGGCGGCCCAGGGGTTTTCGCCGGATAGTATTGTGTGCACCGGTGACACGCCGGAAGGGCGCCCGTCGCCGTACATGATCTACAGGACGTTGCCGGAACTGGGTGTGTGGCGCGCCAGGGACGCGATCAAGGTCGACGACACCGAGGTCGGCATCGAGGAGGGCATCAACGGCGGCACGTGGGCGGTGGGTGTCGCCGTGAGCGGCAATGCTTTTGGCATGGCCGAGGAGGATGTCAAAGCGTTGGCGCCGGATGAATTTGCATGGCGGCGCAAGGCGGCGATCCAGAAGTTGCAGGCCGCCGGGGCGCATTACGTGATCGATAGCGTTGCCGATCTGATGCCTGTCGTGCGTGAGATCGATGCGCGCCTGGCGCGAGGCGAGCGGCCTTAAGTTGTCGACGCGCGGGCTTCGGTGGGTCTCACCGTGCTGCGCGCGGCGTCGAGCACGATCCGCTCACCGTCCCTGACGAATTGCTCGAGCCGTCACGGCGTTGCCGCGATCAGCTTCAGCCCGGCGGGCAGCGATTCGCCGAACACCCGGCCTTCGTCGGCGTCATCGAGCTCTACGGTCTCGCTGACCATCGTGATCCACGCGCGCGGCGCATTGGCCGTTTCGAGCCTGCGCACTACCGTCTGGCGCAACGCCTCGGGCAGGTCGCGCGAGCGGTCGCCGGTCATCCGGGCGATCTGCACGGCGGCGAATGCCGCGGGGTCGACCTTCTTCCAGTCGAGCGCGAGGATTGCGTCCAGCCACTGTGCCGCGATGTCCGGCGGCACGACGCTATGCGCGCTGCCATAGAACGGCCGCCGCGCGCCGATGCGGCCGACCGCCCACCAGCTCTGATGGTTTTCCGCAGGCTTCTTCAGCCGCGTGAGCACCGACTCGCCGAGCTCGATCTTGCGTTCGACCGGAATGCGTTCGAGCGATGCAGCGAGCCGGACCATGTCGGTGAAGCCGGTTTTCGACACGTCGAACGGCAGCTTATGGCGCGATTGCGCGGCTGTTTGCAGATAGGCCATCGCGTCGAGCACGCGCAGCTGCGCGCTTTCGTCGAGGCCGCCCGCGGCGCGGCGCCATAGCGTCCACCATTCCGACCAGACCTGGCTGTCGTTGACGTACTGGATGCCGTCGTCGAAGAGCGACCAGAGTTGCGCGACGCGCCATTCGTCGAGCGGATAGCCGAAGCCCGGCCGTACGCAATAGCCGGCCAGATTCAGCCACAAGCGTTCGTGGTCCGCCGAGCGCCGCCGGCGGCGCGCACGTTCCCATAGCGCACCGAACAGTTCGCGCAGCAGCGCGCTGTTCCAACCCTCGCGCGCGCCGAGCAGCTGTTCGAGTTGCGAACGCAGGCGTTTGACTTCCTTGGGGTCGACCTTTTGCGCGCGCGAGCCGAAGCAGCGGTCGATATGGTCGATGGCTTCGCCGAGCGCGGGGTGCCGGGCTTGCGCCGGATCCGCCGACAGGTTCGCCTGGGCGCTCGCCTCGGCGTCTGCGTGGCGCAACTGGAATTCGAGCAGCCAGCGCTGCGCCGGATTGTCGAGCTCGATGCAGTGGACTTCGAGCGTGCCCACTTCCGTAAGGGAGGTGGCGATCTGTACCGCGGTTTCGCCACGCACCGTGCTCGCGCCGCGTGCTTGCACGATCGTCGCGATGGGTGGCAGCCGAACGAAGTCGCCTTGCGCAAGGTCGGCAAGTTCGCCTGGTTGGTAGAGCGTGTCCGCGCTTGAAGAGGCCAGGTGAAAGCGCACGGGGTGTCCGAGGCGCAGTGCGAACGTGCGGTCTTCGATCCGGATCTCGTGGCCTTCTTCGGTGCCGCGCGGCAGCAGGCAGATGCCGCGTTGCGCCGGTTCGGCGTCGCGTTCGCCAGCGCCGGTGTCGTCCAGCACGAGGAAGTAACTGCGCGCCGAGCCGCCCCCGATTTTCGGCGCCTGGCCCGCGCGGGCGAGCGCATAAGCGACCGCGCCGCGCGCCACGGCGACGTCCGGATTGTCGTTGTGCAGAACATTGAGCGGCTCGCCGCGCCATGTGCCCAAGGTGCTGGACAGGCGCTGCGTGAGCGCCTCGGCGCGAAACACGCCGCCGTTCAGCAGCAGCGTGTCGGGTACCGGCAAGGACTCGTCCTGAGCTTCGGCTGTATCGGAGGAATGCGCGGAGGAACCGGCAGAGGAATCCAGCGCTTTACGCGACTGCACTGCGAAACGGCTCAGAAACGCCGCGATATGACGCGTCACCGCCGCATCGGTGGCATAGGGCAGGCCGAACTCGACGATCGCGCCGCGCGGCCTTCCGGGCCGTTCGTGCGATGCCACCGCCGGAAAGAATCCGTCGACGATGATCTGTTCGACTTCCTCGCGCGTGACCTGCGCCGTGCGCGCGCCGCCGATCAGCTTCGAGCCCGCGCCGAGCAGCGTGATCGAAGCGGATTCCGGCGCGTGCGGACCGAGCAGTTGTTCCTTCGCGCCGCGGCAACGTTCGACGAGTTGCGACAGACTCGCCGCCGACAAACGCTGGCGCTCGTTGCCCGCTTGAGGCAAACGCGCCTCGACCCGATGCGCGAGCGCGAGATCCATGTTGTCGCCGCCGAGCATCAGATGGTTGCCCACGCCGATACGCGTGAGCTCCGGCTCGCCGTCGCGCATGCGGACTTCGATCAGCGTGAGGTCGGTGGTGCCGCCGCCGACGTCGCAGATCAGCACGAGCCGGGTGTCCGACAGTTCAGTTGCAAGGCTGTCCCGATGATGAAACAGCCAGTCGTAGAACGCGGCCTGCGGCTCTTCCAGCAGCCTTAAGGTGGGCAGGCCCGCCATCCGCGCCGCTTCCACCGTCAGCGCGCGCGCGCCTTCGTCGAAGGAAGCGGGCACCGTCAGCACGACGTCCTGCGCTTCGAGCGGCGCATCCGGAAAGCGCTGATTCCAGGCCGCCCGCACGTGCGCCAGATAGCTCGCGCTGGCTTCGACCGGCGAGACCTTGCGGACATCGTCCGCGGCGCCCCACGGCAGAATCGGCGCGACCCGGTCCACCGACGCGTGCGACAGCCAGCTCTTTGCACTCGCTACCAGCCGCCCCGGCACCTGGCCGCCGAGCGTACGCGCGAGCCGGCCGATCACGACCGGCTGATCTACCTGGCCTGGCGCGCTAGCGTCCGAGCCATCGGCCGCGCGCCAGGGCAACTGCAAATCGCCCGTGCTCAGCTCGTCAGGCGCGGCGTGATACCGTACTGAAGGCAGGAGCGGCCGCGCGGCGACTTCGCCGAGACTCACCAGCTGATCGATCTCGAACACGCGAATGTCCTGCGAACCCGCCGCGGGATCGCCCGCCGCGGGATCGCCCGGCGCGGCATACGCCAGCACCGTGTTGCTGGTGCCGAGATCAATGCCGACGCGGTAGCGCTTCATCTCGGTCATGCATTGGCGCTGCCGCGCACGTCGAACTCGACCTTCCAGCGTTCGTCGGTGCCGCGCGGTATGGCTTCGAGTTCGAGCGTACCGGCCTCCGTGACGCGCGCATGGAGTTTGACCGGCACGACTTCACCGGCGGTGCGGCCGGCGGACGGCAGCGTCGCCTGGATTTCTTCGAGCTCCTGCAATTCCTCCGGGCCCCAGAAGTCGAGCAGCGTGCCGACCTGATCCTGACGGCGCACCGACGAGCCGAAGAAGCGGAAGTGCACCGGCTCGCCGACGACCAGCCCGAACTCCTGCGCCGGCAATTCGGCGTCCGTGCCTTCCTCCATGCCGAACGGTGCGACGCACAGCGCCTGCACCGGCGGCTCGAGACCGGGGACGGCGGGCATCGCCGATTCGATGGCGATGTAGTACGCGCGTGCGGTGCCGCCGCGAATGCGCACGCCCTGGCCGCGCCGCACGTAGCCGTAATAGGCCGCGCCGCGCGCGACGGCGAGATCGAGATCCGCGCCTTCGAGCAGGCGTGCTTGCGGCGCGCCTTCGGCGCTGAGCCAGCCATGGAGCGTGCCCATGATCCGCTCGACCAGCAGCGGCGACTTGAACACGCCGCCGTTGAAGAGCACGGCGGTGGGATGCAGGAAGGTCGCACCTTCCGCGGTGGCGATCTCGCGCAAGCCTTCGAGCTCGGCGAGCGCACCCACCTGACGGCCGAGGAAGGCCGCCAGATGCCGCGTGATGCCCGCATCCTGCGCATACGGCAGGCCGAGCTGCGTCAGGCCGGCACGCGCGCGGCTCACCGGGCGCGCCGCGCTGTCGACCTGCGGGAAGAAGCCTTCGAGAATCGTCTGGGTCAACTCCGCACGCGTGAGCTCGGTGCGGATCGAACCGCCGATCAGCTTCGAACCGCGGCTCGGCACGACGAGCGGCACGGTATCCGTCGACGGGTCGCCAAGCAGCGTTTCCTTCGCCGAGCGGCAGGCATAGGTGAGGGCGCGCAGTTGCCACGCGTCGGCCTGGGTCCCTTGCGCTGCAAGCTTGCGCGCCACGACGTGAGCAAGCGCGAGATCCATGTTGTCGCCGCCCAGCAGAATGTGTTCGCCGACCGCGACGCGATGCAGTTCGAGATTGCCGTCGCGCTCGACCACGGCGATCAGCGAGAGGTCGGTCGTGCCGCCGCCCACGTCGACCACGAGAATGATGTCGCCGACCTTGACCTGTTTGCGCCACTGGCCGCCGCTCTTCTGAATCCAGCTATACAGCGCGGCTTGCGGTTCTTCGAGCAGGGTCATGCGGCCGTAACCGGCGGCCTCGGCGGCTTCGGCGGTCAACTCGCGCGCGGCCGGATCGAACGACGCGGGGATCGTCACCGTGATGTCCTGCTGGCTGAACGGGGCGTCCGGATGCGCGTGGTCCCACGCTTCGCGCAGGTGCGTCAGATAGCGCACCGAGCTTTCGAGCGGCGAGACGCGCGCGACTTCAGGCGGTGCATCGTTCGGCAGAATTGCCGCGCGACGGTCGACGCCCGGATGGCACAGCCAGCTCTTGGCGCTCGACACGAGCCGGATCGGTGTGGCCGCGCCGCGGCTGCGGGCGAATTCGCCGACCGCGAATTCGCGCTGGCCGGTCCATGGCAGGTACAGGTCGCCCGAGGCGAGTTCGTCCGGGTGCGGCAGGTAGAGGAAGGAGGGCAGCAGATCGAGGTTGTCGATCGCGCCGGGGCCGGTGAGTTGGGCGATCGGCAGCACGCCCTGGGCGGTCTTTTCGCCGTCGCTGGCCGTGGTGTCCACGTAGGACAGCGCGCAGTGCGTGGTGCCCAGATCGATACCGATTGAAAAACGTGCGTCGCTCATAGCTCCACCTCGGCCGGTGCGATCACCTTGGCGTTATGGCTGCCGGCCAGCTTCGGCAGACGCACTTCGTCGACCCGCCAGCCGCGATGGCTGATGCTGCCGTTAAACGGCGCCTTGCCGACGACGTTGCCGGTCAGGCGAATCGAGGTGGCGTCGAAACCTTCGGCCAGCGTCACGCGGCTGCCTTCGGCTTCGTCGCGCACCGGACGGATCGTGAAATGCTCGCGCAGCGTCGCGCGGCAGCCCGCGTGCACGAGGCGCGCGGCGGCGCCGATGTCGGCGTCGCTATAGCCCTTGATGTCTTCTTCGACGAAATCGATGAAGCGCGCGTCGCGTTGCAGCAGGCCGAGCAACTGGAGCGCGGCGTCCGGGCTCGCTTCCTTCAGCGTGGGCGCCGGCTGAGGCGCGGGGGCCGGTGCCGCGGCAGGCGCGGGCGTGGCGGCGGGAGGTGCGGCGCTCGCGGCAGCGGCGCTGCCCGCGGTGCCCTTACGCAGGCGCAGCACTCCGGCGGCGAATTCGCCATCGCCGAGGATGCCGAAAAACGTACTCACGGCAAGTGAAATCCTGCCGAGGAAAGAGGGGGTCGAATCGTTCATGAATGCTCCTGAGGGGCTCTGTTAAAGGACGAGCTGTCCTGGCTGTGCCGCACGCGGCGGGCTCCACTTGCCAGATTGGCGTGCTGGGCCGTTGTCATGCGTCATTGCGAGGGACGGCGGCAGGTAAGCCGCCAAAGTCTGATTCATCCGGTCGGCGGCGCGTTCTACACGCGCAAAACCCGTATTTTGCCTTGTCGCGCGCCCGAAGCGGGCAAAGCCGGCAATTCTAGCGCTCCACACGCTATCAAGCGGAAAAATCAGTCGATGCCGACCGCGATGCCTTATGTCTTTGGCAACGTGGATTTTCCGCCACGACTGCGCGGCTTCGGCTCGATACCCACGCGGGGATCGCGCGCGAGCACGAGTGCCGTCATTCTTGCCGCGATGGTTTCAAATGCCGGGTCGTCTTGCGGCACATAAAGCCACTTTCCGGGCACCGTATGCGGCCGCAAGGCGCGGTATTTCATTCTTCCATTCGCATACCATGACGGAACGGCCGCGCAAGTTTGCACTGTTCATGCTCAGACCCATGCACTATACGGTTCATTGGGAATCGGTCCGGGAGTCAACGTGAGAGAAGCCGGCGTGTAAGCCGATGCGAGGCGCGCCGCATATGGCCGCCATGATAGTCGGCCTGATAGGGCTGAGCGCGCTGTCCGTGTCGATCACCTGGGTGGCCGCGGTTGTCGTCGATTACGACATGCCTGGTCTGAGCCCGGCTACCGGCACGACTTCTTTGGCTACTATCCGAGCGCCGGGTTGCTGCATCCTTTGCACGTATTGCAAACCGTGTTGCTTGCCGGGCAGGTTGACAACCCGTCCGGCCTCCCTTCATCGGGCGGTCGTCAGCATCAGAATGTAGGTGATCGTCGACACAACGATGACGCACACGCCGGCCATGACCTTTGTGTGGTTGAACTCGACGAGGCCAAACACGCAAATAGCGATGCCGAAAACCGCCATCAAAGTGCCGATGGCCGCAAGGAGGACGCATACCTTGTTTCCCGTCGTTTCCTCCGGATTTTCACTCGCTTCCACCTGATCGGGTTCCATGTGGAATCCTTGCGCGACACGAGCGCGCGGCCTTCAGCCATCGATAACCGGCGGGGGAGATTGTTCAGGCAATCTGGCGCCCCTGCGTACCGGTACATTCATTGTAGAAAGTCTGGTTTACACATCAACACGCATTGCGCCTACAGCAGTCGGATGACGAGTCGGGACTGGATGCCGGCGACAACCGGCTTTTCGATCGCCGGCAGTTCGAAACAGAATGCCGTGCCCGTTCCCGCGCGCTCGAGCAGACGTATCTGGCTGTGATGCAATTGCAGCATGCGCAAGCGTCGGCACCACGCTGTTGCTGGCGGCTTATGCGGCCGACAACGCCGGCATGCAATCGCCGGAAACCTATATCGGGTACGAGCGTGCCGAGAATTTCGCGTCGCCCGGCGGCGCAGCGCAGTACAAGGGAGTTTCTGGATCCCGGTGTGCAAGCATATGCGCATACATTCGGCTAAGCTGAGACGGACAGCGTGAGTCGATCACGCTTTGAAAGACTGACACCCAGAGGTCCCGAAATGGATCGTCAGCAAAAGCTTGCCATCGTCCGCCGAGCGTATGCGCGGCGGCTCATGGCCGCAGCCGGCATTGCAAATCCGGGCGTCGAGGCGGCATTCGCCGCTGTCGAACGAGAACGCTATCTGGGTCCGGGGCCGTGGCCGATCCTGCGTTCCGTCGGCTACATCCCCACGCCTGACGCCGATCCTGTCCATCTCTACGACGATGTTCTGATTGGCATCATTCCGGAACGTGGCCTTAACAACGGCATGCCGTCCTACCATGTGCCGCTTCTCGCAAGCGCCGGCATTCGAGCCGGCGATCACGTGGTCCATATCGGAGCGGGTGTCGGTTACTACACGGCCATCATGGCCTGTCTCGTTGGCTCCGCCGGCAGGGTCACCGCCATCGAGTTCGATGCCGGCCTGGCGAGGCGTGCGGCTGCGAATTTCTCGACTGTGCGGAACGTTCAGGTTCTTCAGGGCGACGGATTCTCGATGTCCTTTGATTCTGCTGATGTGATCTATGCCAACGCGGGCGTAACCCATCCCGCCGACATCTGGCTCGATCGTTTGAACGACGGTGGCAGGTTGATTCTCCCCCTCACGGTGGAGAGGACTTGGCTTCCTGGTGGCGCGACCCCGATCTCCCCATACGGCGCGGTATTTCGAATTGAACGCGATGGGGATGAATATTTCGCCGCCTGGATCTCCGCGGTCGGCCTCTACCCGTGTGAAGGAGGGCGCGATGACGCGTCGGAAGCCGCGCTCGACGCCGCCTTTCAAAAGGGCGGCTGGCGTTCTGTGACACGCTTGTATCGCACCGGTGATTTGCCAGATAAGCGATGCTGGTTGCGTGGAACACGGTGGGCCCTGGCCTACGACTGATCGCCTTATAGTCGTGGCCTATCACCGGCATTGCAATAATCGCCTTCTGTTGACGGTAAGTCGCACCTATATTTTGAGTTGCAGTAGCTTGGCCGACGCGAGCCAGCCTCGCCCAGCGCACACCACGACACCCGTCATCGGACGAAGAGCATGCGCGTCGGGTAATCGACAGTGGCGCACCCAAAGCGCCCACTATGATTTCCGGACTACCCTGCCTGCGCGGATCGGCAATGCATCATAGAATCCAGACGCCGTAGCAGAACACGTGGTGGGTATGTCCTCTCAAGGAGATAACGCATGTCAAACGAAGCAAAGTGCCCGTTCAATCATGCCGCCGGCGGCGGCACGACGAATCGTGACTGGTGGCCGAAGCAACTACGGCTGGACCTGCTCAGCCAGCACTCCAACAAGTCCAACCCGTTGGACAACGGCTTCAACTACGCCGAGGCTTTCAAGAGCCTTGATCTCGCTGCGGTGAAGAAGGACCTCGCGGCGCTGATGACCGATTCGCAGGACTGGTGGCCGGCAGACTTCGGCCACTACGGTCCGCTATTCATCCGCATGGCCTGGCACAGCGCCGGCACGTACCGTATCGGCGACGGCCGCGGCGGCGCCGGGCGCGGCCAGCAGCGTTTCGCGCCGCTCAATAGCTGGCCGGACAACGTCAGCCTCGACAAGGCTCGCCGCCTGCTGTGGCCGGTCAAACAGAAGTACGGCCAGAAAATTTCCTGGGCCGACCTGTTGATCCTCACCGGCAACGTCGCGCTCGAAACCATGGGCTTCAAGACCTTCGGCTTCGGCGGCGGCCGCGAGGACACCTGGGAGCCGGACCAGGACGTCTACTGGGGCGACGAAAAGACCTGGCTGGGCGGCGACGTCCGCTATGGCAAGGGGGCAGCCGGCAAAGACGAAGGCGTGATCGTGGCCGACGAAGCATTGCACGGCAGCGAGGTCAGCCGCGACGACAATGGACGTGTCCTGGAAAATCCGCTTGGCGCCGTCCAGATGGGCCTGATCTATGTCAACCCGGAAGGTCCGGACGGCAAGCCTGACCCGCTCGCCGCGGCAGTCGACATCCGTGAAACCTTCGCGCGCATGGCCATGAACGACGAGGAGACGGTCGCGCTGATCGCCGGTGGCCACGCCTTTGGCAAGACGCACGGCGCCGGTCCTGCCGACAACGTGGGGGCGCCACCCGAGGCCGCCGGTCTCGAGGACCAGGGGTTGGGCTGGAAGAACAGCTTCGGCGCCGGCAAGGGCGGCGACACGATCTCCAGCGGTCTGGAAGTCACCTGGAGCACCACGCCGACGAAGTGGGGCAACGGCTACCTGGAGAACCTGTTCAAGTACGAATGGGAACTGTCCAAGAGCCCCGCCGGCGCCAACCAATGGGTCGCCAAGGATGCCGGCGACACGATCCCGCACGCTCACGATCCCTCGAAGAAGCTGCGGCCGACGATGCTCACCACCGACCTGTCGTTGCGCTTCGACCCCGCTTACGAGAAGATTTCGCGGCGTTTTCTGGAGAATCCCGACCAGCTCACCGAGGCCTTCGCCCGTGCCTGGTTCAAGCTAACCCACCGCGACATGGGGCCGCGCGCCCGCTACCTCGGTCCGGAAGTGCCGGCCGAAGAACTGCTCTGGCAGGACCCGATCCCGGTGGTCAACCACCCGCTGGTCGATGCGCAGGACATCGCTTCGCTCAAGCAGAAGGTCCTGGCATCGGGGCTGTCCATTTCGCAGCTGGTCTCGACAGCCTGGGCCTCGGCGTCCACCTTCCGCGGTTCCGACAAGCGCGGCGGCGCCAATGGCGCGCGTATTCGCCTCGCTCCGCAGAAGGACTGGGACGTCAATCAGCCCGAGCAACTGGCCAAGGTGCTGAAGGTCCTCGAAGGCATCCAGAGCGAATTCAACGGCGCACAGTCTGGCGGCAAGAAGGTTTCGCTGGCCGACCTGATCGTACTGGCCGGCAGCGCCGGCATCGAGAAGGCGGCAGAGAAGGCGGCCCGTCAGGTAAGCGTGCCTTTCACGCCCGGTCGCATGGACGCTTCGCAGGACCAGACCGACGTGGAATCCGTGGGCGCCCTCGAACCGGTCGCCGATGGCTTCCGAAACTACCTCAAAGGCAAATACAGCGTTCCGGCCGAGGCGTTGTTGATCGACAAGGCGCAATTGCTGACCCTCACCGCCCCCGAGATGACTGCGTTGATCGGCGGCTTGCGTGCTTTGAACGCCCATGCCGGGCAGAATCAGCACGGCGTGTTCACCGACCGGCCGGAAACGCTGACCAACGACTTCTTCCGCAACCTGCTCGACATGGGGACGGAATGGAAACCGGTTTCGGCAGCCGGGGACGTGTTCGAGGGGCGTGACCGCAAGACCGGCGAGTTGAAGTGGACCGGCAGCCGCGTCGATCTGGTGTTTGGTTCGCATGCTCAGCTGCGGGCCTTGGGCGAGGTCTATGCAAGCGAGGACGGGCAGGAGAAATTCATCCGCGACTTCGTCGCAGCCTGGGTCAAGGTGATGAACCTCGACCGGTTCGAACTCGCCTAAGCGGGCGCGAGGTCCCGTCAGGGCTGTGGCCCTGACGGGACTTTGCCTTCGCACGCTGGCGGACTATGTCCAAAAGGAGAAAACCAAATGTCACGATCCATCTCGCAGCGCGCCTTCATGGTGTTCGGTGGTCTAGCCTTGGCAGGTGCATTGAGCTTGGCGCAAGCGGCACCGGTCTCATTTGACGTGCCGTTGACGGGTGCCCAACAGGTTCCGCCCGTGCAGACTCCAGGCCGCGGCAGCGCCAACCTCACGTACGACTCCAGCACGCGGGTCGTTACCTGGAACATCAGCTTTAGCGGATTGTCGAGTCAGGCCACGATGGCGCATTTCCATGGGCCCGCCCCGGCCGGCACAAACGCCGACGTGAAGATCTGGCTCTCGCAGAAAGGCAGCATGGAGACGACGAGCCCGTTCAGCGGTCAGGCCACGCTATCCCCGGACAACGCCAGGATGTTCGAAGCCGGCGACATGTACATCAACGTTCATACCAAGAACAATCCGAACGGCGAAATCCGCGGCCAGGTGGTGCCGCCAAAGAGCAACTGACGCGACCATCGAAGCGGCACCCTGAGATCAGGTTCGCGGCAAGCTCAGAGATATGCCGCGAGCAGCATCACCACGGCAGCGCCTACGCCGAGTGGCAGCAGCGCGAGCAGCGCTGGTGTCTGCCGCGGTGCGTCGATGGACAAGGGCAAGAGCTTGTAGCCGGTTAGCATTGGACGCAGCAGGTTGTGTCCCTTCGCTACCGCATAGAGAGCGATCACGAGCACGTGCAACATCACCGCAGCGAGCAGCACGTACCAAACAAGCCCGTGCAGTGTCGAAATCGCGTTGGCGAGCCACGCGGGCACCACTTCGCTCAACGGCCCTTCGTCGGCAATGTCGTTGTTGACGTAGAGCCCGCTCAGTGTCTCGACCAGCAGCAACGCGAGCAGCAGCAGGACCATCCAGCCGCCGGCCGCATTGTGGCCCACCTGCACATCCGGCTCGCGGCGAAACAGGTGGCGCAAATGGCGAAGTGCAGCCGCGGGCGACGCCACGAAACTGCGAAAGCGCGCGGTCTCACTGCCAAAGCAGCCCCATAGCAGCCTGGAAACAACCAACGCGAGCAGCGTCTCGCCGACCCGGATGTGCCAGTCGATCCAGTTCAGCTTCAAGGTGACATAGGCCGCCGTGACCAGCACCACCACCAGCCAGTGAAACAGTCGCACCGGCGCGTCCCAGACCAGCACCGGGCGGCGGACAGGCTGTGCCGGCCGCGTGACAGTCTCGTGAGCATCCATGTGTCGTGCCTCCTTCTGCAAGCGGCTGGAAGAGACGCAGGCCCGGCCTGCACACCACGCCGAAGAATAGCAACTCGGTGACGCAGTAGTTCATCATGTTCCGTACGCCAGGCCCCGCAATCGCGAGCGCCGGCAACGCGCAGAACCTTTGCGCCATATTACCGTCTCCATCCTGTCCTCGTCGGCCTCAGGATGGCCCTGCCAAACGTGCGTCATTTTAAAATCCTTAAATATGACGCAGAACCTGGCGAGTTCGAACCGCGCTGCCTTCCCCGACATCAAACCGACGCGTACCGTTGTGAAGCGCACAGGGCAGGGGGCTGTACAGGAGTGCGGACCTGCCAGGCCGGTGTATCGGCAAACGCCCGGGGTTACAGGTCGATACCACTAAGGGTGCATCGGCTGGTGCTGTCTTGACGCCAGTCCCATGAAGGAGCATTCAGCATGTTGAACTACCCTGCCGCCTATCAATCCACCAAGGGTTCCGCACTCGACGTCGACAAGGCGTTCTATCAACGCGTCGCCTCACAGCACGACACCCGTACGCTGATCGAATCGATCGTCGTGCCGATCCGCTCGGGTCAGGCGTGGACCGTGGAAGCCGGCCAGATATTTCGCATCGTGACGATCGAAGGTCCGCAGGTGGCCGACCTGAATATCTGGAGCCTGCACAACCCGCGCGAGCGTATGTGGGCCTCGCGCACGCGCCAGTTGCAACAGGCGCACGTGAGCACGTTCGACCGCCTGTGGTCGACGCTGCCGTTCCTGCGTCCGATGGTGACGATCACGGACGACAGTCTCGCCGACTACGGCGTCGACGAGCATGGCGGCCGCGTTCACGATCTGCTCGGTACGCGGTGCGATCCCTATGTGAACCGGATGCTGACCGGTGAGGATTTCCATTTTCACTGCCACTCCAACCTCACACGCGCGATCGCTCCGTACGGATTGACCGAATACGACGTGCACGACGTGCTCAACGTGTTCCAGTGCACCGGCCTGAATCTGGAAGACAAATATTTTATGAAAGCATGCCCGGCAAAGAAGGGCGACTACCTCGAATTCTTTGCCGAAATCGACTTGCTGTGCGCGCTGTCGACCTGTCCGGGCGGCGATCTCTCGGTGCCGATGTGGGGGCCAAACGCGCGTGATCCGCTGGAGGTGTGCCGGCCACTCGGCATCGAGATTTACCGGCTGGCGCCGCAAATGCTCGATGGATGGGCGCCGCCATCCGTCGCTGCGTACAAGGGGCAACATGGAATGCTGCTGCAGCAGCCGAAATGGAAATGCGGTTGTTGATGATCGACTGTGCCGACGAGCGGCACGGCGTCTTCGCCCTTAGCCAGAACTCCAGCAGATGCGCCGCTGCCTCGGTCGGCTTGACGCTGCGCGCCTCACGCTCGAAGAGTGTCGCACCCAGCTCGTCCTCCAGCAGCTTGATCTGCCGCGTGATCACGGACGGCGACGTATTGATGTGGTCCGCAGCGCAGGCCGGCTTTACGGTGACATTTGTTCCTCTCGCGCAAAATAGTTTGTCCATAGCGGGTGTTTGCTCGGCGCGCGAATACACCTAGATTAGGCACCTATCGGAGCCACCGGCCCGGTGGGCAAGAAAGCCCAATCCAATATTCGAGGTATTCCATGAGCACGTCGCAAAAGGTCGTAGTCATTACTGGTGCATCGCAAGGCATTGGCGCGGAGACCGTCAAAGCATTCCGCAAGCTTGACTACCGCATCGTCGCAACGGCACGCCGCATCAAGCCGTCCGAAGATCCCAACATCGTGACGGTGGCGGGTGACATCGCTGACCCAGCGACGGCGCGTCGCGTAATTGCCGAGGGCGTGGCCCGCTTCGGCCGCATCGACACGCTGATCAACAACGCCGGTGTCTTCATCGCCAAGCCGTTTACCGGTTACACGGCTGAAGACTACGCTGCGGTGACGGGCGTGAATCTGAACGGTTTCTTCTACATCACGCAGTTGGCGATTGCTGAAATGGAGAAGAACAACAGCGGCCATGTGGTCAGCATCACGACCAGCCTGATCGACCACGCCATCGACGGTGTGCCGTCGGTGCTGGCGTCGCTGACGAAGGGCGGTCTGAACGCAGCCACGAAGTCACTCGCAATCGAATACGCGAAGCGCGGCATCCGCGCGAACGCGGTTGCCCCTGGCATCATCAAGTCGCCGATGCACGCCCCCGAAACGCACGCGGCACTCGGCGCACTCCACCCTATGGGCCACATGGGCGAGATGAGCGATATCGTCAACGCGATTCTTTACCTGGATGCGGCGCCGTTCGTGACGGGCGAAATTCTGCACGTCGACGGCGGTCAGAGCGCTGGGCACTGAAGCAACACGGGGGTGCTACTGGTTACGGTCGTTATCTGATTCATCAAAAAGGAACTGACAATGTCGATCGAAAATATTCTGTATTCAAGGTGCTGACGTCGCCGAACCTGCGGGTGCGCTCCGGCGATACGGCCAGTCTGAACGTCGGGGAGTCGGTGCCGGTGATCGGCTCGGTGTCGTATCCGAACTCGACGGTAGCGCCCGTGCAGAGTGTCCAGTATCAGGATGCGGGCGTGATCTTCCAGGTGCAGCCGACTGTCAAGCGCGACACGATAGACCTGCATCTGGTTGAGGAGATCAGCAGCTTCGTGAACACCACAACGGGCGTGAACAATTCGCCGACGAAGAACACACGCAAGGTGGAAAGCTCGTTCAGCGTGGCCGATGGCGACGTGCTGCTGATTGGCGGCCTGACGCAGGATCAGGACACGCGTGTGAGCTCCGGGCTATCGTTCCTGCCGCGCTGGATGGCGGGGCATACGGCGTCAACGAACAAGACTGAAATCCTGCTGTTTTTGCAGGTCCAGAAAATCTGACCACTGCTTCATGTGTAGCAGGTATATCAGGCCGCGCACGGCGGCGCCGATGAGGGACGCGATCACGACCCGTTGCAGGTTGATCATGTTGCCTCGGCGCTTGACGTTCAGGCGTCGTCTGAATGTGCGGTCGAGACGTGCCTCAATTTCGAACAGGCGGATCTGCAGGCCGTAGGGTAGGCGATCCCATAGGGCGAGGTAGGCCGCATGCCGCCAGAGGGTGGTTTGCAGGTGTTGGCGTCGGCTTGTAGCGCTCGTTGTTGGTCATGGTCGCCCCGTTTTTAGGCTGGGCGTCTAGCGTCAGGAGTGTCTGGCACGTGACCGGAGCGGCGTAGCGCGGCGGCGTATCTGCGGAGTTGTGGCTTGTGTCGCGCGGCTAGCGCGGCCTGCCGGACCGAGTAGCGGGTATCGGCGTTGAGGTTGAACGCAGGCGGGGGCGGTGAGCGCGGCCACCCCTCACTGCCAAGCCGCCTTTGTGGGGCCGTGGTGTGCCGCTGCGGTGCGAACCGTGTTCAGGACTTCCACTATGTCGCGGTACTTGAGCGTCAGCAGCGGGGCGTGTGGCATATCCATATCGCGGTAAATGGGCGGCAGAACTGGAAGCTGTTGCGCTCGATCTGGCTGTCGGTGCTTGGTAAGTCCGGAACTGATGGCGCGGTCAATGACAGCATCCAGGGCTTTAAAAAGCTCTGTGTGTTTCGCAAGCTCGGTGGCAAGGGTCGTGCGATGCGGCACCTGATCTCGACGTATATCGCCAAGTACGTCGGTGTCGGTAAGGGGGCGCATGACGTGGGATTCAACAATAAGCGGTACTGGACCAGCAAGGGAATCGTGTTGCCTGAGACGACTACTTATGCGCATCTTGGGCCGGATTCTGTGCGTGGCGATGCGGCGGCGGCGTATGCATGCGTCGATGAGCACAGGGCGGATTTCAGTAACGCGCAGTTGTTCTGGAACCGGGGCATCGGCGTGTTCTGGATGGCGACGGGGAACACTGTATGAGCGGGTGTTATACTTTTTTCGTGTTCCGGTAGCACGAATGGGGTGATCTGATGGTGGCGACACATGATGCGCTTTACGAGCGGGATTTTTACGCCTGGGCGAACGAGCAGGCTGCGTTGCTGCGTTCGGGCAAACTGGCTGACGCCGACCTCGGCCATATTGCGGAGGAAATTGAGAGCATGGGGCGTAGTGAAAAGCGTGAGCTGGTGAACCGGTTGACGATCCTGTTGACGCATCTGTTGAAGTGGCAGTTTCAGTCTGCTTTCCGGGGGCGGAGTTGGCAGTTGACGGTGATCGAGCAGCGGCGCAAGGTGGTCGCACACCTGGAAGACAATCCCAGTTTGAAGGGGGTTTTACCGTCGGCGTTTGCGACGGCTTACGGGTATGCGTTGATTGAGGCTGAGCGCGAGACTGGATTGCCTGAGAGCACGTTTCCGGCGAGTTCGCCGTATACCGTTGAGCAGGTGTTCGATGAGGGATTCTGGCCGGATGCGTGAGTGTGTCCGGATGCCGATAGAGAACCCGTCGCTGACGGGTTTTTTTATGGTTGCATGGCGGTGACTGAGTGCCGGGTTGTGCGTAGGACTCGTCGTTTGCGGCGGGGTCGCGTCGGTGATCGGTGGGCGCTTCACGTTCGGGCTCGCGTTTGAAGCCCATTTCATCCATGCGCAGCTCGTGCTCGAGGCGTTGCAGGCATAACACGGCGACGGCTCAGGGAGTGAAACCGGACATTTCTAATGAGCCAGAACCGGACATTTCCAAAAAGCCCTGACACATGTTGTCGAGGCCATTCTGAAGTGTCGCAGGGGGAGCAAAGTAGAAATGTCGGGGCTTATGCCTTTGTTATCTCTTTGACGAGGTTTTGAGTACAGGGTCCTGGAGGCTGGCCGTGGTTCTGCCAATCGCGGTGTTCAGATCCTCAACAGTGATCTGCCGCTGCTTCTTTGTGCCAGCCTTGCGTTCCTTCGGTTTCGGCGCCTGCCCCTGATTGGTTCGTGATGGCGAACCTGACGCGCGGCGGTTATCGCGATCGGCCTGAATCAACTGCGCGACCTGCAGCACATGACCCAGCCGCTTGTGATCAACCACGGCGCCCTGATCAATCTCGGAGAGCCGGTCGTAAGGCCTGCAGGGAAGGGCGACACCGTCGGCGCGGATCTCGATGCGCCCATCCGGATACTCATACACGTCGATGTAGCGTCCCACCAGCCTGCGGTTCGCCTCTGTGTCATCGAGCAGGTAGATTACCCGGTCGTACTGCAGCGTCAGCGAACGCGTGACGCGCCGCGGTTCGCGCCATGTCAGGATGGTGTCGAGATTCTCATCCTCACGCAGCGGCCGGTGCGCATTGAAGGCGCTCCGTGGCGCCTTGCCAAAGCGTGTGTTGTAGTCGGCGATGAAGCGGGGCGCATAGGCGTTGGCCGCTTCCTGCGTATCGATGCCACGCAGCCGCAGTTCCTTGACGAGCCGGTCCTGCAGCGTCAGGTTCGCGCGCTCGACGCGCCCCTTGGCCTGACTCGAATTCGCACACAGCCCATTAATGTTCAGCTCGAACATCGCCCGGCCGAAATGCGTCACGCCTTTGCCACCGGTCGTTGCCGTCTGCGTCGAGCGGAACACGCTGGCCTTGTCGCTATAGAACGCCACCGGCTTGCCATGCTGTTCCAGATACGCCCGGGTCACTTCAAAGTAGCTGAAGGTCGATTCGGTCGCCGTGAAGTGCAGCGCCATCAGCCGGCTGGTCGCGTCGTCGACATACACCAGCAGCGTGCAGGCCGGCGCCCGTTCCTCGAACCAGCGGTGATCGCTGCCGTCGATCTGCACCAGCTCGCCCAGACACGACCGCCGTGCCCGCGGCTGGTAGAGCTTCGGCGGCCGCTGCCGGCGCGGAATCCACAGGCCGGCATCCGTCATCAGGTGCCGCACGGTTTCCTTGGACAGCGCCAGCCCGTGACATTCACGCAGTTTCTCGCAGGCCAGCGTCGGACCAAAATCCGGGTAGCGATCCCGGATCAGGTTCAACGCGCGCTCGGCCACGCCGTCTGCAAGCTGGTAGTTGCTCGGGTGCCCACGATGGCGTGAGAGCAGCCCCGAAGCGCCCTGGCTGCGATAGCGCACGGTCAGCCGCTCAACCTGACGCCGGCTCAGATGGAGCCGCTCCGCGGCCTGCCACGTCATCAGCATGCCATCGACCACCGACTGGATCGTCCTGAGCCGGTCAACCTCGCGCATCGTCATGGTGATCGTCCCGGATGTCGTCGTCATGCAGGCCTCCCGTCAAAGGTCAGCCAGCATGACATGCGACGTTTCAGCTTTGCCCAGGTACGACATTACAGCTTTGCTCTTACACCAGTCAGGTTGATAATTTATCTTATGTCAAATTACAAACGCAGGAAGCGCCATCCGAGTCCCGCAACAGATTTCCTTCCCCTCGCCGCCTAAACCGCCACGTCCCCTCGGCTACACGCTCCGGCTAGTGCAAAATTTTCGCCAGAAAGTCCTTGGCCCGATCGGACTTCGGATTCGCGAAAAAGTCCTCCTTGCAGTCGTCTTCCACGATCAAACCTTTGTCCATGAAGATCACGCGGTGCGCGACTTTCTTTGCAAAGCCCATTTCATGTGTGACGCACATCATCGTCATGCCTTCCTGCGCAAGTTCAACCATCACGTCAAGCACTTCATTGATCATTTCAGGGTCGAGGGCCGAGGTCGGTTCATCGAACAGCATTGCGATCGGGTCCATTGACAACGCGCGCGCAATCGCCACTCGCTGCTGCTGACCGCCTGACAATTGCGCAGGAAATTTATCCGCGTGCGCGCGCAGGCCGACGCGATGCAACAGCTTCAGCGCCTTCTCCCCGGCTTCGTCCTTTGAGCGGCCGAGTACCTTGATCTGCGCAAGTGTCAGGTTTTCGGTAATCGACAGATGCGGGAACAGTTCAAAGTGCTGGAACACCATGCCGACTTTCGCGCGCAGCTTCGAAAGGTTGGTCTTCTTGTCGCCGACCGATTGACCGTTGATCGCAATCTCGCCCTGCTGGAATGGCTCGAGGCCGTTCACCGTCTTGATGAGCGTCGATTTGCCGGAGCCTGACGGTCCGCACACCACGACCACTTCGCCTTTCTTCACCTCGGTGGTGCAATGGGTCAACACCTGAAACTGGCCATACCACTTCGAAACATTATTAATGGAAATCATCTTTTAACCTGTCAACGTTATGCCACTACAACCACTGCTCTATTCAGCGCCGTGCCGGCCGATCCGATACCTGTCGATATAGTGCTGCGCCAAAAACAGCCTGTTTTCCGGTGCGTTCATGCCCGCGCTCCTGGTACCTGGTCAAACCACTTCTGTTCGTCAATTTCGATCAGCGTGGGTACGCGGCGCCCGGCGGCCTGTTTCAGTTCACTTGCGAGCGTTGCCTGGTTGTCGGCCGTGACGGCGCAGCAGCCAAAACCCCGAGCGAGAGCGATGAAGTCCGGCGTGTAGATGTCGACGCCAATCGGCTCGATATCGCGCTCGACCATGTACCTCCGGATTTCGGCATAGCCCCGGTTGTTCCACAGCAGCACGATCACCGGCACGGCCGCTTCGACGGCACTCCCCAGCTCGGGCAACGTGAACTGCAGGCCGCCGTCGCCGACCAGGCAGATGACGGGCCGGTTCCCTACTGCAAGCCGCGCACCGATCGCAGCCGGCAGCCCATAACCCAATGTGCCGTAGCCCGTCGAAGAGTTAAACCACGACCTCGGGGCGGCCGCCTCGAAAACGAAATTGCCCGCGTAGACCGGCCGCGTTGAGTCACCCACGATGACCGCGTCGGGCAGCGTGTCCGATAAGGTATCGAACAGCGCCGCCATCGAGCGGGTCGGTGCGTCGTATTCCGCATTGACCGCCGTGCGCACGGCGCGCACGCGCTGGGCTCCCCAGCGGCCATCGCGCGGCGGGAGCGGACGCGTTGCCAGGCTGGCGTCGAGCGCAGCGAGCGCAAGCTGCGAATCGGCTACGATCGCCACCTCGGGCGCAAAGTTGCGCATCGCCTGCTGGCCGTCGATATCGATTCGAATCAGCTTCCCGTCGATCGCGAACCCGCCGTCGAACACCACGTCGTAGTCGGTTTCGCCGAGTTCGGTGCCGACCGCCAGCACCACGTCGGCCTCGCGCACCATCGCGCGCGGTGCGGGGAGCGACTGGATCGAGCCGATCGACAGCGCGTGACCGCGCGGCAACAGGCCCTTGGCGTTGATCGTCAATGCCACCGGCGCCTGCAGGCGCTCGGCCAGTGCGCACAATTCGGCAGCGCCTTCGTTAGCCCCGCCTCCGGCAAGTATCAGGGGGCGTCGCGCACTGGCCAGCAGAGCGGCGGCTTCCTCAAGCGCGCCTGGTGCGCCGGCGGATCTCGCGGGAAGGGTCGGCACGCGGGACGTCATCGTACGCGCGGGGGCGACGATCACGTCGAGCGGAATCTCGATATGGACCGGACGCGGCCGCTCGCTGGCAAAGACCGCGAAAGCTCGGGCCAGCACCTGCGGCAGCTCATCGGCATCCAGCAGCGTATGAGAGAACGCAGTGAGACCGGCGAACACGCCGTGCTGCGACGGCAGTTCGTGCAGCCGGCCGCTGCCGCCGCCGAGCTCGCGCGTGGCATTCACGCTGGAAATCACCAGCATCGGGATCGAATCGGCATAGGCCTGTGCCATCGCGGTCGCGATATTCGTCATACCGGGCCCCGTGATGATGAAACATACCCCCGGCTTGCCAGTCACGCGTGCATAGCCGTCAGCCATGAAACCCGCGCCCTGTTCATGGCGCGGTGTGACGTGACGCAGCGTTGACGCCGCGAGACCTCGATAGAGTTCGACGGTATGGACACCGGGAATGCCGAACACCAGTTCGACGCCATAGTCTTCGAGCAGCGTTACCAGTGCCTCCCCACAAGTCTGCGCAGCGGCAAATTTCTGCGTGGGGCGCCCAGCCGCATTGGCGAAGAGAGAAGCAACTTCAGGTGAATTCATGTGGATGCCTGAAAATTGACGGTAGCCGGGCATACTTGTCTCGGAGTATGTGTATGTCTGTGCATTCTTGTTTCACAGGGCATACGTGGCAATCGATCAATTTTCATGCTCGTCATGTTCTTTGCTCATGACTTGACCAGGCAGTCCCTAAGCAACGTCGCGGCGGCAAGTGGCAGTAGATCCCGTTCAGCCCATGCGGCGATGAAAACGGTGAATCCTGACTTCATCCCAGAGTCCCAGCGCGAAGAACGGATCATTGCGATTGAATGCCTCGACTTCCTCGCGTGTCTGCGCTTCCACCAGAAAGAAATTGCCGATCTTCTTCTCGCCAGAGTCGTCCACCAACGGACCGGATGTGACAAGAACGATCGGCTTGGTCTCCAGATACGCACGATGCTTCGGCGTATTGGCTTCGCGAAGTTCAAGCCGAGCAAGCGGACATGCGTTGGAGTGCGCCACACTTGCAGTGAGCGCCCGCCCTCTTCCCTAGAACTTCGGATGACATTCGAAATTCACTGACGATGCATGCACGGTCATCATCGCCACACCGCTGACCGTTTCAGTCGTCACACTGCTCTGCATGCCGCGGCGTTCGCAATAGTCGCGCGCCTCGCTTATCGCGCTTTCGTGCGCGCGGGCCCAAGCCATTCTACCGCCCGCCGCGCTCGCCGCTACCGTGTAGGTGCCGGGTTTGTCCGTGGCGACAACGTCGGTCGCCGAAGCGCATCCCACGAGGCCGGCACACGCCGCCACCGCCGCGACAAGCGCGCGCGCCTGGTTGGACAATGAGCTTCGACGCTGCAGCGTTCTGGATGCCCGCTCCTGACCGGGCATGTGATCTGAAACAGTGTTCAACATGATTCGCCTACATTTTTGACCGTTTTACCAATCTCGAAATTATGCGCAATCCAGCGCCCCAGATCAGCCTCGTCATCCGAAAACACTGTTGCATGTGCCTGAATAATCGCTGGCAGTCAGTGCCGGGACGGAACTTCGCAAGTCGGCGGCGTGATGGGACGAACAGCGTAATCCCGTCGGCCTAGGCCAGATTTTCATGGCCTTTCTCGCTCATGCAATATCTGCATTCTTCTCATAAAAACAATGCACTGGCTTTATCCCTCCAGTTGGCTTGAAATTAGCACGGTCATTCGATTTTGCTGCGGCCGGGCGGGGTCGATGAACCCAGACCGAATTCGCCCAGCAGCAAGGCTGTGCAATCAAGTCCGCAACAGGCGGATATAAAAAGAGGAGACATGCATGCGTTTTATCAATCATGGCGTTTGCGGAGCCACACTGATTCTTGCCGCCGGTGGCGCCGCGGCCGCCGAGTCGAGCGTGACCTTGTACGGCATCGTCGATGCGAATATCCAGTATCTCGACAACGGCGGCGTCCATTCGTATGCCGCAAAGAGCGGCGGTTCGAGTGGCTCCCTGTTCGGCCTGAAGGGCACCGAAGACCTGGGCGGCGGCCTGAAGGCGCAGTTCAACGTCGAAACGGGTTTTAACGTGAACAACGGCGGCTTGTTCGTCGACACCTCGGCGCTCTTCTACCGTCAGGCATGGGTCGGCCTGAGCGACGACAAATACGGTTCGGTGACCATGGGGCGTCAGTACGAGCCGAGCTTCCGGGTCATCTACCCGTCCGACCCGTTTCGCGCGAACGAAATGCTGTCGCCGTTTTCGGCCAACGTCCTCGCAGTCGGTCGGAACACGCTCTCGACACAGTACGATTCCGGCCGCGCCAGCAATTCGATCATGTATCAATCGCCGAATCTCAAAGGCCTGCAGTTCTACGGCATGTATGCGTTCGCCGCCACGGTAAGCCAGCCCGTGCCGGCCACGACGGGCAACATGCTGAACGTCGCAGCCACTTACTCGGGCTACGGTTTCTACGCGGGTCTTGCGTATGTGAACCAGCATCCGGGACAGGTAACCATCGCCGGCCTGCCTGCTTCGCTGAGCCTCCTCGGCACCGAGCACTTCATCGGCGCGCTCGCTTACCGGATCGGCATCGTGAACTTCCAGTTCAACTATTCATACAACCGCGCGCAGGACCCGGCGCCAGGGTCGCTGGCCGCGCACCTGGGCACTGGCCATTCGCTGAGCATTGCGGAGTTGGGCGCGACGATCCAGGCAACCCCGGCTGACGTGATCGCAATTGCCGGCGTTCAGCGCAGCGTGCGTGGCGTGCATGACAATACGTCGAGCATCGAAGTGGGCGTCGATCATTCGATATCCAAACGCACGAGTCTGTACATGCGGGCGGGCTACATGAAGAACAACGGTGCCGCCACGGTGAGCTGGCCGGGCGTGACCGTGACCGCACCCGGAACCAAGCAGATTCTTGCGACAGTGGGCGTGACGCATCGGTTCTAAGGCGCATCGGTGCGGGGTTATTCCCCTGCCGGCAACCCGCCCGATGCGCCCAGGGGCGGGCGTGCGGCGTTGCCGCCTGCGTCCGGCAGCGCGATGTCGTCCGGCGTGGGCGTCGGTGCCGACGCCGGCTCGCCGCTGCCATGCGTCTCACCGTCGACCGCCCCGCTCGTCGGCACAGGCGCTTGAAGAAGCGGCGGCTGCGTCGGGAGCGGCTTGGGTTCAACATTCGCACCGGACGCAGATACAGATGCCGACGCAGGTACTGCAACAGCAGGCGCGTGTCGCACCGTATTGCGCGTAACAACCGGCGCTTCGGTCTTCGCGGGCGGCGCCGCGAACAGATGCTGGAACCATTCGCGCAATCTGCCCGAGCGTTCCGTAAACCAGCCTGGCTCCTGGTCGGTCGCGAATCTGATGTGGCTGTCGACCAGCTTCGACCTTTGGGCGCGCTGGAAGAAGTCGCCGACAATCGGCAACGCGCTGTGCGCCCCCTGGCCCCAATAGTCGCTGCGCAAGGTCACCCGGCTGTCGTTGAAGCCAACCCACGCGCCTGCCACGAGTTGCGGCTGGATCAGGATGAACCAGCCGTCGGCGTTACCCTGCGTGGTGCCCGTCTTGCCGGCGACATCGCCGCGCACGCCAAAGCGGCTGCGAATGCTCGAACCTGTCCCCCGGGTCACCACATCGCGCATCACATCGACGAGCGTGCGTGCGGCGCCGGCCGGCAACTCCTGTTTGGGCGGCACCGGTGCGAATTCGGCGAGCACCTCGCCGTTGCGGTCTTCGATACGCGTGACCATGACCGGCTCCACGTAACCGCCGAGGTTGGCGATCGTGCCGTAGGCCGAGACCATCTCCTTGAGCGTCACCGGACTCGTGCCGAGCGCGAGCGACGGCACCGGGTCGAGTTCGCTGTCGCGCACGCCCATGGCGCGCGCCAGTCTCGCGACCTTGTTCGGACCGACCGTTTCCATCAGCTGGGCGGTGATCCGGTTGCGGGAATACGCGAGGCCGTCGCGCAGGCTGATGGCGCGCTCGCTCGGCTCATCCTCGTCGCTCGGCCGCCAGACTTCGCCGCCGGCCAGCGGAATCTCGACGGGCTTGTCGATAAACGTGTCGGACGGTTTGGCGCCGTCTTCGAAGGCCGCGGCGTAGACGAACGGCTTGAAGGTCGAGCCCGGTTGGCGCCGCGCCTGCTGGACGTGGTCGAACGGGTCCTGGCTGAAGTCGCGGCTGCCGACCCATGCCTTGATCTGGCCGTTACGCGGGTCCATCGCGAGAAAGTCGGCCTGCACCCGGGTCTTGGATTCGCATACTGCCTGCACCAGGTTGCGGTCGGATGAAACGCGCTTCAGCGCGTCGTCGTCCGTCAGGCCCGCGTCTTTCGCGGCGCGATAGTCAGGCGTTTCGCGCAGGAAAGTCTGCAGCAGGTCGCGGCCGTTCGCACAACCCGCGCGCGTGCCCCACGCGGAGTTGGCAATGCCCTGCAACTGGTTGCCCTGCAAAGTCACGGCCTGAGTGGCCATGGTCTGCAAGCGTGAATCGATGGTGGTGCGCACCACCAGTCCGTCGGAATAGATGTTGTAGTCGTTGCGATCGGCCCATGCTGCGAGCCACTTGCGCAATTGCTGCGCGAAGTGCGGCGCGGGCCCCGGCGGCTCGGTTTGCCGCTCGAAATCGATACGCAAGGGACGGCGCACGAGCGTCGCATAGGCCGCGGGCGTGAGCTTGCCGTACTTGACCATTTGCGCCAGCACCGTGTTGCGCCGCTGCAGGGCGCGTTCCGGGTTGAGCACCGGGTTGTAGTAGCTATTGCCCTTGAGCATGCCGGTGAGCGTCGCGCTTTCCAGCACGTTCAGGTCGCCGGCCGATTTGTCGAAATAGGTTCGCGCCGCCATCTCGATGCCATAGGCGTTGTAGAGGAACGGCACCGTGTTGAGGTAGGTCTCGAGGATTTCGTCCTTGGTGTAGAGCGCCTCGATCTTGAAGGCCGTGATCGCCTCCTTGATCTTGCGGGTCAGCGTGGGCGCGCGGCCGATCTCGTCCGGATAAAGATTGCGGGCGAGTTGCTGGGTGATGGTCGAGCCGCCCTGGCGGTCACCGGAAAAGGTGTGCAGCGCGGCCGAAGCCGTCCGGCGCCAATCCAGCCCGAAATGCTGGTAGAAACGGTGGTCTTCCGTGGCGATCAGCGCGTTCACCACGTTCGGGGAGATGTCCTTGAGTTTCACCCACTCGCGGTTCGAGGGCTTGAATTCGGCCAGCAGTTTGCCGTCGGCCGAGAGAATCTGGGCCGGCTGCTCGATTTTCGCCTTGCGGATGTCGCCGATGCTGGGTGTGAACGGGATCAGGGCCAGGACATACACGACGAAGAACGCCGGGATTGCAGCGCAGGCCCATGCCACGCCTCGGCGTGTGGGATGGCGCAGATGCCACAGCGCCCGGATGATGAGCGGGTTCGCCAGGATGAGCCCTTTTTCAAGGGTCTGTAGGAATGAGGTGATCAGGCGCTTCACACGGGCTACCGTCTGCTGGGAAAGGCTGAATCCTACCAAGATGCTGAGCGACGGCCGATTTTTGCGTCGCAGATAGGCAAACCCAATCGCCGCGCACAGGCAGAAACCCAAGCCCACTATAATGTCGGCAATTCTGACAAGAGGTGCTTCATGATCATCAAACCGCGCGTGCGTGGCTTCATCTGTGTATCGACCCATCCGGTTGGCTGCGAAGCCAACGTCAAAGAACAGATCGAATACGTCAAGGCACGCGGTCCCATCGCCAATGGCCCGAAAAAAGTGCTCGTGATCGGCGCCTCCACGGGCTACGGCCTCGCTGCCCGCATCAGCGCCGCGTTCGGCGCCGACGCCGCCACGCTCGGCGTGTTCTTCGAGCGTGCCGGCAGCGAAACCAAAGCCGGCACCGCGGGCTGGTACAACACCGCCGCCTTCGAGAAATTCGCCGCGGAAAAAGGCCTGTACGCCACAAGCATCAACGGCGACGCCTTCTCCGATGAAGTCAAGCAACGCACCATCGAAGTCATCAAGCGCGATCTCGGTCAGGTCGACCTGGTCGTCTACAGTCTTGCGGCGCCCAAGCGCACGCATCCGAAAACCGGTGAAGTGTTCAGCTCAACCCTGAAGCCCGTCGGCAAAGCCGTCAACCTGCGCGGCATCGACACCGACAAGGAAGTCGTCAAGGAAACCGTCCTCGAACCCGCCACGCAAGCCGAAATCGACAACACCGTCGCGGTGATGGGCGGCGAAGACTGGCAGATGTGGATCGACGCCCTCATCGAGGCCAACGTGCTCGCCGATGGCGCGAAGACGACCGCGTTCACCTATCTCGGCGAAAAAATCACGCACGACATCTACTGGAACGGTTCGATCGGCGCGGCGAAGAAAGATCTCGACCAGAAGGTGCTCGGTATCCGCGAAAAACTCGCGGCCAAGGGCGGCGATGCACGCGTCTCGGTGCTCAAGGCGGTCGTCACGCAAGCGAGCTCCGCGATTCCGATGATGCCGCTGTACCTGTCGCTGCTCTTCAAGGTCATGAAGGAAAAAGGCACGCACGAAGGCTGTATCGAGCAGGTCTACGGTCTCTACAAAGACAGCATGTACGGCACAGCACCGCACATCGACGAAGAAGGCCGTCTGCGCGCAGACTACAAGGAACTCGATCCCGAAGTGCAAGCCCGCGTTCAGGAACTCTGGACTCAGGTGACCAACGACAATATTTACGAGCTCACCGACTTCAGCGGCTACAAGACTGACTTCCTGCGCCTGTTTGGATTCGAGATCGCCGGCGTGGACTATGAAGCCGACGTCAATCCGGACGTGCAGATTCCTGGGCTGGTACAGGTCTGAGTCTTCGCGGGGCTCTGCCGCCCCGCCTGCCTGTTGCCTGTTTGTAGAACATCGGCGGCCCATTCGGGCTGAAGACGGGCGACCTCGCATGGGCGCTCAACCATCCCCGGCCACGCGGCATCACTCAAATGTCGCGCGGGTGCTTCCGTATCAGCAGGGAAACGCCGCCTGAAGCGTGCGCAGAATGGCGAGGCCGATCGGAAAGTCGTCTGAAAGACCCGGATGGTTGGTGAAAAACTGATCGAGCAGCGGATAGACGTTCTGGTTGCCAATAGCGAGATTCTGCGGCGGGCAGAACAGCGGCGGACGCTTCTTCGACACCAGATCCCCGTTCGCCCACCCCAGCGCGTTGATCGTGCCCGTAATGTAAGCCGCGTAGACCGAGTTGTTATCGGTATGCGCCCAGAGTTTGTATTGCGCGGCCGTCATCTCGGCGCTTGCGTTGAGCGTAAAGCAGGCCGTCAGCAAAGCCAGTGCAAATTTCGATACCCGCATCTTGAACCTTCAATCTGTGTCGCAAAAGCCGCCATTGTAGGCGAGTCGGGGAATGCTGCGCAGAAGCGCTCGTCGATCAGGAATCCGTAAGCATTGGGCGCGTATTTTTGTAAGCATTCCGGCGCGATGCGGATCCTTTGTGCCGGAGTTACCGCGCTCACGGTAATGAGTCACGTAAGCAGCACGAATGCGCTGCTTACGGCGTGCCGTTGCGACAGTACGCCAGGTAGCCTGGGCGCGTGGCAAGGCGCCCCATGTAAGCCATCAGCGCGGGAAAATCGGCGTGTTGCAATGGCGTCTCGAGCCAGCGGTTGACCGACAGCGCGATCGGAATGTCCGCCAGCGAGAACGATGACCCGGCGATGAACGCGCCTGTCTTCTCCAGTTGCCTGTCGACAATTGCAACATGCTTCGCCCAGTTTGCACACGACAGATCGATCTGCTGACGGTCCTGATGAGCCGGAGAATGCCGGACCAGCGCAAGAAACGCGTAGCTCCATGCCCGGTTCAACTCGCTCGCCTGCCAGTCGATCCATTGGTCGCACTTCGCGCGCTCGCAAGGATCGCCCGGATAGAACGACTCGCCGTTATAGCGGCCGGCCAGGTAACGGATGATCGAGTTGGATTCCCACAGCACGAACTCGCCGTCCCGGATCACCGGAACCATGGCGTTGGGATTCAACGCGACGAATTCGGGCACGTCGGTCGCCCTGAATCCGGAACCCCAATCCTCCCGTTCAAACGGCAGGTCGAGTTCGGCACACGCCCACAGTACTTTGCGGACGTTTATGGATGAGGCTTTGCCGAGTATCTGAAGCATGGGGTCGCTCGTTCGATCGCTATGGATAATTTCACCGGGAATCCGGCTCGAATCGTAGCGTATCGATAGCGGGATAAATCGGACATGGACACTTCCCGCGTTGCGCGCTGGGCCAGCCGGCGTCACGACAAAGGATCGGTTAAACCGACTCAAAACCCATCAGCACATTCACCGCATTCACCCCGATCGCCGCGACCGCGTAGCCGCCCTCCATCACGAACAGAGTCGGCTTCCCCACTCGTCCGATCGCCTCGCCGATGCGCAGATAGTCGGCGCTGCGCAGCTTGAACTGCGAAATCGAGTCCTCTTCGAACGTATCGACACCGAGCGACACCACCAGCGCATCCGGCGCGTATTCAGCGACACGCGCGCAAGCCGCGTCGAGCGCCACCGTATAGTCCGCCCACGCCGTGCCCGGTTGCAGCGGGAAGTTCGCGTTGCAGCCGAGACCCGCCCCCGTGCCGGTTTCGTCGGCGTGCCCGAGAAAGAACGGATACTCGGTGCGCGGATCGCCATGCAGCGACGCGAACAATACGTCCGAACGGTGATAGAAGATGCTCTGTGTGCCGTTGCCGTGGTGATAGTCGACGTCGAGAATCGCCACGCGTTTCGCGCCCGCGTCGAGGAACGATTGCGCCGCCACCGCCGCGTTGTTGATGTAGCAGTAGCCGCCCATATAGTCCGCCGCAGCGTGGTGCCCGGGGGGGCGGCACAACGAGAACGCGCCGCGCGCGCCCGCGGTGCATCGGTCATGGGCCGCTCTCGGGTTCCCTCAATGAACCGATGATATTTGATCAAATTTCCCAAAAGAAAAAATCCGTGCGATGATTTGATCAAATCCCATCATGCAAAACGCCCGGCTTCCCCGAACAGGCAGCGCGTCGCGCACGGTTTGCAGCCGCGCTTCGCGCCGTCTTCATCAACCGACTGGAGTCAACCTTGCAAAGCGACCTACGCGACGATCTGCGTGAATTCCTGGAACATCACCACATCCATGAAGTGGAGTGCGTGATACCGGACATGACGGGCGTCGCGCGCGGCAAGATCGTGCCGAAGAACCTGTTTCTCTCGGAAGGCAAGATGCACATGTCGAACGCGCTCCTGATGATCACCGTCAACGGCGAGTTCGCAGATTTCGAACGCTTTGTCGGGCCGAGCGATCCCGACATGGTTTGCATCCCCGATCCCAACACGGTACGGCTGGTACCGTGGGCCATCGAGCAGGTCGCGGTCGTGATCCACGATTGCGTCGGACTCGATGGCAAGCCGATCGGCATTTCGCCGCGCGCGGTGTTGCGGCGGGTGCTGAAGCTCTATGAGGAAAAAGGCTGGCGTCCCGTGGTCGCGCCGGAGATGGAGTTCTACCTGATCGCCCAGAATCAGAATCCGCATGAACCGCTGCGCCCGCCGCTCGGCCGCGCGGGGCGCAGCGAGGCTGGCCGCCAGTCGTTCTCGATCGACGCCGTCAACGAATTCGATCCGTTCTTCCAGGACCTGTCGCGCTTCTGCGAGACCACGCATCTCGGTGTCGAAACGCTCGTGCACGAAGTCGGCGCAGGGCAAATGGAGATCAACTTTTCGCACGGCGACGCGCTCGATCTCGCCGACCGCGTGTTCCTGTTCAAGCGCGCGGTGCGAGAAACCGCCTTCCGTCATGGCATTTTCGCGACCTTCATGGCCAAGCCGATGGAGCATGAGCCCGGCAGCGCGATGCATATTCATCAGAGCATCGTCGATAGTGAAACCGGCGAGAACATCTTTTCTTTGCCCGACGGATCGGCGAGTCCGCTGTTTTTCAACTATATCGGCGGCTTGCAGAAGTACATGCCACAAGCCATGCCGATGTTCGCGCCCTATGTGAATTCGTACCGGCGCCTGTCGCGCTTTACCGCTGCGCCGATCAACGTGCGCTGGGGTTACGACAACCGCACCTGCGGCATTCGCGTGCCTAATTCCGGGCCGGACGGCCGGCGGCTCGAAAACCGCGTGCCGGGCGTCGACGTCAATCCGTATCTGGCGATGGCGGCCACCCTCGCCTGCGGCTATCTCGGCATGGTGGAGCAGCTGGAAGCGTCGGCGCCAATGGTCGAAAGCGCCTACGACCTCGAATACGAATTGCCGCGCGGTCTCGAAGATGCGCTCAAGGCGCTCCTGAAGTGCACCGAACTCGCGGACGTGCTCGGCGACAACTTCGTGCAGGCCTATTGCGCGGTGAAGGAAAAAGAGTTCGAGACCTTCTCGCAAGGCATTACCGCGTGGGAACGCGAGCATCTGCAACTGCTCGTCTGAGCCCGGGCGGCTTATCAAAACATCATTGGAGAAGCTGGATTTGAATACCCGCCACGGCATCAACTGGGAGCGTGCGCAGGCGCTCGTCGAACGCGAACGCCGCGCGTTTACCGAGGCCATGCCGAAATCCCGCGCGCTATCCGAACGCGCCGCGCGCCATCTGTTGTTCGGCGTGCCGCTGCACTGGATGAACGACTGGTCGACACCCTTCTCGCTCTATGTCGATCAAGCGCGCGGCGCCGCGTTTACCGACGTGGACGGTCATCGCTACGCCGACTTCTGCCTCGGCGACACGGGCGCGATGTTCGGCCACTCGCCCGCCCCGGTAGCCCGCGCGCTGGCTGCCCAGGCTGAGCGCGGCTTGACGACCATGCTGCCGGGCGAGGATGCCGCGTGGGTCGGCGAAGAACTCGCACGCCGTTTCGGACTGCCCTACTGGCAGTTCGCGATGACGGCGAGCGACGCCAACCGCTTTGCGTTGCGCTGGGCGCGCGCCGCGACCGGACGCCGGCAGATTGTGATTTTCAACGGCTGCTATCACGGCACCGTGGACGACGTGTTCGTCGATCTCGTCGACGGCAAGCCGCAACAGCGCGACAGCCTGATCGGCCAGGTGCACGACCTGCTCGACACCACGCGCGTGATCGAATTCAACGACCTGGCTGCGCTGGAGAACGCGCTGAAGGACGGCGACGTGGCCTGTGTGCTAGCCGAACCCGCGATGACCAACATCGGCATGGTGCTGCCTGAACCGGACTACTGGCGGCAAGCGCAAGCGCTCATGCGCCGCTACGGCACGCTGCTCGCCATCGACGAAACCCACACCATCAGCTGCGGGCCGGGTGGTTACTCGACGGCGTACGGCCTCGAACCCGACCTGTTCATCCTCGGCAAGCCGGTGGGTGGCGGCTTTCCGTGCGCGGTGTATGGTTTCAGCGCCGAGCTGGCAGCCCGCGCGCAGCACGCCAAGCGCAGCGCACCGCCTGGGCACTCCGGCATCGGCACCACCCTTACAGCGAACATGCTGGCAATGAGCGCGATCCGCGCAACGCTCGCCGAGGTGATGACCGAGGCCGCCTACGATCATATGTTCGCGCTCGCCGAGCGGATCGAAGCCGGCCTGAAAAGCGCGATCGCCCGTCATGGCCTCGCGTGGTGCGTGACGCGCGTCGGCGCCCGCACCGAATTCCAGTTCACGCCGACACCGCCGCACAACGGCGCCGAGGCCGGCCGCCAGCTCGATCCGGAACTGGAGCATATCGTGCACCTGTACCTGCTCAATCGCGGCGTGCTGATCACGCCGTTTCACAACATGATCCTGGTGTGCCCCGACACGTCGGCAGCCGACGTCGACAGACTGGTTTCTACGTTCGACGCCTGCCTTGCCGAACTGACCTGAGTGTTTTCGGATCGAGGTTGATCGAGCGCGGCCGGCGCTAGACTGTCGGCCTTTTTTGCAGCCTTTGGGCAGCCTCTTTTGCAGCCTTTTTGCAGCTTTATTTCGGTCGCCGCACTGAGCTTTATGAAAACTTCGCGCCATCACACGCTGCAGGACCAGACCTACGAAACGCTGCGGCAATGGCTGACGATCGGGCGCTTCGTGCCGGGCGAGCGCATCAAGATCCGTCACGTCGCCGCCGAACTCGGCGTGGGCGAGATGCCGGTGCGCTCCGCCTTGCAGCGCCTTGCAGCAGAATCGGCGCTGGTGAACGTGCCTAATTGCGGCGTGACGGTGCCCCGTCTGTCGAAACAGCAATTCGACGATGTGCTGCGCGTGCGCCTGATTCTCGAAGGCCAGGCCGCCGAACTGGGCGTACCGCATCTCAGTGCGCACGATCTGGAAGCGCTGGAAAAACTGAACGAGGAGATGGCGCGGGCCCTGCGGACTGCCGACGCCAAGGCCTATCTCGACGCCAACGAAGCGTTCCATCTGATTCTGTACCGCGCGGCCGGCTCGCCGCTTCTGCTCGAGTTGATCGAAACGGTGTGGCTGCAGGTCGGGCCGATTTCGAATCTGTTGTTTGGCGAGGCGCAGTTTGCCGGCACGCTCAACGATGCGCACGACGAATTGCTGAACGCCGCGAAGGCGCGCGATGCGGCCGGCGTGCGACGCGCGATCGAGCACGACCTGAGCCATGCGGCGAGTTGTTTGCGGGAGCAATGTTTGTAGGGATCACGCTTTCAGCGTCGCCTGTTCGAGAATCATGTCGTAGAGCGCCTGCGCCGCCGGCGATAACTGAGCGGTCTTGCGCGCCACGAGGACCAGCGTGCGCGAGACCACCGGATGCGTGAGCTCGACGGTGCGAACCGTCGGATACGCACCCTTCTGAATGGCGAGCGCCGGCACGACGGCCGCGCCCACCCCTTGAGCGACCAGGCCGACAGCCGTCGAACTGCGTTGCACTTCATAAAAGGAACGCAGCGCCAGTTCGCTCTTTTCCAGTGCAACATCGAGCAATGCGCGATTGCCGCTGACCTCGCCGGCAAAAATCAGCGGATAGGGTTGCAGTTGCGGCCAGGCGATGCGCCGCCGTTTTGCCAGAGGATGATCTTCATGGCAAATCAGCACGTAGCGGTCTTCCGTCAACGGCACGCTGGCGAGATCCGGATGATGCTCACCGGCGATATTGATGCCGAACTCCACCTCCCGGCGCAACACCGCCTCCTCCACCGCTGACGACGCGTGATCGAGAATCTTGATGCGGTTATGCGGATAACGCGCGGCGTACGCCTGCAAAATGCGCGGCAGATACTGCACGCCCACGGTCGGCACGCAGGCGATCGACACGTCGCCGCGACGGGCCACACCCGTCTCACGAATCTCCACCAGCGCGTCGGCAAGCTCGCCCAACAAGCGGCGCGCCTGCGGTAGAAAACTGCGCCCTATTTCCGTCAGCGCCATGGAGCGGGTGGTCCGCTCGATCAGCGTGACGCCCAGAAACGTTTCGAGCTTACGCAGACGTTGCGTAATGGCCGTTTGCGTGACGTGCAGTGAATCGGCGGCGCTTTGAAAGCTGCCGCGATCCGCGATCGCGACGAACGCCTGGACGCCGAGCGTGTCGATTTTCATTAGAAAAATGAAGGAATTGGAATGATAAATTCATTTTACTCCGCCTTCGCCACCGCACAGAATGAGCGGATTGGATCGTTTTGACATCGCACGCATTGAGCGGATGTCAGCGGAAACGGTCCAGCCATCGAGACAAAGGAGCGTGAGATGAATTCATCGACAAATTGGGTTGCAAAGCAGTACGTGTTGTTCGAAAACGAGCGCACGCGTCCAGTCAGGGATCTGCTTGCAGCGGTCCCGGCGACGGATGGGCAAGTGGCGGTGGACATCGGCTGCGGCCCCGGCAACTCCACCGAGGTGCTGGCAGCCCGCCTGCCCGGCGCGGCGGTCAGCGGTCTGGACAGTTCCGCCGACATGATCGCGGCGGCCAGGAAGCGCCTGCCGCAATTCCAGTTCGAGGTGAGCGACATTTCGAACTGGGCCGCGCCGGGCTCTTACGACCTGATCCTCGCCAATGCCGTGCTGCAGTGGGTGCCGAATCATGAGCAGCTGTTTCCGTCACTGGTGAAGAAACTTGCGCAGGGGGGCAGTCTTGCCGTGCAAATGCCGGACAACCTCGACGAACCCGCGCACCGCCTGCTGCGCGAAATCGCGGCGGACGGCCCTTGGGCCAACAAACTGAGGGGCGTGGAACGCACCATGCGCCACGGCGTCGACTGGTACTACAAGCTGCTCAAACCGCAGTGCGCGCGGGTCGACGTGTGGCGCACCGTCTACCACCACCCGCTCGCTGGCGGCGCGGACGCGGTGGTCGAATGGTTCAAGGGCAGCGCGCTGAGACCGTTCCTCGCCGAACTCGACGACAGCGAAGAAGGCCCCTTTCTGGAGCGTTACCGGGATGCGATCGCGCAGGCTTATCCGGCCCTGGCCGACGGCACCGTGTTGTTGCCGTTCCCGCGGCTGTTTATCGTCGCTACGCGCTAGCAGGGCCGCGCCGGTTGCCGGTTGCCGCCGCGTAGTATTTGTGGTGCCGGAGCCGCCAGGGTCAGTCAGGCATTGCCGCTCGTGAATTCTGCGTGATATTGTGTAACGTAAGCGGAGGGCGGCTTGCCGTCCCCACCGGAACGCAATTTACAGCAGCGAGCGTCGCCATGAGTGATGTACGCCATCATCTGAGTCCACGGGACCGTTTGGAGCTGTTGTGCTGGCTCACATGCGGCTGCCTTGGCGCTTATTACCTGAATGAGGACTGGCCTGACGCGGCGTTTCACGTGCAGGCCGCCCATAAGTGGCTCGACCATCGGTCCCGGGAAGCAGACTGGCTGAGTATCGCCAGGTTGTCGGCAACCGCACTGGAGATTGCGCGGCGGCACGCGAAATTTGTCGAGGCCGATTGGGCGCGGGATGCTGTCGAGGAGATTCTCGATACGGACGAGCTTGACCCGCAAGCGCGACTGGTGAAGCAGGTGCTGACGGATTGCCAGAACGCGCTAGCGGACAAGCGCCTGGCAGATTAAAAATTGTGCCGCAGGCCGACGATCACCGAGAGCTGTTTATCCGTGTCCGAATTGACGATATTCGGAATCTGCGCCAGATTCTCCGTTTGCCCCGTCGACGGATTGATCCCCAGTCCGGCGCCTGAGGATTTCTGCCCGATTTTCTGCCCGATCACCACCGCATAGACCGCCGTCCGCTTCGGCAAGCTGTACACCGCGCCCTGCAAAGCACCCGCGCCGCCGCGCAAAGCCCCCCTGAGCCCAAACTTGAAACGCAAAATGCCTGCGCTGAACGCGCTAAAAGCCTTCGAAGTCGCTGGCCGCACGGGCAGCTTTACCCGCGCAGCGGAACTGCTGAACGTGACACAAAGCGCGGTCAGCCGGCAAGTCCGGCAACTGGAAGCCCAACTCGGCGAGACGTTGCTCCAGCGTCACCACCACCATCTGGAGCTCTCGGCCGCCGGCCGCATCCTCCTGCAAGCACTGCAACAATCATTCGACCGGATCGAGCTCACGGTCCGCAGCCTGCAAGAGAAAACCCACCGCAACCGCCTGCGTATCAACGCGCCGCCCACCTTCACGAGCCGCTGGCTGATGCCGCGCCTCGGACGTTTGCGTGATGCGCACCCGCATCTCGAACTCAGCCTGTCGACCCGCGTCGACGACAATCTCGCCGAATCGGGCGTGCTTGACTGCGCCATCCGCTTCGGCAACGGCGAGTGGGACGGTTTCGACAACCGTCTGCTGATGAACGAACGGCACATCGCTGTCTGCGCGCCCGCGTTGCTTGCGCGTCAGGCCGGCCGCGCGCCCATCGACCTGAATCAGTTCACGCTGCTGCACGTGCTCGCGAGCGCCGATCAGCGCTATCTGACCTGGCAGCATTGGTTAAAGGCGGCCGGCATTGAAAACGTCGACACCCGCGGCGGCTACGAGTTCGATCTGCTCGATCACGCGATCCGGGCCGCTATCGACGGGCTTGGCGTGACGATCGCCGATCGTCACATGATCGGGCGTGAGCTGGCGGAGGGGCAGTTGGTACAAGTGCTCAATGTGCACGTCGACGGCCACCAGTCGTATTGGCTCGTTACGCGCGCAGAGCAGGACGAGTTGCCGCACGTCGCGCTGTTCCGCGACTGGCTGCAGCAGGAAATCTGGCTGACCGAACGCGCACTCGATTCGTCGGAGTCGGCACAGTCAGGCTGAGAGGGTTGATGTTTGCCATGCATCATTGCTCCGCGTTGCGGCGTGCAAGATGCGGCGTTTACCTGACATAAAAGACCGCGCCGATGGCGTCGCATCGGCGCAGTTTTCTACCGCTTTGAAGCTCCACCGCCAACCCTCGGGCAGCGTCAGGCGGCAGCAGCCAGTTCCGCCGCTTCGGGCCTAAAGGTGGCTTCGATGGCGGCATCCTCAAGAATCATCTCGGCGCCCTTCTCCGCCACCATCATCGTCGGCGCATTGATATTGCCCGACGTGATATTCGGAAAGATCGACGCATCGACCACGCGCAAGCCGGCAATGCCATGCACCCGCAAACGCGCATCCACCACCGAGGTGCGCGGGTCGTCGCCCATCGCGCACGAGCCGCACAGGTGATAGATCGAACCTGATTGCTCGCGGAAATACTGCAGAAAGCCTTCACGCGTATTAACCTGCGGCCCCGGCGAAATTTCCTCGACCGTGATCTCCTTCAACGCCGGCGATGCCATCACCTTGCGCACCAGCTCGCAACCCTGGATCACTTCGTCGATGTCCTTCTCCGTGGTTAACGCGTTGATGCGGATTTTCGCGGCGTCTTCCGCACGGTTCGACGCGATTTCGATCGAACCGCGGCTCGTCGGCCGGCACGGATTGAATGCCAGCAGGAAGCCCGAATACGGCTCGGGTTCGAGATTCGCCTTATTACTCTTCGGAATCCGATACGACAGCGGATTGAAGTAAAGCTGCAAATTCGGCTGTGCTTCCCGATCGTTGCCCTTGAAGAACCCGCCCGACTGGTTCACGCTCATCGCGAGCGGCCCCTTGCGTGTCAGCAGATACTGCAGGCCGAGCTTGAGCTTGCCGAGCAACGGCCGCATCTCGTCGTTCAGCGTCTTCACGTTCGCGCGATAGTAGAAACTCACGCACAGATGGTCCTGCAGATTCTGCCCCACAGCGGGCAGTTCCTTGACCATCGCAATGCGATGCTTCGCCAGCAATGCGCTATCGCCTACGCCCGAGAGTTGCAGCAGCTTGGGCGAATCGACCGCACCGGCCGACAGAATCACCTCACGGGTCGCCATGAACTGACGCGTAGTGCCGTTCTGCGTAACGGTCACGCCAATTGCCCGTTGGTTCCCGTCGAATAGCACGCGGCTTGCCAGCACCTCACGCTCGACCTTCAGATTCTTGCGCGTCAGCACCGGATGCAGGTATTCGAAGCTGCTCGACGACCGCCGCCCGTTGCGCGTATTCACGTCGTAGATGCCGGCGCCTTCGAATCGTGCACCGTTGAAGTCGTCGCTGCGCTTATAGCCGGCCTGGTCGCAGCCCTTCAGGAACACGCGGCAGATCGGATGGACCTCATCCTTCATCGGCGAGATACGGATCGGGCCGTCCGCGCCATGATACTCGGTGTTGCCGAGCGGATGCGATTCGAGCTTGCGGAAATACGGCAGCACGTCGCGAAATGCCCAGCCCGGGTTGCCGGCCGCGGCCCAGTCGTCAAAATCATGCGGCTGGCCACGCACATAGATCATGGCGTTGATCGAACCGGAACCGCCCTGTACTTTGCCGCGCGGGCAATAGATCGGCCGGTTGTCGAGTTCCTTTTCGGGTTCGCTGTAGTACATCCAGTTATAGGTTTCGTTGTAGTACGTCCTGGTGAAACCCACCGGGATCTTGAACCAGAACGAACTGTCCTTGCCGCCCGCTTCGAGCAGCAGTACCGAATATTGACCTGACGCCGAAAGGCGATTGGCGAGAATGCAGCCCGCCGAACCCGCGCCGACGATGATGTAATCGTAGTTCATGCTCTATGTCGCCCGAGGGCGCTCAGTCCATTGAATGCGAAAATCGGGTTGAAACTCACAGGTCGACTCCCGCAGGTCGAACCCGACGGGTTCAATCCGGGTTCAACCCTTGGCCGGCGCGAGATCTTTCACGTCGGCGGGAAGCGCGGCCATTTGCAGATGCAGACGCTCGCCGGTGTACGGCGTGTGCTGCCGCACGACGTCCATGTTCAACTCCACGCCCAAGCCCGGTTCCCGCGAAGGAATGATGTAGCCGTCTTCCCATTGAATCGGCTTCTTCAACACGGCCGCATGGAAGCCGTCCCACGTGCCGATGCTTTCCTGAATCAGGAAGTTCGGCGTGCAGGCTGCGAGCTGAATGCTGGCCGCCGCGCCGATCGGCCCGTTGTACAGATGCGGCGCGATCTGCGCGTAATACACCTCGGCGATCGCGGCGACTTTCTTCGCTTCGAGCAGGCCGCCCACACGCGCCACGTTCAGTTGCAGGATCGACGCGGCACCCGCTTCGAGCAGCTTGAAGAATTCATACTTGGTGGTCAGGCGCTCGCCCGCGGCAATCGGAATGCTCGTGTGCTGCGCGACTTGCGCCATCGCGCCTTCCTGGCCCGGCGGCACCGGTTCTTCGAACCACAGCGGATCGTATTTCTCGAGACGTTTGGCAAGCCGGATTGCCGAGGACGGCACCATCTGCCCATGCGTGCCGAACAGCAGATCGGCCTTGCTGCCGACGGCTTCGCGCACGCGCCGGCAGAAGGTCTCGCAACGGTCGAGCACTTCCATCGACAGTTGATGGCCCGAATAAGCCGTATACGGCCCCGCCGGATCGAACTTCACCGCGGTGAAGCCGCGCTTTACGTTTTCAGCGGCGCATTCGGCGGCGAGATCGGGATCGTCGTAGTCGTATTCGCCGCGGCTGTTCTTCGGATACAGGTACGTGTACGAGCGCAAGCGCGGGTTCACCATGCCGCCGAGCAACTCGTACACCGGCTTGTTCGCCGCCTTGCCGATGATGTCCCAGCACGCCATTTCCAGCCCGCTGACCACGCCCATCATCGTCAGATCGGGGCGTTGCGTGAAACCGCTCGAATACGCTTCACGCCAGAGCCGCTCGATATGGTGCGGATCTTTATCGAGCAGGTAGCGGCCGAATACATCGTCGATGATGTGCGTCATCGCCTTCGGATGGAACGTCGCCGAATAGATTTCGCCGACGCCTTCAATGCCGCAATCAGTCTTGAGTTTGACGAAGATCCAGTACATGCCGCCCACGTGCGGCGGCGGTACGGCGACGATATGCGTTTCGAGCGAGACGACCTTCATTTACGCAACCCCTTTCGTATTAAGCATGTTTCTCAGCGCCAGGCCGGCAAAGCCGCCGAGCGCCGCCATTCCGGCCACATAGCCGAAGTAAAGCTGGTAACCGAAGACACCCGGGAAGTTCTGCGTCAGATAGCCATTGATCAACGGCAGGAACACGTCGGGCGAATACCCGAGTACGGAGATCAGGCCAATGGCGAGGCCCATCGTTTCGACCGGGATATTGCAGCGGTCCAGCAGCGACCAGTACAGACCGCGAATCGCGTAAGTCAGAATGCCGATGAAAAGCACGAGGAACACCAGCAGCACATGGCTCGAGATGCGCGGCGCCGCCATCAGGCCCAGCAGCGACAGTGCCGCGAGGAAGAGCGCGATCACCAGCACCGAGACCTTCGAATAACGGTCGCCGAGAAAGCCGCCGCCGATGCCGCCGATCGGCCGCATCCACAGCTTGAGCGTGGTGATCGTGCCGGCCATCACCACCGTCAAGCCGATCTCGCCTTCATGCAGATACGCGGAGAAACTGTAGGTGGCCCAAAACACCTGGTAGCCGCAGAACACAATGGCCGCGACCAGCCACAACGCGGGAATCGACGCGAGCGTTTTCAGATCGGCCAGCACGTTGCTGCGTTTGCGCGTGGCGCGGTTGGCAGCGGCGTCTTTTGTGCCTTGCGGGTCTTTGACGAGCGCGAGCACCACACCGAGCGCGATGCACAGAAAGGCGTACATGTAGACGACCAGCTTGAAACCGGCCGCCACCGGCTCCCCCTTGGTCTGGGTGAACCAGGCGAACAGCGTGATCGCAATGGTCGCGAGCATGGCTTCGATCAAGCCGCGTCCGCCGTCGAGCAAACCGAAGAAGCGACCCTGCTCGTGCGTGCCGGCGATCATTGCCACGCGCTTGATGACGGCAGCCCAGAACGTCAATCCAGTCGTCAAGCCCCAGCCGCCGAAGATCAGCATCAGCACGTTGAACGACGGCGCGGTCGAATACCACAGACCGAGCACGCCGGTTGCAATCAGCGAAAAGCAGATCAACAGGCGCGGCGCGATCCGGTCGGCGAGCCAGCCGCTCGGCAGGTAGCTCAGCAGAAAGATCGTGCCGAGCGACGAATACAGATAGCCGAGCTGACTATCGGTGATGTGAAACACTTCGAGCATCGTCGGCTGATAGACCTGCCGAAGATACAGAATCGGGTAAATCGCGCCGGCCGCCAGCACCAGCAACATGAGCTGGATATAGCGGTGAGCCTTGCTGTCTTGCAGTGCGGCTTCTGCGTCGCTTGAGGCGAGCGACGCGGTGGATTGAACAGGTTGAGATGACACTTGAGTTCTCCTGATAGACACAGCGCCGCTCAAACGGTCCGCCGGATCTCTAATTTGTTGTTATAAGTGCAGCGAGTTTGCTGCGTTTCTGTGGGTTTCAAGGCGACGCGTGCTGTCTACTCCGAATCGCGCAGCACGCGCCGGTTGCAGCTTCAGTACTTCATGACCACGAGACGGGTCTGCGTGAATTCGAGCATGCCGTGCTTGCCGTCGTCGCCGCCGAGCCCCGAACGTTTCCAGCCCGCGTGGAAACCTTGATACGGATCGGCTGGCGTACGGTTCACATACAACTCGCCCGCCTCGATGCCGTTGGCGATTTTCATCGCGCTGCGATAGTTCTCGGTGTAGAGCACCGACGACAAACCAAACTGATGGTCGTTGGCCATTTCCAGCGCTTCGTCGAGCGTGCGGTATTTGACGACCGGCATGATCGGACCGAAGCTTTCTTCCTGGATGATTTCCATGTCCTGACGGCAGTTCGAGAGCAGCGTAGCCGGATAGAAAAAGCCCTTGCCTTGCGGCAGTCTGCCGCCGGTTTCGAGCGTGGCGCCCGCGGCAATCGCGCGCTCGACCATGCCGTGAATCGACTGACGCGAGGCGTCGTTGACAAGGGGCCCCATCAGCAAAGGCTGTTCGCTGCGATCGCCGCTTTCCACCGCGCTCATGTGCTTTTTCAGCAGTGCGACAAAACGGTCATGCACGCTCTCCTGCACGTAGACGCGTTCGATCGCCGTGCAAAGCTGCCCGCAGTGAGTGGTTTTGGACGCAACCAGATCGCGCGCGGCCTGCTCGAGATCGGCATCCGCCTCGATGATGGCGGGCGTCTTGCCGCCCAGTTCGAGCGACGGCCTGGCGATGTTCGCCTTGCAGTATTCGAGCACCTTGCGGCCGGCGCCGACGCTGCCGGTCAGCGTGATCATGCCGACCTTGGGATGCGTACAGAGCGCCTCGGCGGTTGCATGATTCATCGCGAGAATGTTGACGACGCCGGCCGGCAGCCCTGCCTTCTCAACCGCCTTAGCGATCTCGAACGCCGAGGTCGGTGTGTTGTTGCTCGGGCGCACCACCACCGTGTTGCCGGCGATCAGCGCAGGCGCCACCTTGCGCATGAACGTATAGACCGGATAGTTGAATGGGATCAGGCAAGCGACTACACCGATCGGCTCCCGATGCAGCACGAGGTTTTCGTCGGGCGTGTCGCTCGGGATCACCTCGCCTTCGATGCGGCGCGCCCATTCGGCGTGGTAGCGGGTGATCTGGCCAGCGTAGATCGCTTCATTGGTGGCGTCGGCAACGCTCTTTCCCGACTCCAGCGCGAGCGCCGCGCCAATGGCGGGCGCGCATTCGGCGAGGGCATCGGCGAACTTGTGCAGATAGACCGCGCGCTCGGCCGAAGGCAGCTTGCGCCAGCCCTTTTGCGCGGCTGCGGCGGCGTCGACCGCGGCGATGACCTCGGCCCGGGTAGCGCCCGTGACGTGGGCAATTACGGCTTCGGTGGCGGGGTTGGTGACGGCGATGAGCTCGTCGCTTGCCGCATCGATGAAGCAGCCGTTAGCAAAATTCCGATCGAGTCGCATGTCGTCTCCTGAAAAAGCGGCTGCGGTAGCGCATTGCCTTCATGCCGAAGGTGCACGAACGGAATTTTTCTCCGGAGGCACGGCGCCCCACAAGCGAATAATTCGCGGGACAAACATTCGAAAAAATCACGTTTATCCAGGGATGTGCCTCATACGCGACTCCCATCTCGAATAGCAGAATCCGGGCTTTGCCAATAAGCGGCGGCCTTCGCGGCTGGTCGAACCCTGTTTCGAACCACGGGGCCGCTCATGACCAATGTCTGGAGCTCACAATGAAAAAGAATGTCATCGCCACCGCAGCCTTCACCGCACTCGCCTCGCTGACGGCCTCGTCAGCCTTCGCGCAAAGCAGCGTGACCTTGTACGGGGTGCTGGACGAAGGCATCGACTACACCAACAACGCCGGGCGCGGCGCGGTGTGGGAAATGGCAAGCGGTTATGCGCAAGGCAGCCGCTGGGGCATGAAGGGTTCGGAAGATCTGGGTGGCGGCATGAAGGCGGTGTTCCAGCTGGAAAACGGCTTCGACGTGAGTTCGGGGCGGCTCGGCCAGGGCGGCCGCATGTTCGGCCGCCAGGCTTACGTGGGTTTGAGCGACGGCCGGTTCGGCACGGTCACACTCGGACGCCAGTACGACTCGGTGGTCGACTACCTCGCGCAGACCACGGCCAACGGCAACTGGGCCGGCTACCTGTTTGCACACCCGTACGACAACGACAATACGGACAACTCGTTCCGTCTCGGCAACAGCGTGAAATACGCGAGCCCGGAGATCGCGGGCTTCCAGTTCGGCGGCGTGTACAGCTTCAGCAACGACACGAACTTCGCGAACAACCGCGCCTACAGCTTCGGTGGCCAGTATGCGAACGGCGGCCTGCTGATTGCGGCCGCGTACCTGCAGGCGAACAATCCGGGCGTCGGCTCCACCGGCGCGATCACCGCGAACGATGCGAGCTTCATCGCCGGGCGCATGCGGGTGTTCGGCGGCGGCATCAACTACACGTTCGGTTCGGCGACCGCCGGTTTTGCCTACACCAACTCGAACTATAAGGATCCGACCGGCAACGGCTATATCGGCATCCCGCTGGCGGCATCCGGCGTCGGGTTGAACACGCTGAAATACCAGAACTTCGAAGTGAACGGCAAATACCAGTTCACGCCGGCCTTCTTTATCGGCGTGCAGTATGTGTACACGATGGAGAACTACGATGCGTCGACTGGCAGCGTGAAGCCGAAGATTCACTCGGTCGGGTTGATGGCGGATTACAACTTGTCCAAACGCACGGATGTTTATGTGCAGGGCGAGTATCAGAAGGTCGCGGGCGACTCGACCCACTCGATTCTCGACAACGCGTTCATTCCGGGCGTGCAGGCGCCGTCATCGACGGGGAATCAGGTCGTCGCGCGGGTTGCGCTGCGGCACAAGTTCTGAGCGTCAGGGTTTGGAGGGCAGGAGCCGCCCCGTCAGCGGCTCCGCGGGCATAAATGTTCAAATCCTGTTGCATTACTCCGTTGCGTGGACGTGCATCACGCTGCTGTGCATCGACCACGCCATCCACGGACGGCGCAGTGCGACGATCGCGAGAAACGCGCAAGCCGCCAGCGCACCGAAGGTCGCAAAGCCCATCTGATAGCTGCCCGTGCTCTCCTTCGCGATACCCATCACGACCGGCAGATAAAAGCCGCCTACACCGCCGGCTGCGCCGACGATGCCCGACATCAGCCCAGTGCGGCCCGCCCAACGATGCGGCACCAACTGGAAGGTCGCGCCATTCCCCAGACCGAAGGCCACGTACAGGCACAGCAGCAGCGCAATCCCGCCCACCATCGACGGCATCGCGGCGGCGAAGACGAAATCACACAGCGAAATGATCGCGAGCAGTAAGGTCAACGCGCGCACGCCGGACACCTTGTCGGCAATCAGGCCGCCGAGCGGCCGCACCATCGCGCCGGTTGCGGCAAGCAGCGCCATGAACAGACCCGCGTCGATCTTCGACAACTGATACAGGTTGGTCAGCAGCAGCGAAACATACGACGACATGCCGACAAACCCACCGAACGTGATGCTGTACACCAGCATGATCACCCACGTGTCGCGCTCGGCCAGCACCGCGCGATAGCGCTTGGGCAGCACCGCAATCGCCAGCAGCGCACCGACCACCGGCAACAGCAGCACACCGGTCTTGCCCGAACCGAACAAGCCCGCTTCGACCAGCAGCACGAGTACGATCAAACCGGCCAGCGTTACCGCAAAGCTGCCGAACGCGCGCAACACGCTGCCCGATTTGATACCGGAATCGTTGGCCCAGAAGTACAGCGTGATCGCAGCAATCGCGAGCAACGGCAGTGCGCCGGCAGTCGCCATTTGCCATCCGTAGTGCGCCGCAAGTTGCGGGAACAGGAAGCCGTCGAGCACCGCGCCGATATTGCCCGCGGCGGCAAGACCCAGTACCAGGCCCTGCACTTTCGGCGGATAGTTGCTGCCGGCCATCGGCAGCGCCACCGCGAAGCTTGCACCGCCCACGCCGAGGAACACGCCGAGCACCAGCAGCAAGGTATACGACGGCACGAACGGCAACAACGGCAGCACGATCGTCGGCACCGCCGACAGCAACACGCCCATCAGCGCGATGCGTTTGCCGTGCGCCGATTGATAGAGGTTACCGAGCGTCACGCGCAGGATCGCCGCCGACAGCACCGGCACGGCGACCAGCAAACCTTGCTGCGCAGGCGTCATTGCAACGCTCTTGCTGATGAACGGCGCGAGCGGCCCATACAGAACCCAGACGGTGAAGCCGGTGTCGAAATAGAGAAAACACGCTACTAGCGCGCGCCAGTCCCCACTTTTTAGGGAGTTCATCACGTTTTTCATCAGGCATCCTCAAATATGAAGTTCTCAGTGAATGACACGGGAAAGAATCAGACGGTTTCGGCAACCACCGGAATCGAAGCGAGCTTCGAGCGCCGCTCGGCTGTCGTCGCGGGCCGGATCTGGCCGCGCTCCTCGACGAAGGCGACGTTACTGTCCGGCTCGCCACTGTTGACGAAGTGACGGAAGCGCTTGCGCGTTTCAGGATCGGTGACGGCTTTCTTCCATTCGCATTCGTAGGTTTCGACCACGTGCTGCATTTCCGCTTCGAGCTCCGCGGCCACGCCGAGGTGATCGTTGACGACCACGTCGATCAGATAGTCGAGCCCGCCTTCGAGGTTGTCGCGCCACACGCTGGTGCGTTGCAGACGGTCGGCCGTGCGCACGTAGAACATCAGGAAGCGGTCGATGTAGCGCACCAGCGATTCCTTGTCGAGATCCGAGGCAAGCAATTCGGCATGGCGCGGCTTCATGCCGCCGTTGCCGCAGACGTAGAGATTCCAGCCCTTCTCGGTGGCGATGATGCCGACGTCCTTGCCCTGCGCCTCCGCGCATTCGCGAGTGCAGCCGGATACGCCGAACTTGATTTTGTGCGGCGTGCGCAAGCCTTTGTAGCGGTTCTCGAGTTCGATCGCGAGGCCCACCGAATCGCCGACTCCGTAGCGGCACCACGTCGAACCCACACACGACTTCACCGTGCGCAACGATTTGCCATACGCATGGCCCGATTCGAAGCCGGCCGCGATCAGTTCTTCCCAGATGAACGGCAGTTGCTCGACCCGCGCGCCGAACAGGTCGACCCGCTGGCCACCGGTGATCTTCGTATAGAGGCCGTATTTCTTCGCCACCTGACCGACCGCGATCAAACCGTCGGGCGTCACTTCACCCCCTGCCATGCGTGGCACAACGGAATAGGTGCCGCCGCGCTGGATGTTGGCGAGGTAGTAATCGTTGGTATCCTGGAGCGAAGCGTGCTCTTTCTTCAGCACGAATTCGTTCCAGCACGAGGCGAGGATGCTCGCCACAGCCGGCTTGCAGATGTCGCAGCCGAGGCCGTGGCCGTGCTTCTCCAGCAATTCGCCGAAGCTGCGCAAACCCTCTACGCGCACGATGTGATACAACTCCTGGCGCGAATACGCGAAGTGTTCGCACAGGTGGTTGTTGACCGCGAGGCCCTGCTTTTTCATCTCCGCTTTCATCACCTGCGTGACGAGCGGCACGCAGCCGCCGCACGAGGTGCCGGCCTGGGTCGCGCACTTCAACGCGCCGATGTCGGTCGCGCCCGCGCACACGGCGGCGCACAGGTCGCCCTTCGAGACGTTGTTGCACGAGCAGATCTGCGCGCCGGCGGGCAATGCCTCGACGCCGAGCGCGGGTTTCGCCAGACCGTCGGACGACGGCAGGATCAGGAATTCGGGCGATGCCGGCAACTCGATCCGGTTCAACATCATCTGCAGCAGCGTGCCGTATTCGCTCGCGTCGCCGACCATCACGCCGCCGAGCAGATACTTGCCGCACTCGGACACCACCAGCTTTTTGTAGACCTGTTTGCGTTCGTCGCTGAACTGATACGCGCGGCTGCCCGGCGTGTTGCCGTGCGCGTCGCCGATGCTGGCGACGTCCACGCCCATCAGCTTCAACTTGGTGCTCATGTCGGCGCCGGCGAATTCCGCCGAGTCGCCGAGCAGTTGCTTCGCCACCGTGCGCGCCATGTCATAACCCGGCGCGACGAGGCCGAACAGTTGACCGTTCCACAACGCGCACTCGCCGATCGCATAGATGTGCGGGTCGCTGGTGCGGCACGCGTTGTCGATCACGATGCCGCCGCGTTCGCCGAGCGCGAGGCCGCTCTCGCGTGCAAGGTCGTCACGCGGACGAATGCCCGCGGAGAACACGATCATGTCCGTGTCGAGGAAGCTGCCGTCGGCGAATTGCATGCGATGCGTGCCGTTTTCGCCGTCGACAATCGCCGAGGTGTTCTTCTGCGTGTGCACCGTCACGCCGAGTTCCTCGATCTTGGTGCGCAGCACGCGGCCGCCGCCTTCGTCGACCTGAACCGCCATCAGGCGCGGCGCGAATTCGACCACGTGCGTTTGCAGGCCCATGTCGCGCAGTGCCTTCGCGCATTCAAGACCGAGCAGGCCGCCGCCGACCACCGTGCCGGTCTTCGAGCGGGCGCCGCATTCCTGCATCGCTTCGAGGTCGTCGATGGTGCGGTAGACGAAGCAGTCGGCGCGTTCACGGCCTTGCACGGGAGGCACGAATGGATAGGAGCCCGTGGCGAACACCAGCTTGTCGTACGGTAGCGTCTCACCGGTCGATACCGTCACGGTGCGCGCGTCGCGATCGATCGCCACGGCTTTCGCATTCAGCTTCAGCAAGACGTTCTGGCGTTCGAAGAAGCCCGGCTCGACGAGCGACAGATCGTCCGCCGTCTTGCCTGCGAAGAATTCGGACAGATGCACACGGTCGTACGCCGGGCGGGATTCTTCGCACAGCACGGTGATATCGAGGCCGTGCGCCGCGTCTTGTGCGAGGCATTCGACCAGTTTGTGGCCGACCATCCCGTGACCGATAACGATGATTTTCATGACCGCGGCTTCCTCAATGTGCTGGGCTCGAATCGCTGCCGAAGGGCTGCTGCGCGAAAGCGATTCCGGAAATAAAAACGGCGTCCCGCGAACCCAGTCGATGACTGAATTCGGGGGACGCCGTTGTCCTGACCTGTGCTGCGGCGAGCGCCATGTTGTTGCGCTCGCGACGGATCCACGTTGATCCGATGACAGGCTTAATGCAAAGCTTGTGCCAACCGTGCAAAATTCCCACTGCAGCACCGTGGCACGGGGCCCGGCGGCGAATGGCACAGACGTGCCGTCAGTCCGGGGCGCAATACGTTTTGATGCAGCGAGGCACAGGGGTGGTGCGACGCAGCACTGCGCGCGTGCTTGAGCCCAGCCTAATCACCAAAGCCCAATTCGGCCTCGACCGCTTGCCCGACGCGCAGCCACGTTCCGGCGCCGCGCGCAACGACTGCATTGTTGCCGAACGTCAGCGCACCATTTCGCTGCGGATTCGCCCGGTAGAGGCTCATGGTGTCGGTGGGCTCGTTCGGCCAATCGGGATCGGGCGCGCCCTTCGCCTGATCGATGGTCGGCATCGGGCAGCGCGAGCACAGCTTGACCAGTTGCAACTGCACGGCCCGATCCCCGGCTGCGTCGACATTCAGGCTCTCGACATAATCCTCTTCGTACGCATCGAGTCCCGTCAGTACGACGTTGGGGCGAAACCGGTCGATCGGAATCGACGGAGCGCCCTTACTGTTCAGGCGCCGGTTCAGATCGTCGAGCGAGGCCTGGCCGATCACCAGCAGCGGAAAACCATCGGCGAAATGCGTGGTGGCGCCGCCGACACTGCCGGTGTAGTCCGGATCGACAATCCGCGCGCGCTCGGGATTGAAGCGCAGAAGCCGCGCCGGCACGCCGAGAAACGCTGAAAACCAGGCGGCGCTTTCTTCGCCGGCGTCAAGCCCGTAGGCCGCGTCGTCCCAAACCACGGTTTGCACCGGTTGCGGCGCGCTGAGTCCGGCGGCGTCGAGCGGCGTGCGCAACTCGCTCATGCCCGGCGCGCGAATCACGAGGTCACGCTCGCCGAGTTCGACATGAATCAGCGCCATGCGGGGATACGCGCGCTGTGTGAGCATCGCACCGCCCGGGTCGGTGACCATCCAGTATCGGTCGTATTCGAGGCCGGTGGCGAGCAGGCGTGCTTCATTGAGCGCAATGCCGGCGCAGGATTTGATCGGATAGACAAAAAGCTCGCTGATGGTGGGCATGGTGTGGAGCGTGAGGAACACGCGATTTCTTGTGTTGATGCCCGATTGTAAAACGCTGCGGCGCATTGAACGTCCTGCCTCGGCACGCCTGCTGAGCGAGGGTTTGCGCCGGGGGATCCCGAATCCGGCGGGATTCGGCGCGCTGCTTGAAACCGGCTGGGCCATGCGGCCGTTTCTTCCGGCCGCGCTTGGACGTAAAATCCCCAGGCGAAGCGCTCTGGCTAAAACAAGGCTGGCAAGTTTGCCTGGAAGCATCCCTACCGTAACCGAAACAGGAAATTGATTATGCTGAGCAAACCCGTGTTGACCGTTGCCGAAACGACCCGAATCCTCGAAGCCGCCCGCGCGGAGGCCGAGAAGAACCAGTGGGCCGTCGCCATCGTGGTGGTCGACGATGGCGGTCACCCGCTCGGCATGCTGCGTCTGGACGGCAGCTCGCCGGCCAGTTCGTACATCGCGACGGAAAAAGCCCGCACTTCGGCGATCGGCCGCCGCGAAACCAAGGTATACGAAGACATGATCAACAACGGCCGCACCGCATTCCTGAGCGCGCCGCTGCAAGGCACGCTGGAAGGCGGCGTGCCGGTGATCGTCGACGGCCAGGTGGTCGGCGCGGTCGGCGTGTCGGGCGTGAAGTCGGATCAGGACGCGCAAATCGCCCGCGCGGGTATTCAGGCAATCGCCGCTTAAGTTCGCATTTCGCTCGAAATCCGTTCAAAGCGACGGCAATAAAAACGACGCACAACACGGACCGATGCCCCCTCATCGGTCCCATTCAAAGATGGAGCAGTCGATGACTCAGATGAACCCGCGCGGTGGACTGCAAGTCGCCGCCAATCTCGACCAGTTCGTCGAAACCGAAGCCCTGCCCGGCACCAGTATCGACAGCGCCGCATTCTGGTCAGGTTTCGACGCCCTCGTGCACGAGCTGGCGCCCAAAAACCGTGCGCTGCTGGCCGAGCGCGACCGCCTGCAAACCGAACTCGACACCTGGCATCGCGCCAATCCGGGCCCGGTGCGCGATCTGCGCGCGTACCGCGCCTTCCTCGAAGGCATCGGCTACATCGTGCCGGTGCCGGCGAGCGTCAAAGCCACGACCGACCAGGTGGACACTGAAATCGCCGAACAGGCCGGACCGCAGCTCGTCGTGCCGCTGTCGAATCAGCGCTATGCGCTGAACGCAGCGAACGCACGCTGGGGCAGCCTGTACGACGCGCTGTACGGCACCGATGCGATCCCCGAAACCAACGGCGCCGAAAAGCAGAAGGCCTTTAACCCGGTGCGCGGCGCCGCGGTGATCGCATATGCCCGCAAGTTTCTCGATCAGGCCGCACCGCTCACGAACGGCTCGCACGCCGACGCCACGCTTTTTAGCGTCGAAGGCGGCAAGCTCGTCGTCACGCTGAAGAGCGGCAAGACCGAACTGAAAGCGCCGGCGCAATTCATCGGCTATCAGGGCGATGCGAGCGCACCGTCCGCCGTGCTGTTGAAGCACAACGGCCTGCACTTCGAAATCCAGATCGACGCGAACGATTCGATCGGCAAATCCGATTCGGCGCATGTGAAGGACGTGCTGGTCGAAGCGGCGGTGAGCACGATCATCGACTGCGAAGACTCCGTTGCAGCAGTCGACGCGGACGACAAGGTCCAGCTCTATCGCAACTGGCTCGGCCTGATGAATGGCGACCTGGCGGAGGAAGTCACGAAGGGCGGCAAGACCTTCACGCGCCGTCTGAACGCCGACCGCGTGTACACCGCCGCGAACGGCACAGCGCCGGTCGTGCTGCATGGCCGCTCGCTGCTGTTCATCCGCAACGTCGGCCATTTGATGACGAACCCGGCCGTGCTGACCAAAGACGGGCACGAGATTCCGGAAGGCATTCTCGATGCCGTCATCACCACGCTGTGCGCGCTGCACGACCGCAAGCACAAGCTGAATTCGCGCACCGGCTCGATCTATATCGTGAAGCCGAAAATGCACGGCCCGGCCGAAGTCGCGTTCGCGAGCGAGCTGTTCGCGCGCGTCGAAGACCTGCTCAAGCTGCCGCGCAACACGATCAAGATGGGCATCATGGATGAGGAGCGCCGCACGAGCGTCAATCTGCTCGCCTGTATCGGCGAAGCGTCCGAGCGTGTCGCGTTTATCAACACGGGTTTCCTCGACCGCACCGGCGACGAAATGCACTCGGCAATGGAAGCCGGCCCGATGATGCGCAAGGGCGACATGAAGTCGAGCGCATGGATTACGGCGTACGAACGCAGCAACGTGCTGGTCGGTTTGAGCGCGGGCCTGCGTGGCCGCTCGCAGATCGGCAAGGGCATGTGGGCGATGCCCGATCTGATGCATGCCATGCTCGAACAGAAGATCGTGCATCCGAAGGCCGGCGCGAACACCGCATGGGTGCCCTCGCCGACCGCCGCGACGCTGCACGCGCTGCACTATCACCAGATCGACGTGCAGGCGATTCAGCAGGAACTCGAACGCACGGACTACTCGACAGTGCGCGACGAACTGCTCGACGGCCTGCTGACGATTCCGGTCGTCGCCGAGGCGAAGTGGAACGCGGACGAGATTCGCAGCGAAATCGAGAACAACGCGCAAGGCATTCTCGGCTACGTGGTGCGTTGGATCGATCAGGGCGTGGGCTGCTCAAAGGTGCCGGACATTCACAACGTCGGCCTGATGGAAGACCGGGCGACGCTGCGTATTTCCAGCCAGCACATCGCTAACTGGCTGCATCACGGCGTGGTGACGCGCGAGCTGGTCGACGAGACTTTCAAGCGTATGGCGAAGGTGGTCGACGAGCAGAACGCGGGCGATCCGCACTACAAGCCGATGGCGCCGGGCTTCGACACGCTGGCGTTCAAGGCCGCGCAAGCGCTGGTATTCGAGGGGCGCCAGCAGCCGAGCGGCTATACGGAACCGTTGCTGCATAAGTTCCGGCTGGAAGTGAAGAAGGAGCAGTAAAGGCTTCTTTGGCGGTGGCTTGGGTATAAGGCTCGATCTTTCGGGCCCGCCCGGGTCGCAGCCGAAAACCAGGCCGAAAAAAAAGGCGGGCGCCGGATAATGCGGCGCCCGTTTTTTAATTTGCGCGTTGCTGCTGCTTGAAGCTGTAGAAGCTGTTGAAGCGGCCTCTTATCCTTAAGCCGCTTCAGCCGTATATTGCGCCGGCACGCTGGCCTGCATATTCGCCTGCAGATACGATTGCAGATACGCTTCGAAATCCGCTTTCACTTCCGGATGACGCAGCGCGAATTCAACCGTCGCCTTCAGGTAGCCCAGCTTGCTGCCGCAATCGAAGCGCGTGCCGAAGTAGCGGTACGCGAGAACCTGCTCTTCAGTCAGCAGCGATTGCACCGCATCGGTCAATTGCAGCTCACCGCCGGCCCCCGGCTTGAGCGCACGGATATGCTTGAAGATGGTCGGCATCAGCACATAGCGGCCCACCACGCCGAGGTTCGACGGCGCCTTGTCCGGTGCCGGCTTTTCGACGATGCCCGACAGCTTGATCACATTGTCTTCCCACTCGCGGCCGTCCACGACGCCGTACGAGCGGCTGTCTTCACGCGCGATGGTTTCGACGCCGATCACCGAGCTGTGATAGTGGTTGAACGTGTCCACGAGTTGGCTCATCACCGGCTTCTCGCTGTGCAGCAAGTCATCCGCCAGAATCACGGCGAACGGGCTGCCGCCCACCAGTTTTTCGGCGCACAGCACCGCATGGCCCAGACCGAGCGCTTCGGCCTGACGCACATAGAAGCAGTCGACGTTGGCCGGCTTGATGCTGCGCACGAGGTCGAGCAGCTTCTGCTTGTTGCGCGCTTCGAGTTCCGCTTCGATCTCGTAGGATTTATCGAAATGATCTTCGATAGCGCGCTTGCTGCGGCCCGTCACGAAGATCATCTCGGTGATGCCGGCGGCAATCGCCTCTTCAACCGCGTATTGGATCAGCGGCTTGTCGACGATCGGCAGCATTTCCTTGGGACTTGCTTTGGTAGCCGGCAGGAATCGTGTCCCGAGGCCCGCTACGGGAAACACAGCTTTGGTGACTTTCAGCATGGTAGGCATTCCCACATCGGTTAGAAATTAGTGTGTCGCGGGCCTGGCGGCCACTCGATGTCGCCGAAAAGACTAACAAAAAATTAATTCATTTCTGGCGTTATTTTTTCGATTCGAATAAATAAATCGATTCTCTTTCGTCATTCCCGATCGTGGCCTGTATCAGGAAACAATTACGTAGCGGGATCGAATTATTTCCGGAAATCCCGAAAATTTTACGTATTCGGCGAAGCGGATATCGGCGAGCCTCAAACGGGTCCGGACGCGAATCGCGGACCCGCTCAGGCGCTCCCGGGCGCCGCTCACTCGTGCTCTTCGAGTTGAGGCAGCTTGCCTGGGTTGATCCGAAAACGGCGGATCGGCTCGTTGCGCAGCGCCTCCCGGTAGGCGGAGGCGGCGACAAGGATCAGCAGCACGGCAATGCCGGCGAGTAAATGCAGGTTCATGACTTCACCTCAGGTCAAGAGAATCCGTGCCTTAAATTAGCACGAAAAAACCGGCAAATAATTCGCTGTAGCATGTGCTTATGCCTAATTACAATTCGTCACAAAATCGCCATTTAATTCGATTCGATACGCAATTTTTTATGGATTTTTTGCCTCCGTGGTGCACTAGCATGTGATGCACCACGGGCGCGTACGGCGCGCCCGGCAATAAGCTTTTTCTTCCTTCAGAATAAGGACCGCGCATGAGCGACTCAGCCCTGAATGCCGCCGGCTCATCCCTGCCCCTCGCCCCGTCACGGCCGGCAGCCGCGCCGCGCGCGCAGAGCGAAACGCTAGCCGACAGCGCCGGCAAGGAACACGTGATTGACGCAATGCGGGGCTTCGCCGCGCTTCTGGTCGCGTATTTTCATTGCCGCCAGGTCGAATGGGTTGGCATGCAGACCTTTCACCAAAGCGTCGGCCATTCATTCAGTCTTAGTACGATTGCCGCGTATCTGACGTTCCCGATTGCGTGGGGCTCGGCCGGTGTGCCGATTTTCTTCGTGATCAGCGGCTACTGCATTCATCGTGGCGGCGCGCTGCGCCTCGCGAAAAATCCCGACTACCGGCTCGACACCGGCAATTTCTGGGTGCGCCGCTTTGCGCGCATTTATCCGGTGCTGCTGGCGGCGCTCGTGCTGACTTTTGCGCTCGACTGGTTCAGCTTGCAGTTGCCGCCGGTCAATCACAAGATCCGCGAGATCGGCCTGCAGGCGTTCCTTGTCAATCTGTTTTCGCTGCAAGGCGTGGCCGGCAAGACGTATGGATCGAACGGCGCGCTCTGGACGCTATCGCTCGAAGTGCAGTTCTACGCGATCTATCCGCTGCTATTCGCGCTGCGCCGGCGGCTGGGCATGACGTCCGTGCTGGCGATCGTCGCGGCGATCAACGTGGTGTCCGCCTATGTGCTCGAGCGCCACGATATCCAGTTCTTCACGTCCTATTGGTTTTCGTGGACGCTCGGTGCGTGGATCGCCGATGCGAAGACCCGTGCCGCTCCGGATGCGCGTTCGTCGATCTGGCTCCACGCGCTGGCCGCGGCGTTCATCGCGCTCGGCTGCGCAGCGTTCCATTTCGGGCAGTACGGCGCATTCCAGTTCTGGGCGGTCGGTTTCGCGTTCTACCTGTATAAGGCGCTGGAACGCCGCAATGCGGATACGCCAGGCGTGCGTCTTTTGTCGCGCTTCGGCGACTTCAGCTTCTCGCTGTATCTGATCCATCTGCCGATCTTCGTGCTGCTGTCGTCCATTCTGTTCCGCTCGTCGCTGCAAATGTCGATCTGGCCGTCGTTCGGCTACATGCTGGTGGCGGTGCCGGTGGCGTACGTGTTCTACCGGCTGGTCGAACTCCCGGCAATGAAGTGGTCGGCGAGTTTCAAGCCGCGCACGGCGCGATAAAAAAACGGAGCGAAGGCCCTCAGGACTTTCGCTCCGCTGCGCTAACGACAGGGATCGGCCACGTCCCTGCCCACCCGCGCGTTAAATCACCTTTTGCCCAACCATCCGCTCAAGCGCCCGCGCGAGCACCTCAACGCCCCGCCACGCGCTTCAGAATCCGCGCAACACCCTCCACATAGGTTCCTGTCCCAAACCGGCTCAACGCCGTCTGATACCCATTCCTGACGAGCTTATTGCGCAGCTCGTCGTTCGAGCGCAATTCAGCGAGCGTATCGGCGAGACCGTGTGCGTCGCCGGGCGTGCACAGCATGCCGTTTTCGTAGTCGTCGACGATCTCCAGCACGCCGCCCGCGCGTGCCGCCACCACTGGCCGCTGCGCGAGCATCCCCTCGACGATCACGCGGCCGAACGGCTCCGGCGTGATCGAGGTATGAACGACGGCATCGACCGCGCACATACAAGCCGCAATGTCATGCTGGAAGCCAAGAAAATGCACCCGGTCGCCGAGGTTGTGCGCGTGAACGAAGGCATGCAGGTCGATCTCGTACGCCTCCTCGCCAAACAACGGGGCACCCACCAGCACCGCATGCATCTGCGGATTGAGGAGCATTGCTTCGAGCAGCACGTGTTGCCCCTTCCAGCGCGCGAGGCGGCTGAACGAGCCAGCCAGAAACACCTCCTGCGGCAGGTTCAGACGCCGGCGCAGCGCCGCTTGCGGGACTGTGCGCAACGCGTCGAACGGTGCTGCGGAAATGCCGTTGAACACCACGTCGATACGCTTTTTGTCGAACTGCGTGAGCTCCGCGAAGGCGCGAGCGGAAGCCGCCGAATTGGCGATCACATGCGAGAGGCCGAGGCGCGCGCACCACTTGATGATCGCCAGTTGCTTGCCGCCGAAATGCTCGGGACTCACGATATCGCGCAGATGCCAGACCACCGGCCGCCTCGCGAGCTTGCCGGCAATCGCGCCGATCACCATCGCGCGCTGCGTGTTGGCGTAGATCACCTCGGCGTTGCGCGCGTGTTTCACCGTGGCGCGCACGAGCGACATCAAGCCCTTGAGCGCCTGGCCCTTTGGCAATGACCCGCCACGCTTGCGGACATTGCGCAATGCGCCGGCGTCCAGCACGTTGACGGTCACGCCGGTCCTGGCAAGCGCGCTACGGAATGGGCCGTCGTCGAACAGCACGACTTCGATGCGCGCGCGCAAGGCTTTGACGATCTCCAGCAGCGACAACTCGGCGCCGCCGAGCACGCCACTCTGGTCGACCGCGAGAATGCGGGGCGCGCTGGCAGCCGCGTCGGCTTTATAGGGGACGTACGGCGGCAGCGTCGCCGAGCGCATTGCCGGCACCGAATCTCGCACATGGGCGAAGAAACGTTCGCGGAAATGGGCGGCGGAGAACCGCTCGGCGTTCGCGCGGCAATCCACCGGCGAAAAACGCTTCATGTGGCCGTCGAAACGCTCGACCGCCGCAATGATCGACTCGGTGTTCTGCTCGTCGAAGAACATGCCGGTGGGCCGCGACTCGGACAGATCGCGCACGGTTTCGAGCGCTCCGCCCTTGCCGTACGCGATCACCGGCGTGCCGCACGCCTGCGCCTCGACCACTGAAATGCCGAAGTCTTCTTCCGCGGCGAACACGAACGCTTTCGCGCGGCTCATTTTTTCCTTGAGTACCTTGAACGGCTGGTAGCCCATGATCTCGACATTGGGCCCCGCCTTCGCGCGGATCTTCTGCATGTCGGGGCCGTCGCCGATCACTACCAGCTTGCGCTCCGGCATCCGCGCGAACGCTTCGACAATCAGATCGATCTTCTTGTACGGCACCATCCGCGAGGCGGTCAGATAGAAATCATCCTTCTCGGTATATAGCGAAAACGCTTCGACGTCGACGGGCGGAAAGATCACCTGCGCTTCGCGCTGATAGACCTTCTTGATTCGCCGTGCGATGAAGTCGGAGTTCGCAACAAAGCCGTCCACCGAATTCGACGTGCGGATATCCCAGTTGCGGATGTAATGCAGAATCAGCCGCGCCATCGCCGACTTCGGCCCGGCGGTCAGCTTCGACTGCTGCAAGTACTGGTGCTGCAGATCCCACGCATAGCGGATCGGTGAATGCACGTAGCTGATATGCACCTGATCGGGACCGGTCAGAATGCCCTTCGCCACTGCGTGGCTGCTGGAAATCACCACGTCGTAGGCCGACACGTCGAGCTGCTCGATCGCGAGCGGCATCAACGGCAGATACGTGCGGTACTTGGTGCGTGCGAGCGGCAGTTTCTGGATGAACGAGGTCGTGACCGGCTTGCCGCGCAGGAAGCTGCGATCGTCGAGAAAATCGACGAGGCTGAACAGGTCCGCGTCCGGAAAGCACGCGACGATCTGTTCGAGCACCTTCTCGGCACCCGCATAGGTGACGAGCCAGTCGTGCACGATCGCGACACGCACCGTCTTGTCGCGGCGCAACGCCGTGTGGCGCGGCGGCGCCTGAACGCCCGGAACGGTGGAGAGTTCAGCCAGTGCGCTGCGCGTCGCGGCTTGCAGCACGGCTTCTTCAAGGACTTCGTGGTTCATGCGCTTTTCCTCGGATTCAGTCGCAACAGCAGTGAACGCGCAAGATCGCGCAAAGCGGGTGTCATCGTGATTGACCAGGCGACGTTCGCGCCGACCATCAATACGCCGGCGACAATCGCCAAAGCGAGACTCGGCAGGAAGCTGGCAAGCCACAGGCCGGCCAGCAGAAAAGCGAGGTGGGCGAGCATGTCGAGCGCGATCTGGCGCGCGCGAATCGCCGACAGGCGCAGCAGCACGGCGTAATCGAACAGTGCCCGGCCGGCCACAGCCATCGCCGCGCCGGTCAAGCCGAAATGGGTGATGCCGAGCCACATCGCCCCTGCAAACAAGGGCAATTCGAACAAGCCGACGCGCGCGGCAGTGGCCGGGTTGACCTGCGACTGGATCAGAATCCGTGTCACGTTCGCCTGGCCGACAAGCCACACGGCGACAATCAGGATCCGGCCCACCGGCGCCGCCACGGTGGCGATCTCATTGCCGACCCACAGATGCAGGAACGGCTCGAGTACGAGCATGGCGACCAGCGCGACCGGCGTGAACACGCCGTTGAGAAACTCGAGCGACTGCTGCGTGATGGTGTCCGCGTCCGCGCGGCCCACGGCAGACAGGCGCGGAAACAGCGTGCGCACCAGCGCGGTCGGCACGATATTCAATCGCGTCACGAGGTTCTGCGGCACCGTGTAATAGGTAACGAAACGCGCGCCGAGACTCGTGCCGAGCATCACGCGGTCGAGCGATTCCGCGATCATGTTGGTGACGCTCGCAATCAGCATCCAGCCGCCAAAGTTGAAGAGTCCCTTGGCCACGCCGAGCTGCGGCGGAAGAATGCTGCGAATGTCCAGCACCTTCAGCGCGGAACGGCCCAGCAGAATCGCCGCCAGAATCCGTGCGAACACCGCGGCGGCCAGCACGTTCTGCAAGGTCGCGCCCATCCACAGCGCAGCGCCGAGCGGCAGCAACTGGAACAGGAAGGTGCCGATGGTCTGATTGGTGTTGTAGACGCCGAAGCGTTCGGCGCCGTTGATCGCGCCGGCGAACACCCACGACACGTTGGCAATCGGAATCGCCACCGCGAGCCACGGCAGCGCCATATAGACCTCGTGCTGCAATTCCGGCGACACCTTGGTGAAGTACGCGGTGTACAGAAACGCGCCGAAATAAATGATCAGGCCACCGACGATGCCGGTCGCGAGATTGAGCCACGTCGCGCTCCAGAACACGCGTGCGCTCTCGCTCCCGTCGCCCGAGGCGCGTGCCTTCGAGATATGGTTCTGCGCAGCCATGCTCATGCCGAGATCGAGAATCCCGAAGTAGCCGATCAGCGTCCACACGAGACTGATCACGCCGTAGCGCTCGACGCCGAGCAGCTTGATATACGACGGCACGGTCACGAGCGAGACGAAAGTCGGCAGTACCAGCCCGAAGAAGTTGATCGCTACGTTCTTGAGAATGCCTTTGTCCATCGGATGCCTTGGGTTTGACTACATTTGCCTGGTATTACGAAGAAAGCGTTCATGCCGTGCGGCGCCTCACGGCTTCCAGCGATACATCATTACTTTCCCGCGCGCGTCTTCTTCGACGAACACGAGGTACTCGCCATTGCTGCGTTTCGCGGCGCTGATGCCGTTGGGCACGTCGACCCAGCCCGAGGCGCGGCCTACTTCCGGGCCTGGACGGATCACGCCGACCTCGCGGCCGCTGTCCTTGTCCCACACGTGCACCGCGCCGACCGGCTCGACGCCGAAGAGGTATTGCCCTTCGAGCGTGAGACCGATAATCGTGGCGATGGGTTGGGTCTGTGTGGTCCACGGCAGCGTGATCGAATAGCGCTGCACCGGATTGCCGCTCGACCATTTGTCGTAGCGCACCAGCACGCGGCCCACTTCTTTCCAGAAGCCGCGATCGGCCGGCGTATCGGGCGTATAGCCGGTCACATACATCGTGTCGGTGTCCGGGTCGTAGATCGCGCGATGCAGTTCGGTGAACGGTTGCGGCACCGGGTATTGCGTGAGATTCGAATACGAGTAGATGGGGTTGCCCTTCGCATCGAGGCCGCCGAAACGGAAGCGGTAGATGCCCTTGTTATCGCGGGTGCGCCAGATGTCGCCGGCGCTATCGACCCACCAGCCCCAACCGCCCGCGAGCTTCGTGCCGCTCGTATTGAGCGTGAATTCGTCCGTGTTGAACTTGCCGTCGCCGTTCACGTCGCGCCAGATCCAGTCGCCGCCCGGCGGCGCATTCGGCACCTTGGCGACGGCGCGCTCGCGCCCGGCGATGAAGCCCGAAGGAATCGCCACTTCGCCGTCCTGCTGCGCATCGAAGCGATAGATCTTCAGGTGGTCCGCGTACATGTCGGTCAGGTACAGGAACGTGTGGCCCTTGAGCTTGCGGGCGATCGGCAAGCCGGGATACTGGTCGGTGTGAAAGACAGGGTCGTCGGGATACTTGAAGCGGTTCGACAGAAAACCCGCGTATTTCCAGTCCTGACCTGCAGGCTTCGAGAGATCGAGTTCGAAGCGTTTGTTGCCCGTGTAGACGCTATCCGGACGTGACGGGTCGATCCATGCGCCGTCGACGAACAACAAGCCTTGCACCTGCCAGTTCTGTTTGCCGTCCGGTGCATAGCTTTCGAGCGTGGCGCCGAGGCCCGCGCCGATCGGGTCGTAACGCGGTCCGATGCCGTTGGTCGACACATAGACGTTGCCGTGCGCATCCACGCCGACGCCGGTCAGACCGTTGAAGCGCTGCGGTCCCGGCTTGCCGGGGACGCCGCTGAAAATACCGCCGCGTTCGCCGAGCGAGCCCGACTCCGCGTAACGGCCATTGCTCTTGCCGAAGAACAGCACTTGCTGACGCGGACCGTTGTCGGCGATCAGAACGCGGCCTTGCCCATCGACAGCGATATCGACCGCGACCGAATCGGCGGGCAGCGTGAAGGTTTCGTCGATACGCTTGCCGGCGGCGGTGTAGTGCTCCACATGGGGCGCCTTATCATTGCGCGTACCGCTCAATACCCAGAGCGTGCCGTCGAGGGCGAGCGCAATGCGGCCCGGTTCGTGCACGGTCCAGGTGGTTTTCTGCTGCATCGACTCCGCGTCATACACCTCGATGCGATCGCGCGCGGTGTTCGCCGCGTAAAGCGTGGTGTCATTCGCCGCCAGACCGCCGATTTCGGCACTCGTGCCGGTCGGCACTTCGTTCATCATCAGAAAGCCGGCTGCCAGTTGCGCATGCGGGTCCGCGCCGTTCGCGGCCGGTTGGAACGGCGCGGCGCGCTTCGGATCGGCGATCAGCCGGCGCGAAATACCGAACCATTGCTTGCCCTTTTCCGGCCACACACCCTGCTCGACCAGACGTCCCTTTTCGTTGCCGACCGCGATCGCCACGAAGGCGTACTTGCGATTCACCGCGATCGCGCTGCCGCCGCCGTTGCCCCAACCGTGCGTGCCGCCCGCGAAGCCCAGCATCTTGCCGTTCTGGTAGACGCTCGCTTCGGCGCCGCTTTCGTCCCACGGTGCGTTCGTATAAACCTTGCCGTCGGGTGCGACCGCAATCGCCGTGATGTTGATCTGCGTCCACGTGCCGTCGCCGAAACCGAAGGTGTTGCCGACCCAGGAATTTTTCGCGTTCAACACGGTTTCCGCGGATGCCGTGAAGCTGACCGATGCCGCCGTCATGCCGGCCGCACAGGCGAGTACAGCAAACCAGGTTTTGAACGTGAAACGGGCCAAAGTAATTCCTCCAATCCGGGCCGTGCCGCGATCGGGCACATAGCCCGCGCGGATGCAAAATCCAATGAAGTGACAGCAGAGACCGCTAGAAGCGACGCGAGAACGTGAGACTGATTCACGCCAGGCACGACATATAAGACGAGGCTTTGAGGCAAGGCTCGCCGCAGAGCCGTCACTCGGCCGCGAGCCCGGTCGAACGCGACCCGGTCGAACGCGAGTACCAAGCGCGAGTCCGGTCGAGCGCGACCCGGTCGAACGCGACCCGGTCCGAGAGCACTGAGCGCGTGACACACGCGCCCGCCCTGGCCGCCCAATCCGCACGGCTCACATTACGCGGAAAAAACGCCGCAACGAAAATCGAAAATAATTCAAAAATATTCGACGCTTTAAGCGTTGTGAAAGAAAGTGATTTAAAAATTGATTAAATTAAAATAAACACGGAACCCTGCATCCCGTAGCGCCCGCACACCCATCTTTACCGATGCACTCTGATGCCGACGGCACTTCTTACGCATTACGACAATTTCAGGTCGCAAGCATAAAAAACTATTGCGAATAGATAACGAAACACCCTGTTGCAATCTGATTCATTTATCCATTTCATTCCCGTTTTTTCGTCAATTTCTTTTGCCTAGAATCGATTGCACTCCCGTTGCGACGCGAAGCGACCGCGCCCCTGTTTTCTTAGGCCCTGTTCTTGACTTGAAAAGGCTCGCGCGATCCTTCGCCAGGCTCATCCGCTTCACACCATGGACGGTTCATGACTGCTAGCGCATTGCCCTTAGCGCCCTCCCACTCACGCCGCATCGTGCAGTTCGACGGCTTGCGCGCCATCGCCGTGCTCGCGGTATTCGCCCAGCACGCGCTGAAAGCGCCGCTGTGGATGGGCGTCGATCTGTTTTTTGTTTTGAGCGGTTTTCTGATTACCGGCATCCTGCTCGAACGCAAGGCGCGTCAGCAGTCGTATTTCGGCTACTTCTATGCGCGCCGCGCGCGGCGCATCCTGCCGCCTTATTTGCTGCTGATGGTGGTGTCGTCGATTCTGTTCGGCTTCGGTTGGGCGCAGCACTGGCAGTGGTACGCGTTCTTCGCGACCAATATTGGCGACGCGCTCAATCAAAGCGGTCACGACAGCCTGAATGTGCTGTGGTCGCTGGCGGTCGAAGAGCAGTTCTATATTGTCTGGCCGTTCGTGATCCTGTTGCTGCCCGAACGCGTGCTCGGCTACGTGGCGGCCGCGTTGATCATTCTGGTGCCGGTACTGCGGGCGCTCGCCACGCCCTGGTTCGATTCGTTCTGGCCGATCTATTACCTGACGCCGTTCCGCATGGACCTGCTGGCGGCCGGCGCGCTGCTCGCGGTCGCCGTACGGCGCGATCGCAATGCACTCGAGCCGTTCAAGGGCCTCGCCGTACTCGGTTTCTTTGCCGCGCTGGCGGTGCTTGCGTGGCTGCATCTGCACTACCCGCGGTTTCGCGCGGCGAATACACCGCTTTCGAACGCCGCGCTCTACAGCGTTTCGTTGCTGCTCTGCACTTCCGTCGTGGTCATCGCCCTGCAAAGCAAGGGCATCGTCAAGCGGCTGCTGTGCAACCCCGTGCTGGTCTATATCGGCACCATCAGCTACACGATTTATCTGATCCACCTGAGCGTGCTGTACACGCTGTGGCCGCTGCATCTGAACCGCTATCTGAGCGCGGCGCTCGCGCTCGCGATCACCCTCGCGTACGCCAGCATCACGTGGTTCGTGTTCGAAAAGCGTTTGATCTTCGGCTCGGCAGGCCAAGCCCGGACGCCGGCCGGCAGCCTTTCGGGGGGCGCGTCGCAAGCGCCGCAAAGCCGCGCATGAGACGCCGCGCGTGGCTCGCCGCGAGCGCGTCGGTCGTTGCGTCGGTGCTGGTTTCGCTGGCACTGGATGCGCATGCCGGAAGCCCGGCAACGCAGGTGCTGGTGGACGCCTACGGCGATTCGACCACACTCGGCATTACTTGCAGCAACGGCCATTGCGGACCCCAGGCGCAAAACGCCGTGTCGTATCTGCAGAATGAATTGCAAGCCCGGCACGGTCAACGGGTACGCGTCGCGAACTACGGTGTGGGCGGCACAACGGCCACCCAGCTGCGCGACGGCACCGGCAACCGCCGCGCCGGCCCGACTGCCGGCCTGCCGTGGCAGGAACGGCTCGCTGCTTCGTCCGCGCAGATCGTGTTGATCAACTACGGCATCAACGAAGTGATGCAGAACCAGACGCCCGAGCAGTTTTACGCGGCCGAAACAACGCTCGTGAAAACCGCCCGTGCGCTCGGCAAAGAGGCAGTGCTGCAGACCTCGAACCCGATGCCCGACAACCGCCTCAACGCGCGGCTCGCCGCGATGGTCGCGATGACGCGCCGCGTGGCTGCCGAACAGCAGGTGCCGCTCGTCGATCAGTTCGCTTACGTCAGCAATCTGCCGGACTGGAAGACGCTGATGTCCGACGGCGCGCATCCGAAGCCGGGCTTGTACCGGCTCAAGGCCGAGCAGGATTTTCAGGTCGTCGATCCGCTGGTGCGGCGACTGCTGGACGGCACGCTCTGAAGCTCTTTTTTCAAGTGCGCTTCTTTTCTCTTTTACCAATATCGAAGGCAAGCTATGAGCCAACCACGCAAAGCGATCATCACCGGCGTATCCGGACAGGACGGCGCCTATCTGACCAAACTGCTGCTCGACAAGGGCTACCACGTGACCGGCACCTACCGGCGCACGAGTTCGGTCAACTTCTGGCGCATTCGTGAGCTCGGCGTGCTCGATCATCCGAATCTGCGTCTCGTCGAACACGATTTGACCGACCTGGGTTCGACGCTGCGCCTGCTCGAAGGCGCGCAGGCCGACGAGTTGTACAACCTCGCCGCGCAGAGCTTCGTGGGCGTCTCGTTCGACCAGCCCGTGACGACCGCCGAAGTGACCGGCATCGGCGCGCTGAATCTGCTCGAAGGCATCCGCATTCTGAATCCGAAGATGCGCTATTACCAGGCGTCGACCTCGGAAATGTTCGGCCTCGTGCAAGCGGTGCCGCAACGCGAGGACACGCCCTTTTATCCGCGCAGTCCGTATGGTGTGGCCAAGCTGTTCGCGCACTGGTCGACCATCAACTATCGCGAGTCGTATAACCTGTTCGCCAGCAGCGGCATTCTGTTCAATCACGAATCGCCGCTGCGTGGCCGCGAATTCGTGACCCGCAAGATCACGGACACGGTTGCGAAGATCAAGCTCGGCAAGCAGGACGTGCTGGAACTCGGCAACCTGAGCGCCAAGCGCGACTGGGGCTTCGCGCTCGAATACGTGGAAGGCATGTGGCGCATGCTGCAAGCCGATGAACCCGACACCTTCGTGCTCGCGACCGGCCGCACCGAGACGGTACGCGACTTCGTCCGCATGGCGTTCGCCGCGGCGGGTTATCAGCTCGAATGGTCGGGGAAGGAAGAGCGCGAGACTGGCATCGACGTGGCTACCGGCAAGACGCTGGTGCGCGTGAACCCGAAGTTCTACCGCCCGGCGGAAGTGGACCTGCTGATCGGTTGCGCCGACAAGGCGCGCGAGAAGCTCGGCTGGAAGCCGGAAACCACGCTGGAACAGCTGTGCCACATGATGGTTCATGCGGATCTCGGAAGGAACGAGCATCACGAGACGTTCTGAGCGATCTTTTGTGCCGCGCCACGGCGTTCGGGCTTTCTTCGATAGTGGAAAAGGCCTTTGCGTGCGTGGCCGGTAACGAATCAGAGATTCTTTCGTGTCGAGCTCGACTGGAACTGTATGGTCTGGCTTTTAAGCTAAAAAACGACAAAAAGTCGAGTTATTTAGCTGAAAAACGACAAATATCAAATTCGTCGCCGCAAACTTAGCTCGTTCGCGACAAATCCGTTCGCCAGCGCTCCAAGCAAACTTAGCTGAAAAACGACAAAATAGGTAGAATCTAAGCTCGATAGCGACATTCAGGCACCGACATGCCCCTTTCCTTAGCGGAAAAACGACTTTCGGACGAAATCCTGTTTGCGACCGGCGATCCGACGTCTGACCGCAGCCTTCAGCGGAGCGCGAAAGAAGGCCATCTGAAACGCGTCGCCGCCGGCGTCTACGTCCAGTCGGGCACCGATGAGGAAATCGCCGGCAGAATCCAGCGAAACTGGCAGAAGCTCGCCGCGCATGCAGTGCCCGGCGCCGTTGTCTCCCATCGCAGCGCATTCGGGGGCGGCATCACGCCGTCAGCTGAAGTCGTGCTGTCTCATCCAACACGATTCAACCGGCGCATTCGCTATCCGGGCCTCACCCTGGTGCTGCTGAAAGGCCCCGGTCCGCAGCCTCGCGATCTGCGTCTTGGTTCGCTCGACCTTTACTGGGCCTCACAAGAACGTGCGCTTCTCGAAAATCTGGGTCGAGCGTCAGCGACGGCACGGGCAGCACGCGATGACATCGAAGAACGCCTGATTACCTGCCTTAACGCGAGCAAGGAGGCGGGACTCAATCAAATTCGCGACCGTGCTCGTGAACTCGTCGAACCGCTCGGCGCGAAAACCAGTTACGACACACTCAATGGTTTGATCGGTGCGCTGCTGAGCACGCATTCAAAGGGTGTACTCAAAACGAAAGCGGGGCTGGCCATCGCCCAGGGCACCCCAATCGACATGGAGCGCATGAGTCTTTTCGACTCGCTCGCCATAGCGCTACGCACGGCGGTACTACCAGATATCGCCGACATAGCCGATCAGGGTAACGGCCGTATCCATTTCGCCTTCCTTGAATCGTACTTTTCCAACTACGTCGAGGGCACGCGGTTCTCTGTGGAGGAAGCCGAGGGCATCGTGCTGCGCAACCAGATTGTCGCGCAACGCCCTAAGGATTCGCATGACATCCTCGGCGTGTTCAATCTCGCGTATCGGAGCGAAACCCGGGCGATGGTGCCGCCCGCCGGGGAAGATTTCGTCGATGTGCTTCAGGAGCGCCATCGAATCATGCTTGAACGCAGACCGGAGGTCGACCCTGGCAACCTCAAACTCGAGGCGAACTACGCGGGCACGACCCAATTTGTTCAGCCATCCCACGTGCGCGGAACCCTTGCCGAAGGATCTCGTCTTGCGCTGTCAATTCCTGAAGGTATGGCAAGGGCGATCTATTACCTCTTCCTCGTCGCCGAGGTCCATCCCTTCGCGGACGGCAATGGACGTCTGTCCAGATTGGTCATGAATGCTGAGTTGTCGCGTGGCGAACGCTGCCGCATCATCATCCCGACACTTTTCCACCCGCAGTTCGTGGATTGTCTGCGAGCCCTTACGCAAAGTGGGCGCCCGGAGCCACTCATCACCGCCCTGTCTCGAATGGCCAACTGGTCCGCCGGATTCGACTACGCCGACGTTGCAAGCCTCATATCCAGCATGAGAGTCGCTCACGCATTCGAAGAGTCCCCTGCCGAGTTCCGGCTTCTCAACGCCGACGGCAGCCGGGCCACTTGAGCGCGGCCCGGCATGGGCCACTTAATGCACCCCACCCGCCGCAATCGCCTCGCCATACACCGACGCCACCCGCTTCGCGATCACCGAGTTATCGAAGTTCTCGCGTGCATAGCGGCGGCAAGCCTCGGCATCCGGCAACTTTAGCGAGCCGTTCAACGCGCCTGCCAGACCTTCCGCAATCGCCTTCGCGCCCGTCTCCGGCAACACCAGATTCGGCGACAAACCCGCCACCGCTTCCGGCAAACCGCCCACCGGCGTCACCAGCACGGGCGTGCCCGAAGCCAGCGATTCAACGGTAATCAGCCCGAAGCCCTCCAGCGCCACCGTGGGCACCACGCTGATATTTGCCGCACGGTACAACGCCGCCAGATGCTGATCGGGCACGAAACCCAACAGCTTCACATTGTCCTCGAGACCCGCCGCGGTGATACGCGCCTGCAGCTCGCCTTCGAGCCGCCCCTTGCCCGCGATCAGCAGCAGCACATCGGGTTCCGTGCGCTTGAGCAGTTTCACCGCATCGATCAGATCTTCGAGGCCCATGCGGCGCACCAGACGCCGCACGGCCAGCACGATCGGCCGGTCTTGCGGCAATTGCAGCTTCAGGCGCGCCTCGGCCGGTGTGAGCGGCAGATTGAACTGCTCGACATCCACGCAGCCCGGCACGACGCGTACACGATCCGGTGAAATGCGATAGCGCGAAGTCAGAATCTTGCCGAACGCCTCCGACAACACGATCAGCCGCGACGAACGCGCATACACCGATTGCTCCAGATAGCGCTTGGCGCGCTGGCCGAGCGAATCGGCGCCCTCCACATGACTCTCGTCGGCCCACGGTCCCTGAAAATGCGAGACCTGCGGAATGCCCCGCGTCACGTCGAGCCCCGGAAACGTGTACAGCGCAAAGTGCGACGAAATCACGTCGGGGCGCGAGGTGCTGAGCTCCTGGCGCAGCGCGCGGCGTGCCGCCATCAGCCGCAGCGGCAGCGATTGCGCGGCGGAGCCGAAACCGTTGATCGCGCCGCCGGTGTCCGCGGCGACTTTGGGCGAGCCGGCCACCACGCCGCGCACCGCGACGCCCGCGCCCGGCAGCGCGCCGACCAGCGAGTAATACATGCGGTCGAGGCCGCCCGCGCGCTCGGGAAACCAGTGCATCCCGATCTGCAGCGATTTGATTGAACTCGTCGTCATGACTGTTGCCCCTGTGCGTTCTGAGAATGGTGATGAATTGTCTGTCCGGCTAGCGTGTTCAGCGTCAGCGCGTCGCTCCTGGCCACTGTCGCAGCTTCTGTTTCGCTACGCCGACGGTCCTTCTGCTGCCCGGCCAGTTGCCGGTACAGCGCGATATATTGCGCAGCCATCCGCGCCCAGCCGAAGCCGGTCGCGAGTTCGTTGGCTGCGATGCCCATCGCGCGGCGCGCGTCGTCGTTGTCAGCAAGACGCGCCACTGCGCCGGCCAATGCCTTGGGATCGTCCGGATCGTCGAGCACGATGCCGCATTCCGGCGTGATGATTTCTGCGCCGCCCGCCGTGCGCGCCGTGACCACCGGCAGGCCTGCGGCCATCGCTTCGAGCAGCGAGAGGCTCATCGCCTCGTAACGCGACGGGAACACGAATGCATCGACCGAATGCATCAGCACCGGCATTTCTTTGACAAGACCGAGAAAATGCACGCGATGCGCAATGCCGAGCGCCTTCGCTTCTTCTGGATACGGGCTGCCTGGCAGAAACCCGGCCACTGCGATCTGCACGTGCTCGGGCAGATGCTTGAGCGCCTGCAATACCGTGCCGAGGTTTTTGCGCGGCGTGCGCAAGTCGCCCACGAACAGCAGCAGGAAGGCATCCGCAGGCAAACCGAATTTCGCGCGGTCGCCCGTCGCGGCCGCGAAGCCTTGCGTATCGACACCGTTGTAAATCACGTCGACCCGGTTATGAGGCGTCAACCCGATCGCGCGAATTTCATCGGCGACCTTTTGCGACACCGCCGTGATCACTTTCGAGCGCCGGTAAGCCCAGCGCTCGAGCAACGCATTGCAGCGCGTATAGACCGACTGATACGCGGACCACACGCCTTTGGTGAGGCCGAACGGGTAGTACTTGCTGCCGAACCAGCCGCTATGCACGAAGTGCGAGGTGTTGACGTCGGCGGGCATCCACGTGATGAAGCCGTTCACGTGCAGCACGTCGTATTCCCCGCGATGCGCGCGCAGCCACATCGCGCTCTTGAACGCGAACACCTGCTGGCGCAGCAGATTGGTGGGCCACCAGCGGCCGATTTTCATCGGCGCCCAGCGTACGTTCGGATGCGCGAGCAAATCCGGCGCGACGTGCGATGCAACCAGTGTGACCGCGATGTTCTCATCGAGGGCGGCGCGCGCAATCTCGTGGTTGACGCGCCCCTGGCCGTCGTTATGGCGCACGACGTGCGTGACAATGGCGACTCTCAATCAGTGCCTCCGTGGAGAAATAGCGTGCGTCTGCGGTTCATCTTGTCGTAGTGCACCGCAGAAAGGATCGAAAAAACACTCATGAAAAGCAGCAGCCCGCCAGTGCCGACCAGCGAATTGGTGAACACCAGCATCGCGAAGGTCGCGAGACTGAGGCTCAGGCAGGCGGAAACGAATTTGTCGTTGCGCAGCTTGAACGACGCGAGCGCCGCACGCACCACCAGCCACACGATGCCGGACATGTAGAGCAAGGTGCCGGGCCAGCCGAGCACGAACGGGATGTTCATCACGCCGCTGTCGAAGTTGCCGTACTGGCCGAGCTGGCCGCCGTCGTTCGAGAGCTTGGTCGATGTGCCGGTCGCGCCCATGCCTTCGCCGGAGACGTCGGTAAAGGCCGTCTTCGCGAAGGTCGCGTAGAACTCGTTACGCGCGGCGTAGCTCTGGTCGTCGCTCAGGTTGACGAGTGTGTTCAGGCGCGCCTGCATCCGCTCGGCGACCGGGCCGACCGTGAGCAGCGGCACGCAAAGACCGGCAAGCAGCACCGCACTCGCAACGATCCGTACGCGCACCTTGTTGTTCGCCTTGACCAGCTGGATCAGGAGCGCGATCACCCAGCCGCCCCACGTCGAACGCACGAGGCTCAGCGCGAACGAAAAGAAGCCTAGCGCCGCCGCGATCCAGCGCACGCGATGCGTGGCCGCCATCACGTAGACCATCGCGCCCATCATCGCGAACGCGAACGGTCCCGAGGAATTCATCGTGCTGAACACGCGCACGCCCATCGCCACGGGATCGCCTTGCGAATTCATCTGCGAGCCGAGCATCCACAGCGCGTCCCACGGCGGCATGATGAAGAACTGGATCAGGCCGTAGCCGCCCATCACCAGCATGCCCCAGATGAAGGTGCTCACGATGGTGTCGCGATATTTCGGGTACTGACGCGTGTGCGCCATGATGTGAAAGCCGATCAGGATCGGATAGAGCCAGTTCGCGAGGTCATAGGTCGCGGCGAGCGGCCCGCTCGACATCACGCCGATCATGAACGCATAGGCGAGCCCCATCAGAACCAGCAGCACCGGCAGGCCGCGCCGCTGCGACAGCAGCCTGTAGTAGCGGAGCAAGGAAAACGCACTGATCATCGTCACCGCGAGCGGCGCGACCTGGATCAGGCTGGTCGGCGTGAACGAGCCTTTGGACCAGTCGGCGAGACGCCGCACTTCCGGGCTCAGGAACCACAGCCACCACATGAAACCGATGTAGCGCGCCGGGCTCTTGAAATAGAGCCACAGGCCCGTCAGGATCGCGAGCACCGGGAATCCGAGCGTGAGCACCGTGCCCTGATGCGCGATGATCAGCATCGCCGTGATCAGCCACAGTAAAGCCTCCGGCAGCCACTCCTTGCGAGCGCCGGACAGTACCCGCTCCGCGTTATCGCCGCCTCGCGCAATCGTCGACATCGTTTAGAGGCCCCCGCGTGATTCGTGCGCAGGGCGTTGACCCGGCCCCTGGCTGCCCGCGGGAACTCGCGCTGGCTGGTTCACAGCGGCAGCGGTCGCCGCGGCACGCGGCGCCGTTGCCACGGCATCGACGTTGGCGTCGGCATCGGCCGTGCCTGCCGCCACGCGTCCCCGCGACGCCGCACGCGCCCGCAGCATCGCCTGCGTGACCCTCACGTGCTGCATGGCATAGTTTTGCGTGGTCAGATCGCGCGACAGCAAACCGGCGGCCGCCGCCTGTGCCTGGCGCAATGCATCCAGCGGAGCGGCGGCGAGCTGATCCACCGCCTCGCGCAGTGCCTGTGGGTCGAACGGCGGGATATAAGCCGCCTCGTCCGCCGGAAAATAATCCTGCAGCGCGCCGACGTTGGTGACCACCATCGGCTTGCCGACCGCCGCCGCTTCCAGCATCACCGTAATGCCCGAGGCATGCGAATTCGGACGCAGCGGCACCACGATCACGTCGGCCCAGTCGTAGAGTTCATGCTGTTTCCTGATGCCCGAGAACAATGCGATCTCGACGTTCGGCGCGCGCAATGAAGCGGGAATCCGCCGGCGTGTCGCGAGCTTCACCGTGTAGCGCGCATCATTGCCGAAGGCCTTGATGAGCGTTTCCCAATCGCGGTCGCGATCGTTGCCGATCGCGGCGATGCGGATCGGCGTATGCGGTGTCCATTCGGTCGGCGCCTTCACGGGAAAGTCCTGCGTGTTCAGGCCGTAGAAGAGCGGTTTCGCGTCGCGATTGAAGTAGCGCTGGCACAGTTCGGCGTTTTCGCTGGCGAGGGTGGTTAGCTGGTCGGCGCGGGTCATCAGCTTGCGATACAGCCAGCTGCGCAGAATCCCGTAGGAAGGCCATTTATCGAGCAGCCACACGTTTTGCGCCAACAGCAAGGGTGCTGCACCAGGGCCGGCCTTGCGGCCGCTCAGCAGCAGCATCAGCGCGGCGGACAGCCATTCCTGCTCGGTATGCGTCCAGATCACGTCCGAGCGCAGCATTTCGTCGCGGTTGCGCCACGTATGGATGAAGTCGAACCCGAGCGCCGCCTTCAGCGCGCGGCGCAGCAACCGCACCGGCTTGCTTTCGCGCGCGTCCTGCGAATAGGTCAGCGCGAACGCATCGGATTCGGCATGGTGATACCCATACAGACAGCCGATGTTGTCGCCCGGCCGGTAAAAGCGCGGGTCGGCGCCGTAAAACAGATGAACGTGAACTTTCGTACTCATGCAGACACTCCGCTCTGCCGGTGGAAAGGAGCATCGGCATGCGCGAGCAGGCGCGAGTGCCGATGCACGAACGTGCAGGACGATTGGGTCACGCGATCCGCGACAGTGCACGGCGCGCTTCATGCGCGCCGGTGCGCACCGCACGCCAGCGCGACAGCCGCAGACCCGCCTGTTTCGAAACCAGCGCGAGCGCGGCGTGCGTGAGGCCCGGATACACCCGCGTGCCGACCAGCGTCCACCACCACCACGCGGTTTCGCGGCGCAGCGGCGGCAACTGGTCGCGCAGGATCAGGTGGAAATTGAAAGCGGCATTGCGCAACGCCGTCATGGTTTGCGCGTCGCGCCGGTCTTCGTCGAAACGTTCGGCCGGGAAATGGTCGACGGCCACGCGCGGGTCGTACATCAGCTTCCAGCCGGCGTTCTTCACGGCGAGGCTGAAAGCCATGTCGTTGTGGACCTGGGCGCCCGCGCCGCGCAGGCGCTGATCGAAACGGATCGTGCGCACCGCCTCGCGCCGGTAGCTCATGTTGGCGCCCTTCAGAATGTCGACTTCGCGTGCGCCGCCCACACCCAGGTGGTGATTGCCGATGATCTTGCCGTGCGCCGTGACCTTGCCGACCAGCGGCCGCTCGCCGTCCAGCACGCGGCCTTTTTCATGCACCCAGTCGCGGCCGCCCAGCGCACCGAGGCGCGCATCGCTTTCGAACGCAGCAGCAATCCGTTCGACCCAGTCCACATGCGGGGCGGCGTCGTCGTCGGTAATCGCGATCACGTCGCCGTTGGCCGCATCCAGTCCGCGATTCAGGGCGGCGACCTGGCCGGGCACGTCCACCGGCGCGACGAGCAACGGCAACGTGCCCGGCACGGCGGGATCGCGCAGGCAGGCATGAGTCGCTTCGTCGTCGGCGCGCGCGACCACCACCACTTCGTCCGGCACGCGCGACTGCCGTTGCAGCGCGGCGAGGCAGCGCGCCAGATCGGCCGGGCGGCGGTAAGTCGGAACCAGTACCGTCACTTTCATCGTGATGTCCTCTTCTATCGTGTTTGCGCTGGGATCGGAACAATGGGCTTAGCCTGGGGCTCAGATGCTCAGACTCAGGTACTCAAATATTCCTCGACCGCTGCATAGCCATGGGTATAACCGCCGCGCGAACGCGCCGGCATCCCATTGAAGATGCCGCCCTGCACGTGCACGCCGGCTGCGCGCAGGCGCTTCAGTGCCTCCGCGATCTCGCCTTCGTTGTGCACGCCCGAGCGAATCACGAAGAAGGTCGAACCGGCATAGGCGCCGATGATCGACGCATCGGTCACGGCCAGCACCGGCGGCGTGTCGATCAGGATCACGTCGTAGCGCTTGGCGAGGCCATCCAGGTATTGCGGAAGACGCGGCGACATCAGCAGTTCCGACGGATTCGGCGGACGGCGGCCGCAGGAGATGAAGCTCAAGCCTTCGATGTTCGAGGTGCGGATCGCTTCTTCGAGCGAGATCTGCCCGCTCAGCAATTCCGACATGCCGTTGTCCTGCGCACCGCCCATATAGCGTTCGAGCACGCCGCGACGCATATCGCCGTCGATCATCAGCACGCGTTTGCCCGAGTTCGCGAGCAGCACGGCCAGATTGACCGTCAGGAAGCTCTTGCCGACGCCGGACATGGGACCTGTCAGCATGACGATGCGGTTCTTCGCGTCCATCATCGTGAACTGCATGGAGGTGCGCAGGCTGCGCAGGCTTTCGATCGTGACGTCCTTCGGCCGCGCATTCGCCAGCACCGAGCGCAGGCGTTCGCCGCCGCGCTGGAAACCGCTTTCGAGCACAGCCTGTTCGGCGCTCAAGGGCACGAGACCGTACACCGGCAGATGGAACGCGCGCTCGATATGGTCGGGGTCGTCGATGCCCTTGAACATATTGCGGCGCAGGAACACGAAACCGGTGCCGCAGATCAGGCCCAGAATCACCGCCGCCGACAGGATCAGCACCTTCTTCGGCTTGACCGGCGCACCCGGGCGCATTGCCTGGTCGACGATATGCACATTGCCGCCGGTACCGGCCTTCTGCACCGACAATTCCTGCACGCGGTTGAGCAGCAGCACGTAGATGTCTTCCGCCACCTTGGCGTCGCGTTGCAACTGCACGGCCTTCACTTCGGTCGCCGGCAGATCGCGGAAGCGGTCAGCGTATTTGGCGCGTTGTGCCTCCAGTTCGGCCATTTGCTGGCGCGCGGCCACGAGCATCGGATGGTCGTCGCCGTAGCGTTCGGTCAGCTGCGCCATCTGCAGACGCAAACCGGCGATCTGCTGCTCGTACTGCACGCTGCCTTCGAGGTAGACCTTGGCTTCGTCGCTCGCATTGATCGAACCGGATTGACGCTGGTAAGCGGTCAACGCGGCTTCGGCGCGTTCGAGATCGGACTTCAGGCGCGGCTCTTCGCTCTTCAGGAAGTCGAGCATCTTGCTGGCGTCGACCTGTTTGTTCGACACGTGCTGACGGACATACGACTGCGCGAGCGCATTGGCCACCAGAGCAGCGTGCTCCGGACTCTTGTCTTCCAGCGAGATCTGGATCACGCCGGTTTGCTTGCCCTGCTCCTGCACGGTGATCGCCGACTGGAACGCGGTGATCGCGTCGAGGTCGTTAAAGCGCGTCACGGTGAACTCTTCACCCGGCCGGGCCACCAGCTTGTTGACGAGGATCGTCACGCCGCCGCCCTGTTCCTGCTGGCCAACCTGGCCGCGCAGCAGCAGCGTGCCGTTCTTTGCATAGAGTTCGTAGTGCTGTTCGTCGAACACCTTCATCGTCAGCTTCTCGCCTTCGAGCGCCGGCACCACGTCGAGCGAATCGATCTCGGCGTCTTCACCGCCCCAGGCGTATGAAGCCAGACCCAGCCACGGCTGCGCCAGCTGGCCCGGCGTCGCCATGTGCGCGGCAATGCTGCCAAGCAGCGGAATCGTCTTCGGCACGACGCTGAAGTTCAGCTTCAGTTGCTGGACCACCGGGCCGACTACGCCGCGGCTCTTGATGATTTCGATTTCGGCGTCGGTCGGCAGCGAAGTCGAGCCGGTCGTGATGGCCGCGCCCGTTTGCGTCTGCGTGAGCGCCTGCGAGGTGTTGTCGGACTGCTCGACCCGCACGTGCGCATCGGCCGAATAGATCGGCTTGGCGAGGAAACAGTACGCGGCGGCCAGCGCGACGATCACGCCGGCGATCGCGATCAGCCACCAGATGTCGTCGAGGATCACCTGCACCAGTTGCCCGAGGACGACGTCCTCTTCTTCGGTCTTGATCGGACCGGCCATGTGTGGAGAGATTTGGTTGCTCACAATTCGATCCCGTTTCGGTTGCTTCGGCGTGGGCTTCAGCGTGTGCTTTGGCATGCGCTTGCGCGTTTGCCTCGGCGTTTGCTTCGGTCCCGCGCCCTTTGAGAGCGGCGCGGGCCTGTCGACGGCTCAGACGGTTATCTCGTCAACTGCTTCAGGTAGAACAGCGTCTGTACGCTCGGCAGGACTTGCTGCAACACACGGTTGAACGTGGTCGAAGCCGCGGTGCCCACATACACGACGTCCATCGGTTGCAACTGGAACTGGGACGACAGCATGATCGCGTCGGGCTGTGTCATGTCGAGGCGGTACACGTCCGGCGTGGTCGGATGCTCGCGCATGCCGCGCATCACGAAGATCTGGCGCGGATTGGCGTCCGTGTCGAGAATGCCGCCTCCCTGGGTGAGCGCGTCGGCGATCGTCAGGCGGCCCTTCAACATCGGCAGCTGGATCGGCGTCTTCACTTCGCCCATCACGAAGATGCGGCTGTCGCTGCGATCCGGGATGTTGATCACATCGCCGTTTTGCAGCATGACGTTCTGCGTGGTGTCGCCCTGGTCGAGCATGCGGTTGGCGTCGAGCACGTACAGCTTGTTGTTGCGCGTGAGGCGCACACGCTGGATGTCGGCGTCGCTGTTCGTGCCGCCCGAGCGCGTGATCGCGTCGACCAGCGTGAGCGGCACGTCGCTGATGGCGAGCGGGCCCGGCGTCTTCACATCGCCGGTCACCTGCACTTTCTGGCCGCGGTACGACAGCACGCGCACGTCGACCTGCGGATTGCGGATGTAGCGCACGAGGCCGGCGCTCAACTGATCGCGCACTTCGCCCACGGTCTTGCCCGCTGCCCTGATGCGGCCGACGAACGGGAAAAAGATCGTGCCGTCGGCGGCAATGGTCTGGCCGTAAGGATCGGCCTGGCCCGGCAGCGCGGCCGTGTACGGCTGCTGCAACGCGCCGCCGATACTCTGCGTGGTGTTGCCGCCCGCCGACAGCGTGCTGCCTTGCGGGGTGGTCAATTCAGGGTGATCCCACACGGTGATGCCGAGAATGTCCTGCGGCGAGAGCCGGTACACATACTGCGATGGGTCGGCAAAGTGCGAAGCCGGCAACGCCGCCTGCGCGGCGGAGGCTTGCGCCTGCGCTTGCGCCGCAACCAGCGGGCCGTCGATCAGATGGACCGGATAGGTTTCGTTAGCTTGTTGACTCTGGTGCTGACCGTCGTCTTTCAGACGGGACGTGTCGAGGTAATTGCCAGGTGCGGTAGCGCAGGCCGACAGAAAGGATGTCAGCAAAAGCGTGGCGGCGAATTTCGAGTTGCAGTTCGCGAATGTGTGTGCAGTGAGTTTTTTCATCAGCATATTTTTTTCAGCCATCCCATGACCAGATGTTCGATGAGCACGAGACTCTCCCTATAGTCGGCTTCCACGTGGCCGTGCGGATCGGCGACGTCGGAGTCGGCTTCCCATTTGCCGAGTGGGTAGACCTTGCCGCGCGCGGCAGGATCGAGCGCTTCGACCGCGCCCACCTGCGTGCGCTCGGTGACGAGCACCAGGTCGGCGCAACGCACGAGCTGGCGGTCGAGGCGCCGCGAATAGTGGATCCCGGAGGCGACGCCCTGCTCGTCGAGCAGGCGCCGCATCACCGGGTCCATGCCGTGGCCGTTCACGGCACGCAGGCCCGCCGAATGAAACGCGATCGGCGCCGAGGACGAGCGCGACGCCGCGCGCTGCCGGGACTTGAACAGCATTTCGGCGGCGGGCGAACGGCACACGTTGGCGTGGCAGACGATCAGAACGTTGGCGAACATAGCGGGCTCCTTGACGAGACGTGGCGGCGCAGCGGCGTATGGGCCAACTTACTGGGCGGCCTCGACCGGGTGGGCCGAGCGGGCCGACCCGGCCGTGATCGGCAGACCGTTCGCGCCGACCTTCGCCGGCGCATGGCGCAGCGCGTGCTGACGGCCGATCGCGTGATACTCGATACCGAGTTCGAGCAGCGCGTCCGGCTCGTACAGATTGCGGCCGTCGAAAATCAGCGGCGTGTTGAGGCTGTCTTTGAGCGAATCGAAATCCGGACTCTTGAACGCCTTCCATTCGGTGAGGATCACCAGTGCATCGGCGCCCTCTGCCGCTTCCATCTCCTCGTTCACGAACGACAGGCGCGCATGCTGTTGCGGCACGTCTTTCAGATCGAGTGCGAACACGCGCTTCGATTCGTCGATCGCAACCGGGTCGTAGGCCTTCACGCGCGCGCCGCGGCGCAGCAGTTCGGCGATCAGCGGACGGCTCGGCGCTTCGCGCATGTCGTCCGTGTTCGGCTTGAAGGCGAGACCCCACACGCCGAAGGTGCGATCCGACAGGTCTTCGCCCAAACGATCGACGATCTTGTGCGCGAGGATTTTTTTCTGCGTGTCGTTGACGGCTTCCACCGCCTCGAGAATGCGCAAGTTGGCCTTGTGGTCGGCTGCCGTGCGAATCAGCGCCTGCACGTCTTTCGGGAAGCACGAACCGCCGTAACCGCAACCGGCATACAGGAAGTCGTAGCCGATCCGTGGATCGGAACCGATGCCGCGGCGCACCGCTTCGATATCCGCGCCAACGCGGTCGGCGAGATTCGCGAGTTCGTTCATGTACGAGATACGTGTGGCGAGCATCGCGTTGGCCGCGTACTTGGTGAACTCGGCCGAGCGCACGTCCATGTACAGCGTGCGCTCGCGATTGCGGTTGAACGGGGCATAGAGGCGCTTCATCAGTTCGCGCGCTTTTTCGCCCGGCGCGTCTTCGTCGCAGCCGAGCACGATGCGATCGGGCCGCGTGAAATCTTCCACGGCCGCGCCTTCTTTCAGGAACTCCGGATTCGACACCACGGAGAACATGTGGCTCGCGTTGCGCGCAGCCAGTTCCTCGGCGATTACGTCGCGCACGCGCGAAGCCGTGCCGACCGGCACCGTCGATTTGTCGACGATCACCTTGAAGCCCGTCATATGGCGGCCGATGTTGCGTGCGGCGGCCAGCACGTATTGCAGGTCGGCGGAGCCGTCTTCGTCGGAGGGCGTCCCGACCGCGATGAACTGGATGTCGCCGTGCGCGACCGCGGCCTTGATGTCGGTCGAAAACGTCAGACGGCCTGCTTTGCGATTGCGCGCAATGATCTCCTGCAGACCCGGTTCATGGATCGGCACGCCGCCGTTGTTGAGCACGTCGATCTTGCGCTGATCGACGTCGAGACAGAACACGTCGTGGCCGATGTCGGCCAGACATGCGCCCGTTACGAGGCCTACGTAGCCACTACCGATGATCGTCAGGTTCATCTATTACACCTCGGAAAATGGAATTGATTCAGAAGAGCCGTCGCGCGATGCGTTGCGCAGCCACTGCCCGATAAACGGTCAATACGGCGCTCAGTAAGCGTTGCTGCCCACAAAGCCCTTCCACAGCGTCAGCACGACGATCTTGATGTCGAGCCAGAAGGTCCAGTGCTGCATGTAGTACAGATCGAGCTTGACGCGGCCCATCATCTTTTCGATGCGGTCGGTTTCGCCGCGATAGCCGTTGATCTGCGCCCATCCGGTGATGCCCGGCTTGATCCGGTAACGGTGCATGTAGCCCTTCACCAGATCCTTGTAGATGTCGTCGTGTTCGAGCGCGTGGGGGCGCGGACCGACCACGGACATCTCGCCGCGCAGCACGTTGATGAATTGCGGCAATTCGTCGAGGCTGGTACGCCGCAGGAACGCGCCGACCGCCGTGATGCGCGGATCGCGCCGCGTGGCCTGGGTGATCCGGCCGGCCTCTTCCTTGTGCATCTTCATCGAGCGAAACTTGTAGATCTCGAACTGGTTGCCGTCGATACCTTTGCGCTTCTGGCGGAAAAACACCGGGCCCGGCGAGCTCAGCTTCACCATCACCGCGATCAGCAGCATCGCCGGCGACAGCGCGGTCAATGCCGCCAGCGCGAACAGACGGTCGAACACGCGCTTGGGCAGCACGCGCAGATCGGTGATCGGCGAGGCGGCCAGGTTGATCGCCGGCACACCGAGCAGATCGACCATCGGCTGATTGAAGAGCGTGAGGCTGCGCACGTCCGGAATGAAGCGGATGTTCACGAAGTCGTTCTTCAGGTCCATCACGAAACGGTGGATCGCCTTCTCCTTCGAGATCGGCAGCGCGAGCCACAGCTCGCGAATCGCGCGCTGACGCACCAGTTGAAGCATCCGCGCGTAATCGCGCTCCACCGGCACGCCTTCGATCGAGTCACTCGCGTCGGGGTCTTCGTAAGGGTTGATCGTGCCGTCCTCATCGAACACCACGACGGGACTAAAGCCCGCTTCCGGACGGCTGCGCATCTGTTCGATCAGGAACCGCCCGTACGGTGCGCCGCCGACGATCGCCACCGCGCGCTGATTGAAGCCTTCGCGGCGCAGTCCGCGCAGGATCGAATAGACGATCACCTTGGTGACGATCAGCAGCGCGATCGTGGCGACTGCCCAGTACACGAGCCATAGCCGCGACAGGCTGTCCGAGCGGTGCAGGCTGAAGCTGATCAGCACGCCGGTGACTTCGACCATCACCCAACCGCCCGCGACGCGCCACAGCAGGTCGTAGAGCGGCTTGCCGCGCCACGACTGATAGATCCCCAGCGCGGGAAAAAACACCACCACCAGCAAGCAGTCGAACGCGAGCGACACGCTTTGGACGTCGTCCAGCCACACCAATTTCCCGCTGTGCACGGCCGTCGCAATGGCGGCGCCTAGCGCGACCATTGCGATGTCGATGATTCTCGATAGAACGCTCAGCATGCGGTGCCCCTCAGTTCGTCAGTCAAGTGCCATCCGTTGGTTGATTGAATTCCCGTCACACTCACAAGTCCTGCCGCCGGGGGCGCAACGCCGGTATTCGCGCCCGCCAGATACATGCGCGACGCGAAACTGATTGAACCGGTGCTAATTGCCCTGCCACCTTCCAGATAAAAAATTCCTGAACTGGCGATTTGGAAATCAGGTGTCTGAATGAGTGAATACCCTTGTACAGGTATAGATAAAGCGACATTAAAATTCGGACTGCAAGACAGCAAAATATCTCAAAATGTATCGGTCAAAATTTCGGTATTTTTTCTGAATTTTGTACGGCAATTGTTACCGAATTGGCGTTTGAGATATCCTTTTATCGCCTTTCTGGAGGCGGCAGTGAGTCAATTTTCCTGTTTTCCTACGAAGCTTACATCGCGTCGTTCGCCTCCATTTTCCATCGTTCCATCGAGAAAAAAATTGCCCGCTATTTTTTTCGGGTAATTTTTCTTTTTTAAAAATTAATCGGACATTTTTCCTTCATGAAACGGCTAAATTTATTGGACGTTTTATATAGTTTCTATTTAACGCGCTTTTATTGATTCCTTACTTCGTGATAAAAATCGACGCATTCACCCAGCCTCGAGGAGTCCATCATGACAGCTCCGGTTACGGCCACTCCCGCCGACACCCGGTCCACGCAAGCTATGCCCCTTAACGTCAAACTCAAGGTTCATCCCGTGATTCTGGCGGGCGGCTCCGGTACACGGTTGTGGCCGATGTCGCGCGAACAGCATCCGAAACAACTGATTGGCCTGCTCGGCGACGACTCGCTGCTGCAGTCGACCACTCGTCGGCTCGACGGGCTCGAAGCCGGCCACCCGCTCGCGGAGCAGCTCGTCGTCGTGGCCAACGAGGAACAGCGTTTCACCACCGCCGAGCAATTGCGCACGAGCGGCAAGCCGACCCGGCTGATTCTCGAGCCCGCCGGGCGCGACACGGCGCCGGCGCTGACGGTGGCCGCCCTTTCGATCGCCGCGCAGGACGAGGACGGCATCATGGTCGTGATGCCCGCCGATCACGCCGTGACCGATATCGACGGTTTTCATGCGGCAGTGGCCGCCGGCGTACAGCATGCGGCTGCCGGCCATATCGTGACAATGGGCATCGTGCCGACGCGTGCGGAAACAGGCTATGGCTACATCCGCATCGGCGCAGCGCTCTGCATGCCTAACGACGCTCGCGCAACAGACGCCGATGCAGCCGGCAAGATCGGCGCGCACAAGCTCGATCGCTTCGTCGAAAAGCCCCATCTGGAATTGGCGCAGCGTTATATCGAATCGCAGGAGTACTGGTGGAACAGCGGCATTTTCATCATGCGCGCGTCGACCTGGCTGAAGGCGATCCGCCACTTCCAGCCGGCGATTCACGAAGCCTGCGAAGCGGCGTTCGCAGGCGGCAAAGCGGACGGCGATTTCTTCCGCCTGCAACGCGACGCGTTCAGCGCCTCGCCGTCGAATTCGATCGACTACGCGGTGATGGAGCAACTGGGTAACGATCAGACCGCCGCGTCCGGCGTGGTCGTGCCACTGCAGGCGGGCTGGTCGGACGTGGGCTCGTGGGACGCGATCTGGGACATCTCGGAGAAAGACGCCCACCAGAACGTGGGCCGCGGCCGCGTGATGTTCGAAGGGGCGGCTTCGACCTTCGCGCATTCGGAAGGACGCCTGATTGCCTGCGTCGGCACGCAGGATCTCGTGGTGGTCGAAACGGCCGATGCGATTCTGGTCGCGGACAAATCGCGCGTGCAGGACGTCAAGAAGATTGTCGGACGGATTCGCAACGATGGCGGGCTGGAGGCGGCCAACCATCGCAAGGTGCATCGCCCGTGGGGCAACTACGATTCCGTCGACACCGGCGAGCGCTTCCAGGTGAAACGCATCGTCGTGAAACCCGGTGCACGGCTCTCGTTGCAAATGCATCATCACCGCGCGGAACACTGGATCGTCGTGCGCGGCACCGCGCTCGTCACGCGGGGTGAAGAGCGCTTCATCGTCTCCGAAAACGAATCGGCTTATATTCCGCTGGGCGTCACCCACCGTCTCGAGAACCCGGGCAAGATGCCGCTCGAAATGATCGAGGTGCAGTCGGGTTCGTATCTCGGCGAAGACGATATCGTGCGCTTCGACGACACGTATGGACGTCAATGATTCACAACGGATGAAGCGGGAACCTGCGGCGGTTGCTCCTAACGGCCGCGGGGTGCTGCTGCGCTAGCCGCCGCGCTTACAGCCGTGCTCATCCCGCTTGGGAGATGAGTTCCGGGTACAGCGGGAAACGATCTGATTCACTGCTTTCGGTCGCAGGCGCTGCCGGTTCGCTGGGGTAACGGCGCAGCGGTCCACGGAACGCATTGAAAGGACTGTGCAAAGGGCCGCCGTGATTCACCGTGACCGGCGCCGGTACATGACGCATGGCCGGCAACGGGCGCGCCGCCGCCGCGTTGACTGCCGGTGCGGCGTCGGCTGCAGCCTGTGTGCGGCATTCGCGGTCGATCCACTGCCGCGCCCATTCGAGCGCGTATCGCTCCGCTTCGTCGGCCTCTTCAAAGCGCGGGCCGACGAGGCCGGAACGCTCGACGCGTTTGCCGTCCTTCATGATCTCCGCCCACGCGCGATACATGGCGTTGGGAACCTGCTCCGCCGCAACGTAGATCACATAGCCGCGCCGGTCGGCGACCTGCGTGCCGCGCGGCGCGAGATTCATCGACAGCGGGCTGCGCTGCTCCTCAAGCTGTTGCGTGCGGCGTGCCGAAGCAATGGCCGAATCCAGACTATGCATGGCCGCGTCCACCGCTCGCGCTTCGTGCGTGCCTTGCACACCGGCGCGCACGGCAGGCCGTGCTGCGAGTGACGAGGGCGACGAAGACGCCGAAGATGCACGGGACACCGGCGGCACGTTCGTCAGCCCGGACAACTGGCGTGTGATATCGGCGATCGGATCGGCCGGACGCCAGTTGCTCAGGCTGCTCGAGACACCGGGCGCTTGCCACGATTCGGGGCTCTTCCACGACACACCACGCAGACTTTCGTCGCGCACGCTGGGGGTTTCCGCTACCGGTGCTGCCGGTTTGGCCGTGACGGGCGGTGCCGGTTGCGGGACGTACGCGAAGGTGCGCCCGGTTTGCGACAACAGCCGAACCATCTCGAGGAGGGTGCCGTTCAACTGCCATTCTTCAAAACGGCGCCGGCATGTGGGGCCCGACGGATAGCGCCCCGGCAGCTTCGACCAGGGTTCGCCAGTTGTCAAAATCCACAGGACGGCATTCGCCACGATGCGCGGTTCGGCGCGGGGCCGTCCGCGTCGGTTCAGACGAACGGCCGGCTCATCGGACACAAGCGCTGCTAGCAGCGCCCATTCGTCATTGCTTAGCTCATCAAAAAACATGGGGTTTTCTCCACGCAGCCTGGCCGGGCCGCGGCTTTGGGCGGCCACGGATTCAACTTTCACGATCCGTGTGCAGCCCTCGGTTGCACAAATATGTTTTGTACGTTCTGTCTGTTGGTCAATATCGCACTGACTTAGTGCGATTTGTCCCTATTGCGAAGCACAAAACGTGGTCTCACTCGTGCGTGGGAGAATTTGTGCACGAAGCATACCATCACCAGGGTTTGCATGAATATCGTTGAGACAAGTGTTACGGATGGAAACAATCTTGTCCTTTTTGCTGCGTCATTTCACGCATTGCTGTAACAGAACGGCTGTCGGTTCCAGCTTCGAAAGACACTATTGCACAGCACAATGACACGACAAATTCGGCGAATTGTCTTTACGAAACAGGCATTTGATCCACAATGCATTTTCATGTGCTTTTGGCGTATTTTTCCCCGGCCGGGAAGCGCGCGGGCGCAGCGGATGGCCAGCACCTGACTGGCATCGAGGCGCACGGGCCGCGCAAGCGAACGCGGCGCTTCTTCATGCTGTTCGCCTTCCTCTCGGCGCCGCGCGAGCGTGGCCGAGCGGCTTGCTTCTAGCGCACCGGGTTCGCCGCGCCCGCACCCACCACAGTCATCCATTGGCGTACGCGCCAGTTCGCCACGAGCCCCGCGAGCACATACGGATCGGCTCTGGCAAAAGCTTCGGCGGCTGCAGGAGAGTCGCCTTCGAAGAGCAGCACGGCAGTGTCCACGGGCTCGGTCAACGCGCCGGCCAGTTGTAATTCACCGCGCGCCGCTGCTGCCCAGGCGAGCGTCAGATGGGCGTCGCGATACGCGCCACGCCGTTCGAGGTAGTCCGGTACGAGGTCATAGATCAACAGATAGTGCATGGCGAGCCTCCTTTGGTTCGCGTGACGAAGACGGTGGGCGGCGCATCGGCGCAGGAATTCGAGTCAAGATTACCCATAGGGTAGTCAATGGTATTTTTCGCGGATTTCCTATTCATTTGCATCTGCAGCAATGTGGATCTAATGCTTAATATTTGATCACCTATTTCAAATGACGGTGAGCCAATTCATTGGCATGCGCCGCGCCAATTATTCCGGATTGCATATCATATTTCTGCACTGCTGCGATTCAGCCGTTTCATTCGCCGGAGCATCGCCATCCTTGCGGTGTAGGTGAAAACCAGCGTGAGCGCTTGTCAACCGGAGCACGCCTTTGTCCGTTCTGGCAGACAGCATTTGCCATAACGGACGTGCCGATGCGCCCTGGACAGCATTTGCCATAACGGACGTGCGCGAGGCGCCCTGGACGCCCTTGACGCCCGTGCGCATGAGCCGCCAAAAAAACGTTTTCACCACCGATGGAGTGTCACATGAAAATCCAATCCGCTATCGCTACGCTGGTGCTGGGTGCTGTCCTCGTATCGCCGGTGTTCGCGCAGAACAGCCAGCAAACGAAAATGGCCGACTGTAACAAGCAGGCCGGCGACAAGAAAGGCGACGACCGCAAGGCGTTCATGAAGACCTGCCTGTCCGCCAAGCCGGCTGCCGCAGCACCGATGAGCCAGCAGGACAAGATGAAGGCGTGCAACACGCAAGCCGGCGACAAGAAGGGCGACGACCGCAAGACGTTCATGAAGACCTGCCTGTCGTCCGCGCCGGCTAACTGAACGCGAGGCAATCGGCGCAGCCCACACGCCGCGCGTTCAACGGCGCATTGCTCGAACGGGGCCGCGCCGCTGTCCGGCGCGGCGGCAGCCGTTCTTCGGTCCTTGCTTCGGTCCTTGCTTCGGTCCTTGCTTCGGTCCTTACTCCTGCTCTTCTTCGCAGTTCATTTCCCCGGCAACCGCTCTCGCGCCACAGATTCCTTCGCTGTCCATCCGCGCGAATGCGCCATTTTTCTTCTATGATGGCTGCGGAGACGGCCCACCCCCACACACAACATTAGACGGGCCGCCATCTTGTCGTTGGTGCTGCAGAGCACCCATCGGAGGCAAGGATGGTATCGAAGCATAAAAACCGCTGGTTGAGGCGGTGGCTGGTCGTCATCATATTCTGGGCCGTGCCCGTGGCGATCGTTGCGGTCAGCGAGATCCGGGAGGAAATGGCGTACAACGCCGTCGACCTCGACCGCGCGCTGACCACCTGGAATTTCACCGACGCACAACGCGCCGCCGGCGCGCCCGCGCGCTGCCATGGCAAGCCTGACGAGGCGCAATCCGCCGGCTGCCCGGCCGATGTGCTGGCCGCCAATGCGCCGCGCCAGCAGGACGCCCGCAACGAATATGGCGTGCGCCGCTCTACGCTCATGGCTTACCTCTGGCATGCGTTCGTTGGCTACTGGATCGTGCCGGCTATCACGCTGTTCCTGATCGGCGTGTTGATCGGGATGATTCGCCGCGCGCTGCGGCGCCCGCCTGTCAAAAGTCCGGTGAACCACGGGTGAGGATGCGGATGCAGCGCGAAGGCAACACTTTCAGTTCGATTTCAACGCGAATCGTGACCGCGAAAAATCGGTAAAAACGGGTCCTTGAGACGGTCCAGTGCACCCGCCGGCGAGCCCGCCCCTGCCCGGCACGATTCGTCGGGGACCCATTCGAACGCCCTGTCCGAGCGTCGTTTTAACGCTCTCCCGCAGCCGGTCAAAATTACATCAACCCGCCCTGCGATGGGTCGCAAACCCCCGCCACACAAGGCTTTTCGCCGAACGGCGAAGTACGCCTTCCCCGCTTGCGTGTGATATAACTTAAAGGCAACCCGGCAACACCCATGAGGTTGTGCCCAGGAACCACGACGGAGAAAAACGATGCAAAGACGAAACTTCATGTTGAAGACGACCGCTGCGCTCGCTTTCGGAGGCCTTGCCCTCACCGGTTGCACGACCACCAGCAGCAGTCCAAGCACGCCCTCCACTGATGCATCCAAACGCCAGTCGATCGATGCCAGCGTCGACGGCACCATCTCGCGCCTGTTCACGACCGTGAAAGGTTCGCGCGAACTCGTCTCCAAGGCGCGCGGCGTACTGGTGTTCCCGTCGGTGCTGCAAGCGGGCTTCATCGTCGGCGGCCAGTATGGCGAAGGTGCGCTGCGCGTCGGCGGCGGCACAGTGGGTTACTACAGCACGGTTTCCGGCTCGCTCGGTCTGACGGCAGGCGCGCAGTCGAAGGCCATCATCTTCCTGTTCATGACGCAGGACTCGCTCGACACATTCCGCAACGCCGACGGCTGGTCGGCGGGCGGCGACGCCTCCGTCGCGCTGGTGAAGATGGGCGCCAACGGCGCGATCGACACGACCACGGCAACCGCCCCGGTCGAAGTATTCGTGCTGACCAACTCCGGCCTGATGGCCGATATCTCGCTGCAGGGCACCAAGGTGTCGCGCCTGAAAATCTAGGCCCGCGCTCCATTGGCCGGCCCTGAGCGCCGCAGCAATAAAAAACGGCGATGCGCATGGCACGTCGCCGTTCTTTTTCGTTTTGCCGCGTGAGGCGACGCTACGCCGCTCTTTTGCCGCGTGAGGCGACGCTACGCGCTCAGCTCCCCGACGTATCGATCACCTTGAAGCGCGAGCGCTTCTGCGCGCGAATCACCGACTGATACGCGTCAACATACTGCTGCGCCATCCGGTGCGACGTGAAGCGCTCTTCGAAGCGTTGCCGCACACCCGCCCGCGGCACTTTATGCAGGCGATTGACCGCCGCCACCGCACCGATCTCGTCTTCGACGATAAAGCCGGTCACACCGTCGTCCAGCACTTCCGGCACCGAGCCGCGGTTAAACGCAATCACCGGCGTGCCGCACGCCATCGCTTCGATCATCACGAGGCCGAACGGCTCCGGCCAGTCGATCGGGAAGAGCAGCGCATGCGCGCCCGATAGAAACTCGGCCTTCTGGTTATCCGCGATCTCGCCGATGAACTCGACATGCGGCAAGTCCAGCAACGGCCGGATCTCACGCTCGAAATATTCGTGGTCGGCGGCATCCACCTTCGCGGCGATGCGAATCGGCATCCCGCAGCGCCCGGCAATCCGGATTGCGGTATCGACCCGTTTTTCCGGCGAGATACGGCCCAGAAACGCGAGGTACTTCTGCTCGACGGGCTGCGGCGTGTAGAGCTGCTCCGGCAGACCGTGATAGACGGTTGTGAGCCACTTGGCCTGCGGCAACGGATGACGCTGCGAATTCGAAATCGAGATCACCGGCGCGGTATTGAAAGTGTCGAATACCGGCTGCTGCTCGGGCAAGTCGAGGCGGCCATGCATCGTCGTGACGAAGGGGGTCTCCTGACGCTTGAAGACCGAAAACGAGTAGTAGTCGAGGTGAAAATGCAGCACGTCGAAGTTTTCGGCCTGGCGGCGCACCAGTTCCATCAACAGCATATGGGGCGCGATGCGATCGCGGATCCCCGGATCCAGACGCAGCGCGCGCGGCCATACCGGTTCGAGCTTTGCGCTCGTGACGGAATCGCCGCTCGCGAATAGCGTAACGTCATGGCCGAGGTCGACCAGCGCCTCGGTGATGTAGGACACGACGCGCTCTGTGCCGCCGTATAGCTTTGGCGGCACCGATTCGGTCAAAGGGGCGATCTGCGCAATCTTCATATTTTGTCTCCGTGAACTGACGGCTTGCGCCAATGGCGGTGCACGTCAGCGGCGCTGCGTATGACAGCGCCGGTCCCTCTCCATTGATGCAGTGAACGCCGGGTGTCCTCCTGCACCATCCGCATCAAAGCATTATTCACCAGGGCGCAACAAAAAAGCCCTCGGCTTTGCAATTCCTGTGCGCTGTTACATTCAGCTTACATGGTCGAGAAGGAACCGGGTGGCCCTATCTCAACTGCCCGAGCGATACGATCAACTCGCGCAGCGACCGATACCCCGCAATGGCCAACGCCCTCGGCACGCAGACGGCTTTCGAACCGACGCGCACCACCGGGCGCCCGCTGACACTACATCGTTCAAACGCACCATCACTTATGCCCACCGCCTTTGCCCGGCTTCTGCACGGGCACATTGCGCAAATCGTTCAGGAAGGTATCGCGCCACACGCCGAGATCGTTCTTGCGCAGCGCCGCCATGTTGATCTCGTGACGCTGCTGGCGCGCATCGAGCGGCATTTGCAAGGCACGCTGCAAGGCCTCGCACATGCCGATCGCATCGTGCGGATTGACCAGCAGCGCGCCGGTCAGCTCCGCGGCCGCGCCCGCGAAGATCGACAACACCAGCACGCCCGGATCGTCAGGATTTTGCGCGGCGACGTACTCCTTCGCGACCAGGTTCATACCGTCGTGCAAGGGCGTCACAAAGCCGATCTGCGACTCGCGAAACAGCGACATCAGCTTCCAGCGGTCGTACTGCTGATTCAGATAGCGGATCGGCGTGTAGTCGAGGCCCGAATAACGGCCGTTGATGCGCCCCGCTTCGTATTCAAGATCCTGGCGGATCTTCTGATACGTGGCGACGTCCGACCGGGTCGGCGGCGCAATCTGCACAAGCGTGACGTTGCCGCGCCATTCGGGCGAGCGTTCCAGCAACTGCTCGAACGCACGAAACCGTTCAACGAGCCCCTTCGAGTAATCGAGCCGGTCGACGCTCATGATCAGCTTGCGGCCCTCCAGACTCTGCTTCAGATCGAGTACGTGCTGGCGACTTTCGTAGCGCTTGGCCTGTTCGGCGATTTCATCGGGGAATACGCCGATCCGATAGACGCCCGTACGCAACTTGCGGCCGAAGGCTTCGACCTGATTGCCGCCGCTGACGGTGCCGCGCGCGTGGCGTGTCACGTAGTCGTGGAAAGCGAGTTCATCGGTCGTGGTCTGGAAGCCCAGCAGGTCATAGCACGACAGCGATTTCACCAACTCTTCGTGCGGTGGAATGTTGAGCAGAATCTGCGGCGCGGGAAACGGAATGTGCAGGAAAAAGCCGATGCGGTTCGTGACGCCTTCGGAGCGCAGCGCTTCGGCGAACGGGATCAGATGGTAGTCGTGAATCCAGAGCACGTCATCGGCTTCGAGCAGCCTGATCAGCTTGTGCGCGAGCCACGCGTTGACGCGCCGGTAGCCCGCGTACTCTTCGCGCTCGTAACGCGCGAGGTCGTTGCGATAGTGGAATACCGGCCACAGCGTCGCATTCGAAAAGCCGCGGTAGTACTGGTCGTAGTCCTTGCGCGTCAGCCCGACGGTCGCGAAGGTCACGGCACCGTCCTGCTCCAGCGTCGGACCAGCGTTGGCGACGGTCTCGCTCACCACGTCGCCGCTCCAGCCGAACCACACGCCTCCTGCATCCTTCAGCGCGCCGAACACGCCGACCGCAAGGCCACCCGCCGATCCTTTGGTTTCCGTCGGTGTTGCGACGCGATTCGACACGACGATCAGTCGGCCCATGTTGGCAGCCCTCCTTGGTTCGCACGGCGCGGCCGATGTGCTGTAAACACTTCGCCTGCTCCGGCACGACAACGCCTCAGAGGAATCTAGCCGGTGAAGCAGGCCGCGCAGACAAAACCACGCCAGGTTCGTGGATCAGATCGACGGTTCGACTGCTTTAGTGCGTGATCAGTTGCCGCTTCTGCAAGGAAATGCCTTGCCGAGTCCCAGCGAGATCGCCGTACTGGCGTTATAGCCCGCAACGATCGGGTTCTCGGCGATGTACTTGCGTACCGCGTCGGTCAGTTGCGCCGAGCGCGCGTCCGCCGGCAGGCAGTAGTACTGGCCGACGCGCGGGCCGGTGGTGCCGCCGATTGCGTCGATCGTGTTGAAGATACCGTCGGCAGCGCCTTCGATATACGCGGCACACGCACTACGCGATGCAATATCGGTCTTCGTGCACAGCTTGTTGAGGTCGCCCCCTGTAAACGCGGCTGCCGATAGCGGTACGGCAAGCGCGCTGGCGAAAATCAAAGCCCGCAGCATGGTGTTCCTTTCCAGGGTCGTTTATCAGGCGGTCTTGCGCCGCATCGAACCGGCGCACCTCGTAGCGCGCCAAGCCGTCATTCTGCACTGTTTTGCGAAGCGGCAGGCATGCCGACAACCGCTATGTGCGGGCAAATGTGTGAACTGGCAGCCGGCGTTCCAGCAATCCGGCGGCCCGCGCTCGTGCGGCGAGCGCGCCGGCCGCCGATGCGCCGGTTCTTCGCGCAGTTCACTTCTGCTGCATCTGCTGCAGGCGCGCGGTGAGTCCTTCGACCACGTCCGGTTCCTTGTAGGTCTTCGCGAAATCGAGCGCGGTCATGCCGATCTGGTTCTTCACCGTGAGATCCGCGCCGTTGTCGAGCAGGAGCTTCACCGTCGACACGTGACCGCCACGCGCGGCCATCATCAACGGCGTGGTGCCGTTCGGCGAGCCGGCGTCGACGTAGGCCGAATGATCGAGCAGCACCTTGACGATAGCGTCGTTGCCGTTCGCAGCCGCGTAGTGCAGCGGTGCCCAGCCCTTCTTGTTGACTTCGGCGTCCTTCGCGATCAGCAGGTTGACGAAATCGAGGTCGCCGGTCAGCGCGGCCATCATCATCGCGTTCTCGCCGGCCCTATCCTGGATCTCAATGTTGGTCTTCGGATTGGCGAGCAGCGCGGCGCCCACCTTGTCCGACTTCTCGCGCGCGGCGATCACCAGCAGCGGGAAGCCCTGGTTGTCGACGCTGTTCGGGTCCATGCCCTTGGCGAGCAGCTTGTTGACGCTGTCGACGTCGTCGAATTTAACCGACTTGATCAGCGAGTCGATCGGCGCGGCCTGAACCGGCGAGGCGAGCAGCGAAGTCAATGCGGCGCAGGCGAGCGTGGCGGCCAGCGCGAGGCGCGATGCGCCGCGGCGTGCCGAACCGAAGGCGGTTTGCACCGCCGAAGTCTCTTGCAACGCTGCGGCCGAAGTCGAATAATTTGTCATGTCTTACTTTAGGAAACGTCCCTATCCTTTTGATATTTATCGGCTTTGCCAATCACATGCCAGCTGGCGTGGGGATCTTGAAGAGCCGGAAGAAGTTTTGTGTCGTCGCGGCGCCCAGCGCCGTCTCCGGTATGTCGCGTTGCTGCGCGATGAAGCGTCCGACATAACTTACGTACGCAGGTTCATTAGGCTTGCCGCGATACGGCACGGGCGCGAGATACGGCGAGTCGGTTTCGATCAGCAAGCGCTCGAGCGGCACGCGCCGCGCGACGTCCTGCACGTCGGTCGCGCTCTTGAACGTGACGATGCCCGACAGCGAAATGTAAAAATTCTGCGCCAGCGCCTGTTCGGCAATCGCCCACGGTTCGGTGAAGCAGTGCATCACGCCGCCCGGCTCGCTCGCGCGCTCCTCGGCCATGATGCGCAGCGTGTCTTCCGCCGATGAACGCGTGTGAATGATCAGCGGCTTCTTCGTGGCGTGCGCCGCGCGGATATGGGTGCGGAAGCGCTCCCGCTGCCATTCCATATCGGCGATCGTGCGGCCTTCCAGGCGATAGTAGTCGAGGCCGGTCTCGCCGATCGCGACCACCTTCGGATGCGCGGCCAGTTCGACGAGTTCGGCGAGGCTCGGCTCGCGCATGTCCTCGTGATCCGGATGCACCCCGACCGATGCAAACACGTTCTCGTGCTGGCTGGCGATCGCGAGGACAGAGGGCAGCGTCTCCAGGTCGACCGAGACGCACAGCGCATGCGTGACCGAATGGCTGCGCATGTTCTCGAGCACCTGAGGCAGGCGGTCGGCGAGTCCTTCGAAGTTGATATGGCAGTGCGAATCGACAAACATGATGGTGTCCTGCTGATAAATAGCTGGGTGTGAATCTGGCCGCCGAACAGGCGGTGAATCCGCTTGCCAGTCAGACGGCGGCCGCGTCGAGCCGCTTGCCGACAATCACCAGATCGCGCTCCACGCCGTCCAGCACCGCGACGCGCGGCAGCGACCCCCACGTGTCGAAACCGAACGCGCGGAACAGGCGCAGGCTCGCGTCATTGTGGCCGAAGATAAAGCCCAGCACCGTGTCGATGCCGAGCGCCGGCGCCGCCGCGAGCGAGGCCGCCAGCAGTTGCTTGCCGAGCCCCTTGCCGCGCGCGCTTTCGTCCAGATAGATGCTGACTTCGGCGGTGCGCAGATAGGCCGGGCGGCCGTAGAAGTCCGAGAAGCTCAGCCACGCGATCACCCGGCCGGGCTGCTGCGGATCTTCCACCACCCACAGCGGGCGCTTTTGCGGGCCGTGCGCGTGAAACCACGCCAGACGGCTTTCGACGCTCACCGGTTCGAGATCTGCGGTGACTTGCCGCGACGGCACGGTCGAGTTGTAGATGGCGACGATCGCGGGCAGATCGTCGAGCGTGGCATCGCGGTAGGAAAGGCTCATGGTGCTTTGAACGTGAGATGGAAGATGAATCAGCGGACGCACTCACCGGTGGGCGCGGCGCGGTAAGGCACGCCAGCCCCGGGCCGGACCGGCCGCCATCTGCAGACTACGCAAACAGCTCGCGATAGCCGATAAACAGTTCTTCGAACACCAACCGCGCGTTCAGCGGATGGTTCTCGACGGCGCGCTGGCGTGTCACGGTGCGCATGAAGCGCGCGAACGCGCTGGCGTCGGCTTGCGCTGCACAGCGCGTCAATGCGGTCGACGCCTGCGGAAAATAGCGCGGCACGCCGGCCGTGCGCTGTGCCAGCAAATCGTACATCCAGCGCTGCAGCCAGCCGAGCACGAGCGGCACCGGCAGCTTCTGCAGCGCCTCGCCGCAAGCAAAGGCGTCGCACTCGGCGCCGGCGGCGAGTTGCTTGAGGGTCCAGTCACGCAGCGTGCGGTTCTCGTCGCTCGCCAGTGCGAGGGCCGTGAGCGGCGCACCGCCGGCCTCGGCGAGCAGCGCGGGCGCTTCGGCGACACCTTGCGCGGCCAGCCATTTCGTGGCGACCTCTGGCGCGGGCATCGTCATCGGCCACTGGCGGCAGCGGCTGATAATGGTGGGCAGCAGGCGGTCGATGCGCGCCGACACCATCAAAAACACCACGCCCGCCGGCGGTTCCTCCAGCGTTTTCAGGAGTGCGTTGGCTGCGGCGATGTTGAGCCCCTCGGCGGGATACAGCACGACCACGCGCGCGCCGCCACGGTGCGAACCGACGCCGACGAAATCGAGCAGGCCGCGAATCTGCTCGATCTTGATTTCCTTGCTGGGCGCGCGGCTCTTCTTGCCTTCGTCGCCCTCGGCCTTCTCGGCTTTTTCGTCCGCGGCGGCGTTACCGAGGCCGGCTTCGGCGGCCAGCGCTTCGGGCACAACGATCCGATAGTCCGGATGATTGCCCTGCGTGAACCAGTTGCACGCCACGCACGCGCCGCAGGGCTCGCCGTTGGCCTGCTGGGCCTCGCACAAAAGCCCTTGCGCGAGGTGCTGCGCGAAGCGCAGCTTGCCGATCCCCGCTTGGCCATGCAGCAGCAAGGCGTGCGGCCAGTGCCCACGCAACTGCTGCAGGCGATTCCAGTCATCGGCTTGCCACGGATAAATCATCGTTTCTCTTTTAAATCAATCGGTTGACGACACTTGATGAGACACCAAGCGAACTCTGCCGCCGTTATAATTCAGGATTATATTCTTTAAGAATCAAAGAACTGCGATCAGTTCTTCGAGTTGCTTCTGAATTCGTGCGATGCTCTGCGAAGAGTCAATGATAGCGAACCGGTACGGGGCTTCTTCCGCGCGGCGCAGATATTCGGCGCGGGTGCGGTTGAAAAATGCCTCCGACTCGCTTTCGAACCGGTCCGGATCGCGCGCGGCGCTGCGCCGTTCGCTAGCGATTTCCGGCGCGAGGTCGAACAGCACCGTTAGCTCCGGCTGAAAACCGCCCTGCACCCAGCGTTCGAGTGTTTCCAGCTTGTCGCGCGGCAGGCCGCGGCCGCCGCCCTGGTAGGCGAAGGTCGCGTCGGTAAAACGGTCGGACAGCACCCAGTCGCCGCGCGCCAGCGCCGGCTCGATCACTTCGGCCAGATGCTGACGGCGCAGCGCGAACATGAGCAACGCTTCGGTTTCGAGGTCCATCTTCTGATGCAGCACGATCTCGCGAATCTGTTCGCCGAGCGATGTGCCGCCCGGCTCGCGCGTCATGACAACCGAGCGGCCGGTGCTCGCGACCTTCTCTTCGAGGCGTTCGCGAAACCAGCCCAGGTGGGTGGTCTTGCCGGCACCGTCGATGCCCTCAAACGTGATGAATTTGCCCCGCGCCATCATTGCCCTCGAATGTATTTGTCCACGGCTTTGTTGTGATCGCCGAGGGTGTCAGAAAAGATACTGCTGCCGTCGCCGCGCGACACGAAGTACAGCGCGGTGGATTGCGCCGGGTTCATCGCCGCCTGCAGCGATGCGACACCGGGCAGCGAGATGGGGGTTGGCGGAAGCCCCATCCGGGTGTAGGTATTGTAGGGAGTGTCGGTCTGCAGGTCTTTCTTCCTGATGTGGCCGGTGTAGCCATCGCCCATGCCGTAGATCACGGTCGGGTCGGTTTGCAGCGGCATGCCCACCCGCAAACGGTTCGCGAACACGGCCGCCACCATTGACCGGTCCGATGGCTTGCCAGTTTCCTTTTCGATGATCGATGCCATCGTCAATGCATCGTACGGGGTCTTGTACGGCAGGTTCGACGCGCGGGCAATCCACGCCTCATCGAGACGCACGCGCATCAGCCGGTAGGCGCGGCGATAGATGTCCAGATCGCTGGTGTCCTTGTCGAACAGATAGGTGTCCGGGAAAAACAGCCCCTCGCCATTGCCGATCGACGCTTCCGGTGCGCCGATCGCGTTCATCAGATCGGTATCGCTCATGCCGATCGAGTCGTGCTTGAGCGCCGGATTGGCATCCAGTTCGGCGCGCATGCGCTTGAACGTCCACCCTTCGATGATGGTCGCCACGTATTCATTGACGTCGCCGAGCGCGATTTTCTGCAGCACTTCGTACGGCGTGATGCCTGTCTTGAACTCGTAGTTGCCGGATTTGAGATTGCCTTGCAGCCCGAGCAAGCGCGTCATGATGACGAACAGTTCAGGCTGGACCGGCACGCCGCCACGGTTGAGCTGCAGCGTGACGCTGCGCAAGCTGCTGTGCGGTTTGACGGTGACATCGAGTTGCGCGGGGGTTAAATCAAGTGGGCTGGTGGCCCAGTGATAGCCGCCTGCGATGGCGGCTGCGGCCAGCACAACGACGATTGAGCCGGCGACGAAACATTTCTTCAGAAGGGACATGCGAAACGTGGCTGGGTTGGACCTCATATAATACTTGTTTGCCTTAGCTAAAGTCAGAATTGACTGTTCTCGGAATCCATGAACACACCGCTCGCTACCGCTTCAGGCACCCCTTCAGTTGCGCCCGCAGTTGCTCACACGGGCACGGCTGCCGCGGCACAGGCCTCCGCGCCCGTCAGACTCCCTGTCTTGCCGCGCCCCGCCGCTGATGAATTCGACGCCGTCATTCAACACGGCGCCTACATGCCGCTGACCCAGTTCGGCGTGATCGACGTCACCGGCGACGACGCGGCGAGCTTCCTGCATGGCCAGTTGACCAACGACACCCAGCATCTCGACGCCGCCAATGCGCGCCTTGCGGGCTACTGTTCGGCGAAGGGCCGATTGCTGGCGTCGTTTCTGACGTGGCGCACGAGCGACAGGATCCGCCTGCTGGTGTCGAAAGACGTGCAGGCCGCCGTGCAAAAGCGGCTGTCCATGTTCGTTCTGCGCGCCAAGGCCAGGCTCGTGGATGCGAGCGGCGAACTGGCGGTGGTGGGCCTCGCCGGCGACGTGCGCAAAGCGCTTTCCGGCGTGTTCGATGCTTTGCCCGACGGCGTGCATGTGCAGGTGGACGGCACGGCGGGTTCGCTGATTCGCGTTCCGGACGCGCTCGGCCGGCTGCGCTATCTGTGGGTGGGTCCGAAGGCCGCGATCGAGGCGCAGTTGCCCCTGCTCGATGGAAAGCTCAAGCGCGTGTCGCCGGCGGTATGGGATTGGCTCGACATTCGCGCGGGCGAACCCCGCATCACGCAACCGGTGGTCGAGCAGTTCGTGCCGCAAATGGTCAATTTCGACGTACTCGGCGCGGTCAATTTCCGCAAAGGCTGCTATCCGGGTCAGGAAGTGGTGGCGCGCAGCCAGTATCGCGGCACGATCAAGCGGCGCACCTCGCTCGCGAACGTGGCGGGCGAACTGGAAACGGTCAAGGCCGGCGCGGAACTGTTTCACTCGGACGATCCGGGCCAGCCATGCGGGATGGTGGTGAACGCGGCGTCGGCGCCGGAGGGTGGCGTCGATGTGCTGGTGGAGATCAAGCTGGCTGCGCTCGAAGGCGGCTCGGTGCATCTGGGCGCAGCAGACGGTCCGGCGCTGACGTTCCTGGCGTTGCCGTATGGGTTGCCGGCTGAGGTTTAAACACTCCGCTGCTCCATAAAGATCCGCAATCCATTCGCTGCCCAGTCGGTGCCGGCACTCTAACTACCTCCCGGGAGACTCCCCCGATGTGCCTGATCGTCTTCGATTGGCGACCCGATGCGGTCGACGGACCGCTCTTCACGCTCGCCGCGAATCGCGACGAATTCTTTCGCCGTACCGCCGAGCCGATCAGCTGGTGGCATGACGCGCCGACCGTGCTGGCCGGCCGCGATCTGCTGGGTGGCGGCACGTGGCTCGGCATGTCGCGCGATGGCCGCTTCGCCGCGCTGACCAACTACCGCGCACCGCATGAAATGCGCGCCGATGCGCCGACCCGCGGCACGCTTGTCAGCGATTGGCTCAGCGGCTCCGCAAGCGGCCCGGACAATGGCCAGCACGAAACGCCGCTCGACTATCTGCAACATGTCGCGCGAACCGGTGATATCTATAACGGCTTCAATCTGATTATCGGCGACTGGACGCGCCGTGAACTCGGGTGGTACTGCAACCGGTCGAACATTGCGCCCACGCTGCTTACGCCCGGTACGCACGGTATCTCGAATGCGGTGCTCGATACCGCCTGGCCAAAGCTGGTTAAAAAGCGCGCGGAACTGGGCGCCATGCTCACACGTGAGGCGATGCCGCCGCTCGAACGCCTGATCGATCTGATGCGCGATCCGCGCCTCGCGCGCGACGACGAATTGCCGTCCACCGGCATTCCGCTCGAACGCGAGCGGTCGTTGTCGGCGGCGTTTATCGAAACGCCGGAGTACGGCACGCGCGGCACGACCGCGGTGCGCGTGGTCGCGCATGGCGAGGTCATCAGCGTAGCAGCCGCCGAGCGCAGCGACGACAACGGCTCGCACCGGATCGTGCGACCCGGCGACTTCGAGCGTAGTTTTGCGTTCAACGTTGAACGCGAGATTGCCTGACGAGCCGCGGGCAGCGGCGATTACTCAACGCCGAACGCCGCCCGCAATGCCGCGGCGGCATCCTCATGTGCCTGCGCAACGTCGGGCACGTAGCCGCCCATCTTGAAGAACTCGTGAATCATGCCTGGATAGCGTTGCAGCGTGACCTGATTGCCCGCCGCACGCAGTTTCTCCGCATACGCATCGCCCTCGTCGCTTAAAGGATCGTATTCGGCGGTCGCGATCCATCCTGGCGCGAGGCCGCGGAAATCGGGCGCGCCGCGGGGACCATCGAGCGGCGCGAAACGCCAGTCGTCGCGGTCGCTCTTGTCCCGCACGTATTGCTCGAAGAACCATTGAATCGTGTCGCCCGACAGCAGGAAACCATCGGCGAGGCGCGAGTGCGAATCGGTTTGCTGATGGCCCGTGGCGCCCGGGTAGATCAACAGTTGCAGCACGAGTTTGATACCCGCGTCGCGTGCCAGCACCGCGCACACCGTTGCCAGTGTGCCGCCCGCGCTATCGCCACCCACCGCCAGCCGCTCTGCATCGACGCCGTATTCCGCGGCATGCGCGTGCAGCCAGGTCAGCGCATCGAACGCGTCGTCAACGGCGGTGGGAAATTTGTACTCCGGCGCGAGCCGATAATCGACCGACAACACCGTGCACTTGCCATCGCGCGCGAACATCCGGCACAACGCATCGTGCGTATCGACACTGCCGACCGTGAAGCCGCCGCCGTGGTAATACACTACCGCCGGCGCAGGCTCGGCCCAGCTCGGCTCGACAGGCTGATAAAGACGCGCGCGAATTGTCGCGCCGTCGCGCGTCGGCACCTGCAGGTCTTCGACCGCGAACATGGGCGCGCTCGCGATCTCCAGAATCGGCGCGCTTTTCTCGTAGGACGCTCGCGCCGCTTGCGGGCTCAACTCGTGAAGTTGCGGGCGTTTCGCGCGCGCGATCATGTCGAGCACCTGCTCGATCTTCGGATTCAGCGGCATTGGGCTTCTGGTGGCGCGTGGGCGCCGACAATTAGTGGGTCAAAAAATGGGTAAGCAGCCCCTAGCTCACATTCTTCACTTCGGGCTTCAGCGACATCGGATCAGTCGGGTTGCGCAACTGCTCGATATCCTCGTGACGCAGTTTCACCGACGCCATGATGCCCGGGTGCGTGACGATGTAAAAGCGCCGCGCGGCAATCGCTTCGAACGTGATGTCGGCGACGTCGGCCGCGCTCAGCTTGCCCGATTGCACCGCGCGTTGCAGTTGTTTGCCGGCGGCGATCTGCGAGCGGGTCGGCCCGCTATCGTTGCGCAGTTCCGCGGGCCGTGCGCGTTCCGCGTCGGCGATGCCGGTCGGCACGAAGGCCGGACATAACAGCGAACAGCCGACCTCGCCGCCCCCCGCCGCCTGTGCGAGTTGCAGGTCGTGATAGAGCGTCTCGGTCAGCGACACCACGGCGTGCTTCGAGGCGTTGTAGATGCCCATCGCGGGCGGCGACAGCAAACCCGCCACCGACGCCGTGTTGACGATATGCGCAGGCTCGTTCTGCCGCAGCATGATTGGCGTGAAGGCGCGCACGCCGTGCGCGACGCCCATCACGTTGACGTTGAACACCCACGCCCAGTCGTTCGCCGAGCTTTCCCAGAGGAAGCCGCCCGAGCCCACGCCCGCGTTGTTGAACAGAAGATGCACCTTGCCGAAGGCGCCGAGCGCCGCTTGCGCGAGCGCTTCGACCTGGGCGGCGTCAGACACGTCCGTCGGCACGCCGATTGCCTCGGCGCCGCCGGCGCGCAATGCGCCGACGGTTTGAAGAAGCGCCTCGGGATTCACGTCGGCGAGCACGAGCTTCATGCCGAGCGAGGCACCCTTCTCCGCGAACGCCCGGCCGAAACCGCTTGCGGCACCGGTGATCACCGCCACCTTGCCGGCGAATTCGAACATCGTTTCTCTCCTGGGTTGATCAGCTCGGGATGATCGGCCGAGAGCCGCCAGCCGATACGTTTATCGGCTGGGCTTCATCGACATCTACCACATGCGCGGTTCGACAGCCGCCGTGCTCAGATCAGCTTGACGAGCTGCTTGCCGAAGTTCTTGCCCTTCAGGAGACCGATGAACGCCTCGGGCGTCGCATCGAGCCCTTGCGCGATGGTCTCGCGATATTGCAGCTTCTTCTGCGCGACCAGGGTGCCGAGTTGCGTGAGCGCTTCGGGCCACACGTCCATATGCTCGCTGACGATGAAGCCCTGCACCAGCAACCGCTGCGTGAGCATTAGCGACGGATACTTGAGCGGCAGCGGCTGGCCGTCGTAGCCGGCAATAAATCCACACAACGCAATGCGGCCGAACGCGTTCATGCGTGCGAGCGTTGCGTCGAGCACTTCGCCGCCGACGTTCTCGAAGTAGCCATCGACGCCATCCGGCGTCACGGCTTTGAGGTCCTGATACAGATTGCCGGCCTTGTAGTCGACGCAGGCGTCGAAGCCGAGCGTCTCGACCACGTAGCGGCACTTATCCGCGCCGCCCGCGATGCCGACCGCGCGTGCGCCGGCCAGCTTCGCCAGTTGCCCGACTACGCTGCCCACGGCGCCGCTCGCCGCGCTGACCACCACCGTCTCGCCTGCTTTCGGTACGATAATTTTGTTCAGGCCATACCAGGCCGTCACGCCGGGCATGCCGACCGAGCCGAGATACGCCGACAGCGGCACGTGCGTAGCGTCGACCTTCTGCACGCCCGCACCGTTCGAGGTGCCGTACTCCTGCCAGCCGAACATCGCGACGACCTTGTCGCCGAGCGCGAATTTCGGATTCTTCGACTCCACCACTTCGCCCACCGTGCCGCCGATCATCACCTCGTTCAGCGGCTGCGGCGCCGCATACGACTTGCTGTCGTTCATGCGGCCGCGCATGTACGGATCCAGCGACAGGAAGTGATTGCGCACGCGCACTTCGCCATCGGCCAGCGGCGCAAGCGGCGTTTCGACGAGCTTGAAGTTATCGGACGTAACAGCGCCTTGCGGACGCGAAGCCAGCACGAGTTGACGGTTGATCTGGGGCATGACGATCGTCTCCATGGGTTACCGATGTGATCGGCGAATAGTTTGAACGAACGGTATTTGCAACAACAGGATCCGGCGCGCGAGGCACTCAACGCGCGCGCGGGTCATCCGGTGATTAGCCGTCGCTTGGGCCGGGTTTCGCCGAAGGATCGCTGCGCAGACGCTGTTGCGTCACGTCGCGGCCCACGGCGAGACGCCGCATGTATTTGAAGGTGCCGAGCGCTTTGGCGACGAAGTGGCCTTCGCTGTCGCGGATCTCGCCTTCGCAATAGGCCATGGTGGTCGAGCGGTGCAGCACGCGGCCGGTGGCGCGCAGTTCGCCGCGGCCCGGTTGCATGAAGTTGACCTTCATCTCGATGGTGACCACGCCGACGCCGTCGCCGGCCAGACTGCGCGCGGCCATCGCGAGTGCGACGTCGGCGAGCGTCATGGTCACGCCGCCGTGCGCGACATCCCACGCGTTCATGTGATCGGACTGCAACGGCAGCACGACTTCGCTGATGCCGTCGCCCGCCGACACGAGTTGCGCGCCAAGCCGGTCGGCGAAGGGACTTTCAGGCAACGACGCGTTGCCCGTTTTAAATGAGGGTGAATCGGTCATTGCTGATTTCAGATTTCGTAGTCGACACATTCACGCGATTCGCGCACCGCACCCACGAAGCCCTTCAGTGCCGTGTGCGTCGGATGGACCTGGTAGGCGTCGAGCGCGGCTTTGTCGGTAAAGTCCGACACCAGCACGATGTCATAGGTCGATTCGAGGCCCGCTGCCGCGATGCCAACTTCGAGTTTGAGGATGCCGGGAACGATGTCGCGGCAGCCTTCGAGCTTGTCCTTCAGCTTCAGGGCGTTCTCAGCACGCGAGGCACCTTCTGCGTGCTCTCTGAGCTTCCACATCACAATATGACGGATCACGGGATTACCTTGTTCGAGTCAATTCATTGAACTGGGGCTTTGCGTCCGCTGAAACGGCGCACGCGCGCAATCGCAAATGATAACCGCTATAGCGTTCGTGCATGCGCCACCTGAAACGTCTCTACCGCCGCAGAACGGCCCGCTACAATGCATGATCCACGCCGCTTCCCTCGAGGTGCCGGTCATGTCCTTCTTTCGCGTACTGCTGTCCCGCCGTCACGCCCGTCTGGCCGCGATCCTCGCCGTCGTCACGCTGACGCTCAACGGCTGCGCAGGTCTGTTCGGCGGCGACCCTTTGCGCGTCAACGTGGCCGGCATCGAACCGGTCGACGCTCAGGGCCTGGAGATGCGCTTCAACGTCAAACTGCGTATCCAGAATCCCAATGAATCCGCTGTCAACTTCGACGGCGTGTCGCTCGATCTCGAACTGAACGGCAAGCCGTTCGCCAGCGGTGTCAGCGATCAGAGCGGCAGCGTGCCGCGCTTTGGCGAAACGGTCGTCAATGTGCCGTTGACGGTGCCCGCCTTCGCCGCAGTTCGCCAGGCTTTCGCCTTTGCGGGCGCCGTGCAGGCGGGACAGATTCCGTACATCTTGCGCGGCAAGCTCGCCGGCGGCCTGACAGGCACGACCCGCTTCGTCTATCAAGGCACGTTGAGCCTGCCGGCACTCGGCATGGCTTTGCCCTGACCCCGGTCTGCGCCGCCAGTCGATGCCGCCGATTCGCGCCTGATCAAACCACTTCGAACAGGCCCGCCGCACCTTGGCCACCGCCGATACACATCGTCACGACGACTAGCTTCGCACCGCGCCGCTTGCCTTCGATCAGCGCATGGCCGGTCAAACGCGCGCCCGACACCCCATACGGATGGCCCACCGCAATCGCGCCGCCGTTCACGTTCAGGCGGTCGTGCGGAATGCCGAGCTTGTCGGCGCAATACAGCACCTGCACCGCAAACGCTTCGTTCAACTCCCACAGGTCGATATCTTCGACTTTCAGGCCTGCCTGCTTGAGCAGCTTCGGCACGGCGAACACCGGGCCGATGCCCATCTCGTCCGGCTCGCAGCCGGCCACCGCAAAGCCGCGGAAAATGCCGAGCGGTTGCAGACCTTCGCGCTCCGCGACTTTCGCGTTCATCACGACGCAAGCCGACGCGCCGTCCGAAAACTGGCTCGCATTACCTGCGGTGATCACGCCGCCCGGCATCGCAGTACGAATCTTCGACACGCCTTCGAGCGTCGTGTCGGCACGAATGCCCTCGTCGGCGCTGACGGTCACTTCCTTCGTGTAGAGACGGCCGGTCGCTTTGTCGGCGACGCCGGCCAACACCGTCAGCGGCACGATCTCGTCCTTGAACTTGCCGGCTTCGAGTGCGGCCGCGGCACGCTGTTGCGAGCGCACGCCGTATTCGTCCTGACGCTCCTTCGAGATCGAGTAGCGCTTCGCAACGTTCTCTGCGGTCTGCAACATCGACCAGTAGATTTCCGGCTTGTTCTTGCTGAGCCAGCCTTCGGTCATCATGTGGTCGTTCATCTCGTTCTGCACGCACGAGATCGACTCCACGCCCCCCGCGACGAACACATCGCCCTCACCGGCGATCACGCGCTGCGCGGCCAGTGCGATGGTCTGCAAACCCGACGAGCAGAAACGGTTCACCGTCATACCCGGCACGCTAACCGGCAAACCGGCGCGCAGTGCGATCTGGCGCGCGATGTTCATGCCCGTTGCGCCTTCCGGATTCGCGCAGCCCATGATCACGTCTTCGATGCGCGCCGGGTCCAGCTTTGCGCGCTCGACAGCGGCCTGCGTCGCATGGCCGCCTAGCGTCGCGCCGTGCGTCATGTTGAAACCGCCGCGCCATGATTTGGCGAGGCCCGTACGGGCGGTCGATACGATTACGGCATCAGTCATGCATCTCTCCTGTGTCGACCGGAGTTAGCGCTTTAGCGCTTACTCCGGTCCCATGCAAGTTGGCTGGTACTTCCAGACGTTGATGGTGGGCGCGCTGGCGGATCGCACAGTCGCCCCACTTCACTCATTCCACTCGTTTCGCCCAGGCAGCGGCGATTCAGCCGTTGAACCCACGGCCCTTCGCCGCCAGCTCCGCGATGCTCGGCGCCAGTTGCCACGCGTCGCCATTCGGCCGCGACGCATAGCGGCGAATCGCACGCTCGACGTTGTAGAGGCCGACCGTATCCGCGTACAGCATCGGACCGCCGCGATAGAGCGGGAAGCCGTAGCCGGTCAGATAAACCATGTCGATGTCCGACGCCTTCGACGCAATGCCTTCCTCGAGAATCTTCGCGCCTTCGTTCACGAGCGCGAACACGAGGCGCTCGACGATTTCCTCGTCGCTGATCTTGCGGCGCTCGGCGTCGGTTTCCTTCGAGAACGCCGCGATCATCTCGTCGACCACTTTCGACGGATACGCGGTGCGGTCGCCCGCCTTGTAGTCGTACCAGCCGCCACCGGTCTTCTGGCCGAAGCGCCCCATCTCGCAGAGACGATCGGCGATCTTCGAGTAGTGCATGTCCGGATGTTCCTGATAGCGGCGCTTGCGGATCGCCCAGCCGATGTCGTTGCCCGCCAGATCGCTCATGCGGAACGGGCCCATCGCGAAGCCGAACTTCTCGATAGCCTTGTCCACTTGCGCGGGCAACGCGCCTTCTTCAAGCATGAAGAGCGCTTGACGGATGTACTGCTCGATCATCCGGTTGCCGATGAAGCCGTCGCACACGCCCGAGACCACGGCGGTCTTTTTGATCTTCCTGGCGAGTTTCATGACGGTGGCGAGCACGTCTTTCGCCGTTTCCTTGCCGCGCACGACTTCGAGCAGCTTCATCACGTTAGCCGGGCTGAAGAAGTGCATGCCGACCACGTCCTGCGGACGCTTCGTGAAAGCGGCGATCTTGTCGACGTCCAGCGTGGACGTGTTCGATGCGAGGATCGCGCCGGGCTTCGCCACTTCGTCGAGCTGCTTGAATACCTGCTTCTTGACGCCGAGTTCTTCGAACACCGCTTCGACGATCAGGTCGGCGTTTTTCAGGTTGTCGTAGGAGAGCGTAGGCGTGATCAGCGCCATGCGCTGTTCCAGCGCTTCGGGCTTGAGCTTACCTTTCTTGACGGTGGCTTCGTAATTCTTGCGGATCGTGGCGATGCCGCGGTCCAACGCTTCCTGTTTGGTTTCCAGCAGCGTGACCGGAATGCCCGCGTTGATAAAGTTCATCGCGATACCGCCGCCCATCGTGCCGGCGCCGATCACGGCCACCTGCCTGATCTCGCGAGCAACAGTGTCCGACGGCACATCGGGAATCTTGCTTGCCGCGCGTTCGCCAAAGAACGCATGACGCAGCGCATGGCTTTCGGGCGTCTGCACGAGCGCGATGAAGCATTCGCGTTCGAATGCGAGGCCCTTATCGAAACCGTTCTGCACGCCCGCTTCCACTGCGTCGATACATTTCTGCGGCGCCGGGAAATTCTTCGCGACAGCCGCGACGCTATTGCGCGCGAACTGAATGAAACCGGCAGCATTCGGATGCTCGATCTTGCGGTCGCGCACCTTCGGATGCGGACCCGCTTTCGCGCCGACCTTGCGGGCAAACGCGAGCGCGGCTTCTGCCAGATCGCCCTCCACGACTTCGTCGAAGAGGCCAGAGTCGGCCAGCTTCTCCGACATCACCGGCGCACCCGAGACGATCATGTTGAGCGCGGCTTCAAGACCGATTGCACGCGGCAGACGCTGCGTGCCGCCCGCGCCTGGCAGGATGCCGAGCTTCACTTCCGGCAGCGCGATCTGCGCGCCGGAGGCGGCGATGCGGTAATGCGCGCCGAGCGCCAACTCAAGCCCGCCGCCCATGGCGACGCTATGAATCGCGGCGATAACCGGCTTGGCGCTTGACTCGACGGTTTTGATGACCGTGGCGAGCGTCGGCTCCTGGGTCGCCTTCGGCGTGTTGAATTCCGTGATATCGGCACCGCCCGAGAAGGCTTTGCCGGCGCCCGTCAGCACGATCGCCTTGATGGCCGGATCGTTCTGCGCGCGCTCGACCCCTTCGACGATACCGGCCCGCGTCGAGAGGCCGAGACCGTTTACGGGGGGATTGTTCAGCGTGATGACGGCCACGCCGTCATGAGTTGTGTAGTCCACTGCCATCTGCCAGCCTCCATGCGATGAGGCGGCGCATGACGCGCCGCCCGTCCGGTTGATCGAGCCGGCTCGTTGACCGACTTTCTCTCCGATGTTCCCGGAGTCAGCAGGCAGAATACACAAAAAAGCACGCTCGTTCAATTTATCGTTAGATGGGGTTTCCCCTGGCAAGCGAAGTAAGGAGGCAATCCTTTTCGTCTTCGAGCGCGGACGGCAGGATGTGGTCGCGAAAGATATCGCGCAGTTTGAGCTTCTGCAGCTTGCCGGTGGCCGTATGCGGGAGCTCGTCGACGAAGACGACGTCGTCGGGAATCCACCATTTGGCGACCTTGCCGTCGTAGAACGCGAGCAGTTCTTCGCGCGTCACGTCGAAACCCGCCCGCTTGACGACCACCAGCAGCGGCCGCTCGGTCCACTTCGGATGCGCGCAGGCGATGCACGCGGCTTCGGCCACCGCCGGATGCGCGATCGCGACGTTCTCGATGTCGATCGAACTGATCCACTCGCCGCCGGACTTGATCACGTCTTTCGAGCGATCCGTGATGTGCAGGAAGCTGTCGCGGTCAATGGTGGCGACGTCGCCAGTCGGGAACCAGCCATCGACCAGCGGCGAATCGTCCTTGCGGAAATACCGGTCGATCACCCAAGGGCCGCGCACGTGCAGATCGCCGAATGCCACCCCGTCCCACGGCAGATCGCGCCCGTCTTCGCCGACGATCTTCATATCGACGCCGTACAGCGCATGGCCCTGCTTTTCGAGCAGTTTGCGCTGCTCTGCCAACGGACGCTGACTCTGCTCCCACGTCAGCTTCGACAAGGTGCCGAGCGGCGACATTTCCGTCATGCCCCATGCATGGATCACCTGCACACCGTACTCGTCCTCGAAGGCGCGCAGCATGGCCGGCGGACAGGCTGACCCGCCGATCACCGTGCGATTCAGCGAAGAGAAGCGCACCCCGGCCTCGCGCAGGTAGTTGAGCAAGCCGAGCCACACGGTCGGCACGCCGGCCGAATACGTGACGCGTTCGCTTTCCATTAGCTCATGGAGCGATTTGCCGTCGAGATCCTTGCCGGGAAAGACCAGCTTCGCGCCGGTCAGTGGCGCGGCGTGCGGGATGCCCCAGGCGTTCACATGGAACATCGGCACGACCGGCAGCACGGAGTCGCGCGCGGACAGACTCATCGCATCGGGCAGCGACGCGCCGAACGCGTGCAGCACGGTCGAGCGGTGTGAGTACAGCGCGCCTTTCGGGTTGCCTGTGGTGCCCGACGTATAGCAGAGGTAAGACGCCTGCCGTTCGTCGATGGCCGGCCATTCGTAAGCGCCATCCTGCGCTTCGACCAGGGTTTCGTAGCTCAGCACCGGCGTTTGCATCTTCGGCAGATGGGTTTCGTCGGCCAGTGCGATCCAGCCGCGCACTTTTGGGCACTGCGGCGCGAGCGCATCGACGAGTGGTGCGAACGTGGTGTCGAACAGCACGTAGGCGTCGTCGGCGTGGTTGACGATGTAGGCGATCTGGTCGGTAAACAGGCGCGGATTGATCGTGTGGCACACAGCGCCGAAGCCCGTCGTGCCGTAATACGCTTCCAGGTGCCGGTAGCCGTTCCAGGCCAGCGTGGCCACCCGCTCGCCAGGCTCGACGCCAAGCGCGATCAGCGCCTGCGCCAACTGCTTCGCGCGTTTTTCGCAGTCGCGGTAGGTATAGCGATGCACGTCGCCTTCGATGCGCCGCGACACGATCTCGGTGTCGCCGAAATGCCGCGCGGCATGCGCGAGCAACGAGGGCACAGTGAGCGGCACGTCCATCATCTGTCCAAGCAGCGGCGTCGTCATAAAGAGAGGTCTCCTCGCCTTGTTTGCGTCATTGGGGTTGTAGTTCGGGGCCGCGCGGGGCGCTCTGCTTGAGTCGCGCGAAGGAGTCGCGCGAAACGCTCCGGCGGGTCCGCGCGGCGTGCTCCGAGACGGCGCGGTGCGCTCCGGCAGGAGACGCCCGGCACGCAGGCGCGTGTCGGGCTAAACCTTGGGCTAAGGGCCGCCCAGCAGTTCCGCGGGTGCGGACTTACAATATCGGTTAATCCAGAGGCGCTCAACATGTCGTTTTCCCCAAGCATTGCAGGGTTATCCGGGCCTTTGTCGGCTCTTTCCAACGCACTTGTCACCTTGCCCGAAAGCGCGTTTGCGCGCCTCGGCAGCGCATTTCTGACGCGGCTGCCCGCCGCGCCGCTGAGCGCGCCGTACGTGGTCGGGTTCTCCGAAGCAACCGCTGCGTTGCTCGGTTTAGAGCATGGGCTCCAGAATGATCCGGGCTTCGCCGAACTGTTCTCCGGCAACGCCACGCGTGAATGGCCCTCCGAAGCGCTGCCGTATGCGTCGGTATATTCGGGGCATCAGTTCGGCGTGTGGGCCGGCCAGCTCGGCGACGGCCGCGCGCTCGGTCTCGGCGAAGTCGCACACAATGGCCAGCGCTTCGAGCTGCAGCTCAAAGGCGCGGGCCGCACGCCCTATTCGCGCATGGGCGACGGCCGCGCCGTGCTGCGTTCGTCGATCCGCGAATATCTGTGTTCGGAGGCGATGCATCACCTCGGCATTCCAACCACGCGCGCGCTGTGCGTGATCGGCTCCGACCAGCCGGTGCGCCGCGAGGAAGTCGAAACCGCAGCGGTCGTCACACGCGTGGCGCCGAGTTTCGTGCGCTTCGGACACTTCGAGCATTTCTATTCGAACGATCGCGTCGATGCGCTGCGCGCGCTCGCCGATCACGTGATCGAACGCTTCTATCCGCATTGCCGCGAAGCCGACGATCCGTATCTCGCGCTGCTGAATGAAGCGGTGATGTCGACGGCCGATCTAATGGTCGAATGGCAAGCCGTCGGTTTCTGCCACGGCGTGATGAATACCGACAACATGTCAATCCTCGGTCTCACGATCGACTACGGCCCGTTCGGTTTCATGGACGGCTTCGACGCCGGCTACATCTGCAATCACTCTGACTCGCAAGGCCGCTACGCGTACAAGATGCAGCCACAGATCGCGTACTGGAATCTCTTTTGCCTCGCGCAAGGCCTGCTGCCGCTATTGGGTGAACAACATGACGAAAGCGTGCGCGGCGACAAGGCGATCGAAGACGCCCAGCGCGTGCTCGGCGGCTTCAAAGAGCGTTTCGCACCGGCGTTGGAAAAACGCATGCGTGCGAAACTCGGCCTGGAAAGCGAGCGCGAGGGAGACGATACGTTGGTCAACCGCCTGTTCGAAGTGATGCATGCCAACCGTGCGGATTTCACGCTGACGTTCCGCAATCTGGCGCGCATTTCGAAGCACGATGCGAGCGGCGACACGCCGGTGCGCGACCTGTTTCTCGACCGCGCCGCGTTCGATGCGTGGGTGAACGACTACCGCGCGCGCCTGTCCGAAGAAACACGCGACAACGCCGCGCGCGCCATTGCAATGAACCGTGTGAACCCCAAATTCGTACTTCGTAATCATCTGGCGGAAACGGCAATCCGGCGTGCGAAAGAGAAGGACTTCTCCGAAGTGGAGCGTCTGGCCGCAGTCCTGCGCCGTCCGTTCGACGAGCAGCCGGAACACGAAGCGTATGCGGGGCTGCCGCCGGATTGGGCCAGCTCGCTGGAAGTGAGTTGCTCTTCGTGACGAGCCCCCAAAACAATCTCGAGACAGGAACCCCGACCATGAACAAGCCCGACGACCTCAATACCGACGCCCCCGCCGTGCAGAAAGACGACGCCGAATGGCGCAAGCGACTCTCCGACATCGAATACCAGGTGACACGCCACGCGGCCACGGAGCGCCCCTTCACTGGCCGCTACCACGACCACTGGGACCGCGGCATCTATGACTGCGTCTGCTGCGGTACGCCACTGTTCGAATCGGACACCAAGTTCGACGCCGGTTGCGGCTGGCCGAGCTACTTCAAGCCGATCAACGGCGAAGTGATCGCCGAGAAAACCGACCGCACGCACGGCATGCTGCGCATCGAGGTGCAGTGCAAGAACTGCGGCGCGCATCTGGGCCACGTGTTCGAAGACGGACCGGCGCCGACCGGCCTGCGTTACTGCATCAATTCGGCTGCGTTACAATTCGAGCCCAAGTAACGCAGCGCGGAGTTCGGCGCATGGCCGGCCGGCGGCTGTCGTAAGGCGCCTGTTGGCCGCGACACCCTTCATCCGGCTTGCAAACCGGTCAAGGCAGCGGCCAAGCCAGCGGCCAAGCCAGCGGTCAACCCGGCGCGGCAATCAGGCGACGAATGGCGCAACGCGCAGTTCCCGGCTGCCGTGTCGGGTTTCTGCCGCCTCCATGCCACCGGGCGCGCCGCGTCCCTGTTTCTCAAACTCTCCGACCTACTCTCCGAATTCCCGACCAGATAATGAAATTCCTGTTCGATCTGTTCCCGATCATCCTGTTTTTCGTCGCCTTCAAGCTATGGGGCATTTTCACGGCGACGGCTGTGGCGATCGTTGCCACCCTGGTGCAGATCGCGTGGGTGGCGTTCCGCCACCGCAAGGTCGATCCGATGCTGTGGGTGAGCCTCGGTGTCGTCACCGTCTTTGGCGGAGCGACGCTCGTGCTGCACAACGACACCTTTATCAAATGGAAGCCGACCGTGCTGTACTGGGCGTTTTCGGTCGCTTTGATCATCTCGCAACTGGCCTTCAGCAAGAACCTGATCGAAGCGATGATGGGCAAGCAGATCACGCTGCCGCACGCGATCTGGGGCAAGCTGAATATCGTTTGGGCGATTTTCTTCGTGCTGCTGGGGCTGGTGAACCTGTTCGTCGCGTATCACTACACGACCGACCAGTGGGTCAATTTCAAGCTGTTCGGCGCGACCGGGTGCCTCGTGGTATTCATCGTCGGACAGAGTTTGTGGCTGTCGAAGTATATGAAGGAAGAATGACATGACAAGCGATGTGTTCATGCACGCCACCACCGCCGAGCGCGCCGCGCTGATCGAGGCGCGCCTCACCGCGGCGCTCGCGCCGGTTGCCTCGATCCAGATCACGGATGACAGCGCGCAGCACGCAGGCCACGCCGGCGCCTCGGCTGGCGGTCATTTCACTGTCACGATCGTGGCGGCCGCATTCGCCGGCAAGGCCCGCGTGGCGCGGCATCGCATGGTGTATGATGCGCTGGCCGATGCCATGCAGCGCGGCATTCACGCCCTTGCAATCACGGCGTACACGCCCGAAGAATTCGCTTTGTTGCCCCGCTAGGAAAATTTCTGATGACCTTGAAGAAAACCCACCTTTGGGTATTGCTGGCTGCATTTGCTGCCGCACCTGCATTTGCACAGAACATCGCTGTCGTGAACGGTACGCCGATTCCGAAAGCGCGCGCCGACGCACTGGTCGATCAACTGGTTCATCAAGGCCAGCAAAACACGCCGCAGTTGCAAATGGCCGTGCGCGAAGAGCTGGTGAACCGCGAAATCCTGATGCAGGAAGCGCTGCGCCGCGGCCTGCCGAATCGTCCGGACATCAAGGCGCAAATCGCCGTTGCACAGCAAACGGTCGTGCTGCGCGCGCTGATCGAAGACTTCGTGAAGAACAACGCGCCAACCGATGCCGAAATCACTGCGCGCTACAACTCGCTGATCAAGGACGCGGGCGGCAAGGAATATCACCTGCACCACATCCTGGTGGACAACGAAGAGCAAGCCAAGGATCTGATCGCCAAGATCAAGGCTGGCGCTAGCTTCGAAGATCTCGCCAAGCAATACTCGAAGGACCCGGGATCGGGCAAGAACGGCGGCGACCTGGACTGGTCGGACCCGAAGGCCTACGTGCCTGAATTCGCGGACGCGGCCACGCATCTGCAGAAAGGCCAGATGACCGACGCACCGGTTCATACGCAGTTCGGCTGGCACATCATCCGTGTCGACGACGTGCGCAACATCACACCGCCGCCGCTCGAGCAAGTGCGCCCGCAGATCGTGCAGCAGATCCAGCAGGAGAAGCTGCAGGCGTTCGAAGAAGGTCTGCGTAAGAACGCGAAGATTCAGTAGGCGTTTTTCGCTGCCCTAAAAAAGAAACCGCCCTCGGGCGGTTTTTTGTTTCTGCGTCCGCTTCGGGTCGGCGCTTCGGGTGCTATCTATCGGCGGTTTTCGACCGCGACATCGCAGCCGTAGCACCGGCAAGCTGCCGCGCGTGGATAACGCGGCAGCCTGTACTACATCATCACCCCAGCCAGCGGCGTGCGTTCTGGAACACGCGCAGCCACGGACTCGCGTCCGTGCTGCCTTCGCCCCAGCCTTCCGGATGCCAGCTCATCTGCACCGCACGGTGCACGCGCTCGGTGTGCGGCATCAGCACCGTGAAGCGGCCATCGGCTGTCGTAACCGACGTGATGCCGTCCGGCGAACCGTTCGGGTTGAACGGATACTGCTCCGTTGCCTGACCACGGTGATCGACGTAACGCATCGCCACGGCCACCTTCGACGCATCGCCCTGCTGCGAGAAGTCCGCGTAACCCTCGCCGTGCGCAATCGCCACCGGAATGCGCGAGCCTTCCATGCCGGCAAAGAAAATCGACGGCGAAGCCTGCACTTCGACCAGCGAGAAGCGCGCTTCGAATTTCTCCGACTTGTTACGCGTGAACTTCGGCCAGGCTTCGGCGCCCGGAATCATCGACGCGAGGCTGCTCATCATCTGGCAGCCATTGCAGATGCCCAGCGCAAACGTGTCTTCGCGGCCGAAGAACGCGGCGAACATATCGGCCAGTTGCGAGTTGAAGCGGATCGCCTTCGCCCAGCCTTCACCGGCGCCCAGCGTATCGCCGTACGAGAAGCCGCCGCACGCCACCGCACCGGCGAAATCCGCCAGGTTGGCGCGGCCGGCCAGCAGGTCGCTCATGTGCACGTCGTGCGCGTCGAAGCCGGCGCGGTCGAAGGCATAAGCCGTTTCGAGGTGCGAGTTCACGCCCTGCTCACGCAGGATCGCGACACGCGGGCGTGCACTCGTGTTGATGAACGGCGCGGCGACGTCTTCCTTCGGATCGAACGTGAGGATCGGCGAAATGCCCGGATCGGCGGCGTCGGAGAGCGCATCGTATTCGGCATCGGCACAAGCGGGGTTGTCGCGCAGACGCGAAATACGCCAGCTCACTTCGCTCCACGCGCGATGCAATTCGGTACGCGGTGCCTCGTAGATCTTCTTCGCGTCGCGATAGATTTCGATCGTGTCGCGCTCGTTGGTCTTGCCGATCACATGCGAGCATGCCGACAGACCGTGTTCGCGCAACGCGCCCAGCACCGGGTCGCGATCCGTCGCGCGCACCTGAATCACCGCGCCAAGCTCCTCGCTGAAGAGCGCGCGGATCGTGCGGTCTTCACGACGGCCGCTGGTCTGCTTCGCCCAGTCTTTCGCGTCGCCGTAATCGGATTCGTGGTTCGGATCGAGCACCAGCATGTCGACATTCAGCGACACGCCAACGTGACCCGCAAACGCCATTTCGCAAACCGTCGCCCACAGGCCGCCATCCGAACGGTCGTGGTAGGCGAGCAGCTTGCCGTCGCTATTGAGCGACTGGATCGCAGTGAAGAAACGCTTCAGATCCTCAGGGTCGTCGACGTCCGGCACCGTGTCGCCGACCTGCTGCGTGACTTGCGCGAGAATACTGCCGCCCAGGCGATGCCTGGCGCGGCCAAGGTCGATCGCGATCAGCACGGAATCGCCCACCTCGCTCGCGCGGCGCAGTTGCGGCGTGAGGTGTTTGCGCACGTCTTCGACCGGCGCGAATGCCGAGATGATCAGCGAGACCGGCGCGACCACTTCCTTCGCCACGCCACGGTCTTCCCACTTGGTGCGCATGGACAGCGAATCCTTGCCGACCGGAATGCTGATGCCGAGCGCGGGGCACAACTCCATGCCGATGGCCTTGACCGTGTCGTACAGCGCGGCGTCTTCGCCCGCTGCGCCGCACGCGGCCATCCAGTTGGCCGACAGCTTGAGCTTATCGAGCGACGCAATCGGCGCCGCCGCAATGTTCGTGACTGCCTCGCCGACCGCCATGCGGCCCGAGGCCGGCGCGTTGATCACGGCGAGCGGCGTACGCTCGGCCATGGTCATCGCTTCGCCGCGGAAGCCCGCGTAATCCATCGTCGTGATGGCGACGTCGGCCACCGGCACTTGCCACGGGCCGACCATCTGGTCGCGCGCGGTCGTGCCGCCGACCGAGCGGTCGCCGATCGTGATCAGGAACGACTTGCTGGCAACCGTAGGGTGACGCAGCACGCTGACCGCGACTTCCGACAACGCGATGCCGGTGACGTCCACCGGTTCGAGTTTCTGCTCGACGCGCTTCACGTCGCGATGCATGCGTGGCGCCTTGCCTAGCAGCACTTCCATCGGCATGTCGACAGGCTCGTGCGCGACGTTGTCGTTCGACTCAGAATCGATCACTTTCAGTTGACGCTCGGCCGTGGCCGTGCCGACCACCGCGAACGGGCAGCGCTCGCGCTTGCACATCGCTTCGAAGGCCGGCAGATCGGCCGGCGCAATCGCCAGCACGTAACGCTCCTGCGCTTCGTTCGACCAGATTTCGCGCGGCGACAAACCGCTCTCTTCCAGCTGGATTTTGCGCAGATCGAAGATCGCGCCCTTGCTGGCGCCGTCCACCACTTCCGGGAACGCGTTCGACAGACCGCCCGCGCCCACGTCGTGAATGCTCAGAATCGGGTTCTTCTCGCCAAGCTGCCAGCACGCGTTGATCACTTCCTGCGCACGGCGCTCGATTTCCGGATTGCCGCGCTGGACCGAGTCGAAGTCGAGTTCGGCCGTGTTGGTGCCGGTCGCCATCGAGCTGGCGGCGCCGCCGCCCATGCCGATGCGCATACCCGGGCCGCCGATCTGGATCAGCAGCGACCCTTCCGGCAGATCGTGCTTGTGCGTGTGCTGGTCGGAGATATTGCCGATGCCGCCAGCGATCATGATGGGCTTGTGATAACCACGCACCAGACCCGCGACGTTCTGCTCGTAAGCGCGGAAATAGCCACCCAGATTCGGCCGGCCGAATTCGTTATTGAACGCGGCGCCGCCGAGCGGGCCGTCGATCATGATTTGCAGCGGCGACGCGATGCGGTCAGGACGGCCATACGCTTCGTGCTTGTCGTCCGGGTTCCGGTGCGCCAACGGCTGAGCGGCGTCGCGCGCGTTTTCCCATGCTTCGACGCCGTCCGGCAATTCCAGATTCGACACCGTGAAGCCCGCCAGACCCGCCTTCGGACGCGCGCCGCGGCCGGTCGCGCCTTCGTCGCGGATTTCACCGCCCGCGCCGGTCGAGGCGCCCGGGAACGGCGAGATCGCGGTTGGGTGGTTGTGCGTCTCCACCTTCATCAAGGTGTGCGTCAGTTCGACGTTGCGGCGGTAGTGTTCGGGCAGCGCGCCGGGTTCAGCCGGCGTGTGCGGGAACCAGCGCTCGGCCACGCCGCCCGCCATGATCGCCGAGTTGTCCGAATACGCGACGATGGTGCCCTGCGGGTTCAGCTTCTCCGTGTTGCGGATCATGTTGAACAGCGAGATGTCCTGCTTCTCGCCGTCGATCGTCCATTCCGCGTTGAAGATCTTGTGACGGCAGTGTTCGCTGTTGGCCTGCGCGAACATCATCAGTTCGACGTCGGTCGGGTTGCGGCCGAGTTTCGTGAAGGCGTCGACGAGGTAGTCGATTTCGTCGTCGGCGAGCGCGAGGCCCAGTTCCGTGTTCGCCGCTTCCAGCGCGCCGCGGCCGTTGCTCAGCACGTCGACGGTTTGCAGCGGCTTGGCCGGCAGTTCGTCGAACAGATGCATCGCATGGTCACGCGAGGGCGACACGCTCTCGGTCATACGGTCGTGCAGCGCCGCGGCGACGGCCGCGCGGGCTTCGTCCGAGAGCGCCTTCTTGCCGCCCAGCAGGCCGCTCTTCAGCGTGACCGTGTATTCGACGCCGCGCTCGATGCGGCGCACCTGCGCGAGGCCGCAGAGGTGGGCAATATCGGTTGCCTTGCTGGCCCATGGCGACACTGTGCCGAAGCGCGGCACCACGAGGAAGGTTTCGGCCGTGCCGCGCTCTTTGGTTTCTTCGAGCGGATCGCCGTAGTGCATCAGCGCTTCGATCTTCGCGTTGTCTTCCGCGGACAACGGGGTTTGCGCGTTGACGAAGTGCAGATACTGGCCGCGCACGCCCGTGATGTTGGGGTCGATGCGCGTAAGCGTTTCGAGCAGGCGGGTTTGACGGAAATCGGAAAGGGCCGAAGCGCCGGGGAAACACGAGAAGTGGGCCATGGACTTGACGTTGCGTCGCTAATGATGCCGATGAGTGATGCCGATGAGTCGCGCGTGAAGGCGACGTGAGGCGGAAAGGAAGTCCGGGATTATACCCCGGGAACGGGCTTCCAGCGGGCTTCGCACCAGGGTTTTGGCGCGCTCCGCATGGCGGCTCGGGCGCGCCGCTGCGGCGCTCCGGCGTGGCGCTCGCGTGGCGGAGCCATCCGTTTGACTGCTATCATTCGCCCTTTCACCAAATCGGCGCGAGCCGCCCGAGCAATGCCGGGCAACGCGCCGCATGCCACGCTTAACGGGACCGCGGCGTTTCGGCGTCCCGCCGGCAAATCGAATCAGATCATGGATGTCATCGTCATCGGCGGCGGGATTGCGGGCGTCGCCACCGCTTATCAACTGCGCGCGGCCGGCCACCGGGTATGCGTCGTCGAACGCCACGCTACGGTCGCGCAAGGCGCGACTTATGGGCACGGCGGCAGCGTGCTGCCGACCCCGCTCGACGTCTGGTTTGGCCCGACCTTCATGGCGAGCCGTCAGGGCGCCAAAAACGGCGTGATCAGCAAGGCCGGCTTTAACGGCGCGGCACGCCAGTTCATCAAGCAGCTGGCCGCTTTGCAGGAGCCCGAGGCGTTCAGCCGCCAGTACGCGCGGCTGCGTCCGCTGATCGAAGCATCGCGTGACGCGATGGCCGATATCGAAGCGCGCTTCGGCCTGGAATTCGAACAGGCAAGCGGCCTGCTCTATCTGGTGCGTTCCGAGCAGGAGTGGCGGCAGACACAGACTGCGCTCGATCTGCTGCGCCAATACGAAGTCCCGCATCACGTGCTGACGCCGGCCGAATGCGCCGCGTTCGAGCATTCCGTGCGGACCGAGCCGGAATTCGCCGGCGGCGTGCTGTTCGACCATGAGCGCACGGCCAATTGCCCGCTTTTCGCGAAACTGATCAAGCAGAGCCTCGATACGCAGGGCGGCGTGCAATTCATGCTGGGCTGCGAAGTCTCGGCGATCCGTCTCGAAGGTCAGCGCGCCGCGGTGGAACTGGCGCGACGGCCGGGCGCCAGCGCCACCGCAGCGCGCTCACGCGAAGTCGACGTGATCAACGCCGACGCGATTGTCGTCGCCGCGGGTTACGGCAGCCTCGCGCTGCTCGAACGCCTGGGCCTGCGGCTGCCGCTGCACCCGCTGCGCCTGCATAACCTGGTGGCGCCGATTGCACATGAGGAATGCGCGCCGCACGTCGCAATAGTGGATGCGGTCAAGCGGATTACGGTCAGCCGCATGAATCATCGCCTGCGGGTTGCGGGCGGTGCGGTCCTGCAGAGCGCCGGACAGATCGACAAGCCGCTCGGCGAGGCATTGACGAAGGAAGCGCTGGCGCTGCTGGGCCAAGCGACGCACGACTGGATCCCGGGCGCGGCCCGGATCTCCGCGGCCTTGCCATGGGAAGGCGTAAAACTGCTGTCGCCAGACGGTTTGCCGGTGATCGGCAATGCGCTTCATCCGCGTCTGTTCGTCAACGCTGGGCACGGGCCTGCCGGCTGGGGCCTCGCATGCGGTTCGGGCAAACTGATCGCCGACCTGATCTCGGGCAAGACCCCCGACGTCCCCGCAGACACCCTGGCTGCGCTGCGCGCGGACCGATTCCAGTAAACGGCAGACCCGCCCGGAGCCTATCGGCACTACCATAGTGGCTCCCAAAGCTTCCTCGCCTTGCCCAAGGTGAACGTCAAGCCTCGCCATGACTGCACCCGAATCCACGCTCCCGACGTTAATCAGCCCGCGCAACCGGGCCTTGCCGCTGCTCACGCTAACCGACCTGCGAATCCTCGAGACCCAGGCAGCGGCAACACTGCCTCAGCACACGCTGATGTCCCGCGCCGGCAAAGCCGCCGCCAGCTACCTGCAAGAACAGATCGCCCGCGACACATCGACCGAAAAAGCGAAGCACAAGGTATGGGTCGTGGCGGGCCCCGGCAACAACGGCGGCGACGCATTGATCATGGCCGCGGAGCTGCATCGGTCCGGCATCGCCGTAGAGCTGTGCATGCCGCTTGAAGTCAAGCCGGACGACGCCCGCTGGGCGCTCGACACAGCCCGCGCGGCGGGCGTAGCCATCACCACCGCACCGCCGGCCTCGCTGGACAGCTACACGTGGCTGGTGGACGGCATGTTCGGCATCGGCCTGACCCGCCCGCTGGAAGGCATCTTTGCCACCATCGCCCGGCAACTCTCGCAGCGCACGAAAGCAAAGCCCGGAAGAGGCGGCGTTCTGGCACTCGACACGCCAAGCGGTCTCGACGGCGACACCGGCACGGTAGTCGGCGAAGGGTTGGATCAAGGCAAAGGACGAAGCGAAAATCAGAGCCATGGCCTCGCGGTCCACGCCACCCACACGATTACCTTCATCGGCGCGAAACCCGGCCTCTTCACCGCACAGGGCCGCGATCTCGCCGGCAGGGTGATCGTGGCGCCGATCGGCATCGACAGCACCACCCGCGCGGCTGCCCAACTCAACGCGCCCGGACTGTTCGCCGCCTTCCTGCCGCCGCGTGACTTCGCCACCAACAAGGGCACCTTCGGCAGCCTTGCCGTGGTCGGCGGCGACACCGGCATGTGCGGCGCGCCGATCCTTGCCTCGCGCGCGGCGCTCTACACCGGTGCGGGTAAAGTGCACGTCGCCTTGCTCGGCGACGGCGCCCCACCCTACGATCCGCCGCACCCCGAACTGATGCTGCATGCCATTGACGATCTGCCGCTCGACAAGATGGACGCACTCGCCATCGGTTGCGGCATGGGTCTGCGCGATCGTGCCACGCGTGTCATGCACGACGTGTTGCCGCTCGACATGCCCAAACTGTTCGACGCCGACGCGCTCAATCTGATTTCGACAGACCCGTCGCTCGCGGCCGAAGTCACCGCGCGCGGCGTGCAAGGCGACCCGTGCGTGCTGACGCCGCACCCGCTCGAAGCCGCGCGCCTGCTCGGCACCGACGCGCCGGGCGTGCAACGCGACCGCCTCGCCGCCGCGCGCGCACTGGCTGCGCGCTTTGCCGCCGTGGTCGTGCTGAAAGGCACGGGCACCGTCATCGCCGCGCCGGACGGCCGCGTCGCGATCAATCCGACCGGCAATGCCGCACTCGCGACGGGCGGCACAGGCGATGTGCTCGGCGGCATCATCGGTGCATTGCTCGCCCAGCATGTGCCGCGTTACGAAGCCGCGCTAGCAGGCGTCTACCTGCACGGCCTCGCCGCCGACACGCTGAGCGCGCAAGGCCACGGCCCGGCAGGTTTGACGGCGGGCGAACTCGCCCCGATGGTGCGGACTTTGCTAAACCGCATGTTCTATCCCGCAGCGGCTGAATGAACCCACCCATCCCACAGTGTGACCGGGACGTCCAAACCGCTGCCACCTGTCATGCAACGCCGCTATACTGATCGACTGCGCCGCGCGCCGGGTCGTCGCGGGTTGCAGCGAACCTTCAGCGAGCCGGTTCGACCTCCAGGCAGGCTTGCGAAGGCTCGCGGCAACCCACCGCGAACCCGGCCGCGCGGCATCGCTCTAACAGCATCGTTGCATCATCCCCGGCAGCGCTTCACGCGTGCGCCATTCTTCGTGCCCCTTCGTTAGACGGACGCTATGACCCAGAACTCGCTCCCCTCCTGGTCCTCGCTGCAAACGCATTACGAGAAGATTCGCGATGCGCACATGCGCGACTGGTTCGCCCCCGAGAACGATCCCGCCCCTACCCGTGCTGAGCGCTTGGCGTTCGCGGGCGGCGGTCTCGCGGCCGATTTCTCGAAGAACCGCATCACCGACGAAACCCTGAAACTGCTGGTGCAACTCGCGCGCGAAGCCGGCGTCGAGAAACGCCGCGACGCGATGTTCGCGGGCGCAATCGTCAACCCGACCGAAGGCCGCGCCGCCTTGCACACCGCGCTGCGCGCCACCGATCCGAAGGCGCCGTTCCATGCACAAATCCAGGCCGAACGCGCCAGGATGGCCGCGTTCGCCGACAAGGTCCGCAGCGGCGAGTGGACCGGCTATACGGGCAAGCGGATTCGCTACGTCGTGAACATCGGCATCGGCGGCTCGGATCTCGGGCCGAAGATGGTCGTGCATGCGCTGCATCATCTGGCCGCGCCCGAGATCACCACGCATTTCGTGTCGAATGTGGACGGCGCGGATCTGTACAACGTGATGCAGATGATCGATCCCGAAGAGACACTCGCGATCATCGTCTCCAAGACCTTCACCACGCTCGAAACGATGACCAACGCGCGCTCGCTGCGTGACTGGTTCATCGAGAAAGGCTGCCCGGAAAGCGCACTGGCGAAGCACTTCGTCGGCGTGTCGGCGAACCCGGCTGAGGTAGTCAAGTTCGGCATCGCGAAAGAGAACGTGTTCGAGATGTGGGACTGGGTCGGCGGGCGGTATTCGCTGTGGTCGGCGGTGGGTCTATCGATCATGATCGCGATCGGCCCGCAACAGTTCGGCGAACTGCTGGCCGGCGCCAACGAGATGGATCAGCATTTCCGCGACGCCCCGCTCGACAAGAATTTGCCGGTGCTGCTCGGCATGATCGGCATCTGGTATCGCAACTTCTTCGGCTCGCAAAGCTATCTGGTCGCGCCGTATTCGGAAGCGCTGCATTTCCTGCCGTCGTATCTGCAACAACTCGAAATGGAGAGCAACGGCAAGTCGGCGCGCCTGGATGGCGTGATGGTCGACTATCCGACCTCTGCGGTGACGTGGGGTGAACCGGGTACGAACGGACAGCATGCGTTCTTCCAGATGCTGCACCAGGGTCCGACCATCGTGCCGATCGACTTCATCGCAGTGTTGACGCCGGAGCATCCGCTTGTCAGTCATCATCCGAAGCTGCTGGCGAACTGCTTCGCGCAAAGCGAAGCGCTGATGCTGGGACGCACGCTCGAAGAAGCGAAGAAGGTTGCCGGTGCGGACAAGCCTGAACTGGCGCCGCACCTGGTGTTTCCGGGCAACCGTCCGACCTCGACGCTGCTGGTCGATGCCCTCACGGCGCGTTCGCTTGGCGCATTGATCGCGTTGTACGAGCACAAGGTGCTGGTGCAGGCATCGGTATGGGACATCAATCCGTTCGATCAATGGGGCGTCGAGTTGGGCAAGATCCTCGGCAAGGTGGTCGAGGCGGATCTGACGTCGGCCAGCGTCGATGAAAAGAAGCACGACTCCTCGACGTCGGCGTTGATCGCGCGGGCGCGTGCTGCATTGAAGCGCTGAGCGTGAGCGACGCGCTTGTTCGTGCCGCATGCGCTGATTGTTCACGCGCGCCTGGTTAGCGGCTTTGTGTTATCGAGTTGCATCAGATGGAAAGCAAAGCGGGCTCTTGTGGTCCGCTTTGCTTTGTACGAACGAGCGATGTGTTGCTCGCACGCTCAGGCCAGACGCCCCGCTTCGATGGTCACCGTCGTATCGCAGCGGCGCGCCAGCTCGACGTCGTGCGTGACGAGGATCAGCGTGGCGCCGTTCGCACGGTTCATCTCGAACATCAGATCGATCACTGCGTGACCAGTGGCTGCATCAAGACTGCCGGTCGGCTCGTCGGCGAACAGGATCGCCGGATGCGTAACAAACGCGCGCGCAAGCGCAACCCGCTGCTGTTCGCCGCCCGACAGCAGCTTCGGATAGTGCCCCGTGCGCTGAGCGAGTCCTACCTGCTCCAGCAAGCCGCGCGCACGCGCCGCAGCCTCACGCGTCCCGATGCCGCCTTGCAGTTCGAGCGGCAAGGTGACGTTTTCAAGCGCCGTCAAATGCGGCATCAATTGAAACGACTGGAACACGAAACCGACCGAGCCGCTGCGCAACGCGGCGCGCTCGTCTTCGTTCAGTTCGGTGAGTTCGCGACCGAGCAGCCGAACCGAGCCGGAGCTCGCGCTGTCCAATCCTGCGAGCAAGCCGAGCAGCGTAGACTTGCCCGACCCGGATGCACCGACGATCGCCACACTGCTGCCGGCATCGATAGCAAGATCGATGTCTTCGAGAATCGTCAGTTCACCCGTTGCATCCTTAACCTTCTTGCACAAACCCCGCACTGCAATGACTGGATCAGTTTTGTTTAGCATGGTGAAGCGTAGGTTGAAAGTGCGCGCCGTAGCGCCTCGCGCGCTGGCGCTGACTACGGCATTCGGCTCGGCCGTGCTGGCCGCCACCCTGTTTTCGCTGGCCTTCCCAGCCCGTGCGGCCAACGCACCCGAACAGGCCAAGCCGGTGATCGTCGTACTCGGCGACAGCATCTCCGCCGAATACGGCTTGCCCCGCGACACTGGCTGGGTTGCCTTGATGCGCCAGCGCCTCACCGATGAGCGAATCGATTATAGCGTCGCCAATGCGAGCATCAGCGGCGACACTACGAGCGGTGGCCGGGCCCGCTTGCCGGCGCTCCTGCAGCGGCTCAAGCCGAGCATCGTGATCGTCGAGCTCGGTGCCAACGATGCGTTGCGCGGCGTGCCGCTCGCAACGACCGAAGACAACCTGCGTACGATCATCGAGCAGGCTCAACAGAGTCACGCGAAGGTCGTGCTGATTGGCATGTATGTGCCACCCAATTACGGCCCCGACTACACGCAAAAGTTCCACGGCCTGTACGGCGAACTCTCGAAGCAATTGCGCGTGCCGCTGGTGCCCTTCCTGCTGGCCGGTATCGCCGACAAACCGGACATGTTTCAGGCGGACCAGATCCATCCCACGCAGCAGGCACAGCCAGTGCTACTCAATAACGTGTGGCCAGCTGTCAAGCCACTCCTTCGCACAAGTTCGCCGCACTGAAAAGCTCGCTAGCAACTTGTTTCCGGTAATTGGGGAACGCGGATCGGTAAGCGGATCGATGAAGTCGATCCGGCACTTTCGTAATCCCGTGTAACCCGGCTCGATTCTGAGCGACTTTTGAGGAGATAACGTGAAATATTTACCGTTAATCGCTTTGACCGTGGCAATTTCTGCAGGCGCCGCTCAACCGCCTACCGGCGTCCAATCCGTGGGCCAAAGCCAGCAGCCGCCGAAGGTCGTCGCGACGTGCATTGCGCACAAGTGGGCCGATAGTTCGCAACAGCAAGTCGTGTCGCAAGACATCCTGGCTAACGATCAGGCAATGGATGTCTATGTGCCGGGTCAGCAGCCGCCTGACGGCGCCGCCGCCGTCGTACGGCCCTCCTATACCGGCCCGGGTTCATGGGTCGGGTTCCGCGCCAATGGCGCTGCGGGGAGCGATGCCACCAGCTCGATCAGCGCTTGCCTGTAAGCGGCTGACGGCATAATAAGCCGCGCACTCAGGCAAACCAATTGACGCGCTTTGCGCGCGTCAATTGAAAAAGCCCCGCAAAATTTGCGGGGCTTTTTTGCATCTGCGCGCTTTACTTGCTTGCGTGCAGGAGTTGAAGCTGGATCTTATTCGCCGCTCGCCTGAGCATTGCTGCTGTCGAGCGAGCCATAGAACTTCACCTTCGAACGCGCGCGCAGCGCCTCGACGTACGCCTCTGCTTCGGACTGAGCGTCGACTTGCGCAATCTGCTGCTGCGCGGCAGCCAAACGCTTCGGATCGATCGAGGCACCGGCAACAACTGCGTTCACGCGATAGATCGCATAGCCGTCGTCACCCAGATCCACACCGACGTAGGCGGGTAACTTTTGTGCGTCCGCTTTGTAGATTGCACTCAATGCAGCCGGTGGCACGCCTTGCGCGTCGTTGCGCGAAACTTTCAGTGGCGACGAGAAGCCTGTCGTGGCCTTCGACTTGTCGAACTCAGCCAGCTTCGCGATGCCGTCCTTGTGAGCTGCATCGTTCGACTGAGCCGCAATCACTTTCTGACGCACTGCGTCCTTGACGGCGTCGAGCGCCGGCACGGCTGCAGCCTTGTAATCGGTCACGCGTGCCGCGATCAGCGTGTTACTGCCGACGTCGATCGCTTGCGTGTTGTTGCGTGCAGTGACCGCATCGTTTGCGAAGACCGCAGCCAGTAACTTCGCATTGTTCAGCGGGCTGTCAGGCGGCAGCTTCGGATCCGGCTGCGGCGTCACGGTGGCCGTTTGCAGTTGCAGCTTGTACTTGTCGGCGGCAGGCTGCAGGCTCTTCGCCTTCTCGTAGACGACCGACGTGAAGCCTTCCGAGTCGTCGCTGAATGCCTTGCTTGCCAGCTGTGTCTTCAGGTCTTTTGCGATCTGATCTTTCACTTCGTCGAACGGTTTTGTGACGGCCGGCTTCACGTCCGTGACCTTGACGATGTGATAGCCGAAGTCGGTTTGCACGATGCCGCTGACTTCGTCTTTCTTGAGGCCGAACACGGCGTCGTCGAACACCTGGCCGCCTGCGATCATGCCGCGGCCGAAGTAGCCCAGGTCGCCGCCCTTCGACGCCGAACCCGGATCCTGCGAGTTCTGCTGCGCGATTTGCGCGAACTGGTCCGGATGCGCCTTGATCTGCGCGAGCAACTCTTCGGCCTTCTGCTTCGCCTTGGCCTTGTCAGCCGCGCTGGCATCTTTCGGCGCGGCAATCAGGATGTGGCTCGCGCGCACCTGGCCGTCCGTGCGGTAATGCGCGATGTTGTCGTCGTAGTACTTCTTCAGGTCGGCGTCGCTCGGCTGCACGGCTGCAGACAAGGTTGCCGGCGACATCACCAGATACTGGATCGTCGCCGTGGCCGGCGTGGCGAAGTCGTTGCGATGCGCGTCGTAGTACGCCTGCAGTTGCGCATCCGTCGGCTGCACCTTGGCTGCATAGTCACGCGGATGGAACGCGATGCCCTGCACTTCGCGCTGCTGTTCGGCGAGCTCGGTCAAATGCTGTGCGAGGGTCTTCGACGTGAAGGCGCTGCCTTGAATGCTCGCAGGCAACTGCTGCGTGGCGAGGCTGTAGCGCACACGTTCGTCGTATTGATCGGGCGTCATGCCCTGCATCGCGAGCAACTGCTTGTAGCGGTCGACGTCGATCGAGCCGTCAGGATTCTTCAGCGACGAGATCACCGGATCGTTCAGCAGCACGCGGCGCACGGCGTCGTCAGATGCGGTCAGATGCAGGCGCTGTGTTTCGTCGGCCAGCACACGCTGCTCGATCAGACCGTCGAGCATTTCGCGACGGCGCTCAGGCGTGTCGAACGACTTCATGTCGAACTGCGCGCCGAGCATCTGACGGGCGCGGTCGAGTTGCTGACGCGTCGCGTCGTCATACTCTGCGCGCGTGATCTTGTGACCGTTGACGCTGGCGACGTTTGCACTTTCGTCAAAGAAGCCGCGGAAGCCTTGAATACCTACAAAACCCAACCCCGGCACAATGACGAGGATGAGCATGAACATCATCAGGCGTTTGTGATTGCGGAAAAAATCGAGCATGCGTAAGGAGTGCCCAAAACAGAACGCCCGATCTTACAACAGCGGGCAATAAAAAAGGCGAACCGGAGTTCGCCTTTCGTGGATGCTGGCGGAGTGGACGGGACTCGAACCCGCGACCCCCGGCGTGACAGGCCGGTATTCTAACCGACTGAACTACCACTCCTTATACTGCAACTGAGCTGAAACACTTAGCCGAATCTGAAATGCCGATGGGCTCGAAAACACCCAGCAAAGCCTTATGGGGTAAAACGCCCACGCAATTCGATCCAGCGGATACAACGAAAAATACAACGATCCGGGATTCTGCCGCAAATGTAGCTACTTGGCAACGGAAATCTGGCCGTGCAGCTAACCTGAAGGCATCGCGCCTCTTATGCTACTCGCAACCTGGCAAAGTGACCTTGCCCCTGTTCCGCGACTCCCGTAACTGCGGGAATTATGCGGCTCGTCCCTGCTGAGCGCGCCAGCCACAGATGGTTCGGCGTCGTGACACGCTGTCGCGACATCTGTCGGGTCTGCGCCTGCGGCCATGTTACGGATGCTCGGGAACGCCGCGTCATTTGTTACGTAATGCCAGAGCCCGCGCTTGAACGTAGCCAATGCGCGAACGCACCCCCTCGGATCTGCCAGGTCCCGCACGGAAGGGCCAAACGGCACGCCGCACATAGTCGCGCAGTTTTCACGCGTCGCGAACGCGCGGTTCGAACTCGCGCCCGGTCTCACGTCGCCTGCATTGGCACACGATTTGCTCGAACTTTGGCCAGCCTTTTGTTACTGCATGAGGGACACCCAATGCCAGCACGCGCCGAGGCCGCATCAGCCCCTGACCGCACCTATCTCGCCCGACAGCCGCTGCTCGATCGGGAGGGCAATCTTTGCGGATACGAATTGCTCGTGCGCGAAGACGCCTCCAACTACGCGGCCATCGACGACTTGCGAGCCGCCACGGCGAGAGTCATCAAACGCGTTATCGGCGAAATCGGGATAGAAAGCGTGCTGGGCAAGCACGTCGGATACTTGAACGTGAGTCGCGAGATATTGTTGAGCGATTCGTTCGACGTTGTTGCGCCCGACCGTTTCATGCTGGAGCTGCCGCCGGATCTGCACGTCGACGAAACGTTGCTGCAGCGGCTCGCCGAGTTGCGCGCCAAGCGTTATCGGTTCGTGCTGGACGCAATCACGCGGCCGGATGAGACCTTCGCGCTGCTTCTGCCTTTCGCGGAGGCGATCAAGATTGATGTCAGCCGTTGCCACCCGGAAACGCAAACGGTCCTCGTGCGTGCATTGAAGGCAAGAGGAAAGACACTGATTGCCCTGAAAGTGGAAACGATGGCCGCATTTGAAGCAACGCGCAAGTGCGGATTCGACCTGTTTCAGGGGTACTTCTTTGCCCACCCCGAGATCCTGACGACGCGCCGCGTCCATACACCGCGTCATTCATTGCTTCGGCTGTTGCGGTTGATCGAACTGGACCCATCCCTGACCGAGATTGAAGCGGAATTGAAGCGGGTCCCGGCGCTCACCACGCACGTGATGCGCATGGCCAACCTGCAGGCGTGCCGGCACGGTCCCACATCATCGACAACGCTGCGCGACGCCATCAGTGCGATTGGCACGAGCCGTCTGGGACGCTGGGCTCAATTACTACTCTACGCGGACGACAGCATCGCCTCGCTCGAGCACAATCCGCTCGCTCAGCTCGCCTTGACGCGGGCCCGTTTCATGGAACTGGCCGTTGACCGAATGCCAGATGTCGACGCTGACGACGCCGAATGCGCATTTCTCACCGGCGTGCTTTCCCTGGTGGAGGCGGCCTCGGGAGACTCCCTCGATCACACGATCCGGGACTTTCCCGTGTCGGACACGGTTCGCGCGGCCCTATTGCGTCGCGAGGGCGTGCTCGGAACGCTCTTGAGTGCCATCGAAGCGCTGGAGCTCGGCAATTGGGACCGGTTCGATTGCATCGCCGAGCAGATCGCGTCCCCGACCACCCCTAACCTGGCTGAGCTAGCCGCGCAGGCGGCGGTGTGGGCCGGGTCGGCGGACCAAAGCCTTTCCGAGCTCGAGCGGCCGCATCACGGCATGCCGCGCTCGACAGCGGCATCGGCAGGCGTCAGTGGACGGTTGTAGCCAAGCCCGAGCAATGGGCGATCACGGCACTTCGCCACGCAAGGGCGTTAGGGGGTATCGATGTCATGCAGCCGTCGTGCTGCACCAAGGGCCGCAAGGCGTGAGGATTCGGGAGAAGCCATGGCGACAAGCACGTGCAACCAGCACGAACAGTTCGCGTTAGCGCAGAAAGCGTTCAGCGAGTATTTCGCAACCATCGTCAAACCGCGGCTCGGCAGGTTGGATGCCGAACTGAACTGGATGGACTTTTCCCAGACGGCGAAGCTGATTCGGGACACCGGCATCCGCAGCCAGTACCGAGCGAGAGCAATACGGTTGTTAGAAGCAAGCATCTCCTGCAGCGCGCCGAACGCGCAACCGATGGCGAGGTCCACATACAATACGGCCTTCCGGGCGGCCACGACGTTTTTGGTGTTCGTGCTTGCGTACCGGCTCGGGCCCGGGGTCCTTCCGGCGCTGCTTGCTGCCGCCATTTGGTATGGGTACGTCGCGGGAGAATATAGGGATGGTCAGGAAGCCGCCGACAAGCATGACAAACAGGCGCGGGAATGGGCAGAGAAAATCGCCGCGTGGGAGGCGGACTTGTTAACGCTCAAGGCCCTCGAGTGACACTTGAATCGTTCCTGTAATCGCCGCAGGGAGCGGCCCCTGCACCCTCAAGGCGTTTCGACCGCGCATCAATCTGTCGCATATCCGTTAAGGCGGTCGTTAAGAATGGATAGGCCCTACGCTTGCGGATCATCGGGCGCCGGATGAACCCGATTCCGGCCCTGCGCCTTTGCCAGGTACAGCGCTTCATCCGCCCGCTTCAGCCACGCGTTCACCATCATGCCGTCGCGCGGCCACTCGGCCACGCCCGCAGAAACAGTAAGCACTCCGCTGGGACTTCCCATGTGCGGCAGCGCCATTGCCGCGACCGTCTCGCGAAAATTCTCCGCCGCCTGACAGCCATCGCGCAACGATTGCGCCGGCAGGATAACGAGAAATTCCTCGCCGCCGAAACGGTAGCCGCGCCCGCCCGGGCGCATGTTCTGGTGCAACACACCGGCCACAGCTTTGAGCACCGCGTCACCGGCGAAATGCCCGCAATGGTCGTTGTACGCTTTGAAATAATCGACGTCGAGCATGATGGCGCAGAACCCGTGCGGCCCGCTGGGAGCCCATGCCGGAAACAGGCTGAGATCCTCGCGGAGCCTGAGGCGGTTATACAGTTCCGTCAGCGGGTCGGTGCGCGCCAGCTCGAACAGCCGCGCATTGAAATGCTCCAGCTCCCTCTGCTGGGTGGCGAGTTGCCTGTGCAGCGCGGTAATCCTGTGCGCCACCAGAAGACGTATGGCCAACTGGTCGGGGTCGAGTGGTTTGGCGAGATAATCGTCCGCGCCGGCCTGCATTCCGTCGAGGATATTGACTTTGCTGCCCGACGACGTAATGAAGATGAAGTAAACATATTTTTCCAGCCGGGTGGAGGCGCGGATCCGCCGGCAAAGTTCCAGCCCATCCATGCCGGGCATTTCCCGGTCGCTGATGACGACATCGACATCGTTGTCCTGGAATAGTCGCCACGCCTCCTCACCGGCGCTGGCGGACACGAGCTCATGCTTCAGCCGCCGCATCTGGATTTCCAGGATCAAGCGCGAGGAAGCGTCGTCTTCGGCAATCAGGACGCGCATGGCGGGAGCGGTTCAGTGTTGAGTTGCGCGAGAGCCTCGCAAATTCCGGCGAATTCGGCTTCGGCATCATCCAGGCGTACGGGCACGGCCTCAAGCTCGGCGGTGCGAGCCGCGGTCTCGATCTCGTCGCACAGGCTCGCCAGACGCCGCAGGCCGAGATTCCCCGCGCTGCCCTTGATCGCATGCGCCAACCTGGCGACCCCGTCGGCGTCGGCCGCTTCCAGCGTCGGGCCAAGCTCCGAGAGGCGCCGCTGCGTGTCTTGAATGAACAGGCGGGCAATGTCCCTCATGCCCGCGCCCGTACCGTCGTCAAGCCGGTGCAGCTGCTCGCGCAGTTCCTGTCCGACGGCGGACAGGCCAGTGTGCGGCGCGTCCGCCCCCCGGCCGTTCTGGCCATAGCGGGCCATGGCGTCGAACAGCCGCTGCCAGTCGATCGGTTTCGTGATCGTCGTGGTCATGCCGGCGGCCTGGTAGCGCAGCAGGTCTTCCGGCAAAACGTTGGCCGTCAGTGCCAGAATGGGCACCCTGCCGCGCGGCGCCGGCAGGGTGCGAATGCGCCGCGTCGCCTCCATCCCGTCCATGACCGGCATGTTCACATCCATCAGGATCAGGTCGAAATCCTCGTCCGTGGCCGCCGCCAGCGCCTGCTCGCCCGTTTCCACCGCCACCAGCTGATAGCCCTGCGTGCGCAGCATTCTTGTGACCAGCATCCTGTTGGTCTCCACATCCTCTGCCAGGAGCACGCGTTGCGGGCTGCGTGTCATCATGCCCAATTTTTCCGACTCCTCCAACCCGGTGGGTTTGCCCAGTGTCATTGGCACCTCGAACCAGAACCGGCTGCCCACACCCGAGAGACTTTCCACACCTATCGTTCCGCCCAGTGCCTCAACGAGACGCTTACAGATGGCAAGGCCAAGGCCGCTGCCGCCGTAGCGGCGCGTCGTCGAGGTATCGGCCTGACTGAAGGCGTCGAACAGGTGAGCCTGCTTTTCCACCGGGATGCCGATTCCCGTATCGCGCACTTCGAACCGGCATATTCCACGCTCTGCGCCTGTGGGCTGCCAAACGCCGGTAACGGTCACGACCCCTTGCGAGGTAAACTTGATCGCGTTGGCGATGAGATTGGTGAGAATCTGACGCAGCTTGGTCGGATCCCCCTTCAGCGGCGGCACGTTGTCCAGCTCGAAGTGCAGCGCCAGATGCCGCTCCGTGGCCAGGGGCGCCATCTGCGAGCGCACAGGCTCGATCATCCGCGGTAGCTCGAAGTCGATCGTCTCGACCTCCATCTTGCCGGCGTCAAGACGGGAGAAGTCGAGGATGTCGTTGATAACGGAGAGGAGATAGCGGCCGGAGGATTGGATCTGTTTCACATAGGTCCGGTGCTGCGGGGACAGGTCGTCCTGGTACAAGAGATCCGCGACCCCCAGCACGCTGGTCAGCGGCGTGCGGATCTCATGGCTCATGACAGCCAGGAAATCGGACTTGGCCTGCGCGGCTCTTTGCACATCGCGCTGCCGCTCCCGCAGCTGCACGTTCATGCGCTGGCGCTGCTCCAGAATCGCGCCCACGGGCAGCGCGATTAGCAGAATGTAGGCGATGAAAATCTGGATACCCTGAATTTCCTTGATGGTGTCGGTCCCCGCGGAGACCGCTATGGGCCCGTGGCCCGCCATCGTAACCAGGATCGTCGCAATGGCCAGCGCCGCGGATGCGGTGGTGGCGCCGAGCAGCCCGCCACCAAATGTTGCCAGAAGGAGAAACGGCACGGACAGGTCCATCCCGGTGACGTGGTAGCGGAAATCGAGATAGCCCAGTGCGCCCACGGCCAGCGCGATGGTCAGGACCTGCAGGATGGCCTGCCACGACTTGCGCTCCTCCTGCCACAACCGTTTGTCGGTCCAGGCCAGCAGCAGCGGAGTGACCGTGATCAGCCCGCAGGTGACGGATAGATACCAGGTGAGCCAGGTGGCGACGAATGGCGCGCCGAAGCTCAGGGCCACCAGCAGCGCGCCGCCCGTCGAACTGATGAGCGGCACCAGCGTGCAGATCGCCGCGAGTTTTGCCATGGCCCACATGCTTTCGCTCAACGCTGACGCGCCGGTGAGTTGCACCAGGAAGGCGACCGATGATATTTCGAAGGCATCACACAGAATGATCCCGAAGGCGATGACCGGCGTACCGGTAATGGCGAGGGCGAGATAGTCAGCGCAGGCCGCCAGCGCCAACAGAACCGGCCAGGTTCGGCGTGGGTTGCGCAGCAGGGCCGCTACCGCGAAGGCGTTGGACGCCCAGATCGGCGTATCGGTGCCAAAAAAGGAAATGGAAATGAACGCGGCCAGGAAATAGGCCGTAGGCAACACGAATATCAGCCAGACCGGCGGCATTGCCGCCACCGACGCCTTCGACCAGCGCGGTAAGGTTTCAGTCTTCATGTCGTATCGAGGCCCAGGCTGACCGCATCGTGTTCATACTTTATGATCAATAAATTTGAGTCAATGTCAAGGCTGGGGTGCAATACGTGTCGCCGTCGGCCGCGCGTTATGGGACATGCGGTAGACGGTGAAGCTCTTCCCTGCGTGGACACGCCTGCGGGCCGGAACAAGCGGGCCGGCCGGTACATGCAGTTCGGTACGACACTCGCCGCACCGCTTACCGGCGTTCCTTCTGCCTTACGAGTTGTTCCGCTCGCAGGGGTCTCTGATAGAGATAACCCTGACCGAGCGACACGCCTACGGCTCGCAACGCCCGATGCTGCTCCTCGGTTTCCACACCTTCGGCGATGACCTGCAAGCCGAAATGATGCGCAACGGACACGACGGCCTTGATCAGCCCGGCGCCACCTGTATCGGCCTGACTCACAAACTGACGGTCGATCTTCACGTAGTCGAAAGGAAACCGGCTGAGGAGATCAAGGTTGCTATGGTGCGTCCCGAAGTCATCGATAGCGAATCTGACACCGCCTGCCTTGAGTGCCCTGAAGGCAGCCATGGTATGGGCGCTTTCGTTCAGAAGGAACCGTTCAGTCAGCTCCAGGACCAGACTGATGCCTCCCGGCAGCGTTCTGCTCACGGCCAACACTTCCGCTGCAAAACCCTTTCTCTCCAGGTCCCCTGGTGCGATATTGACCGCTACGCGCAACGGCAGCGTTGGCGCGTGACGGCTCATCTCCGCCACTGCGGTGCGCAGCACGAATCCCGTCACCACGGCAAGAAGCGAACTGGTCTCGACCTCGGCCATGAAAAAGGACGGACCGATAGGCCCCTTCTTCGGATGATCCCAGCGTAACAGGGCCTCCACGCCGACCGTGTCCCGACTGGCGACGTCGACGATGGGTTGATAAACGACGTGAAACTCGTGTTGCCGTAACCCGCGGCGAACCGCGTTCAGGAGCAGACGGTCTGGAGCAAACGCGAGCAGATACAGGGTGATGATGAGCATGTCCAGCAGGACGCCCGCAGCGCCAGAATATAGCCGGTACTGCCAGCGCAGCTGGGAAGCGAATTCGGGCGACGAGGACAACGTGATGGAAAACGGCCACGCGCCAGAAGTTACATTTGTCGTGTAAGACGGCGCGGATTTCGCGACCGGCACGAACCCGTCGTTGTCCGTCAGAAGCCCGACGCCAGCTATCGACAGGGCGACATGCTGTGCACTGAATCTCACTCCGTGCGCGAGCGCATCCGCAATATAGGTGCCCGCGATCAGGTACAGGATGCCGGTGCCCTGGCCGGTCGCATCGAACATCGTGAGGACCGGATCGCCTGGATGGAACGGGGTCTGCGGCAGCAGGTTGATACTGGTGCCCGTCGCGGTCGACCTGACATAGACCGACAGCGGAACGTCGATCTGTCCCAGGCCGGAGGAACAATAAACCCGCCCGTCGACCACAAGATTCAGACCACGAACGTACCGCACATATGTCTGCAACTGCGCCAGGGGACGTCGGACATCGCCACACGGTCGTCCCACGAGAGCTACCAGTTCGGTCCGCCGGCGCGCCCTGACGTCGTTCAATATACGGTCGACGGACGCGACCAGATCGTTGCCGATCAGCCGCTCATGGGCCGCCAGCGCGCGAGTCGCACCGTACTCCCCGAACAGAACCGCGGCTACCAGGACAAGAGCGCTGCCGCCGGTTGCGACGAGTAGCGACAGACGCGGCCCGATCCCGCTCCATATCGGCACCGGGCCGCTGGCCCCAGCGGGCAGCGAGAGGCTGGCAGATTTCGAGATCTCTGACATGGCAACCCAAAGTGAGGGGGAACTGCCCGCATCCGGAACTGATATCGATGGTCGTCGGCGCACGATTATCGTAAGACAAATTTACCGAAACCGCGACCCTGATGAATATACGGACCCGTTACGTGGCCAATGGGATCGGCCCGCAGGGCGAAGACCGTTGGCTGCGCAACAAGCACAAGCTCAGACGACGAAGTGACGGGGGCTATCCACTCCAGCATGATTATCAGAACCGGAACGAAGTCACCCATCTCATCCAGGTCTTCCTGGACCTCGGGATCCTTGTCAACGCGGCCGCGCGTTCACCAGATTGGTGACGTTGGCCGCGCCGATACCGGTGGCAAAGTTCCAACCCGCACCGGTGCCGTAGGCCTTCGAATAGCTTGGAAATAGGGTGACTTCGAATCGTGGAGCTGGTCGATGAAGCGAACGAGTGCGGCTTCCCTCTCGGCCGGACGCTTCAGGAGGAGCTGCATGCGCTCAAGAATGAGCGTGTCTTCGACGCGTTCGCGATCACCCCCAGCGCTCACCTCGGGGCGGGTCTTGCCGGCCAGTTCGACGGTTTGGCGCTCGTCAATGACCTGGGTGACCAGTTGCCGGGCGGTTTGCGCCATTGATTCGGATGCCGTACTGCCCAAGGCGACGAGCATCAGAAGAAAGACAGGGACGCCTGATCTGAATCTCGGGAACATGTAGTTTCTCCCTACGCGTCCTCGCAGCATCGGCCACCAGCCTTGTGCATCCGAAACTGAGCAACTAGCCGTATTCGGAGCTTTTTTCGAGACTGCACTTCAATCATCTGGCCGAGGCTAATTCCGTCGGCCTTCTGGGTGCATACACTGCTTACGGACAACATCAAGCAGTGCGGAATGACCAGTCGCTGCAATGGCCGTTCACTTTCACTCGGACCTTGCTCCATCGGGAAGAGGAAGAAAGCCCGTGCACCTATCCGGGAACCGGGGCACTTGCCGCTATTTCACCGCGCACCAGGGTGCCCCATCCTAATGCGGTCTTTGCTCAGCGAGCAATATGTGCGATAGAAATTTTTTTGATAATTTCAGCATGGTGATTCCCTGTTTCGTCATATTGCTCGATACAGGAGCGGGAAAGCGTTTGGATCGCTCCGCCGTATTCAAGAGAATGTGTAATAGATTGGGCGATTTCCGGGAACTGGGCTCGATCGTATGCATCCCCAAGTTCCTCGTCACGGCCGTGGGCAAGATGTCGCTCGACGATTTCTTTGGCATACCCAAGGCGCTCTCGAATAAGGGCACGACCAGTTGCACGAAAGCCGTGACCAGCCATTTCGTCTTTTAATTGGCGACAGGCAATAAAAAACCCGCAGAGCCATTAGCCATGCGGGTTTCAGCGGATTGCTCCGGACATCTATGGACGCTTATGGACGTCCTCACGAAACGGAAATGGTGGGTGCTGAGAGGCTCGAACTCCCGACCTACGCCTTGTAAGGGCGCCGCTCTACCAACTGAGCTAAGCACCCGTTTCGCGATTCACCGTGCTCCTGCATTTGCTGCCCGATTTATCAACTTGCACCCTAACTCATGCAATTGCGCATCACCTGGAGCAAGTCACACAGAATTCGCCGCACTTCTTTCTAACGAATCCGCAGCTCCTCAAGCAGCAAGCCCATTAGTTTAGCGCATCCTTCAGAGCTTTGCCAGGCCTAAATTTAGGAATCTTCGCTGCCTTGATCTTGATGGCAGCGCCGGTGCGCGGATTGCGTCCTGTACGCGCAGTACGCTTGCCCACGGCAAACGTACCGAAACCGACCAAAGTCACCGAACCGCCTTGCTTCAACGCACCTTTGACCCCACCGATCACCGCATCCAGTGCACGGCCTGCAGCGGCCTTCGAAATATCGGCTTGCTGCGCAATGTGATCGATCAATTCCGTTTTATTCATTCCAACCCCCGAGAATGTTTATGGCAATCGTGACGGTGCTCTACAGCACCTAGTATCACGCGGCTGGCGGCCAACGCCAAGCCGACTCATTAGAATTGGCCGAAACCCTTGTGTCAAGCGGGGTTGAGCCTGATTCGAGCGGCTCTGGATGACGCTGCTTATAACCCGATCTTGCCGCAAATCGATGCGCGCACAACCAGTCTGCGGCTGAGAGCGCTCTTTGCTCAAAAGGTGGGATTGCGTGCGTTTCAGACGTGTCTTTCTATATCTCGCCGGCAATAAAAAACCCGCGACCGTTCAGATCGCGGGTTCTTTGCAGCAAACAGCTTTCGCCGCTGGCTAACTTAGTGCTTCACGACTTCCGTCGCACCGGCTTCCTTGCCTGGCTCAGCCGCTGCGACAGGCGCAGCCGGCTTCGGCTCTTCTTCCGGCAATGCCTGAGGCACGCGCTCCAGCGCCAACTCGAGCACCTTGTCGATCCACCGGACCGGCACGATTTCGATTGCGTTCTTCACGTTGTCCGGAATTTCCGTCAAGTCTTTGACGTTTTCTTCCGGAATCAGCACCAGCTTGATACCGCCGCGATGCGCTGCCAGCAGTTTTTCCTTCAGGCCGCCGATCGGCAGGACTTCGCCACGCAACGTGATTTCGCCCGTCATCGCGACATCGGCACGAACCGGAATACCGGTCAACACCGACACCAGCGCGGTTGTCATCGCGATACCGGCCGACGGACCGTCTTTCGGCGTCGCGCCTTCCGGCACGTGGATGTGAATGTCCTGCTTCTCGAACGCTTCGTCCTTGACGCCCAGACGGCGCGAACGCGAGCGGACCACCGAGCGCGCAGCTTCGACGGATTCCTTCATCACGTCGCCGAGCGAACCCGTGCGGATCACATTGCCCTTACCCGGCATCACCGCGGCTTCGATGGTCAGCAGATCGCCGCCCACTTCTGTCCACGCAAGACCCGTGACCTGGCCAACCTGATTTTCCTTCGCGGCCAGACCGAAGTCGTACTTGCGCACGCCGAGGAAGGTGTCGATATTGCTGCCGTCGACCGTCACCGCGCCTGCCGCCTTCTTCAGCAGAAGCATCTTCACGACCTTGCGACAGATCTTCGAAATTTCACGCTCGAGCGAACGGACGCCCGCTTCACGCGTGTAGTAACGAATGATGTCGCGGATCGCGGTTTCCGTCACATCGACCTCGCCATCCTTGAGGCCGTTGTTCTTCTTCTGCTTGGGCAAAAGATAACGTTGCGCGATGCTGACCTTCTCGTCTTCCGTGTAACCCGACAGACGGATCACTTCCATCCGGTCGAGCAGCGGCGGCGGTATGTTCAGCGAGTTCGACGTCGCCACGAACATCACGTCCGACAGATCGAAGTCGACTTCGACGTAGTGATCGGCGAACGTATGGTTCTGTTCCGGATCGAGCACTTCCAGCAGAGCCGAGGACGGATCGCCGCGGAAATCCTGGCCCATCTTGTCGACTTCGTCGAGCAGGAAGAGCGGATTGCGCACGCCGACCTTGGTCAGGCTTTGCAGGATCTTGCCGGGCATCGAACCGATGTACGTACGACGGTGACCGCGAATCTCGGCTTCGTCGCGCACGCCGCCGAGCGCCATACGCACGAACTTGCGGTTCGTAGCGCGAGCGATCGACTGACCCAGCGACGTCTTACCAACACCCGGAGGCCCAACGAGACACAGGATCGGCGCTTTCACCTTGTCGACACGTTGCTGGACCGCGAGATACTCGAGAATGCGTTCCTTCACTTTCTCGAGACCGAAGTGGTCTTCGTCGAGCACGCGTTCCGCATTCGAGAGGTCGTTGTTGACCTTGCTCTTCTTGCGCCACGGCAAGCCGATCAGCGTATCGATGTAGTTGCGCACGACCGTTGCTTCAGCCGACATCGGTGACATCAGCTTGAGTTTCTTCAGCTCGGCGTCGGCCTTCTTCTTCGCTTCCTTCGGCATGCGGGCAGCCGTGATGCGCTTCTCGAGTTCCTCGAGATCCGCACCTTCTTCGCCTTCGCCCAGTTCCTTCTGGATCGCCTTGACCTGTTCGTTCAGGTAGTACTCGCGCTGACTCTTCTCCATCTGGCGTTTCACACGCCCACGGATGCGCTTTTCGACCTGCAGGATGTCGATCTCGGCTTCGAGTTGCGCGAGCAGATGCTCGAGGCGCTCGATCACCGGGAACATTTCGAGGATGTGCTGCTTCTGGTCGAGCTTGAGCGGCAGATGCGCCGCGATCGTATCGGCCAGACGCCCAGCCTCGTCGATGCCCGACAGCGACGTCAGGATCTCCGGCGGAATCTTCTTGTTCAGTTTCACATACTGGTCGAACTGCGACACGATCGCGCGGCGCAGCGCTTCAGTTTCAGCGCTGTCGGCGTGGTCGGGTTCGAGCGGCATGACTTCGCACGAAAACTGCGTTTCCTGTTCTTCGATGGAAAGCGTTTTTGCGCGCTGCAAGCCTTCGACGAGCACCTTAACGGTGCCGTCGGGCAGCTTCAGCATTTGCAGGATGTTGGCAACACACCCTACTTCGTACATGTCCTTTTCGGTCGGCTCATCTTTCGCAGCCGTTTTCTGGGCGACGAGCATGATGTGCTTGCCGCCTTCCATCGCTGCTTCGAGAGCCTTGATCGACTTCGGGCGGCCTACGAAGAGCGGAATCACCATGTGCGGGAAGACGACTACGTCACGCAGCGGGAGCAGCGGGAGCGTAATGCGTTCCGGCGGAAGGAGTTGGGTTCCTGACATTTCATTTCCCCATGAGTGGAATCAGTTCGTTCGATAGGTGAGGCCAGCAGAAAAGATTGCAAGCCTCCGCGTGTGGGAAAAGTTCAGTGACTCCGAAGGTTCAGTGACTCCATAGTGAAAACAACCATCCTGACCACACGATAAACGAAAAAAGCCGTTCACGTCGCCATGAACGGCTTTTTTTGCAGAACCCGAAAGCCGATCAGTTCGAACCCGCCACTTTTGGCGCGTCTTCGTAGATCAGTAACGGTTTGCCGTCGCCGTCAATTACGTTGTCGTCGATGATGACCTTGCTAACGCCTTTCATTTGCGGCAAGTCGTACATGACATCAAGCAGCGCCTGCTCCAGGATCGAACGCAGCCCCCGGGCGCCTGTCTTGCGACGAATCGCCTTACGCGCAACAGCCTGCAGCGCAGCCGGGCGAATTTCGAGTTCGACGCGTTCCATGTTGAACAGCTTGTGGTATTGCTTCACCAAGGCATTCTTCGGTTCGACGAGGATCTTCATCAGCGCCGTTTCGTCGAGCTTGCCGAGCGTCGCCACCACCGGCAGACGACCGATCAGTTCCGGAATCAGGCCGAACTTGATCAGATCTTCCGGCTCCACTTCGCGCAGCACTTCGCCGGCGTCGCGGTCCTGCTTGCTCTTCACGCTCGCGCCGAAGCCGATGCCGGTCTTCTCGGTACGGTCGACAATGACCTTCTCGAGACCGTCGAATGCGCCACCGCAAATGAACAGAATATTGGTGGTGTCGACCTGGATAAAGTCCTGATTCGGATGCTTACGGCCACCCTGCGGCGGCACCGACGCCATCGTGCCTTCAACCAGTTTCAGCAAAGCCTGTTGCACGCCTTCGCCCGACACATCGCGGGTGATCGACGGGTTGTCGGACTTGCGGCTGATCTTGTCGATTTCGTCGATGTAGACAATGCCGCGCTGGGCCTTGTCGACTTCGTAATTGCAGTTCTGCAGCAGCTTCTGGATGATGTTCTCGACGTCTTCGCCGACGTAGCCGGCTTCCGTCAGCGTCGTTGCATCCGCAATGACGAACGGGACGTTCAGAAGACGCGCGAGCGTCTGCGCGAGCAAGGTCTTGCCGGAACCGGTCGGGCCGATCAGCAGGATGTTGCTCTTGGACAGTTCGATCTCGTCTTTCTTGTCGAGATGCTTGAGGCGCTTGTAGTGGTTGTACACCGCAACCGCGAGAATCTTCTTCGCGCGCTCCTGACCGATCACGTACTGGTCGAGGATTTCACGGATTTCCTGCGGACTCGGCAGATCGGACTTGGACAAGCCCGCCTCAATGCCCGCGCCTGCAGCTTCATCGCGAATGATTTCGTTGCACAGGTCGATACATTCATCACAGATGAACACCGACGGGCCTGCAATCAGCTTTTTGACTTCATGCTGGCTCTTGCCGCAGAACGAGCAATACAACAGCTTTTCGCTGTTAGAACCTTTCTTGTCCGCCATAGATGTGTGAGCCTCCGGACACTCGATTACATGATACGCCGTTTGCCCCGGCCTCGCAGTTTGGGCGCGGCAGGGCTTGAGCCAAGGTGACGGCGTTTGCCGCAGGCGCTCGGACGAGTCTTGATTATTTCACAACCGGTCCGATGACGGCCTCGTCCCGTTTTGGGGCAAGACCGCACCGGCGATTCAAGGACACTTCAAGGACGCTTGTGCGCCACCTGGTCAACCAGACCGTAAGCTTGCGCGTCATCGCCAGACATGAAATTGTCCCGGTCGGTGTCACGGGCGATACGCTCGACAGGTTGGCCAGTGTGATGCGCGAGCAGATGATTCAGCCTTTCCTTCAGGTACAGGATTTCGCGCGCCTGGATTTCAATGTCCGACGCCTGACCGCGCGCGCCGCCCAGCGGCTGGTGAATCATCACGCGCGAATTCGGCAGCGCAAAACGCTTGCCCTTTGCGCCGGCCGCCAGCAGGAACGCGCCCATACTGGCCGCGAGGCCCATGCACAGCGTCGACACGTCCGGCTTGATGAACTGCATCGTGTCGTAGATTGCCATCCCAGCCGAGACGGAACCGCCCGGGCTGTTGATGTAGAAGCTGATGTCCTTGTCCGGATTTTCGCTTTCAAGGAACAACATTTGCGCGACGACGAGGTTGGCCGTCTGGTCGTTCACTTCGCCGACCAGGAACACGATGCGTTCCTTCAGCAGACGTGAATAGATGTCATACGAGCGCTCGCCGCGGCCGCTCGTTTCCACGACGATCGGCACCAGTCCGAGCGCCTGCGCTTCGAGATCCCGCGACGACTGGGAGGTCAACGTGTCCAGCATTTGGGCGCGAAAGGTCATGCAATGGATCCTTGTCTGGAGATATTCTAAATATTAGATGCTAGACAGGTGTAGTCGACGAGCCCATATTCAAGTGCGCGATCAGCACAAACGCGGTGTGCGGCGCTGGGCGAAACACGCCGTGCAAAACGCACGTACTTTCACAGCACAAAAAAACGGCGTGCGAGCCGTCGCTCCGACAGCCGGCACGCCGTTGCAGCGACGCTTATGCTTGCGCCGTTGCGCTTGCCAGTTCTTCGAAGCTTACTTCCTTGTCCGTCACCTTGGCCTTGCTGAGGACGAAATCGACGACGTTGGCTTCAACGACGTACGCTTCCATTTCGGCAAGACGTTGCTGATTGGAATAATACCAGCGGACGACTTCCTTCGGGTCTTCGTAGCTTTTCGCGAATTCGTCGACTTCGGCACGAATCTGCTCCGGCTTGGCTTGCAGCTCGTTAGCCTTGACCAGCTCGGCCAGCACGAGGCCCAGCTTCACGCGACGCTCAGCCTGTTCCTTGAACATTTCAGCCGGGATCGGTGCGTCGGCAGCGTTCGGCACGCCACGTTGCTCGAGGTCCTGACGCGCCATGCCGACCAGACGCTCCTGATCCTGTTCGATCAGCGCATTCGGCACGTCGAGTTCCGAAATCTTCAGGAGCGCGTCCATGACCTGGTTCTTGACAATAGCTTGCGTGCGGCGCTTCGCTTCGCGCTCGAGATTGTCTTTGATCTCAGCGCGCATCTTGACCAGATCGCCGTCTTCGATACCGAGCGATTTCGCGAACTCGGCGTCGATGTCCGGCAGATGCGGCCACTCGATCTTCTTCATCGTGATCGTGAATTGCGCGGTCTTGCCCGCGACATCCTTGCCGTGATAGTCAGCCGGGAAAGCCAGGTCGAATTCCTTCGACTCGCCGCCCTTCAGGCCGAGCGCCGCCTTTTCGAATTCCGGCAGCATGCGGCCTTCGCCCAGCACGAATGCGAAGTCTTCTGCGCTGCCGCCCTGGAACACTTCACCGTCGATCTTGCCGACGAAGTCGACCGTCACGCGGTCGCCGTCTTTAGCCGCCGTGTCCGCGCCGCCGTCGCCGTGTTCGCCAGAGTCGCCGCGAGCGTGGAAGTGCACGCGCTGCTTGCGCAGGATGTCCAGCGTGCGGTCGATTTCCGCTTCGCTGATGGTGGTCGTGGTGCGTTCGATTTCAGCCGTGGCGACGTCGCCCAGCTTCACTTCCGGATACACCTCGAAGGTCGCGTCGAACGCGTAGTCGCCTTCAGCAACGTCGGCCTTCGGCGCGAAGCTCGGCTGGCCGGCAACGCGCAGGTTTTCGGCGCGGCTGATGTCGAAAAACTCCTTGCCGACCTTGTCGCTCAGGACTTCGGCTTCCACCTGGCCCGAATACTGTTGGGTGACCATCTTGAGCGGCACCTTGCCCGGGCGAAAACCCGGCATGCGCACGTTCTTCGCGAGTTGGCGGATACGCGAGTCCACTTCCTTCTGCACGGCGTCCTTCGGCAGGGAAATCGTGACGCGGCGTTCGAGCTTGCCGAGGTTTTCAACAACGTTAGCCATGGCTTCAATCGTCCTAAAATTATTCGAGCGAATCAGTTATCTTCTACGTGCCGCTTTTCGATGTCGCTTCGCATCGCGCGTCTGATCGATTCAGCGCCTGCGCCGCGGCCTTGCAGGCCACCGGCAGCACGGTTTGGGTCTAAAGAGCCGAATATTTTAGCAAACTATTTGCGCGCCTAGCCGGGATTCGATGATTGCGCGCGTTTTTATCGGGGTTCAAGCCGCTTTCCGCACTGTTTTTCACCTCTTTGCGGCTCGCTTGGCGGCTGCCTGGTGGCCCTGCCTTGCGCCCACTCCCTGCCAGTTTCCAGCCTGCTTGCGGCGGTGCTTGTGGCAGTTTAGCGGCCCCTTTCACCGGTGCCGAATCCGCCAGAAGGACCTGCGTGGCCGACAATGCCGCGCTTGCCGCTCGCGTTTCCACTCATGATTCCCACACGCCTTCCGGCGGACAATCCCGGCTATGCCATTCGACATATTCAGTCGGTGCGCCCATGCTGATAAGCTAGTGGACGCGCTCGGGGCTGCGCCTCTATCTGTTTATGCCACCCGCCCTAGCAACGACTCCAACCATTCAGAGACACCATGCCGAACCTGCCGTCCTCGCCTGTCGTCGTCATTGCTCCCGATTCCTTCAAAGGTTCGCTCAGCGCGGAACAGGTCGCGCAGGCGATTGCGTCCGGCATCCAGCGCGCCCGGCCGGACGCCACTGTGCGCATCTGCCCGATGGCCGATGGCGGCGAAGGCACGCTCGACGCCATGCTCACAAGCGGCGGCGAACGCCGCACGCTGAGCGTGCGCGGCGCGGCCGGTCCAGTGCGCGAGGCACTCACTGGCCTGCTTGCGGATGGCAGCGCGATCATCGAAACAGCGGAAATCGTCGGCATTACCGATCCGGTCGGCATGGGCGTGCCGGTCGAGGCGCGCAGCACCCGCGGTATGGGCGAAGCGATTCGCGCACTGCTCGACGCGGGCGTGCGGCGCTTTTTCGTCGCGCTCGGCGGCAGCAGCACGAACGACGGCGGCGCCGGCTTGCTGGCCGGTCTCGGCCTGAAATTTTTCGACGCGGAAGGCAAGGAACTTGACGCCACGCCCGAACAACTCGCTCGCGTCGCGCGCCTCGACGTCTCGCAACTGGACGCCCGTCTCGCGGACACGCAGTTCGTCGGCATGTCGGATGTGGACAACCCGCTGACCGGCGAGCACGGCGCGACCGCTGTGTTCGGACCGCAAAAGGGGGTGAAGCCGGAACAGGTTGCCCCCATCGACGCCGCCCTCACCCGCTTCGCCGATCTGCTCGAGGCGGCGCTGGGGCGCTCCGCACGCAACCAACCCGGCGCGGGTGCGGCCGGCGGTCTCGGCTTCGCGCTGCACATGCTGGACGCGCAGTTCGAGCCGGGGGCGGAAACCGTCGCACGGCAGATCGGCCTGGACGCGGCGCTTGGAGGCGCGAACTGGCTGATCACCGGCGAAGGCCGCTCGGACGTGCAAACGCTGCACGGCAAAGCGCCGTTCATCGCTTGCCGTCATGCGCAGGCAGCGGGCGTGCCGGCCACGCTGCTCTCCGGTGCGGTCGACTCCGCGGCGCTACCGCGCCTTGCCGAATACTTCAGTGGCTGCTTCTCGCCGGCCCCCGGGCCGATCACCCTCGATGTTGCAATTCGCGACGCGGCGCGTCTTTTGGCCGACGCAGCCGAACAGTTGACGCGCCTGAAATACGGCGCGCGTTGACCGGCAGGACGGTTGCGGCAACAATCACAGCGCCGCGACCGCGCCACTCATCACGGGAAGAGCATGAAGGCCTCCGCCAAAACCGGACTCGAACAGTTCTTGACGTACCGTCTGCATGTCCTGAACAAACTCGCGGAGCGTGGCATCGGCGTGCGCTATCAGGACAAATTGGGCGTGACATTGCCTGAAGCACGGGTGATTGCGTCGGTGGGCTCGTTCGGACCGTTTTCGATCATGGAACTGGCGCGGCACGCCAACCTCGACAAGAGTCAGGCGAGCCGTGCGGCCGAGGCGTTGATCAAGCAAGGACTCGTGAAACGCGAGCCGAGCGCTGAAGACGGCCGCGTCGTGCTGGTGTCGCTGACCCCTGAAGGCCGCGCGCTCTATCGCAAGGTGATGCCGATCGCGCGTAAGTGGAACGGGGATATGTTCGACTGCCTCGACGAGCAGGAGAAGCTCGCGTTCGGCCAGGCGCTCGACAAGATCATCAATTCGATGTCGGAGCGCGAGGAGTAAGTAACGACGCGCCAGCGCCAGGTGCCCGCGCAGTGCAATCCCTCGGCGCGTCCCAATCTTCCGGCTCTGTGCAATCCCCCACGTCGGAATACGCCCGCGCCGAAGTCAGCGCTTTCCGGTGTTTTGACCATCAGCGCCAGCCGCGCCTGCATCGTTAGCTGTAGCGCTTGCTGCACCTGACCCGCTGGGCGCACCACCTGCCGATCCGCCAGCGCCGCCCGCTCCTGCGCCGCCATCGGCCACTCCTCCAGCCACACCGCCAGCCTGGGCTCCGGCCTGCACCTGAGCGCCACGCGCAAGCCGCCAGGCGATCGCACCGAGCAAGCCGACAGCCAGCAACAACGCCGCCCACAACATATAGCGCCGCATTGCATCGTGGTCTTTGCCCGGCGACTGCGCATCGCCCTCCAGCCCAACGGGCAACGCCTCGCCCAGCCGCGCCGTGACGGCGACCGACGAAGCGCCCATCAGCAGATCCGCCCGGCTCACCGCTGACGACACCGCGGCCGCACTCCCCACCGCCAGCGTGAATGGCGCGGCCCCGCGCGCGACGAAAGTGAGTGCCGCCGGACGCCAGCCCGCTGCGACAGTCAACGTGCCGCTTCCCAAACCGCCATTGCGCGTATCGACCACCACGCGCCACTGACGATCGGTGTCGAGCGCCATTTCAAGCGATGGATTGCTTTGCTCCACCGTGCCGTTGTGCAACCGGAAGAGCATCGCGCTCGATACTTCTCTCCAGGCCGACTCCAGTCCCGCACGCGAGTAGACGACAGCGGGCGCCACAGTATTCGGCTGCGGCAGATTCAGGCGCAAACGATCGATGGGATAAGGGCCGCCGGTCTCGAAGAAATACTCGCCGGCTTTCGGACCCGCGTGGGCGACGATGCCTTCGCGCCATTCCCGCTGGGTATCCGCGCGCTGTGCATTGCCGGCGCTGGCCGCCTGCACCTGAGCGTCGATCGACTCGATGTACGGCTCGCCGTCGAGCCAATGCAAACGCAGGTAACGTGCGCGCATGCCGTTGAACTCGATACGGTCCTGGCTCAGCGTGCTGCCGTTGTAGCTCACCTTGAGCAGTTGCGCCTCGCCGGCGGGTTGCCAGTTGCGCAAATCGTCACTCGATTCGACGCTGACTCGCCCCTGATAATTGTCGTCACGCACATGGACGACCAATGCGTCGATCTGAGCCTCCCCTCGCGTCTCGCGCGCGACGTCGATCAGGTCGGCGTCATGTTGCGCGCGGTCCGGTGGCGCTGACGTTGCACGCAGCGATCCGTCGGCGGCAATCGTCACGCCGAGTGGCGCGCCGCTACTGCTGCCGGAAGCGGCGGACGGCAACGGAAACCAGCGCACCGGACGCAAGGCGGCCGGTGCGCTGGAAGGCTCGCGCGGCGCCTCGAGCGAATACGGCACCGGTTCGCCGGCGCCATTGAACACGCGCACGTCGCCGAGATCCCCGCGCTGGCTGGCGGCGTAGACGGCAGCCGGAAGCGTCACGCTGTAATAGGCGGCGCCGCTCTCGAGTTCGAGCGCAAAGCGCTGCGCAAACCGATCGGCCGCTACGGCCGCCGTCGACACCCATACGGACGAGATCGCAAGACACCACCCCGTCACTATCAAGACACGCTTCATTGCTCAGTTTCCAGAACAGCCGCTTTAGGCGGCAACGGCGAGAAGTAGCCAATCAGGAGCAACATCAGGCCGATACCGATGAACGACACAATCCGCTCGATACCGGTCACGTGCGACAGGTCGAACAGGAATAGTTTGACGACGGTCGCCGCCAGCAGGCCGCCGCCGATGAACCAGAATATCCGGCTGGCCCGCCGAGTCGCCCAGATCATCACAGCCAACGCGCAGACCGTCCAGAACACCGATACCGAAGCCTGCACCAGCATCGAGTGTGACATTTCGTCGAGCTGGTACGGCACGCCGATCCAATGATGCAGTGTGCGCAGCAGCAACGCGTTGAACCACAGGAACAAGGTCGCGAGCACCGCGTAGTCGAAAGCCCGCGGACGCCCGTGCACGCCCAGTGCGCGCAGGCGCCGCAGCCACACGGCGCAGGCGATAAACGCAAGGATCTGCGCCACATCCAGCGGATTCGCGATCGGCAGCCAGAAAAGGGGCGCGGCGCTGCCGTCGCTCGTCACGCTCGCGATGCTCCAGATCCAGAGCAAGGCGGCGAGCGGCGCCGTGGCCCACACCTGATAGGCCTCTACGAAGCGCGCGACCGGCCAGCGCAAACGATGCCCGACGCCCGCCACCAATAGCAGCAGAATGCCGACGCCATAAGCCCACGCGCTCCAGCTCCATGCGCCTTCCGGCACGTAGGCGCGCAAGCCCCAGTAGCCTTCGAGCGCGACGAGCGCGCCGGCCGTCCAGAACATCAGCGTATGCAGGGGCGCGAGCACACGATCGCCGACGTCGCACTGCTGACGCCAAAGCAGCAGGTAGGTGGACGCTGCGACGACCGTGCAAGCCAGCCAACCGTAACTGCTGACCGGGACCATGCTCAGCATGAATAGACTCAAGGTCAGCAGAGCGAGGACCGGCACGAGCGCCAGTGCCGGCAGTTCGGCGAGCGGCCAACGCAGCTCGCGGCGCGCGCCGTGCGCGAGCCATGCTGTTAGAACGGCGAACAGCGCGACGACGGCGGTTTCGAAACGATCATGGCCATACGCAAGATGCGCCTGCACGTAGGCGTGGATCTCGTGGAGACCGCCCGATATCCACCACGACAGCCCCCACACGCTGGCGACGAGGCCGATCTGCGGCATCCATGCGTGCCACGCGCCCGCTTCGCTGCGCCCATGCAACCGCCATCCCGTGAAGATGCCCGCGATCGCGATCAGCACGGTCGCGATGTACGCGCCGTTCAGGACCGGCCACGCATGCGCGCCATCGATCTGCGCGAGCATGCCGACAACATACGCGCCCGCCGCGGCCAGTTGCATCAGCAAGCCGAAGCCAAACGCGATCAGGCGCCGCTGACGCACAGCGAGCCAGGTGATCGCGGCGCCTTCAATTGCCCAGGCCGCGCTCGTGGTCGGTCCGGTGAAAGCGAGCGGCACAGCGAGCGTGACGAAGATCACGGCCAGCGCGAGCATGGCCTCGAACATCATGCCAAGGCGCGCGTGCCGCCGCGCCAGCCAGCCCGCGATCGCGAGGTAGAGCGCCGCCAGCGCCACCGCGCTCCACGCCAGACCGAACTCGGTGCCCTTCATCAGCGCCGCTTGCAGACCGATCGCGACGAGCGGCGTGCCGAACACCAGCGTGCCGTCGACGTAATGCTTGAGCGCGACCTCGCGGCGCACCGCGTAGAGCAACGCGATGCCGACATACATCAGGAAGAACAGAATCAGGAACGGCTCGGTGCTGGCAAGCAACTCAGGCCGGTAAGCCGTTACGCCCCACACAGCGCCGATCGAAAACGTGAACACAAAGCCAAGCAGATTCAGCGGCCGCCACGCCTTGAACCACGCGATCGCGAAAATGCCCGCGTTGAGCAGCGCGTAGTAGCTGAACAGCATCACGTGATTGCCGCCGCCCGTCGACAGGAGCACCGTCGCGAGGAAGCCGCCCGCGCTGCCCATGAAGGCCAGCGACGACGCGTTCTGCCGCACCGCCAGAAAGGCGCTCAAGCCGCAGATCGCGAGCATCAGCGGCAAGGCGGCGGCCGCCGGCAGCAAATGGTAGAGCCTGGTGGCGGCGAACACGGTCAGATAGAGCGCACCGACGCCGCCGCCCTGCAAGATCAGCCCGTACGCGCCGCGACGCTCGCCGATGCGCCACCCGAGCCCGATCAGGACGGTCGCGGCAAGCGCCACACCGGCGAGGCGGAATTCGATCGGCAGCAGGCTGTTGTCGGCGGCGTATTTGAGCAGGAACGCAATGCCGAAGAACAACACGACGACGCCGGCCCGCACGACCGTGTTGCCGCCGTATAGCCAGTCGCGTCCGCGTTTGAGGAGGCGCTCGGCGAGATCGGGACCGGCGCCGCGCGGCGGTACGGGCGGAGACGGTGGTGCGGACGGGGTCTGCGCTGGCAGCGGTTCGCTCGATGAAAGCGCACCGGCCGACGCGGACGGCCTGACCGCACTGGCGCTCACCGTCAGGTGTATGGCGGCCGGTTGCGCCGGCGTTGCCGCAGGCTCGCGCGGCGGCTTCTGCTCTGTCGCGGCTGGCATCGCGTAGGGATGCGGCACATCATCGGCCGGACGCAGTTTGAACGCTGCCGGCTCGCCATCCACGCTCCCGGTCGCCGATGCCCCCGTGACGCTGGCCCGCCATTCGCGGATCTCGCCGCGCAGAACGACGATCTCGCGCTCGAGTCGCTCGACGCGCGCGGCCAGTTCGCTGGATGGGCTGCGGATTGGACTCCCGCTATCGGTCGCCGCCGGTTTGGACGCGGGTTCGTTCGCGGCACCCAAGGACTTCTTTTGCAGCAGACGTGCGAGCGCAAAGCCGGCCACCCCGCCCATCAGCGCACCGTAGCCGATCGGGAAATCGTTCGACAAGGCGGCCAACACCCCGACGATCGCGCCGATCACGGCAAATATCACGTTCATCGCATCCCTCTTTTATTGTCTTCTGTTGCGAGATCCGTTTGTCGCACGTATTAATCCGCGAGTATTGCGTCAACGACGTTTAATAGAGTAACTGCGCTGAACACCTTCGTCACGCTTCGAGCACGGCGGAGCCGGCCAGGCCGCCGCGTTCACGGCAACCCGTCAACCATGTCAAAATTCGGGATCGGCCACCGGGCCTTCAGTCACCACCTCAGTCACCCACATTTCACCCAGGGAAGTTTCAGTGGACATCAACAAACAGCTAGCGGCCCTCACCGCCTCAGAACTTCAAACCGCCGGCGCAAGCCAGGCGACGGCGATCGCCGTCAGTGTGCTGCTGCGTCATCTGCGCTCGCCTGAACTGGCAAAATTGTTGTCGTCGGCGTTCGAAAACCACCAGGCGGTCATGCTGCAAACGCCATGGCCCGATCCGATGCTGCAGGCATTCGGATCGACCCGCCGCTTTCTCGAAGGCGCCGCACAAGCCGAGTTGCCGGGCGCACAAGCCGAACAGCAATCGCCCGCACCGGACGCCTGAGCGCTGCCGGGCACGCGCGGCCCGGCGCAAGTCACACGGAAAACAAAAAACCCCGTCAGTCCGAAGACTTAACGGGGTTCTCTGCTACATAGGGATGGTGCGAGGGAGGGGACTCGAACCCCTACACCCTTGCGGGCGTCAGGACCTAAACCTGGTGCGTCTACCAATTTCGCCACCCTCGCAGCCGGGCAAAGCCGCTACGCGTTCTGCCCGATGTCCTGCCTGCTCACGGCCGCGTAAAACCCCGCGCCCGAAAGTGTAAGCGCGAGATTCTAACCGATTGATTCGCACTTGTCTGCATTTGCTCATGCATCTGCCCGAGGAGCGTGGATGCTACAATTTTCGGCCAAAGGCACGCACGCCGTGCCCCTCTTCGCCTGCCCTTCCCCACATTCCAATCCCGTGAATTTCGACGAATATTGCCAGCAGAAAGCGGCGCCGCCCGGATCGAGCACTTACTATGCGCTTCGGCAGGCGCCCGCGGCAAGCCAGCCGCTCCTGACCGCGCTGTTTGCCCTGCGCCGCGAGTTCGAGGAAACCGTAAAAGAAACCAGCGATCCGGCCATCGGCCGCACCAAACTCGCGTGGTGGCAAAACGAGATCGCCGCGCTGGCTTCGGGCTCGCCGTCGCATCCGGTTTCAAAGGCGCTGGCGGCTTATTTGCCCGACGTGCAGACCGCGTATCCGGCATTACAGGCGCTGCTCGCCGGTTTCGAAATGGACCTCGACCAGGCGCGCTACCTCGACTATCCGAATCTGCGGCGCTACGTGCAGGGCGTGGGCGGCACCTTCGCGTCGCTGCTCGCGCGTGCTACGGCGAAAGACAGCGCACAGGCGTCGAACTGGTCCGGGCCGCTCGGCGAGGCGCTGCAGCTTGCGCAGTTCGTCGTCGAAACCGGCAATGATGCGCGTCACGGCCGCATCTATATTCCGATCGACGAAATGCAGCGCTTTAATGTCACTGCTGCGGATCTGATCAATCGAAAATATTCCGACGCGTTTACCGAGCTGATGCGCTTCGAGACCAAGCGGGCCCGCGATGCGTTGCAAGCGGCGCTCGCCGCCATGCCCGTGCATGAGCGCCGCTCGCAGCGCACGCTGGTGGCGCAGGCGGCACTTGCCCTGGCGCTGCTGGATGAAATCGAACGTGACGGCTATCACGTGCTGCATCAACGCATCGCGTTGACGCCGATCCGCAAACTCTGGATCGCGTGGCGCGCCAGATAAGCGGGCGGCACGCCGGCCGCCACCTTATGCAGAGAAGAAAGCGCAGTCCACTATCAGACGCGTAGGAGGGGCAGCGGCTCGAACCGCTGCTGCAGGATCGCGGGCGCGTCGAGCCCCCACCAGGGTCCAAGCACGGTCGCGTAGAGTTGCTGGAAATCGACGCCCACCGGCAAGTTGCCGTTGCTGTCTAGCCGCGTGAGCACCGGCGGCACGCCATACAAGCCGCCCTGCACTCGCCCGCCCATGACGAAATGCGGCGCCACTGTGCCGTGGTCGGTACCGTTGCTCTGATTCCCACTCGGGCGCCGGCCGAATTCGGCGTAGGTCATCACCAGCGTCTCATTCCAGCGGCCGAGTTCCACCAGCGCCGACTTCATCGACGCAAACCCTTCGGCCAGCTGCTTGAGCAGCGCTGCCTGCTGACCAGGCTGGTTCTGATGCGTATCGAAACCGTTCAGCGTCAAACGGATCACCGCGACGCCCGGGCCGCGCTTCGGCTGCCCTCGCGGCGTGTTCCCCAAGGGGACTTCCTGGGGGGCGCCCGCCAAGGGGACTTCCTTGGGGGGCGTCGCCAGCGGCGAGCACCTGCATCGCGGTCTTGATCGAACTGCCGAATGCACCGCCGGGAAACACCGTCTTCAATTGCGGCTGACCTTGTATGGGACGTAGGCGGTCGGCGGCTTTCACGATCTCGTTCTCGACGTCGAGAATGTGCGCCAGTTCCGGATTACGCTCGTGCAGCGACACCGGTGTGGCGAGACGCGAGGCCTTGACGAACTGCGCCGGGTTGACCAGCGCGATCGCGCGCGCGCCGTTGGCGAGCGGCCCCATTTCGGCGCTGCCGATCACCACGCCGTCGGCGGCAAAACCGGCCGGCACCGGAGCTTGCGCAAATGCGCGTGTGAGCCAGCCCTCGCGCAAGTATTGATCCGAACGCGACGCGGTATCCCAGATCTCGATCGAGCGGAAATGCGACAGGTTCGGTTGCGCATAGCTGACGCCCTGAACGATCGCCAGTTGCTGGCTCTGCCAAAGCGGCATCAGCGGTTGCAACGACGGGTGCAGCGCGGTGCGCTCGTCGAGCTGAATCGCCTGCTCGCGTTTGATGCCAATGTTTTTACGCAGCTGATAGTAAGTGGGATCGGCAAACGGAATCACGGTATTCAAACCGTCGTTACCGCCCTTCAACTCGACGAGGATCAGCAGGTTGCTATAGCGGGGATTCGTTGAACCGCCGGGAGTTGCCGCCTGCGCACCGAACGCGCGTGGCAACCAGAGCGTCGCGCCGGCGGCTGCACTGATCGACAGAAAGCTGCGTCGTTTCATCCTTCACCTCGTTCGATTGCCATGACGCCTGTCTTGCCGCCGTCGACGGACCGCTCATTGGCGCGGCCGATCTGACTTAAACGGTTGAACGGCTCGATTCCGTCGCCCGTCGCAGCCGCTCACGTCAGTCGCTCACCTCAACAGATCACCCGGTTGCTCACTTCAACTGATACGCCGGGTCCATCAGCAACGCCTCCAGATAAGCACTGGCGGTCGAATCGGTTTCGATCGCGTCAACCGGCGCGAGCGGCAAAACCGCGTGCTGCAGTTGAAGCTCCACCGACAGCCCCGGCTTCGCCGTCGGCGCGGTGTTGTATTGCGCAAGCCACGTGTCGATGTCAAAGCGTACGCCACCTTGGCCCGTCTGGCCGACTCGCGCCATCGCGCGCTGCATTGGCGGATTCGCCTGCATAGTGCCCGGTGTCCCGCTCGCCGCGAGCTTTGCACTCGTTGGATTGTTCATACGCCGCTGACCGGCGGTTTCAGACGCGCGAAACAGTTGCTCGACGAATTGCTTGCGGGCAAGCAGTGTCGAACTATTGATCCATATCGTGCCGCCCGGCCATCCTTTGACGTTCGGCGGGTAGAACAGGTTCTCGCCAAGCGTGCGGATCTGCGCGGCGAACGGTGCCGTGTCGTCATAACCGATATCGAACGCACGCAGTGTCCCGACGACGAACTCCACCGGCGATTTCACAAGGACGCCGCGATCGTCGTCGTCCCAGAACGCGTCGCTCATGAAGAGGCCGCGCAATGCGACCTTGATATCGTAGTGACTCGCGCGAAACTGCGCGGCGATCGGTGCGATGCGGGCGGGGTCCGGTGTGTCGGAGACAAACTCGCGCCACAGTCTGGACGTGACGAAGGTCGCCGTTTCCGGCCGCGCTAGCAGGATGTCGAGCACCCCATCGCCGTCGAACGGACCGGTTTGACCGAGTACGGTCTTGTCGCCGTCATCGTGCTGGGTGGCACGCCACACATACGTCTGCGTGTCGGGATCGAGGCTCCACCCTGTGTAGGCACGCGCGGCTTCCGATACGTCGCGCTGCGTGTAGTGCCCTTCGCCGAGCGTGAACAACTCCATCACTTCACGCGCGAAGTTTTCATTGGGCTTGCCCTTGCGATTGCTCGCGCCATCCAGGTATTGGAGCATCGCCGGATCTTTCGCGACGCCGTGCAACAGCTCGCCGAAGTTGCCGAGCGCGTCACGGCGCAACAGCATGTTCTGCTGCGCCATCTGCTGCGGATACTGGACTTTGTCCTGCCCCGACGCGAAGTGGTTATGCCAGAAGAGCGTCATGCGTTCGGTCAGTGGCGACGGCGTGCTCAACATCTCGCGTACCCACCATGCACGTAATATTTCGTAACGCTGGCCACGCAGCCCCTGCTCTTTGCGGCGTTGATCGTCCGTCCACGTCTTGCGGATTTCGCGTGTCGGGATTGGTTCGAGCACCCAGTCCGGCAGTGGCGTGACGGTTTCGGTTCGGGCTGTGGCCAGCACTTTGTCGACGGCCTGCTCGCGCGTGAGTCCAAGGTATTGCGCGACCTCGCCACTGTCGGGCGCAAAGCCGACGCGCGTCAGGAAGAAACGCGCGTCGTCGGCGTCGAGGATGTCCTGGTCGGCTGCGGAAACAGCAGACGCGGCAGACGGCGCGCGATGCTTGTTGTGGGGAGCATGAGCAGCGCCTTGCTGCACGGCCGGTGCCGGCGCACACCACGTCACGACGACGAGCGCAGTGGCTGTGACTGCCAGCCAGCGCCCACCCTTACCGCCTGTCACTTTCATCGTCGACCATCCGGTTGCGGGGCGTCACGAAAAGGCATTCGCGCATGCAAAAGCCGCTGTGCTCTGGCGGCTCAACGGCAGATGAAAGGAAAAAATTGACCAGGGAAGTGCAACGAAATCTTTCGCGCGCGGAGAAAGCGCGACTGGCGTGCCGCGAGCGGGCACGGAAATAGCTACCGCTTGTAGAGCTCGCGCACAGCGTCTTCGATGTGCTGCCGTAAGAGACGCCGCTCGTCGGGCGTCATATGGCCATCACGACGGCGTTGATCAAGATCGGGGGGAACTGCAGTGCGCAATATCACGTCTGACGCAGGGCGGTCGCTGCCAGGGTTGGAGTTACGGCGATTCGCCCTGAAATTAGCCGGCTTGGGCACGCGTTCGGTCACCGCTCTGTCGGCCGAAGGCTGGGCGTGGGCGAGCGTTGGTCCCAGTGTGCCTGCAAGCGTCCCGGCTACCGCCAGTACAATTACGCTTAGGCGCACATTCGGCCAAACCCCTCCCTTCATGTTGTTCCCTTCGTGGCGCGGCAACCGGCTACCTTAAATGCGTATACAGACCCCGGTAGCGAGCCGGGTGCGAGAGTTTTAGTCGAGTGAAGTATCCACCGAACAGCCGCATTCAGTAAAGGAGTCTACCTGCCCGTGCTTTACGTCGTGCCACAGTGCGGGTAAATTTTGTAACTGACTGTAACCCGGTAAACGATGCAACCGCGCACCACTTTCTAATCGCGCTAAGATGCCGACCATGGAAACCAAAAACCCTTCGAAAATCCTCGTCGTCGACGACGATCCGCGCCTGCGCGATCTGCTGCGCCGCTACCTCGGTGAACAGGGCTTTAATGTCTATGTTGCCGAGAACGCGCCGTCCATGAACAAGCTCTGGGTGCGTGAGCGCTTCGACTTGCTGGTGCTCGATCTGATGCTGCCCGGCGAAGACGGCCTGTCGATTTGCCGCCGCTTGCGCGGCAGCAACGACCGCACGCCGATCATCATGCTGACGGCAAAGGGTGAAGACGTCGATCGTATCGTCGGGCTCGAAATGGGCGCCGACGACTATCTGCCCAAGCCGTTCAACCCGCGCGAACTGGTCGCGCGGATTCACGCGGTGCTGCGCCGCCAGTCGCCGTCGGAGTTGCCGGGCGCGCCGTCCGAAACCACCGAAGTGTTCGAGTTCGGCGAGTTCGCGCTGAATCTCGCCACCCGCACACTCACCAAGGCCGGCCAGGAAATTCCGCTGACCACGGGTGAGTTTTCGGTGCTGAAGGTGTTTGCGCGTCACCCGCGTCAGCCGCTGTCGCGTGAAAAGCTGATGGAATTGGCGCGTGGCCGTGAATATGAAGTCTTCGACCGCAGTCTCGACGTGCAGATTTCGCGTCTGCGCAAGCTGATCGAACCTGATCCGGGCAGCCCGCGTTTCATTCAAACCGTCTGGGGTCTTGGCTACGTGTTCATTCCTGACGGTGCAGCCTGAGTTTGCCCTCACGTTATGTGTCGACCAGAGTTGGCGCTTTAGCGCCTTATCTCTGGTCCCATGCAAAGCGGTCGACCAGAGTTGGCGCTTTAGCGCCTTACCTCTGGTCCCATGCAAAGCGGTCGACCAGAGTTGGCGCTTTAGCGCCTTATCTCTGGTCCCATGCAAAGCAGTCGACCAGAGTTGGCGCTTTAGCGCCTTATCTCTGGTCCCATGCAAAGCAGTCGGCCAGAGTTGGCTCTTTAGCTGTCGACCAGAATTCGCGCTTCAGCGCGATTACTCTGGTCCCATGCAAAGCGCTTACTCTGGTTCCATGCAAGATAGTTCCAGATAAGAAGGGCCCATGCGGATCGACCGGCGCCTCCTGACGCTCGCGTTCGGTGGCCTTTTCTGGCGGACCTTTCTGTTGATCGCGCTGTTGATCGCAGTCAGTCTCGCCGCGTGGTTCCAGAGCTTTCGGGTGATCGAACGCGAGCCGCGCGCACAGCGCGTGGCGTTGCAACTGGTCGCCATCGTCAAGCTCACGCGCACTGCACTCCTCTATTCCGATCCCGACCTGCGGCGCGCCCTGCTGCAGGATCTGGAGAGCAATGAAGGGGTGCGCGTGTACCCTCGCGAAACCACCGACAAGTACAGACTCCAGCCCAACGAGTCGCTGAATCGGCTGATCGAACATGACATTCGCGGCCGCCTCGGCGACGACACGGTGATTGCACAGAGCGTCAACGACATCCCCGGCGTCTGGATCAGCTTCAAGATCGACGACGACGACTACTGGGTGGCGCTCGACCGCGATCAACTGGACAACGCGACGGGCTTGCAGTGGGCCGGTTGGGGCGTGTTTGCGCTGGCGCTGTCGCTGTTCGGCGCGGCCTTCATCACCAGTCTCGTGAACCGTCCGTTCGCCCGGCTCGCCATGGCCGCGCGCAAAGTCGGCTCCGGCCAGTTACCGGAGCCGCTGCCCGAGCGCGGCATGGGCGTGGCCGCCGAGACCAATCGCAGCTTCAACCAGATGGTGCAGGACCTCGAACAGCTCGAGGCCGACCGCGCGCTGATGCTCGCCGGCATTTCGCACGATCTGCGCACCCCGCTTGCGCGGCTGCGGCTCGAAACCGAAATGAGCCCGTCCGACCAGGCCACCAAAGATGCGATGGTCGACGACATCGAGCAGATGGACATGATCATCGGCCGGTTCCTCGATTACGCTCGTCCGGTGCAGCGGGTGCCGGAGCCCGTCGATCTGTCGGTGATCGCAGGTGAGCTTGCCGCGCGCATGCAGAGCGAAGACAGCATGCGCCTGATCACACGCCTCGCGCCGTCTGCGGTGATCGAGGCGGATGAAACCGACATGCGTCGCGTGGTCGGCAATCTGCTGGAGAACGCGCGCAAGTATGGTTTGAGCGACGCCGACGGCATACCGCATGTGATTCTGGAAACGCGGGTATCACACTCACGGGTCGAATTGTCGGTGGTCGACGAAGGGCCCGGAATTCCCGAAGACCAACTGGCTCTTGTCACACGACCGTTCTATCGCGTGAACTCTGCGCGCACCCAGGCGAACGGCACCGGCCTCGGCATGGCCATTGTGCAGCGGCTGGTAGGCCGTTATCGCGGCGCGTTGCGCCTGCGCAATCGCACGCCAGGCCCGGGGCTCGAGGTCACGATCGAGTTTCCGCTGGCAAAAGGCGCCTGACCAAAGGGGCATTGCCCTGCCAGTGCGACCGCCGGCCGCGTTGAATAAAAACTCCCCAAGGGGTTAGGATAAAACTATTGAGCGAATAGTTTGATATTGCCATATTCGAAACCGTGTAACGTGCTCGTTACGACGAGCTGATAGCCTCAACATGCTGTTTTTCCGTCAAACGAAGGAGCACTTGCATGAAAACCGTTGGCGATAAAGTCGAAGCGTTCACCGTCACTGCGGCCAAGCCGGGCTTCAACAACCATGAAGAAAACGGCGTATCGGCGTTCGAGGAGATCACGGAACAGTCGTTTCCGGGCAAGTGGAAGATCATCTATTTCTACCCGAAGGATTTCACGTTCGTGTGCCCGACGGAAATCGTCGAGTTCGGCAAGCTGGCCAAGGATTTCGAGGAGCGCGACGCGGTATTGCTCGGCGGCAGCGTGGACAATGAATTCGTCAAGCTGGCCTGGCGCCGCGAGCACAAGGACCTGAGCAAGCTCAACCACTATTCGTTTGGTGACGTGAAGGGCGAGTTGATCGACCAGCTCGGCGTGCGCGACAAGGAAGCCGGCGTGGCGCTGCGCGCAACGTTCATTGTCGATCCGGACAATACGATTCAACACGTTTCAGTGAACAACCTGAACGTCGGCCGCAACCCGAAAGAAGTGCTGCGTATTCTCGACGGCCTGCAAACGGACGAACCGTGTCCTTGCAACTGGGCGGTCGGCGGCGCAACGCTGTAAGCCACGCTGTCAGAAGCCCGCTACGCTTGAAAACGGCAGCGGGCTTTTTTGTCGACAAGCCGATAGAATATTTCAATGGAATTCTTGCCTTCGATTAAGGCACATGTACCTGACTACGCCAAGGACATTCGGCTGAATCTGCGCAATTGCGGGATGTTGGCCGCATTGCGGCAGTGGATAACGCTGCTGCGCAGTGTATTGCTGCTGAAGGAAATAGTTTTTTTGCGAGCGCAGCAGGGTTAAGGTTTTTTCGCTGCGCAGGCAAAAAACCTAATATCAATTCTTGATCAACAAAACCGCAGCCTGCGCTTCAATGCCTTCGCCTCGCCCAAGGTAACCCAGCTTCTCATTAGTCTTGGCCTTAACATTAACCCGCTCAACCGGCAGGTTAAGATCCGCAGCGATATTAGCCCGCATCCCCTCGATATGCGGCGCCAGCTTAGGCGCCTGAGCAACCACACTGCTATCCACATTAGCAACGGAAAACCCCGCAGCTCTAACGCGAGCGAAACACTCACGCAGCAAAACCCGGCTATCCGCGCCAGCAAATCTGGCATCGGTATCGGAGAAATGCCGCCCGATATCGCCCATCGCGGCCGCGCCGAAAATAGCATCGGTAATCGCATGCAGCAGCACATCCGCATCCGAATGCCCGAGCAACCCGCGCTCGTAGGGAATCGTCACGCCGCCGATAATCAACGGACGCCCCGGCACCAGCGCATGCACGTCATAACCCTGCCCAATTCTGAAATCCATATCCGTCAAGTCCGTTAATTTAAATCTGATTTATCCATTCAGGAAGCCGACGACGGCCGGCACAAAATCGCCTCGGCCAAATCGAAGTCTTCCGGATAAGTGACCTTGAAGTTACGCAAACTCCCCTGCACCAACCTGGGCGCGTGCCCCAGCCACTCGAGCGCGCTCGCTTCGTCGGTCAGGTCGTGACCGTCCGCCTGCGCGCGCAAAATCGCCTCGCGCAACATGCCGATGCGGAACATCTGCGGCGTCTGCGCCTGCCACAAGCCGTCGCGCGCTTCGGTGCGGGCAATCCGCCCGTCGGACGAACCCGAGTCGATCCGCTTCAAGGTATCCGCCACCGGCAACGCCATGATGCCGCCCACCGCGTCGTCCTTCAGCGAGGCGATCAGCGTGCGGATCAAGCCAGGCGTGATGCCGGGCCGCGCGGCGTCGTGCACGAGTACCCAGTCGTCGTCGTGCGCGCCAAACTCGGCCAGCGCATGCAGTCCGTTCAGCACCGACGCCTGGCGCGACGCCCCGCCAGAGCGGCGCACGGCGAAACGCAAGCCGCTGAAGCGGCGGGCGTCGAAGTGCTGGTCTTCGGGGGCAATCACGACAAGGGTTTGCGCAAACTCGCTGCAGGCGTCGAAAGCCGCCAGCGAGTAATGCAACATGTCGCGGCCGGCGACAGTGCGATATTGTTTGGGCATCGCGGCGCCGGAACGGCTGCCGATGCCTGCGCACGGAATCAGGGCAAATAGACGGGAAGTCACGAGTGCGGAAGCCGCGAAGTTAAAGTAAAGGACGGATTTTATAATACCTCCTTCGCATCTACGCCCCGACACGCGTAAACTTGCCGATTACGTGTGAGCCCGAGGCCGCCTTTTCTCTTCTATGCCAGACATTGCCGCATCATCGCAGTACGCCCCGCCCGTCGCGCTCGTCAAGCCCGGCCAGCGTTTCGCCTTCGACGGCACGCACGGCTCGTCCGACGCGCTGCTGATCGCCCGCTACCATCTGGCCTATCGCGAGAAGGTGCCGCTCCTCGCGGTCGTCTGCGAAAACGCTGTCGACGCGCAGCGGCTGTCGCAGGAAATCGGCTTTTTCGCGCCCGAGGCACGCGTGCGTTTGCTGCCCGACTGGGAAACGCTGCCTTACGATACCTTTTCGCCCCACCAGGATCTGGTCTCCGAGCGCCTCGCCACGCTGCACGATCTCGGCGACGGCCGCTGCGACATCCTGCTGGTGCCGGCCACCACCGCTTTGTACCGGATGCCGCCTGCCTCGTTCATGGCGGGCTACACGTTCTCCTTCTCGCAAGGCGAGCGCCTTGACGAGGCCAGGCTCAAAGCGCAGTTGACGCTGGCCGGCTACGAGCATGTGAGCCAGGTGGTGCGTCCGGGCGAATACTGCGTGCGCGGCTCGCTGCTCGACCTCTTTCCGATGGGTTCGCCGCTGCCATACCGGATCGACCTGTTCGACGACCAGGTCGACTCGATCCGTGCATTCGATCCGGACACGCAGCGCAGCCTCTATCCCGTGAAGGACGTGCGCCTGCTGCCCGGCCGCGAATTCCCGTTCGACGAGGCCGCCCGCACCGCCTTCCGCAGCCGCTGGCGCGAAACCTTCGAGGGCGATCCGAGCCGCGCGTCGATTTATAAGGACATTGGCAACGGCGTGCCCTCAGCAGGCATCGAATACTATCTGCCGCTCTTCTTCGACGAGACGGCGACGCTCTTCCACTATCTCCCCGAAGGTGCGCAACTGGCGTTCGTGGGCGATCTGGACGCGGCGATCCGGCGCTTCACCAACGACACCAAACAACGCTACAACTTCCTGTCGCACGATCGCGACCGGCCGATTCTGGAGCCGCAGCGTCTGTTCCTGTCGGACGAGGATTTCTTCACGTTCGCCAAGCCGTTCGCGCGGCTCGCCTTGCCCGCCAACGCGGGCGGCGGCTGGTCAACCCCATTGCCGAATCTTGCGATCGACCGTCACGCGGAGGATCCGCTCTCGGCCTTACGCGCCTATCTCGACACCACGCCGAACCGCGTGCTCTTTGCCACTGAGTCGGCCGGCCGGCGCGAAACGCTGTTGCAGTTGCTCGCCGACAATCATCTGAAGCCGGCGTCGAGCGACACGTTCCAAAGCTGGCTCACGGGCGACACACGTTTCTCGCTTGGCGTCGCACCGCTGGCCAACGGTTTTGCGGTTCCGGTCGACGGCATCGCGATCATCACCGAGACGGAGCTTTACGGCCCGCTCGCGCGCCGCGCGGGACGCCGCCGTCAGGAACAGGCGAGCAACGTCGATTCGATGGTGCGCGATCTGTCCGAGTTGAAGATCGGCGATCCGGTCGTGCATTCGCAGCACGGCATCGGCCGCTATATGGGCCTCGTCACGATGGATCTCGGCGAAGGCGAGACCGAATTCCTGCACCTCGAATACGCGAGCGACAGCAAGCTCTACGTGCCGGTCGCGCAGTTGCATGTGATCTCGCGCTACAGCGGCGCGGATCCGGAAAGCGCGCCGTTGCATTCCCTCGGATCAGGCCAGTGGGAAAAGGCCAAACGCAAGGCCGCGCAGCAGATTCGCGACACCGCGGCAGAACTGCTGAACCTGTATGCGCGTCGCGCCCTGCGCGAAGGCCATGCGTTCGCGCTTGAACCGAAAGACTATGTGAAGTTCGCCGAGAGCTTCGGCTTCGAGGAAACCCCGGACCAGGCCGCGGCGATTGCCGCTGTGATCGGCGACATGACGAGCGGCAAGCCGATGGACCGCCTCGTGTGCGGCGACGTCGGTTTCGGCAAGACCGAAGTGGCATTGCGCGCGGCGTTCATTGCGGTGATGGGCGGCAAGCAGGTTGCGCTGCTCTCGCCCACCACGCTGCTCGCCGAACAGCACACGCAAACCTTCACTGACCGTTTCTCCGATTGGCCGGTGCGCATCGCCGAATTGTCGCGCTTCAAGTCGACCAAGGAAGTCAACGCGGCAATCCAGCAGATCAACGAAGGCACGGTCGATATCGTGATCGGCACGCACAAGCTGCTGTCGTCGGACGTGCAGTTCAAACGGCTGGGGCTCGTGATCATCGACGAGGAACACCGTTTCGGTGTGCGTCAGAAAGAGGCGTTGAAAGCGTTGCGCGCCGAGGTCGACGTGCTCACGCTGACCGCCACGCCGATCCCACGTACGCTCGGCATGGCGCTCGAAGGTCTGCGCGATTTCTCCGTGATCGCCACCGCGCCGCAAAAGCGCCTCGCGATCAAAACCTTCGTGCGTCGCGAAGAAGACGGCGTGATTCGCGAAGCGATGTTGCGCGAATTGAAACGTGGCGGCCAGGTGTACTTCCTGCATAACGAAGTCGAGACGATCGAGAATCGTCGGCACATGCTTGAAGCGCTCGTGCCCGAAGCGCGTATCGCCGTCGCGCATGGACAGATGCATGAGCGCGAACTCGAACGCGTGATGCGTGATTTCGTTGCCCAACGCGCGAACGTTCTGCTGTGCACGACGATTATCGAAACCGGCATCGACGTGCCGAGTGCCAACACGATTCTGATTCACCGCTCCGACAAGTTCGGCCTCGCGCAGTTGCACCAGTTGCGTGGCCGCGTCGGCCGTTCGCATCACCAGGCGTACTCGTATCTGCTGGTGCATGACCCGCAAGGACTGACCAAGCAGGCGCAGCGCCGTCTCGAAGCGATCCAGCAGATGGAGGAACTCGGTTCGGGCTTCTATCTCGCGATGCACGACCTCGAGATTCGCGGCACGGGTGAAGTGCTCGGCGACAAGCAATCGGGCGAGATTCAGGAGATCGGTTTCCAGCTCTATACCGACATGCTGAACGATGCCGTGAAGGCGCTCAAGGAAGGCAAGGAGCCGGACCTCACCGCGCCGCTCGCCGCAACCACCGAGATCAACCTGCACGCGCCCGCGATTCTGCCCGCGGACTATTGCGGCGACGTGCAGGAACGTCTGTCGCTCTACAAGCGCCTGGCTAATTGCGAACACAACGATTCGATCGACGGCATTCAGGAAGAGCTGATCGATCGCTTCGGCAAGTTGCCGCCGCAAGCGCATGCGCTTGTCGAGACGCATCGTCTGCGGTTGGCGGCCAAGCCTTTGGGCATTTCGAAAATCGATGCGGGCGAATCCGTGATCGGCTTGCAGTTCATCCCCAACCCGCCGATCGATGCAATGCGGATCATCGAGATGGTGCAGAAGCACAAGCACATCAAGCTCGCGGGCCAGGACAAGCTGCGTATTGAAACGCGCAGCCCGGATCTGGCCGTGCGTGTGGCGACGGTGAAAGAGACCTTGCGCGCATTGGGATCGCCCAGTCGCGGCACGGCGGCCACGGTTGCTGCGCGCTAACGTGTCGCGCCGTTGCGTGCTAACGCGCCGGTATCGCGTCAACATCGGCGCCGCTATTGGCACCCGCACCGGCACCCGCGCTGGCACCTATCCCGGGCCCCAAAAAAACGGGTACGTCTCGGCGCTGTGCGCTCATGCTGCGGTGCGCAAACGCGCACCGCAGCATACGGGTGCGGTTTTTTTGGGTATGATCGAAAGACTCAAATGCCGGAGTCTTGTCATGTCTCACGTCGCTGAATCAGCGCAGTCCCCGCAAGCGTCCGCCTCTGAATCGAATACTTCCTCGCCTGCCTCACTTCCCTGGGTAACCCGTCTCGTGTCGATGGACACGGTAAGCCGCAATCCGAATCTCGGCCTGATCGAAACCGTGCGCGACGAATTGCGCGCGGTCGGCATCGAAGCCACGCTCACTCACGACGAAAGCGGCAAATGGGCCAATCTGTTCGCAACGATTCCCGCGCACAACGGCGAGACGAACGGCGGCGTCGTGCTGTCGGGCCATACAGACGTCGTGCCTGTGGACGGTCAGCAATGGGACAGCGATCCGTTCAAGCCGGAAATTCGCGGCGATAAACTGTACGGCCGCGGCACCTGCGACATGAAAGGCTTCATCGGCGCGGCGCTGACACTCGTGCCCGACATGCAGCGCACCAGGCTCGCCAAGCCGATTCACTTCGCCTTGTCGTTCGACGAGGAAGTGGGCTGTGCCGGCGCACCGCTCCTGATCGCCGATCTGATGAAGCGCGGCGTGAAGCCGGACGGCTGCATTGTCGGCGAACCGACCAGCATGCGCCCGATCGTCGCGCACAAAGGCATCAACGCGTATCAGTGCTGCGTGCGCGGGCAGGCCGCGCATTCGTCGCTCACGCCGAAGGGCTTGAATGCCATCGAATACGCCGCGCGTTTGATTTGCTACATCCGCGATATGGCCGATCAATTCCGCGCGCAAGGCCCGTTCGACGAACTGTATGACGTGCCCTTCACCACGGCGCAAACCAGCACGATCATGGGTGGCAATGCGCTCAATACCGTGCCGGCCGAATGCACGTTCCAGTTCGAATTCCGCAATCTGCCGACGCTCGACCCCGAGCCGATCTTCGCGCGCATCGACCAATATGCACGCGAAACACTGCTGCCGAAAATGTTGCGCGAGCATCCATCTGCGGCGATCGAGATTACGAAGATCGCTGCCGCGCCAGGCCTCGATTCGTCTGAACAAGCCGCGATCACGCAACTCGTGCGCGCGCTGACCGCCGATCAGGACAAGCGCAAGGTCGCGTACGGCACCGAAGCCGGGCTGTTCTCGCTGGCGGGCATTCCGAGCATTGTGTGCGGCCCCGGCGATATCCAGCAGGCGCACAAAGCCAACGAGTTCGTGGCGCTGGATCAGCTCGTGGCGTGCGAACGTTTCCTGCAAAAATTCATTCACAGCATGTCGGTTGACGCTTCGTAGGAAGTCCCCTTTCGCACAGGAGGGACGCACACGCGCACTGAAACTGACCGCTGCAAAAACAGTCTTAGCCATATCGAGAAACAACACGCCCACGCCATGTCAAGCGCCACGCCGCAGCATACCGACCATACGATCGACGGCGAGCCGATCCCCACACTCGACGACATCGCCACGCAGCACTTTGCGTTGACGCCGTGGGTCACGCGAACGCCGGTGTTCGACCGGCTCGACTTTCCGTCGCTGGAAGGCACGGTCGTGAACTTCAAGTTCGAGTTGTTGCAAGCGGGCGGCAGCTTCAAGGCGCGCGGCGCGTTCACCAACCTGCTTGCGCTCGACGAAGCGCAACGCAGCGCGGGCGTCACCTGTGTGTCGGGCGGCAATCACGCCGTGGCGGTCGCGTACGCAGCGATGCGTCTCGGTATCAGCGCGAAGGTCGTGCTGTTCCGGGCGGCCAATCCGGCACGCGTCGCCTTGTGCCGGCAATATCGCGCCGACATCGTGTTCGCGGAGAACATTGCCGAAGCATTCGAACTGGTGCGCCGTATCGAGGCGGAGGAAGGCCGCTACTTCGTACACCCGTTCAACGGTTATCGCACTGTGCTGGGCTCGGCCACGCTCGGCTATGAATGGGTCACGCAAACGCCCGACCTCGAAGCGGTGATCGTGCCAATCGGCGGTGGCGGTCTCGCTGCCGGTGTGGCCACCGCCATGCGGCTCGCGAATCCGCGGGTGCATGTGTACGGCGTCGAACCGGAAGGATCGGATGCGATGGGCAAAAGCTTTGCCGCCAATCACACGGTCAAGCTGGGCCACATGCACACCATTGCCGATTCATTGGCGTCGCCGCATACCGAGGAATACAGCTACGAGTTGTGCCGCCGTCATATCGACCAGCTCGTCACCGTATCCGACGACCAGTTGCGCGCGGCCATGCTGACCTTGTTCGGACAACTTAAGCTAGCCGTGGAACCGGCCTGCGCCGCAGCTACGGCGGCGCTGCTGGGACCGCTGCGCGAAACGCTGCAAGGCAAACGCGTAGGCGTGCTGCTGTGCGGCACCAATACCGACCCGGTCAGTTTTGCCGCGCATATCGAACGGGCGCGCCATAGCCAGTCACAGTTTCCAGAATAAAGCCAAGCTGCTCTTTCCAGGGCACAAAACTAGCCTATCCTTCTTGGATTGGTATGATTCGAATATCGACTTCTGGGAGGAACGTATATGAGCATGATTAAGGAATTCAAGGAATTTGCCCTTAAAGGCAACGTGATGGATCTCGCCGTCGGGGTGATTATCGGCGGCGCATTTTCCACCATCGTCAATTCAATTGTTAAAGACCTGATCATGCCGGTTGTCGGCGTTGCCACCGGCGGCCTCGATTTCTCCAACAAATTCGTTCGCCTCGGCGATATTCCCGCGAGCTTCAAAGGCAGTCCCGAGTCGTATAAAGACTTGCAGACGGCAGGCGTGGCGGTGTTCGGTTATGGCTCGTTCATCACCGTGGCCATCAACTTCGTGATCCTCGCGTTCATCATTTTCCTGATGGTCAAGTTCATCAACAATCTGCGCAAGCCGGCTGAAGCCGCGCCGGCAGAGCCGCCGCCGACGCCCGAAGAAGTCGTGCTGCTGCGTGAGATTCGCGATTCGCTGAAGAACTCATCGCCGCGTTAAGGCGCCCGTGGTAAGCCACCCGCGTTAAGCCACTTTCACCGCGTTACGCATTCGCACCAGCACATTAGCCGGCGCGAATAAAAAAGGCCTGTTGCGAGAAAATCGCCGAGAAAATCCCCACAGGCCTTTTTCATGGCGCGTGCAAATTACGCCGGCCCAGTTGACGCTGCGAACTCATTAAGCGTCCTTTTCCGCCTTCTGACTCAGCGCGCTTTCGATCATCGTTTCGAGCTGTCCGAAATTGACAGGCTTGGTCAGATGCGAAGTAAAGCCCGCGCTCAGGCAACGCCGCACATCTTCGTCAGTACCGAAACCGGTCAACGCAACCGCCGGCGCATCCGAATGCTCGCGAAACGCTTTGATGAAATCAAGGCCGGTGCCATCGGGCAAGCCCACATCGCTAATCACCAGATCGAAGGTCTGCGACTCGGTGGCGGCCAATGCCTCGTCCACACGGCCTACCGTGGTCACCTCGTGCCCGAGGCTGCGAATCAGCTGCGCCATCACCTCGGCGGTATCCACATGGTCTTCGATCAGCAAAATGGTCAACAGGCCGGGCGGACGCACCTCATCAGGCGCTGCAACGGGCGTCGATTCCGCAGGCGCGGCGGCGGTCGGCAGCGTGATCGTGAAAGTCGCGCCGCAGTGCGCGCCCGGGCTCTGTGCGATCACCGTGCCGCCGTGCACATCGGTCAGTGCCTTGGTGATCGCGAGACCCAGGCCCAAGCCGCCGAATTGCCGCGTCATGTTCTGGTTGCCCTGCTCGAACGCGTTGAACAGTTTGCCGATCTGCCCGGGCTCGATGCCGATGCCCGTATCCTCGACCGAGATCTGCACGTGCATGCGTTCATCATGCGTGCGCACGTAGATATGGCCGCCGTCCGGCGTGAACTTGGCGGCGTTGCGTATCAGGTTCCACAGCATCTGTTGCAGCCGTGCGCGGTCGGCGAGCACGTAATGGTGTTGCGCGTTCTTGTGGACATGCACGTCCTGCTGCTTGACCTGGATCTCGCTGCGAAAGAGTTCGAGCACGCTGTCCATCACCTCATGCACGTCGACGGTTTCGAGCGACAAACGCAGCTTGCCGTTCGCCACGCGCGTGAGATCGAGGAGATCGTCGATCAAGCGCGCTTCGAGTTCGACGTTGCGACGGATCATGCGCACGCTCGCGCGTGCCTGATCGGGCAGATCCGGGATCATCTCCAGAACGCTGGCGCCCGCCAGTACAGGCGTGAGCGGCGTGCGCAATTCGTGCGACAGCATGGCGAGGAAGCGGTCTTTCGCACGATTGGCTTCTTCAGCGGTCTGGCGGGCGCCCTGCTCCGAGGCGAGCAGCCGCTCGCGCTCCTCGATCGCCGCGCGCTGGGGATGAATATCCGTGCAACTGCCGAACCATTTGCTGACATTGCCCTCGGGATCGCGCATGGCGACCGCGCGGACGTCGAACCAGCGATATTCGCCGTCGTGGCGGCGAATCCGCAGTTCGTGCCGATAATCGGCGGCGCCGCTCGTCACCGCCTTGAGCCAGGTGCGGCGAATCTCTTCACGATCGTCGGGATGGACCGCGGCGAGCCACGCAAGACCGTACGAACTGCTTTCCGCCAACCCCGTGTAGTCGAACCACTGCTTCGACAGGAAATCGCAATCGCCCGCGGCGTTGCAGGTCAGCACGAGGTGCGGCAACGCCTCTGACAAGGTGCGGTAATGCTGTTCGCGATCGCGCAGCAACAAGGCTTCGTCCGAGGCTTTCTGCAAACGCACCTGGGACAGCACCCGGTCCACCGCTTCGGGCAAGTAATCAAGGTAGTCGCCGGATTTCGGCACCACATCGGATACGCCCGCGCGCAACGCTTCGATTACGCGGGATTCGTCGGTGAAACCGGTCACGAGGATGGCGGGAATCCGCACGCCTTCCGCCCGCAAGCGGCGAAAGAAGTCGAGGCCGGTCTCCGGCCCGCTGAGCTGGTAGTCGAGCACGAGCAGATCGGGCGCGCCCGCAGCGAGCCGCTCGCGGGCGGCTTCGACACCGGCGCAGATTGCAACCCGGCAGCCGGCGCGCTCGAGCGACTTGCGCGCAAGCCGCAAGATGCCTTCGTCGTCGTCGACGACCAGCACATAAGCGGCAGGCTGCGGGGACACTTCTTCGGTCATGCAGAGTCTTCTTTGGCTAGATCTGGTGTGGCTATCTTGTCATGGGCCGCTTTCGGAGCGCCTTCACATGAAGTTTCCGTCACGGCGGGGCCAGCCGGTGGCCCGGCGGCAGCTTGACCACCTGCAGGAAGAAGCCGAGACGGCGCACGGCTTCGATGAACGCGTCGTATTCGACCGGCTTGGTGATATAGACGTTGCAGCCGAGTTCGTAACAACGTGCGATTTCGCGCGGATCGTCGGTCGTGGTCAGCACGATCACGGGCACCGCGGCTGTCTGCGGCGAATCCTTCAAACGCCGCAATACCTCGAAACCATCCACGCGCGGCATTTTCAGATCGAGCAGCACGACGAAATTCGTCAGATCTTCACGAGGCGGGTAAGGGCTGGCCGCCGAGTCCGCCGGCACCGGCCCGAAGAAGTAATCGAGCGCCTGCTGGCCATCTCGAAAGCGTACGAAACCGTTCGAAATGCCGGCACGGCGCAGATTGCGCTCGACCAGCGTCGCGTGGCCGTCGTCGTCTTCGATCAGCACGATACTGACCGTTTCCCCGTGACTCATATGCCCTCCGTGCCGACGATCCATTTTTGCATCGTGCTTTTAATTGTCCCCACCGTTTCTCCTCGTGACTGTCCCGGCTCAATGACGCGCCGGCTGTTCCGGCAACACGACGAAAAACGTCGAGCCCGCGCCTTCCGCCGACTCGACCCAAACGCGGCCGCCATGCCGTTCGACCATACGGCGCACCACCGCGAGGCCAATGCCGTCGCCGTTCGCGACGTCGCCGTGCAAACGCTGAAACGCGCGGAACACCTTCGACATATACGCCGCTGGAATCCCGAGGCCGTTGTCGCGCACATAATAAGTGCGCGTGCGCAACGCGCGCGGCTCCGTCTCGTCGACCGGTTCCGGCTCCGGCGCCAGCACGCCGATCTCGATGCGCCCATTGCGCGCCGGATCGAGATAATTGAGCGCGTTACCGACCAGGTTGCTGAAAATCTGCTCGATCGCACCCGGGTCGCCCCATGCGGGCGGCAACTCGCGCACGGTGACCACCGCCGCACGCTGCCTGATCGCGCCTTGCAGCGCGTCGACCACGCGGCTCACCACCCGTCCGACACTCACCCGCTGCCACTGGTATTCGCGCCGGCCGGCGCGCGAAATCCGCAATAGCGCGTCGATGATCGCCGCCGCCTGCGTCACCGCTGCGCGTAGATATTGCAGAGACTCGCGCACGTCGCCGTCGAGGATATGCACCATGCGCCGATGCTCCGCCTCCGGCAGTCTCGCCGCCTCGACGATGCTGCCCAGTTCGTCGCATGACACCTGCAATTCTTTCGAAAAGCCTTGCAGATTCACCAGCGGCGAGCGCAGATCGTGCGACACGCTATAGATGAACATTTCGTTGTCTTGCGTCTCCTGGCGCAGTTCTTCGTTGACGCCCGCCAGTTCCCGCGCGCGCGCTTCGAGCCGCGCTTTCAGCATGGCCTGTTCGCCGTCGGCCTCGCGCAGGCGCGCGCCCGTCTGATGCAGCACCGCGTCGAGCGCGGCAATTTCGTCGCTGCCGGACAGCGGCGCTGCGAGCTCCCGCCCGCGGCCCAGACGTTCGGCGTTGCCCGTCAACACTTCCAGACGCTGGCCGATGCTGCGCGCAAACACCACGGCGGTGACCGCCCAGATCAGCATCGACCCCAACACCGCGGCGATCAGCGCATATTGCTGGCGTTCGTGGCGCCGCGCCAGAGCCGCGCCGCGCTCGGCGTCGAGCCGCGAGGCCTCGCTACCAAATTCAGCGAGCTGATCGCGGAACAGCGCGATCTGCTGAGGGAGCGCGCCCGTATCCTGGGCGGCAAACGAATTCAGGTTGCGTCCTGCGTGCAGCGCCTGCGAGATCCTGGCAGCCTGCGCGCGATACGCCTCGATCGCCTGTTGCATCTTGCGCACGCGCCCGACCTGTTGCGGCGTATCGGCCACCAGCGCTTCGAGGTTCGAAAGCCGGTCGCCGAGGTCGACCCATACCGTGTGGCGGTCGATAAACAACGGATCGCCGACGACCATACCCGTACGGACCCGTGCGGCCTGACGCAGCAGCGGATCGACCATGGCCGACGACTGGTAAAGGATCTGCTTGCTGTTGCTGACCCACTGCGCGGCCTGCGCCGTTTGCTCCTGGGTATCGAAGACGACGCCCAGAAGCGCCAGCTCGACCGCGCTCGGCACTGCAATCAGCAGCAGACCCTTGGTGAATAGTTTCATGTTCGCCCGAAGGGTCGTTCAAGCCGCGGCGTGCTTGCCAGTCCGGCACGGCCCGCGCCCCTCGCCTCACCACGCGGACGGCCCGTCGCGGCGCAGGACTGGAAAGCACACCGCGGTGCTGCCGGACGGGCCATTATCGACGTGAACGTGAGATATTTCAACGTAGCGGCAAGATGCGCTCGCCCACATAAAAATGACTTTTTTATTGCTACGGGATGTTTTTTCGGCGGCGCGTGCGTCTATGATGGAGACAGATGTGCTGGGAAGCGAAAGCGCGCGGCGAGGCGGTTCGGCATGATTCGTGCGGGAGGCGGTGGGAAGGCGCAGGCGCCGAATCACCGTGAATCCGGCCTTGTCGTATGCTATAAAAGATCGACGTGCGGCGCGCGAAGCCGGGAGTTGTCGCATGAGGACGCTGCGTTTCTTGCAATTCTTTTTCAGGCGAATTTTTATGTCCTTCCCGAAAAAGCGTAGACGCGCGAAGGTGGACGGCGATGAGTCGTTCCTCGCGGTCCTACGGCATTTCAAGCCGTTCAGTCAGCTCGACACCAAAATTGCGCGCGCTCGCGCGCAGGACGAACCGGTGCTCTATGCACATGTGCTGCCCGGGCTCGACGTTCTCCTATGCAGCGTACGCGGCGCGCAGCCACCCTATCCCGCGCCCGCCGAATTGCGGCGGCGTTGTATCGAATCCATTACCAATGCATTGGAGCAGCCGCTCGATGGGCTCGAGAACGGCGGGTATTGGTATGAAGCCGATGGGTTTGGCTTCCTGGTCTTTGCCAGCCGGGCTCGAGGCAAGATTCTGATGGAGTTTGGCGCCACCCGCATTGGCGGCGCCCGGCGAGGGGTTCGCAGGCAGGATGCGGCGGGGGACGCCGCTCCGCGCTCGTTGAGGTAGTTCGTTTCTTTCCTTTTCGTTATTTGTTCACCGGCGCACCGTTGAGGGAAATGGCCGGCTTAGGCTGCTGCTTCACGCCCGGCGGCGGCGCGCTCGGCGCCTGACGAGCCTGCGACAGCAACTGCCCGCACGGCAGCGGTTTGTTATTGCTAGGCGCAAGCAGCGGAATCAGCGCGGCAAACGGATTGATCAATCCGAGCCCGATCACGGCGCCGCCTCGCAGCGCCAGCGCGGCGGCATTCACCCCCACGTGCGGGTCCTTGAAGGTCCCCTTCACATACAGCGGCGAGCGCAGCGAAAACACCCGGAAGCCCTTGGTATGCGGATGCACGCCAAGATCCATCGATTCGTCGCGCAGATTCACATTGCCGTCGATATTGATCACCGCGTCGTCCGTGTCGAGCGCGAAGACGCGCGAATCCAGCACGCCGTTCGTCGCGACAAAATCCGCCGCCGCGCAATTGATCTTCACGTCGCGATTGCCAAACAGCTTTTCATAGACCACGTTCGCCACGTTCAGTCCCGCAGCTTCCATCAGCAGGCGGCTCACCGTCCCGTCCGTGATCAAGGCCTTCAGCTCGCCGTTCGAGGTCGCCGCTAACGCCGCCGGCGAATTGCCGGTCGCGGTCAGCGCGGCGTCGCCGTTGATTTCGCCGAGCGCGTTCTGCATCGACTTGAAGTCCGGGAACAACTGCTTGAGCTTCAGATGCCGCGCCGACGTCGCGAAGCGGCCCTTCAGCGGCGTCGTGCTGCCGTCCAGATGAATATCCGACGACAGCGAGCCACCCGCCACGCCGAACTTCAGCGGCTCGAGCGACAGCACGCCGTCGGTCATCACGACGTGCGTGTACAGGTCCGTGATCGGCAGGTTGGTGTCCTTGACGATGCGGCGCCCCGTGAACTTCACGTCGGCGTCGATTGCCTTCCAGCGGTCGGTGCGGAACTCTTCCACTGGCAACGCTTTATTGGCCGGCTGCGCCGTCGCGTCGCCGCGCTTCGCCTTGCTGGCTTTCGAGTCCGCGCCGATGACCGGCGCCAGATCGGCGAACTGCAGCAGATGCGACACCAGTTCGCCCTGCAACAGCGGACGCGGCTCACGGGCCGTGTAGGTCAGCGAGCCATTCAGATCGCTGCCGCCCACCCGGCCCGTAAAATTTTCATACTTGAATACGCTGCCGCCGGACTTGAACTGACCAATGAGGCGCCCCTCGGTCGCATACGGCGGCGTGTCGGGCAAGGTCACGCCCGTCAGCGAATACAGCCGCGCCAGGCTGTTGCCTTGCAGCCAGAGGCGCAAATCGACTGCGGCAAGATGCGCCGGATCGATGAGCGTGCCCACGAGCCCGACGCGCAGATCGCCAGCTTTCACATCGGCCTGCACCGGGAACGGCCGGTTCGCGTCCTGCAACGCCAGCACGCCGCCTACCTTGCCGCTGCCGGACACCGGCGTCTTGTTGTAGATACCTTTGACGGTCCAACCGATCGCGTAAGGAGGGATCCCGGGTTTCGTACCGTTCGCCGTGCCTGCCTCGCTGGCGCTCGACGCCGAGGCCACCGCTGCTCCGCTTGCGCCCTCGCTTGCACCGTTCGCTCCACTGGCAAGCAGCGCACCCGACGCGCCATTCGCCGCTGTCGCGCCCGAAGCGGTGATCTCCGTCGACGAAGAGCCGGAAGCCGCGGCTGCGGTTTCCGATGCGGCCTGCGCGTTAGCCTGTGCGGCAAGCTTGCTCGCGCCGGCCTTGCCGACCGCCTCCGCCGACGCGCTGCGCGACGCCGCCTCCTGCTCCTTCATCGCCTCGCCGATCGGAATCGGCTGGCCGAGCGTGTCGATGGCCACCTGCATCTCAAGCTTCTTCTGCTGATCGGACAGCGCGATATTGCCCTTCGCAAATGCGATGTCGTGCAAATCGAGCCTCCATTCGGAAGGTCCACCGGACGATGCCAGCTTGAAAGTCCAGTTATCACGGCCATCGAGCAGCCGTTCAAGGTCGACCGAGGGATTCACGAGATTGATCGCGGGAATCACAATGTCGTGCGCGAGCAGCGGCAGCACCTTGACCTCGAAGTCGATTTCATCGAGCGCCGCGAAGTGCGGCTGTTGGGTCCAGTCGGGATTGCCTACCGTGATATTGGCCGCCGAAAAACGCGGCCAGGGCACCCAGCCGCGCCAGCCGGTCTCGCCGACCGGGTGCTGCCACCCTACTTTCAGATCGCCGTTGATCGCGAACGGCCGGCCGATCGCCTGCGTGACCTTGTCGTTGATGTAAGGCCGGGCCCGGTTCCAGTCAAAGGTCAAAATGAAAATTGTCAGCGCGACAATCAGAATGACGATGATCGCCACCAGCCATGCGATGATTTTTCCTAGCCGCCTTCCAATCGTGCTCGACACCGCCATTGAGAAACTCCGCCTTTGTTCTTCGTTGTGCATGGGGCAGCACGCAGCGTGCCCGGTAGTATTGTCCAATAGGAGGCGTTTTATCATGCCGCACAGTTTGGGCACAGGGTTCTCTTCCATGGAAACGTAAGGGAATGTCATGGCGGCCCCCGAATCCACGCAAAAATCCACCGCGAACCCACTCATGACCGATGTTCCCTTCGTCCTCGCCGACGGCATCGCCCGGCGCGATGCATTGCGCGGGCAGACATTGCTGCAACCGACCACCTTCGCCCTCGGCGCCAGCGACCGCGTCGCTGTCACCGGGCCGTCGGGTTCGGGCAAGAGCGTGTTTCTGCGCGCTCTCGCCCTGCTCGATCCGCTCGATGCGGGACGCATCATGTGGCACGGCGCGCCGGTCGAACGCGCCGCCATTCCGCGTTACCGCCGCAACGTCGCGTATATCCGCCAGCGGCCCGCGCTGCTCGACGGCAGCGTCGAAGACAATCTGCGCTACCCGTTCGAATTGCACGCCTACCGCGACGTGCGCTTCGATCGCGCGCGCGCGGCAAGTCTCGCCGCGCAGGCCGGCCGCGGCAGCGACTTTCTCGACAAGCGTGCGAGCGAGTTGTCCGGCGGAGAAGCGCAGATCACCGCGCTGATTCGCGTATTGCAACTCGCACCCGAAGTGCTGCTGCTGGATGAACCCACTGCGTCGCTCGATCCGGAATCGTCGCGCGCGATCGAGGCGCTGGTGCACGCGTGGTTCGCGGACGACCCTGGGCGGCATGCGTCGATGTGGGTATCGCACGATCCGGCGCAAGCGGCGCGCATGAGCGCCCGGCACCTCACGATGCGCGCCGGTGTGCTCGACGAATCCGTGGCGGCGCCCGCGCCTCAGGAGATCGACCCATGACACTGCAGAACCTGAGTCTCTGGGACGTCGCGATCGCCGCGTTGCTGATCGTGGTGAACGGCGTGGTGTCGGTGGCGCTCAAGCTGGACCTCGAACGCAAGCTCGCGTGGGCAGCGGTACGCACCGTCGTGCAGTTGCTGGCGATCGGCTATGTGCTCGGCTGGGTGTTCCGATACGCCCACTGGTTCGTGGTGCTGCCCTTGATGGTCGTGATGACGCTGATCGCCGGCTTCGCGGGCGCGCAGCGCGGCAGCCGCACCTATGCCGGCCAGCGTGCGGATAGCGTGCTGTCGATCTGGGTCAGTTCGTGGCTGGTGGCCGCGGTTGGGCTCTTCGTCGTGATCCGCATTCACCCGTGGTACGAGCCGCAGTACGCGATTCCGATTCTCGGCATGATCCTCGGCAATACGCTGACAGGCGTGTCGCTCGGCATCGAACGGATGACCGAGGAATTGACCGCGCGGCGTGACCGTGTGGACATGGCGCTCGCGCTCGGCGCGACCCGTTGGGAAGCGGCGCAGGCGCCGGCGCGCCAGGCGGTGCGCGCGGGCATGATGCCCATGCTCAATCAGATGGCCGTGGTCGGCGTGGTGAGTTTGCCCGGCATGATGACCGGGCAGGTGCTGGCCGGTCAGTCGCCGTTGCAGGCGGTGCGCTATCAGATCGTGATCATGTTCCTGATCGCGGCGGCGTCCGCCTTGGGGACGGTGGGCGCGGTGCTGCTCACGTATCGGCGGCTCTTCTCGGCGGAGCACCGGTTTCTGTCGGCGCGGCTGGTGGAGCGGGCGGCGGCGCAGCGTTGAGAGGGCACGCGGATGCGCAGCGCGACTTGCGTCGCCTGTTCGCGGTCTATCTCATCGGCCACACGCCACAGGTGCGATAGCGTGGGACGAGCAATGCGCGAAGCTGGCTGGCCGCTGCCGGCAAATAGCCGCCCTGCCGCTGCGGCGCCATGCGGCGGCCATCTGGCTGACTTCGCGCGCGCAACCCTCAACGTTTCGCTGTGACCGCCACTTCGGTGCCGTCATTGAGCGTCAGCGTTTTCGTGCTGCCGTTGGTCGGCATCGTAAAACGCAGAATCTGGCTGACGCTCACGTCGTTCGGACACTTGAGCGTTTTGCCGCCGCTCGTCACCGTCTTCACGCCGTGCGGCGTCTGCGCCTGAAAGCTCAGTTGCACGGACGCGGTGCCGTCAGCAGCGACGACCGGCGCAAAGCGGATCTGTGTCTGACGAATCATTGCGCCGTTGGTATCGGTCGGCAGCGACGCATAATTCGGGCAGGCATCCGCTGCGGGCACGGGGCCGCCCGGCGGCACGGTTTTCCACGTGAAGTCGTCCGATTCGCCGGAGCGGATCGTGCGCGTTTCCTGTGAATTGCCGAACTGTTTCGACGTGACGCGGACCGTGTAGCGGATCGGACCGTCGAGGGCGGACTGCGACGTCACCGTGATCGGCGTGGCTGCGTGCGCCGCCGTGACGAGCATGCCGGGCGCGAGCGCGCAGGCGAGAGAAGCGACAACTGAAACGGCGGAAAGTTTGAAGCTGGAGCTCATACTGTCACCTCGTTGTTGTGCCGCTGCGTACTCGCTTAAGCGTTACTGCCAATGCGCCGTCTGAGCGAAGTCTGGTCGATGCCTGACTGATGCCTGATTAATACCGGGTTGAGGCCTGCCCAGACGAGCCGCGAGACACGCAACTGTTTTGGCATGATGCCCCACCAGTCTACCGCCAAGCAGCGCTCTGCGCGCCTCATACGAATCGGGTGTTACCCCGCTTGCAAGGAGGCGTTTTCTGCGTGTGCGATATAACAGACCCGCCAGACCCTGTGCACACCCTGCACGGTTTAGAACCCCGTCAGGACCAGCTTGCCAATCGCGCGGCCGTCTTCGAGCAGTCGATGCGCCCGGCGCAAATTTTCGGCGTTGATCTTGCCGAGATCCTGGCCGACCGTCGTGCGCAACGTGCCCGCATCGACGAGACGCGCCACCTCGGTTAGCAGCTTATGCTGCTCGATCATGTCCGGCGTTTCGAACATCGAGCGCGTGAACATGAACTCCCAATGGAACGCGGCGCTTTTCGCCTTCAATAGTTCGACCGGCAGCGGCTGACTGTTTTCGACGATTGTGCAAATGCCGCCTTGCGGCTTGATCACTTCGGCGGCCGCCGGGAAATTCCGGTCGGTATCGTTGAAGATCAGCACGTAGTCGACCTGGTCGATGCCGAGCTTTTTCAACTGCGCGGGCATATCGCCGAAGTGATCGACGATATGATCCGCGCCCAGCGCCGTCGCCCACTTCGCCGATTCGGGACGCGAGGCGGTCGCAATCACAGTCAGTTTCGCTAGTTGTTTGGCCAGCTGGATGCCGATCGAGCCGACCCCGCCCGCCCCGCCGACGATCAGCACCGTGCGGCCTTCGTCCGCGCCTTGCGGCGACACGCCGAGGCGGTCGAAGAGCGCCTCCCAGGCCGTGATCGCGGTCAACGGCAATGCGGCTGCGTGCGTGAAATCGAGCGACGCCGGCTTGCGCCCGACAATGCGTTCGTCGACCAGATGGAACTCGCTATTCGCGCCCGGCCGCGTGATGCTGCCCGCATAGAAAACCGGGTCGCCGACCCTGAACAGCGTAACGTCCGGGCCGACCGCCACCACGGTGCCGGCGGCGTCCCAGCCGAGCACACGCGGCGCTTTCTCGACGGTGTCTTTCGGGGCACGCACCTTGGTGTCGACCGGGTTGACGGAGATGGCTTCGACCTTCACCAGCAGGTCGCGGCCGGTGGCTTCGGGTTGGGGAATGTCGACGTCGACCAGGGACTCGGCTTGATCGATCGGCAAATAGCGATGGAGGCCTACAGCTTTCATCACAGCTCCTGTTCTTTCAGATGAGGTTGAGAGACTGGCGATCGATGCGGACGGCGCCTCGCGCCATGCGGGCCAATCGATCGTATTGGTGTCATCCTAAGGCGGATCTTATTCTCATAAAACCATCATAATGACTGAAACATCTTTTTGAATTTCAGAAGAATGGACCATCCTGCCGATCCCGAAACAGCCGCTGCAAAGCCCGCTGACAAGCCCTCGTCCGGCGAGCGGGAGCGACTCGATCTGCTCGACGTCGCCCTGTTCGTGCGGGCCGCCCTGCTCGCCAATGTGTCGGCAGCCGGTCGCGAATTCGGCCTGTCGGCGGCGGTGGCGAGCTCGCGCATCGCACAGCTGGAAAAGCGCCTCGGCGCGCGCCTGCTGCATCGGACCACCCGGCGCATCAGTCTTACGCAGGACGGCGAAGTGTTCATGACACACGCCGAGGCGCTGCTCGACGCGGCCGATGCCGCACGCGCCTCGGTGGGCCGCGCGCAGGCCGAGCCGCAGGGGCGCTTGCGGGTATCCATGCCGTCGTCGTTCGGGCGGCAGCACATATCGCCGGTGATCAGCGAATTTCTGCGCCGCTATCCCGGCGTGAGCGTCGATCTGCGACTGACGGATCAGGTGATCGACCTGGTCGATGCGGGTATCGACGTGGCGATCCGCGTCGGCGTGCTCAAGGATTCGTCGCTGGTGGCGCGGCGCCTGGCTGTGAACCGCCGCGTGCTGTGCGCCGCGCCCGCTTACCTCGCCGCGCGTGGAACGCCGCATCATCCTGCGGACCTCGCGCAGCACGAATGCATAATCCTGTCAGACCAGCGCGACTGGGCCTTCGTCACGCCCGCCGGTTCGCTCGAGGTACGCGTGAGCGGACGCCTCGTCGTCGACAACGGTGAAGTGATTCGCGACGCCTTGCTGGCCGGTTTCGGCATCGCGCTCAAATCGACCTGGGACGTAGCGCCGTATCTGCGCAGCGGCGAACTGGTAAGCGTGCTCGATACCTATCCGCTCGCGGAGAAGGTGGCGATCTGGGCGGTCTATCCCAGCCGTGCGTTCGTGCCGCCGAGAGCGCTCGCGTTTATCGAGTTCCTTGCTGCACATTTCGGCGATCCGCCTTATTGGGACGCTGAGCCGGAATCAGCCGGAATCAGCCGGAATCAGCCGGAATCAGCCGGAATCAGCCGGAATCAGCCGGACTGAAGGCCGCAGATCCTGAAGCGACCGCCGTGTCCGGGCCGGTCCTCACGCCCAGCGCGCCGTCAGTGCGTGCCGCGGCGGCCGCCACCCGGTGCCTCGCCATCGGAATTGACGTTCGTGTGCGCTTCATCCAGACGTTTTTTCATTGCCGCGGTAATGCGCTGCCGCGTCTTCGCGTAGCCCGCCCACGGGTCGCGCTTAAGATCCTGGAGACGCTCGTGCACATTTTCGATGGTCCATTGATCGCCGCTCGTCGTGGTGGCGACTTCGTCCCACGAGAGGGGTACCGAAACGCCCAGGCCCGGCCTGGCGCGTGCCGAAAATGCGGCCACCGTGCTCGAGCCACGGTTGTTGCGCAGGTAATCGACGAAGATCTTCCGCTTGCGATTCTGCGCGCCCATCTTCGCGCTAAAGTACCTGGGCAGCGTTGCCGCCATATGCTGCGCGACCGCTTGCGAAAACGCTTTCACTTCGTCCCAGCCGGCGTGCTTCGCGAGCGGCACCACCACGTGGAACCCTTTACCTCCGCTCGTCTTGCAGAACGAGGTCAGGCCAAGTTCCTCGAGCAGCGAGCGCGTCAGTTGCGCAGCCTCGATCATCCGCTCCCAGGCGAGCGACGCATCGGGGTCGAGATCGAACACCATGCGATCGGGTTTTTCTATGTTCGACACCACGGCATTCCATGTATGAAATTCGACGGTGCCCATTTGCGCGGCGCCGACCACAGCCTTCAGCGTATCGACGGTGATCAGCGGCGGATGCCCCGGGTCCAGTCCGGGATGTTGCGTGACGTTGGGAATCGACAGCTTCTGACTGTGCCTCTGGAAAAACAGCTCGCCGCCGATGTCCTCGGGCGCGCGCACCAGCGACACCGGCCGGTCCCGCAGATATGGCAGCATCCAGTCGGCGACCGCTTCGTAGTACCGCACGAGATTGATTTTGCGCGTGCCGGTGCGCTTGTCGATGATGCGGTCGGGATGGGATACGCGGACGCCGGCGACTTCGGCCGGCGTCGCGGCAGTTTTCGATTTCGTCGCGCTTTTTTTAGCGGGCTCGGCTGCGAGAGCCTCGACGGCCTTTCTCGTCGTGCGCTTTTTCGGCACGTCGTCGGAAGCGGTATCGGTTTGCTGTTGCACGTCGGCTCCTTTGCGGGCTGCTTCCCTGATGATCTGCCGCGCCGGTTTGTCGTTGCGCAGACTCACGAACGACGCCTGTCGCACGATGCCATCGCTCGTCCATTCGGCGAAATTGCATTCGCAGACGAGTACCGGTTCGACCCAATGCACCGCCGTGCGGCTGCGCTCGCGCGGCGCGCTGGCGAACGGCATGTGCTCGATCTCGTGCGCGCCGAGTTCCTTCTTGACTGAGCGCAGCGACGCGGCGTCGAAACCCGTGCCGACCCGTCCGGCGTATTGCAGTTTGCCGGTGTCGTCGTAGACGCCAAGCAACAGCGCACCGAACGCCGCGCGGCTGCCGGACGGCTCCGAATAGCCGCCGATCACGAACTCCTGGCGCCGCCGGCACTTCAATTTGATCCACGCGGACGAGCGTCCCGATGCGTAACCGCTATCACGCCGTTTGCCGATGATCCCTTCGAGCGCCATATCGCACGCGCTCTTCAATAGTTCGCCTGCACTGAACGCGAAGTCGCTGGAGAAGCGCAAAACGCTGTCGTCGTGCCCATCCTCGTCGTTCCCGTCAATCAGCGCACGCAAGATCGTGCGGCGTTGTTCGAGCGGCACGCCGCGCAAGTCATAGCCGTTAAGAAACGGAATGTCGAACAGATAGATGACAATGTCCTGCGGGCGGTTCGAGTCGAACGCGTTTTGCAGCGCCTGAAAACCTGGCACGCCGTTTTCATCGAGCACCACGGCTTCGCCGTCAAGCCACGCGCTTTCGACGTCGAGTTGTTCAAGCGCCTTCACCTGCTTGCCGAACTTCGCGGTCCAATCGTTGCCCGAGCGCGTGAACACCTTGACCGCGCGGCCCTTTGCCTTTCGATCGATGCGGACCAGCACGCGATAGCCGTCGAACTTGATTTCGTACACCCATTCATCGCCAGGTGGCGCGGCGTCGACGAGCGTCGCCAGTTGCGGCTTGAAGGTAGCGGGCAACGCGGCTTTGAGCGCGCCTTTGATCGAGGGGGATGCGGCAAACGCCTGCGTGGTGCTCGCCACCCTCTTTGCGCTTGCGCTCCCGTGTGTAGACCCGCTCGCGGTCTTTCCCGTCGCGCGCCTCGTAGACCCTGCGCCCCTGCCGGTCGGCACACTGCCATCCAGCACACTGCCTGGGCGCTCCTTCAGGACGTCGTATTCGCTCTCCTTGCGGGCTTCGTCGTCACGCTCCTTGATCAGCAGCCACTGCTCCTTGTCGCCGCTGCCACGCATACGACTGCGTACCAGCGTCCAGCCGCCGTGCAGCTTTTCGCCGAAGAGCCGGAATTTGAGCTTGCCCGCTTGATACGATCTGGCCGCCTCCGCCGCGCCGCCGACCGGCTCCCACGTGCCACGGTCCCACACGATCACCGTTCCCGCGCCGTAGTTGCCAGGCGGGATCTCGCCTTCGAACGAGCCATATTCGACAGGATGATCTTCCACATGCACCGCAAGCCGTTTCACCGACGGGTCGAGGCTCGGCCCCTTGGGCACCGCCCACGACAGTAACGTGCCGTTCAGTTCGAGCCGGAAGTCGTAATGCAAGCGCCGCGCGTCGTGCTCCTGGATCACATACGACAGCGCTCCATTCGATGCGCGCGCCGCGTCACGCGCCGCCGTCCCGCGGCCGGCTTGCTTACGCGCAGCCGCCCCCGACGGCTCCGGTGTTTCGTCGAAGCGGCGCTTGCGGTTGTAGGGATCGAGCCTGTCGTTCATCGAGGTGACCTCGTCGTGGGTCGAGCGAGCGCGGCGCTATCGATCAAATGAGCACTCAGGCGGCCGCACGCCGTTTGCGTGCAGCCGGCGCCGCCTTGGCACTGGCGCCTCCGCTCCTGCCCCCGCTGCGGCGCGTACCCACCGAGCGCGCCGAGCGCGGCTTCTTATGGGCTGGCGCAGTTGGCTCGGTATTGGTATCGGTGGCCTCGTCGTCATCACCCACTGCATGCTTGCGCGCACCGGCCGCCGGCCTGGCTTTGCCGCGGCCAAGGCTGCGCTTGAGCAGGTCGGAGAGATCAAGAATGTCGGCGGATCGACGCGATTCGTGCGGCGTCTCGACTTCGGTAATTTCCTCGGTCTTACCCGAGCGAATCTTTCGGTCGACCAGCGCCATGATGTCGTCGTGGAATGTGTCGTGATACTGCGATGGATCCCACTTGTCGCTCATGTCGCTGATCAGCTTTTTCGCCATGTCGAGTTCGCGCGCGGTAACGCCGGCTGCCTTCATACTTTCGGGCGGCAGCTTGAATTCGTCGAAGTCGCGAACCTCGCCGGCCCAGCGCAGGGTGTTCAACGCGAGCATCTGCCCAACCGGAATCAGCGCCGCGAGATGCTGCTTGTTGTGCAGCACGACGCTCGCCACGCCGATCTTGCCCGATGCCTTCATTGCTTCGCGCAGCAGCGCGTACACCTTTTCGCCCTTGCGATCGGGCGTCAGAAAGTACGGCGTGTCGAGATAGAGGAACGAAATGTCCGGTGCGTCGACGAATGCGAGGATATCGACCGTCTGCGTCGACTCGGGATTGGCCGCGCGAATCTCCTCGTCCGAAAGTACGACGTACTTGTCCTTTTCGTACTCGAAGCCGCGCACGATGTTCTCGCGCGCCACGTCCTTGCCGGTGCGCTTGTTGATCTGCTTGTAGCCGATCGGATCGATCGTGCGCTTGTCCAGCAGATTGAAGCCGACTTTCTGCGACTGAGTCGCCGGATACAACTGCACCGGTACGTGGACAAGGCCGAAGCTGATTGCGCCCTTCCAAATCATGTGTGCCATCGCGCGCTCTCCAGAGCCCCAGACCTTCATTCGATGAAGCAGCAAGCGTGCCACGGTTTTGGCGCTATGACTGGCGCGGCGCCGTGCTGGCTGCCACCGGCATCGGCTGTAAGTCTTGCGTCATGTCGGCAAAAGATACGGAGGCCGAGCGTTGCGCAAGCATGCGGTCTGTGCGGCATGCGTCGCGGCCTTGCCTGGCCGCCGGCGTCAGTCCGCGCTCGCCGGCTCGAGTTCGACCGGCACCGCTGCGAAGCCGCGAAACCGCACGCGTCCGCCGCGCGTCGGTTCGCCGTCGAGCCGATATGCCGGAAAGCGCCGCACGAAGCGTCCGATGGCGATGCGCGCCTCGAGTCGCGCAAGCGACAACCCCACACACTGGTGAATGCCGAAGCCGAACGCCAGATGCCGGTTCGGATCGCGGCGCATGTCGAAGCGGTCCGGATCTGCGAACTGTTCGGGATCGCGATTGGCCGCGCCGATGCACAACGTGACGGGCGTACCGCGTGCCACCGCGACACCGCCGACTTCCGTGTCGACAGTTGCCATCCGGTTGCCTAGCTGATTCGAGCTCTCGAATCGCAAACACTCTTCGATCGCCGATTCGATCAGCGACGGCTCGCGCAGTAATGCGGCGCGCTGCTCCGGCCAGTCGGCGAGCGTAACGAGACCGTTGCCGATCAGATTCGTGGTGGTCTCATGACCGGCGTTCAGAATGAAGATGCAGTTTTGCAGAAGCTCGGCTTCCGACAATTGCTCGCCGCCCTGTTCTCCCTGCTCGCCCTGGATCAGGCGCGTCAATACGTCATGCTGAGGATCGCCGGGTTCACGCCGGCGCTGCGCCACCAGAGCGCGCAAATAGTCGACAAATTCGCTGACCGCGCGGTTTCCCCGTTCGAGCTGCGCCTCGTTCAGCGAGGGTTCGAGCGCGCCAAGTATCGCCAGCGACCAGCCGCGCAACGGCGCGCGCTCAGCGTGCGGCACAGCCAGCAGATTGCCGATGATTTCGACCGGGATCGCCGACGCGAACTCGCCAATCAGATCGATCCGGCCACGCGCCGCGGCAGCATCGAGCAAGCCATCGACGAGGCGGATCAGCCCCGGCTCCATGGCCGCGATCGCGCGCGCCGTCAGCGCGCCGGCGATCAGTTTGCGAACCCGCGTGTGACGCGGCGGATCGTTGAAGACGAGACTGGTGGTGTGATGCGCGTAGAGCGGCGAGTCGCCGTACTTCGGCTTGAATTCGACGGCCTTGTCGGAACTGAACGTTTTCGGGTCGCGGTAGACCGCCTGCACGTCGCGAAAACGCGTCAGAAACAGCGAACCGTCCGGCATGCGTTTGACCGGCTCGTGGGCGCGCAGCGCATGGTAGACCGGGTACGGATCGGCATAGAACGCAGGGCTCAGATGGCGCAGATCGAAGTCGCGCGCAAGGGTGAGCGCGTCGCTGGCGGTCGCGGGGGGCATGACTTGTCTCCGTGGTGGCGCGCCTCGTCGCTGGTGCCAATGGGTGCCGCGTGCGGTGTGGCACACGCCGCCTCACAGGCGCGGCGGGATCGACAGGCTCGATGGGCTGCGGGGCGTCGTTCGAAGCGCCAGTATGACGCGGGCACCTGATGATTGCACTGCGGATTGCCTGACGAAGCACGCGGCGGGTTGCTGGCGGAACGCCTGGCCAGCTGTCGTCCGCTGCTCCTTCGTCTGCTAGCGGCTTGCCGGCTATCCGGTTGCAGGCTGCCCGACCGGCTGCGTGCCGCCGAACCGTTACAATGGCGGAGTTTTCCGCGCGCGCCGCGCGGCCGCCCTTTTCTGCGTCAATGCGTCGTCCATGAACCTCGTCATCCAAAGCACCGCGCCCCTTTCCGCCGACCATCACAAAACGCTCGTTGCGCTCGCCCGTGGTTCGCACGCCGCCGTCGTCGACGCGAACGCGATTCGCATCGCCGAGGCGAACATTGCGCAACGCGCCGACCTCGAGGTCTATTGCGGCACGCATCAACTGGACTACGCGTTTGTCGAAGCCGGCCGCCAGCTGCGTGACTTTGGGCTCGTCGCGATGGACATGGATTCGACGCTGATCACGATCGAATGCATTGATGAAATCGCCGACTTCTGCGGCTTGAAAGCCGAAGTCGCCGCGATCACCGAAGCGTCGATGCGCGGCGAAATCAAGGACTTCAACGAGAGTCTGACGCGCCGCGTGGCGCTGCTCAAGGGACTCGACGCCGGCGCGCTCGAACGCGTTTATGAAGAGCGGCTGCAACTCTCGCCGGGCGCCGAACAGATGCTGGCCGGCGCGAAAGCGGCAGGGTTGAAAACGCTGCTGGTGTCCGGCGGATTCACGTTCTTCACCGAAAAACTGAAGGCCCGGCTCGGCCTCGATTTCACGCTCGCGAACACGCTCGAAATCGTTGATGGCAAGTTGACCGGCAATGTAATCGGCGAGATCGTCAGCGCCGACGTCAAAGCACGCACACTTCGCGAGACGTGCGCCCAACTGGGCATCGCGCCGACCCGCGCGATTGCGATGGGTGATGGTTCGAACGATCTGAAAATGATGGCCGCTGCGGGACTTTCCGTAGCATTCCGCGCGAAGCCAGTGGTGCGCGAAGCAGCCAGCGTGGCGTTCAACCACGTTGGGCTGGATGGGTTGCTGCGGTTGTTCTGAAGTCTTAAATTTGCGCTGGCCTGCGCAACGGTGGCCAGCGCTGGCACGAGGGTTACTTGTTCAGAAACGCTATCAGGAACACGCCCAACATGCAGATCCCAACGGTGCCTACCACGACGTTCGTCCACTTCACAACACGAGCGAAATTTTCGTCAGATTCCAGAAACGCAAATAGTTTGTGCATGAGTTCCTCCCGTAAGCTGACCAGTATAATTGCTGCGCTATCTAAAAAAACTAAATCAAGCACACGTGTAGGATTGCAAACAGAACTGCAGCGACGGACGTTGTAAAAATCGAAGCGCCGATTGCTACGGGCGACAATGAACCGGAAACGAACGGTGTCTGCCTATTGCAGGCGATTGGAGCCGCCCGGTCATGATGTGCATTGACCGAGGCCGACATCACGATATTGGAACAGGAAAACGCCAGCATGCAAAATCCAACAATGGCGAACGCCAAGGTCGGCGCCGCGCCACTTCCGCGCTCCAGCGCGGTCACCGCTTCATAAACCGCGGCCGCACATAGCCCGATCGCACACCAGAACAGTTGGCCGTCTTTCACCGATACGGCGATCAACGTCTTCGCGACGCGCCAGCCGTGCGTGGGTGCGACGAGCGCTAGCGTAAAGATCGGGCCGACAATCGGCACGCCAAGATTCAGCAACATTCAGAAAAATAGATTCATCGAAGCTCACCATTGCGCAGTAACCGTTAGTCGGGATGTGCACCATCGTAGCGTCGAGATCCGGGGACGACCATTCGGCCGAATGGTTAGGCTTACTGGCTGTCTTGACAAGAAAAAAGCCCATCGGAAACGCGTCCCAATGGGCTTATCCAACCTTCAGCAATCTGCCTTCAGCAATCCGCAATCGGCGCTCAGGCGCTTAACCCAGCGCCACCAGACACTGTTCGATATCCGCGCGCAAATCGGCCTCCGCTTCCAGACCGATATAGAACCGCACCAGCGTACCGCGGTACGGCCATTGACCTTCCGTGCGCATCGAGGCGACGTCGTACGGCATTGCGAGACTGTGCGCGCCGCCCCAGCTCCAGCCGAGCGAAAACAGCTCGAGCGACTCGCAGAACGTGTCGATTTGCGCCGCGCTGTAACGTGCGTCGAACACCACTGAGAACAGTCCGCCCGCCCCCGTAAAGTCGCGTTTGAAAAACTCATGCCCCGGACAGTCGGGAAATGCCGGGTGCAAGACCGCGGCGATTTCCGGACGGGTCTTCAGCCAGGTGGCGAGGCCGAGCGCCGCGCGGTCATGCTGTTCGAAGCGCAGTTGCATGGTCGGCAGACTGCGCAGAATCAGCGAACAGTCATCCGACGACACGCCGATACCCATGCGCATGCGCGCCGCCTTCAGCTTCAGATGCAACTCGCGATCGACGGTGATCGTCGCGCCCATCAGCACGTCGCCGCCACCCGACTGGTACTTGGTCAACGCCTGCACCGAGATATCGACGCCGTGCTCGAACGGCCGGAAACCAAGCCCCGCGGACCAGGTATTGTCGATTGCCGTGACGACGTTGCGCGCGCGCGCCACCGCGGTGATGGCGGGCACGTCGGGCACTTCCATCGTGACCGAACCTGGTGCCTCGATCCAGATCAGGCGCGTATTCGGCTGGATCAGATCCGCGATCCCCGCACCGATCATCGGATCGTAGTAGCGCGCGGCAATACCGAAATCGCGTGCCAGCCAGTCGCCGTGATCGCGGTTCGGCGAGTAGACATTATCGGGAATCAGCACGTCGTCGCCGGCCTTCACGAGGCCGAAGTACACGTTCGAAATCGACGATAACCCCGAAGGCTGCAACAACGCGTGATTGCCACCTTCGATGGTGGCAAGCCGCTGCGCCAGTGCGAGCGAAGTCGGCGTGGCGTGCAGGCCATAGCGCCATTGCGCGTCGTTTTTCCAGTCGAGCGCGCGCATCGTCGCGAGATCGGGGAATACGACCGTCGAAGCGCGCGTGACCGGCATCGAGAACGACTCGAAGCCTGGTGTGAGCTGATCTTCGGCACGCACGATGCGGGTTTGCAGGCCGCGTTTGAGTTTGGATTGGGTCATGGTGTATGTAGGCTTCATTCGCCGATTTGCAGATTGCTAACTCCACCGACGGCGTGACCGCTGCTCGTCGCCGAGGCGGGCGCTGCAGCGCTGCCGGCGGACGGCTGCGGCGCGGCGGCCGCCTTACCGGCCGCCGCACTGGCACCCGCTGACGCAGCCGGCACGGCCTGCCCCGCTGCCAGTGGTTTCAGATCGAACGGCTGCGGGTCCGAATCATCGACGTTCATCCGGTCGCCCGCCACCGAACCGTCGGCGGCAAACTTGCCCACCCAGTTGCCGGTGATATGCGTGCCGTCGTTCGATTCCTCGACTTCGAGCGTATCGCCGTCGCGGTCGCCCGCGATCAGGATCACCTCGCCGGTATCGGTGTACTGATACTCGCCGTGCACGCCGGCGGAATCGTCGGCGGGGTCGCCGGTTTTCGCGCCGAGCCGCAGCACGATCTGACGCGCGCCCAGCATGCCGGCGTAGCGCGGAAACTTCGCGAATTCGGGGCTCGGCTTGAGCGGCAACTGAATCGGCGGAGGCGCCGCCAGTTGCTTCACTGCGTCGCTTTCCGCCCACCCCTGCGTGGGCAGCAGAGCCCCGGCGCCGGCACACAGCAATGCGGCCGCGCCCACTACGCCCCGAAGGAAGTCCCTCCGGGGAACTGCCCAACCGCGCTGACGCATCGCACCCTTCATCGCTTTCGATTCCTGCATCCGTTCTTTCCTTATTGCCCGATACTGCTCGATACTGGTTTGCTACCTGCTTGCTGCCTAGCTTCGTGCAGCGGGGAAAGCCGGCGTGCTGCGCTGCGTCGCGTTGCCCCGCCTCGGCCTCAGATCCGCTCGAAGATCGCCGCGATGCCCTGCCCGCCGCCGATACACATCGTCACGAGCGCATAGCGGCCGCCGACCCGCTGCAATTCATACAGCGCCTTGACGGTGATCAGTGCGCCGGTCGCGCCGATCGGGTGGCCGAGCGAAATGCCCGAGCCGTTCGGATTGACCTTGGCCGGATCGAAGCCGAGTTCCTTGCTGACCGCGCACGCCTGAGCGGCAAACGCCTCGTTCGCTTCGATCACATCCAGATCGGCGACCGTCAGGCCGGCGCGCTCGAGCGCCTTGCGCGTCGCCGGCACCGGGCCGATGCCCATGTAGGCCGGATCGACGCCAGCATGCGCGTACGAAACCAGCCGTGCCAGCGGCTTGATGCCGCGCTTTTCAGCGACGCTGCGCTCCATCAGCACGACCGCCGCGGCGGCATCGTTGATGCCCGACGCGTTACCGGCTGTCACCGTGCCGTTTTCCTTCGCGAACACCGGCTTCAACTTGGAGAAGTCTTCCGCCGTTGCGTTCATGCGCGCGTGCTCATCCGTATCGAACACGACGTCGCCCTTCTTCGACGGAATCGTGATCGGCAGGATCTGGTCCTTGAAGTAGCCATTCGCAATCGCGTTGGCCGCGCGCCGATGCGATTCGAGCGCGAGCGCATCCTGCGTTTCGCGCGAGATCTCGTATTTGCGCGCGACGTTCTCCGCCGTCACGCCCATATGGATCTGCTGGAACGGGTCGTTCAGCGCGCCGACCAGCATGTCGACAAGGCGCGCATCGCCCATGCGCTGACCGAAGCGCGCAGCCGGCATGGAATACGGCGCGCGGCTCATGTTTTCCGCGCCGCCGCCGATCGCGATGTCGGCGTCGCCGAGCAGCACGCTTTGCGCGGCCGAGACGATGGCCTGCAGGCCCGAGCCGCACAGGCGGTTGACCGTCAACGCGGGCGCATGTTGCGCGACACCGCCGTTGATCGCCGCCACGCGGGCCAGATACATGTCTTTCGGTTCGGTATGCACGACGTTGCCGAACACCACGTGTCCGACCTCGTCGCCCGACACGTTCGCGCGCGCCAGCGCTTCACGCACGACACGTGCGCCAAGATCCGTCGGCGGAAAATCCTTCAGACTGCCGCCAAAAGCACCGATTGCCGTCCGCACACCGCTTACCACCACTACGTCCCGTTGCATCGCTCGCTCCTCTCTTTCGTGTCTCAAGATGAATCTGCCTTGCCGGGCTGCGGGGCGCGCCTCGCTGCGCGTTGTGATCAGCCGCCCAGACTATGTTCGACCGTCGCCCGCGAAGGGATCGGCGCAACCGCGCCGTAACCTTGCGTGGACAGGGCCGCAGCCACGTTCGCATAACGCGCCGCTTAGTTCGGCTGATCTTTAGCCGACTGGTTGAACTCGATCATTGCCTCGCCGAGCGCGAGGATTTCCGGGCGCCGGGCTGCCGGGGGCCGGCCTTCCGGGGGGCGGCCTTCCGGGCGCCGGGCTGCCGGGGGGCGGCGGTCCGCGGGCCGGGCTGCCGAAGGCCGGCCGTCTGGCGCGTCAGCCATGCTCACCGTCATCGCTTAGACCTCGCCCCACAGGTCGTGGCCGTCGGCGCCGGTGATCTTCACCGAGACGAAATCGCCGACCTTGTAACGCTTGGACGCCTTGGTGGCCGGTGCGATATACACGACGCCGTCGATCTCGGGCGCATCCGCCGCCGTGCGGCCGATGCCGCCGTCGGCATTGATCTCGTCGACCAGCACTTTCAGCGTCTTGCCGACCTTCTTCGCGATCCGTTTGGCCGACACTTCTTCGGCCACTTCCATGAAACGCGCGCGGCGTTCTTCGCGCACTTCGTCGGGCAATGCGCCGTCGAGTTCGTTGGCGCTCGCGCCTTCGACTGGCGAGTAAGCAAAGCAGCCGACCCGATCCAGTTCCGCCTCGCGGATGAAATCGAGCAGCGTCTGGAATTGCTCTTCAGTCTCGCCCGGGAAGCCGGCGATGAACGTGCTGCGGATCGTCAGATCGGGACATATTTCGCGCCACGCCTTCACGCGCTCCATCACTTTCTCGGCGTTGGCCGGACGCTTCATGCGCTTCAGCACTTCTGGATGCGCGTGCTGGAACGGCACATCCAGATACGGCAGCACGTGGCCCTTGAACGGACCTTCGGCCATCATCGGAATGACTTCATCGACGCTCGGATACGGATACACGTAATGCAAGCGCACCCATGCGCCGTATTGCGCCGCGAGTTCGCCGAGCGCGCCGACCAGATCGGTCATGCGCGTCTTGATCGGCTTGCCGTTCCAGAAACCGGTGCGGTATTTGACGTCGACGCCATAGGCGCTCGTGTCCTGCGAAATCACCAGCAGTTCTTTCACGCCGGACTTGAACAGGTTCTCCGCTTCGAGCATCACTTCGGCGACCGGGCGCGACACGAGGTCGCCGCGCATCGACGGGATGATGCAGAACGTGCAGCGGTGGTTGCAGCCTTCGGAAATTTTCAGGTACGCATAGTGGCGCGGCGTGAGCTTCACGCCGGCAGCCGGCACCAGATCGATGAACGGATCGTGCGGCTTCGGCAGATGATTGTGGACCGCCTGCATCACTTCGCCGAGCGCATGCGGGCCAGTCACGGCCAGCACCTTCGGATGCACTTCTTCGATCAGGTTCGAGCCGCTCGCACTCTGCTTGGCACCCAGGCAGCCCGTGACGATCACCTTGCCGTTTTCGCTGAGCGCTTCACCGATCGCGTCGAGGCTTTCCTGCACCGCTTCGTCGATGAAGCCGCAAGTGTTGACGACGACGAGGTCCGCGCCGTCGTACGTGCCGGAGATCTCGTATCCCTCGGCGCGCAGCTGCGTAATGATCTGTTCGGAATCGACTAGCGCTTTAGGGCAGCCGAGGCTGACGAATCCGACCTTCGGAGTCGAAGGGGTCGGCACGGCGGAGGAAATGGTCTGCGACATAGATGGGTCCGGCGTATAGCGGTGACGATGCGACAAATGGGGACGGTGCGGCAAGGCTCATGGGTCCGTTGGCCATAAATCATAAAGCCCACAGCCCGGACAGTGTCCCGCGCACGCAACCCTTTATTGTACCGCGCCGACGACCGTGCAGCCGGTCAAGTGGCGAGGCGTTGCCGGACCGGGCAGGCCGACGGCCGCGCATTGATATGCCGGTATCAAGTCGTTGAGTGCCGGGGCGCGCTGGATCACTTCAAGAATTTCGCGCGAATCATGCAGGCGCCGGATAGCTGCATGCAGCTCGGCGGCCTGCGGCCACGTCCGCTTCAGATAGCTGAGCCACATTTTGACGCGTCCGTGCTCATGGCGCCCCGCGACACGGGCTTGCAGTTTTTTCAGGTAGCCGGCGAGCTGCCCCAGCACGGCCGGCCATTCCTCGCCGGAAGGCGTCCGGTCCATCAGCCCGCGTATGCGCAAGGCCAGGAAAGGATCCGACACGGCGCCGCGCCCGATCATCACGTCAGCGCAGCCGCTGACCGCCCTGCACCGCTCCCAGTCGTCCACCGTCCAGACTTCTCCGTTGGCAATGACCGGCACGTCCACGGCGGCGTCGATCCGCGCGATCCACTCCCAGTGGGCCGGCGGCCGGTAGCCATGGTCACGCGTTCTGGCATGCACGACGATCGAGGCCGCGCCACCTTCCGCTAGCGCCGTGGCGCAGTCGATCGCGAGCGCGGTATCGGACACGCCGAGCCGCATTTTTGCTGTTACGGCGATGTCGGCGGCCACCGCGGCGCGAACGGACGAAACGATCCGGTTCAGCTGCTCAGGGTGAGCCAGCAGCATCGCGCCGCCACCGTGCCGGTTGACGACTTTGGCGGGACAACCGAAGTTCAGATCGAGTCCATGCGGCGACAAACTAGCCGCCTGGGCCGCATTCAGCGCCATCCATTCAGGGTCGCTGCCGAGCAACTGGATCACCATCGGCGTGCCGCTGGGTGTACGGCCTCCGTGAAGGACTTCGGGCGTATCCCTCTCGTAGACTCGCTCGGGAAGCACCGAGCCCGTCACCCTGACGAATTCGGACACGCACCCGTCGAATCCGCCCGTGCTGGTCAGCACGTCGCGCAATACGTAGTCCGCAAGCCCTTCCATGGGCGCAAGAAACAGCTGGCTCATGCGAGAACGACGCCTAAGCTGCTTTTGCGAATCTTACGGTCAACCAAGGCTGACAAATCCGGCCCTCGGAATCGAAGGCGTAGGCGAGATAGGAAAACGGGTCTGCGACATAGATGGGGCGGACATACAGCGGTGGCGACAGCGGCAAATGGGGACGGTGCGGCAAGGGCTAAGAGGTGACAGGATCATGAGATCCGCGCCCCGCGACAAGCGCACGCAACCCGCGATTGTACCGTGCCCGCGACCGTCCGCTTGCGCCCGGCGCGCGGGCCACCGGGGTCGCACCCGGCACCGCCCGGCGCGACGTGCACACCCGGCCGCCGCCACGGTCCGTGAGGCGGACTCGCCAAGACGCGCTCGTCGCGTCGGCGCCGTGCTGCGGGTTACTTCTTCTCCGGTTCCGGGTTGCTTTGCGGATTAGTAGCCGGCGTGACCGGCGCGCCGGCCGCATTCACCGGGCCACCCGGCGTGAACGGGAAGGTGGCGAACATCGATTTCGCCTGGTTCTGCATCTGCTCCTGCATCTGCACGAACATGTTCTTCGACTGCTCGATATAGCTGGTCATCATGCCCTGCATCATCGGCGCCTGCATGTTCATGAACTGCGACCAGACTTCGGGGTTCATCGCCTTGCCTTCGTACAGGTTCTTCGACTGGTCGGCGAGCTTCGCCTGAATGTCGATGAAGGCCTGGATGTTCTTTTCCAGATACGTGCCCATCATGCCCTGCATCGCATGGCCGTAGAAACGGATGATCTGCGACAGCATCGACGACGAAAACATCGGCAAGCCGCCGCTTTCCTCTTCGAGAATGATCTGCAACAGGATGGCGCGCGTCAGATCCTCGTTGCTCTTCGCATCGATGACCTTGAAATCCTCCTGATCCAGCACGAGCTGCTTAACGTCCGTCAGCGTGATGTACGTGCTTGTCTCGGTATCGTAGAGTCGACGATTCGGATACTTCTTGATCAATCGTTCGGCTGTTTTCTTTGTAGTAGTAGTCATGTAACGCCTTTGAGCGCAAGTTGAGCGCGGAAACGGCGTCATACCGACTGCGCAATCGGGCAATCGCACAGTCGAGACGCCGCCGGAACCATCTGAGCAGAAGCACGCCGCCTTGTGAGCGGCGCGCCGATGACTCAGCCCATATGCAAACCGCCATTCAGCGAAAAATCCGCGCCCGTGGAGAAACCCGATTCGTCCGAGGCGAGCCATGCCACGATCGAACCGATTTCACCCGGCTGGCCGAGACGGCGCACCGGAATCGTCGCGACGATCTTTTCCAGCACATCCGGGCGGATCGACTTGACCATATCCGTACCAATGTAGCCCGGCGACACGGTGTTCACCGTCACGCCTTTGGTGGCCACTTCCTGCGCCAGCGACATCGTGAAGCCGTGAATGCCGGCCTTCGCGGTCGAGTAGTTGGTCTGGCCGAACTGGCCCTTCTGGCCATTCACCGACGAAATGTTGATGACTCGCCCGAAGCCGCGCTCGACCATGCCGTCGATCACCTGCTTGGTGACGTTGAACAGGCTGGTCAGGTTAGTGTCGATCACCGCCGTCCAGTCTTCGTGTGTCATCTTGCGGAACACGACGTCGCGCGTAATCCCGGCGTTGTTCACCAGTACATCGATCTCGCCGACTTCGGCCTTGACCTTGTCGAACGCCGCCTTGGTCGATTCCCAGTCACCGACATTGCCTTCGGACGCAATGAAATCGTAGCCGAGCGCCTTCTGCTCTTCGAGCCACTTCACGCGGCGCGGCGAGTTCGGGCCACAACCTGCAACGACCTTGAAACCCTCTTTGTGCAGCCGTTGGCAAATGCTCGTGCCGATACCGCCCATCCCGCCCGTTACGTACGCAATTCGCTGTGTCATAAACTACACTCCGTTTTTCGTTTTCGAGGCGCCGACCGGCTGCCTCTTCCCTCGCCTGGTGGATCATCTCCACTGCCGCCGGGCGACCGGCCGACGAGGCCATTGCTCGCCGCGCACCACCTGTTGCCAGGTGACGCGCGGCAACCCTGCTTTAGCGCCTGCTAAAACCTACCGAGCCCACTTGAGCCTGCTCGAGGCTCGGATTTGAGGCTCGGATTTGAGGCTCGTCAAGCGCGCTCGAGCGCCAGCGCCACGCCCATGCCGCCGCCGATACACAACGACGCCAGACCCTTCTTCGCATCGCGCTTCTGCATTTCGTGCAGCAGCGTGACGAGAATCCGGCAACCGGACGCGCCGATCGGGTGGCCGATCGCAATCGCGCCGCCGTTCACGTTGATCTTCGACGCGTCCCAGCCCATCTGCTGATTCACGGCTACCGCCTGCGCAGCGAACGCTTCGTTGATTTCCATCAGGTCGAGATCGGCCGGCGTCCAGCCCGCGCGCTCGAGACAGCGGCGCGACGCAGGAACCGGGCCCATGCCCATCACCTTCGGATCCAGACCCGAGGTGGCATAAGCCTTGATGCGCGCGAGCGGCGTGAGGCCGAGCGCTTCGGCCTTCTTCGCCGACATCACCAGCACGGCCGCCGCGCCGTCGTTCAGGCCCGACGCGTTGGCCGCCGTGACCGTGCCTTCCTTCGAGAAAGCCGGCTTCAGACCCGCCAGCGATTCAGCCGTCACGCCGTGACGCACGAACTCGTCGGTTGCGAAACGCAGCGGCTCGCCCTTGCGTTGCGGAATCTCGACCGGCACGATTTCGTCGTTGAAGCGGCCCGACTTCTGCGCGGCTTCCGCCTTGTTCTGCGACAGCGCCGCGAACGCGTCCTGCTGCTCGCGCGTAATGCCGTATTCCTTGGCGACGTTCTCCGCCGTCACGCCCATGTGGTACTGGTTGTAGACGTCCCACAGGCCGTCGACGATCATCGAGTCGATCAGCTTCGCGTCGCCCATGCGGAAACCGTCGCGCGAGCCCGGCAGCACGTGCGGCGCCGCGCTCATGTTTTCCTGACCACCGGCAATCACGATGTCGGCATCGCCCGCGATGATCGCGTTGGCCGCCAGCATCACAGCCTTCAGGCCCGAGCCGCACACCACGTTGATCGTCATGCCGGGCACGGCCGTTGGCAGCCCCGCCTTGATCAGCGACTGACGCGCCGGGTTCTGGCCCGAACCTGCCGTCAGCACCTGCCCCAGGATAACTTCGCTGACCTGCTCAGGCTTCAGACCAGACCGTTCGAGCACGGCGCGAATCACCGTCGCGCCGAGTTCGGGCGCGGCGATCTTCGCCAGCGCCCCACCGAATTTGCCAACTGCCGTACGGGCGGCCGATACGATCACAACATCAGTCATTTCCATGTCCTCCGGGCACCTCGGCCGAATCCGCCGCAGCCCGTCAAGTTAAAAATCTTGTTGCTCATGCGCCCTTGCCTATCCGGACGCGCATTCATACCGCCAAACGATCCGCGCCTTCAGGCGCGCTACAGCCTACTCCCGTTGCCGCACATACCGCCCAGGCGCGGGCTCGATCACCGGGAATTCCGCGGAGCCGGCTTCGGTGCGCGGCTTCACCTTCTTGCCGCCATACTGGTCGAGCCACGTGGTCCATTCGGGCCACCAGCTGCCAGGCACTTCGGCCGCCTGGTCGAGCCATTCGTCCGGACTTTCCGGCAACGTCCTGACGTCGCCTTCCAGGGTCCAGTAGTTGCGCTTTTTCTTCGCCGGCGGATTGATCACCCCTGCGATATGACCCGACGCGCCGAGCACGAACTTCAGCGGCCCGGTGAGCAGCGGCACCGACGCATAGGCGGTTTGCCACGGCACGATATGGTCTTCGCGTGAACCGTAGATGAAGGTGGGCACATCGATCTTCGAGAGGTCGATCGGCTCGCCGCAGGTGGTCAACGCACCCGGCTCGCGCAGACGATTCTCGAGATACGTGTTACGCAGATACCAGACATACATCGGGCCCGGCAGACTGGTCGAATCGCTGTTCCAGTACAGCAGATCGAACGGCACCGGCGTGCGCCCCTTGAGGTAATTGTCGACGACGTAGTTCCACACCAGATCGTTCGGCCGCAGGAACGAGAAGGTGTTGGCGAATTCGATGCCGCGCATCAAGCCGGGAACGCTGCCGTTCTTGCCGCCGATGGTCTGCTCGCGCATCTGCACATGCGCCTCGTCGACGAACACGTCGAGCACGCCCGTGTCGGAGAAGTCGAGCATTGCGGTGAGCAAGGTCATCGACGCGGCCGGATGCTGGCCGCGCGCTGCCGCCACCGCCAGCGCCGTGGCCAGCATGGTGCCGCCCACGCAGAAACCCAGCGTGTTGATCTGCTCGCGGCCGCTGATCTTGCTGACCGTGTCGATCGCCTCGAGGACGCCCTCGCCGATGTAGTCGTCCCACGTCTTGCTGGCGACCGATGCATCCGCATTACGCCACGAAATCAGGAACACCTGATGACCCGAATCGAGCCCGTGCGCGACCAGCGAGTTCTCCGGCTGCAGATCGAGAATGTAGAACTTGTTGATGCAAGGCGGCACGATCAGCAGCGGCCGCTCACGCACGGTGGCCGTGCGCGGCTTGTACTGGATCAACTGCATCAGGTCGTTCTCGAACACGACCGAGCCTTCGGTAGTCGCGAGATTTTCGCCGACCACGAAACGCGATTCGTCCGTCTGCGAAATCTTGCCGCGCTGCAGGTCGCCCAGCAGATTCATCACGCCCTGCCGCAAGCTCTCGCCCTGGCTATCCACCAAGGTCTTTTGCGCTTCCGGATTCAATGCGAAGAAGTTGCTGGGCGACGCCGCCGCGGTCCATTGCTGAACGGCGAAACGGACGCGCTCGCGCATCTTCGGTTCCGTTTCGAGCGCGTCGACCATTTCCTGCAGATAGCGCGCGTTCAACAGATACCACGCCGCGGTAAATGCGTAGGCGGGCGCCGCGCTCCACGCGTCGGAACTGAAGCGGCGGTCCTTGAGTTCGGGGGCTTTCGTCGTGGAAGTGGCCGCCTGCTGGATCAACTCCATCGCCTCGCGCGAATAATCGGCTTGCAGTTTTTGCAGACGCTCCGTTGGAATCGCGGCGCCCGGAACATTGAGTCCGGCGAATGAAGGCATTGGCGGCAGGGATCCCGCAGCCAGTTTGCTGAAGTCGGGCATGCCCGGAAACGACGGCATCTGCGGCAAGCCCATGTGCGGCATCTGTGGCATCTGCGGCATCGGGAAAGGCATGCCATTGCCGCCTGGCGACGCGCCGAGCGAACGCCACGCGTTCGTCCAGGCGTCGAGTAACTGCTGCATGCCTGCGGCCGGCGTTGCGCCGCTCGTACTAGCCTGCTGCGTGTGCTCCGTCGAGGAGTCAGTGTTGGGGGAGGTTGAAGAATGTGAAGCTGCCATACCTGCTTTTGACCGGTAAGTCCTTGCGGACGGGTTGAGAGGCAGGTTCATGCGCACGTGGGCGATTGCTCGCGACCTCGTCACGCCCTGTCCCATGTACGAGGAGCTGTGAGGAACATTCTTGCTCCCCATCGCAAGGCATGTCAATGCTTGTTCCCGATTTTGCCGCAGTGCGATAGTTTTTTAATTATCGTTTTCCCTGTGTGGTAGATCGCGCTTTTGGGACCTGAGTTGACAAGTGCCGGCGCAAGCGAAAAAACGCCCATAATGCATGGGTTTATGTACATTTTGCCGTTCGCAAACGAACATTTCCGGCGGCAGATTTATGCCTGCGCGGCGAATTCCGGCAGCGCAGCAAAAAAGCGTGCCGCGCCCCCGAATAAACCCTCATACGCGTGCTCGCTGGAAGGCGTCGCGCCCACCGTAGCGGGCGCCGGAGCGGTCAGCCTATTCCGCGATCGTCTGCGCCTGATCGTCCAGCCAGATCAGCGCGGCCATGCGCCCAGTCTCGCGATCGCGGCGATAGGAATAGAAACGCTCATGTTGCGTGACCGTGCACAGATCGCCGCCGACAATGCGCGTGACGCCGAGCCGCTGCAAGCGCAAACGCGCCAGCGCCGCGAGATCGGCAAGATATTTGCCCGGGTTTTGCGGATGCGTAACGAATGCATCCGCGGTGGCCTCGCGTTGCGCGCCGTCCACGCCATTCATGAAGGCGTCACGCACATCTGCACCCACCTCGAAGGCGCCCGGCCCGATCGCCGGGCCGAGATAGGCGTGCAACGATGCGGCCTCCACGCCGGCGAGACCGGCGACGCGCTCTGCGGTTTGTTCGACGATGCCCGCTGCCAGGCCACGCCAGCCGGCATGGGCCGCACCGACCGCACGCCCTGCTTCGTCGCATAACAGCACCGGCATGCAATCGGCGACCATCACGACACACACCGTGCCGGCCCGATCGGTGACACTGGCGTCCGCTCGTGTCGGCGCGCCGCTGGCGTGAGCCTGAGCAAGCGCATCTTCAGCCCGCACGATGCCGGCGCCGTGAATCTGTTCGAGCCACGCGGCCTCGCCTACGCCTGCCAGACTCAGCAGCCGCGCGCGATTGGTTGCGACCGCGGCGGGATCGTCGCCCGCTTTCATCCCCAGATTCAGGCCGCCGGGCTGGTCCACGCCATCCTGCCAGCGGCCGAACGGCGGCTCGCTCACGCCGCCGTTGCGCGTGGTGACGAGCGCACGCACCCGTGGCGACACGTTCCATGCCGGTTGCACGACATCGGCAAAGCTCAGCGCGGGCAAGCTCATGCGTGACCGTCCTCGTTGGGTTCGTCGTGCTCGGCGCGATTGTCGTCTTCGTCGCCTTCGTCGTAATCGCCGCCACCGTGTGCTTCGTCTTCGTCGGCGTAGTCGTCCAGCGAAGCGTCGCCCGGCGAGGCGTCGCCCGGCGAGGCGTCGTAATCGTCTTCCTCGTAGTATGTCTCGTCGAACTCGCCCGCGTCGTCACGCCCGAGGCCGAGCGCCGCCGACAGCACCTGCATGTCTTCCGGTGCATCGGCACGCCATTGCATGGTGCGGCCGGTTTGCGGGTGGATCAGGCCGAGGCGCCACGCATGCAGCGCCTGGCGTGCGAAACCGTCTGGCAACGGCGTCACCGAGCGCTTGCCGCGCGCGCGCCCATAAACCGGATCGCCGAGCAGCGGATGGCCGATGTGCGCGCAATGCACGCGAATCTGATGGGTGCGGCCGGTTTCCAGATCGCAATGAATCGCGGTGACCGGCTGACGCTGCCAGATCGCGGTGTCCACGCGCCGGAAATGCGTGCGTGCCGCTTTGCCCGATGCGCTCGTCACCACCGCCATGCGCGTGCGTTCGCGCGGATCGCGGCCGATCGGCGCGTCGATGGTGCCCTCTTCGGGCATGTTGCCCCACACCAGCGCGAGATAGCGGCGCTTCACCGTGCGTGCCTGGAGCTGGCGCACCAGATCGGTCTGCGCCTCGAGCGTGCGCGCCACCACCATCAGACCGGACGTTTCCTTATCGAGCCGATGGACGATACCCGCACGCGGCAGGCCGGCCGCAGCGTCGCCATAGCGGTACAGCAGACCGTTCAGAACGGTGCCGCTCCAGTTGCCGGCGGCCGGATGCACGACCATGCCAGCCGGCTTGTTGATGACCACGAGCGTGTCGTCCTCGTAGACAATCTCGAGCGGCACCGGCTCGGGTGTGAACGCGAGCTGCTCCGGCAGCAGATCGGGCACGAGCTCGATGGTCGCGCCAAGCGGCACCGGCTGGCGGATCTTCGCCGGCTTGCCGTCGATGCGCACCCGCTCCGACTCGATCCAGCTTTGCAGCCGGTTACGTGAAAACTCCGGAAAGACCCGGGCGAGCACCTTGTCGAGCCGTTCGCCGGCCAGTTCGTCGGGCACGACGACGCTGCGCGGCGACTCGTCCGCCACACGGCTCGCCACCGTCGGCACCCTGCTTTGCGGGCCGACGGCGGCGAGCGCGTCGCTGCCGAGATCGTCGTCGAGTGAATCGACGCCCAACGCGTCGGAGGGGTCAGCGCTTACGCTATAATCTTTGTTGCTATTCCCGGCACCGGTTGCGGCGCCTGGAGTATTTGAGCGGGTCATTGAGTCTGGGTCACCTGGACGTAAAGCTAGACTGGAAAATGCGAGCCTTGAACACCATCACTAAAACGGCGCTCAATTTGGCGGCCATCAAGAAGGCGGCCCGGAAAGTGGCCGGATACATTGCGTGCGCCGCAGCCGTCGCCATTATTGCGGCTTGTCACGGCCTGCCGGAAAAAACCGACGAGACGGCTACGTGGAACAACAACAAATTATATACGGAGGCGAACGACGCTCTGACCGGTGGTGATTTCGGCAAGTGCGCCAAGTATTTCGAGATGCTCGAAGGCCGCGATCCGTTCGGCCACTTTGCCCAGCAAGCGCAGATCAACGTCGCGTATTGCAACTGGAAAGATAACGAAAACGCCGCCGCCGACCAGGCGATCGACCGCTTCATCCAGTTGCACCCGGATCACCCGGACATCGCCTACGCCTACTACCTGAAAGGCATGATCCACTTCAACGACGACCTCGGTCTGTTCGGCCGCTTCTCCGGCCAGGACATGAGCGAGCGCGATCCGAAGTCGCTGCGCGAGTCGTATGACGCGTTCAAGGTCGTGGTCGACAAGTACCCGAACAGCAAGTATGCGCCGGACGCCGCGCAACGCATGCGCTATATCGTGAACGCGCTGGCGTCGCACGAAGTCCACGCGGCGGATTATTACTACCGCCGTGGCGCCTACGTCGCCGCGATCAACCGCGCGCAACTGGCGTTGAGGGAATACAAAAACGCGCCGGCTATCGAAGACGCACTGCACATCATGATGCTCTCGTACGAGAAGCTGAATCAGCCGCAACTGGCCGACGACACGAAGCGCATTCTGGCAGGCACCTTCCCCGACAGCCCGTACATCACGGGCCATGCAAGGCCGGGTAAGGAAAAGTCGTGGTGGCAGTTCTAAGCCGCACCACGCACTGAGAATCCGCTGCAAACAAAAACGCCACGACTTCGGTCGTGGCGTTTTTGTTTGGACAGCATCGCCAGCTATGCATCACAAGCGGATATCAGGCAGGTGCGCTCAGTCCCGCTCGAACATCGCAATCGACTCCACATGCGACGTATGCGGGAACATGTTCACCACGCCCGCGCCTACCAGCCGATAGCCGGCCTCATGCACCAGCAGACCTGAATCGCGTGCGAGCGTCGCCGGGTTGCACGACACGTAGACGATCCGCCTGGGCAGCGGCCCATTGCCGCTCTGCGCGATCTCCGCGAGTGCCTTGGCGACGGCCAGCGCGCCTTCGCGCGGCGGGTCGATGAGGAACTTGTCGAAATGGCCGAGCGCGCGCATGTCGTCGGCGGTGACTTCGAACAGGTTGCGGCAAGCAAACGACGTATGGCCCGCTACGCCGTTCAGCTCGGCATTGGCAAGCGCACGCGAAGTCAGCACGTCACTGCCTTCGATGCCCACCACTTCCTTCGAAATCCGCGCGAGCGGCAGCGTGAAGTTGCCGATTCCGCAGAACAGATCGAGCACGCGGTCGGTGCTGGCCGGGGCGAGCAGACGCAGCGCGCGGCTCACCAGCACGCGATTGATGGCGTGATTCACCTGGGTGAAATCGGTCGGCTTGAACGGCATCCGGATGTTGAATTCCGGCAGCGTGTAGTCGAGCTGCATGTCGAGCGGATAGAACGGCGTGACCGTGTCAGGACCGCCCGGCTGCAACCACCACTGGATCTTGTGTTCGTCCGCGAAATCGCGCAGCACCTGCTCGTCGGCGGCGGTGATCGGCGCGAGATTGCGCAGCACCAGCGCGGTGACCGAGGAGCCGACCGCGAGCTCGATTTGCGGCATACGATCGTAAATCGACAGCTTGCGGACCATGAAACGCAGCGGCATCAGCATCGCCGAAATGTGCGGCGGCAGCACCTCGCAGGTCTTCATATCGGCGATGTAGCTGCTCTTCTTCTCGTGGAAGCCGATCCGCATGCCGCCCTTTTCCGGCAGATAACGCACAGCCAGACGCGCGCGGTAGCGGTAACCCCAGGCCGGCCCGTGAATGGGCCGGAACACCGTCTCCGGGCGCAGCTTCGCCAGATGCTGGAAATTGTCTTCGAGCACGCGCTGCTTGACGGCGATCTGGGCGCGGATGTCGAGATGCTGCATCGAACAACCGCCGCAGATATCGAAGTAGGTGCATTTCGGTTTGGTGCGAAGCACGCTTTCGCGGAACACCTGGACAACCTCGGCCTGCTCGAATTTCGGCTTGCTGCGATGCGTCGAGTAGCTGACACGTTCGCCGGGCAACGCGCCTTCGACAAAAATCACCTTGCCGGGCGTGCCGTCTTCGCTCTCGATGCGGCCCACGCCGCGCGCTTCCATATCGAGCGAAACGATTTCGATGATCGGCTCATTGCCGGTAATGACGTGCGCTTTGACCGGAGCGGGCGCCTTCTGGTGCTTGGGCGAGCGACGGTGGGGGGCAGTTCGGGACACCTGCGACTTCCTGACAAACTTGGGGAAAGGCGAGATTGTAGACGAAGCGCCGCTGTCGCCAACGATTTGGCGCAGCTGCGGCGGCTAGCGCCTGCCTACCCGCGCCGTAGCCGATTCGCGTGCGGCGAACCGCTTCGTTATCACAATACTGCGACCTATTGATCGAATGCGGCCAGATACTCCGCCCATTGCGGCGCCGTTTCCAGCGCTAACGCATTCTTGACCAGGTTGATCTCGTCAGCATACTCTTCGGCCGAAAACGCGCCGCGGATCAGCTGGAAGCGGCAATACAGCAGGTACGTATTGACGACGTCGGTCTCGCAATAATTGCGGATTTCCTCGATGCGCCCTTGCTGGTACGCGTGCCACACCTGGCTGCCGTCCATCCCCATCTTGCCGGGGAAGCCGCACATCTTGGCGAGCGCGTCGAGGGGCGCGTTGGCGCGCGCCTGATACATCGCCAGCACGTCCATCAGATCGGTGTGACGCGCGTGATACCGGCTGATGTAGTTGTTCCACTTGAACTCGCGGTCGTCCTCGCCGAGGTCCCAGAAACGGGAGGCCGGAATGCCGTTGACCAGCGCGCGGTAGTTCAGCACCGGCAGGTCGAATCCGCCGCCGTTCCACGACACGAGCTGCGGCGTGTACTTTTCGATCACGCGATAAAACGACTGCACGAGCGCCGCCTCGCCGTCTTCCAGCGTGCCGAGCGAGCGCACGCGGAAGCCGTTGTGGTCGCGGAACACACAGGAAATCGCCGCGATCCGTTGCAGGTGGTGCGGCAGGAAATCGCTGCCGGTCTTTTCGCGGCGCGCCGCAAAAGCGTGCTCGGCGACTTCGGCGTCGCTCAGCGTGGCAGGCAGATCTTCGAGGCGGCGAATGCCGGCGACATCGGGAATCGTCTCGATGTCGAAAACAAGAATCGGTGTCATCAGGTTATAGAACGGCGTCCTTCCGAACACCGTTGGAGGCAAAGAAGCGCTTTAGCCGCACCAGCGCTTCCTGTTGGATCTGGCGTACACGCTCGCGCGTGAGGCCCATTTCGTCGGCCAGCTCTTCAAGCGTGGCGGGCTCGATGTGGTTCAGCCCGAAGCGGCGCTCGATCACATGACGATGTTTGTCCGACAGGCGCGCGAGCCATGCGCGTGTAAGCGTTTCCAGCTCGCGATGCTGCACTTCGGCGTCCGGCGACTGGCTTTGGTCGTCGGACAGCAGATCGAGCAGGCTGCTCGCCGGGTCGAGATCGAGCGGCGCATCGAGCGATGCGGTGTGTTCGTTCAGCGCGAGAATGTCGGTGACTTCGTCGGTGGTCTTGCCGGTCAGATAGGCGATGTCGTCGATGCTGGCGTCGCGGCGCTCGGCTGCTTCGCCGGAATTCATCGAATTCTTTTCCAGATGGCGCTTTGCGCGCAGCACCTGGTTGAGCTCACGGATCACGTGCACCGGCAAACGCACCGTGCGCGCCTGGTTCATGATCGCGCGCTCGATGCTCTGGCGGATCCACCAGGTGGCATACGTGGAGAAACGGAAGCCACGCGTGGGATCGAATTTCTCGATGGCGTGCATCAGGCCGAGGTTGCCCTCTTCGATCAGATCGAGCAGCGGCACGCCGCGGTTCAGGTACCCCTTCGCGATGCTGACGACGAGCCGCAGATTACGTTCGATCATCACTTGCCGCGCTTCGAACTCGCCCGCCTTCGCCAGGCGCGAATACTTCTGCTCTTCCTCGACGGTCAGAAGCGGCTTGACGCTGATGCGGTTCAGGTAATGCTGAATCGTGTCGGCCGTCAGCTCGGCTTGCAGCAACGCGCGGAAATCGTCTACGTCGGGCGGCGCTTCGCTCGCGCCTTCGCGGGCCTCGCCAGCTTCTTCCATGCTGCCCTGGCGTTCGTCGAGATCGCGCTCCTCGACGATCTCGTCTTCCGCTTCCGAAGCGCCGCCCTCCTCCACCGAAGCGGACGTGACGCGGCTAATCGTCTCAGACTCGGCTTGCGGCAGGCGGCGCTTCGATTTCGGCATGGTCGTATCGCTTATTGCGGCGGCAAATACTTCAGTGGGTCGACAGGTTTACCCTGCCGGCGAACTTCGAAATGCAACATCACGCGGTCGGAATCGCTATTGCCCATCTCGGCGATCTTCTGCCCTTTGGTCACCGCATCCCCCTCTTTTACCATCAAAGAGCGGTTGTGTGCGTACGCCGTGAGATAAGTTGCATCATGCTTGATGATAATGAGATTACCGTAACCACGCAGCCCATTTCCGGCATAAACCACGCGTCCATCCGCCGAAGCCTTAACTGGATCGCCAGCCGCGCCACCGATATTGATGCCCTTGTTGGTCGAATCGTTGAACGTGCCGAGCATCGGCCCCCGCACCGGCCATGCGAACGCAACGTTGCCGGACGCGCCGGTGCTCGAATCGCTCGCGCCAGCCGGGTTGGCCGGTGCCGTCAGCGACGCGTTGTTCGCACCCGAACCATAGATCGGCGGTGCCGCGACGCCTGCTGCGGCACCGCCCGACGGTGGCGTGCTGCCAAGCGGCGCGCTCTGCACCGCGCCACCGCCGATCGGCGCCGTCGACACGCCCGGCGTCAGGGCGGCGGTGTTCGCACCCGGCGGCACGACGCGCAGCAACTGATCGACTTCAATCTGATTCGGGTTCGTGAGATTGTTCCACGTCGAGATATCGCGGTAGTTCTGACCGTTCTCCAACGCGATCCGGTACAGCGTATCGCCCGGCTTCACGCGGTAGTAGCCCGGCGGCGGCGGTCCGAGCGGCACGGCCGGCTGTTGCGCGGCTTGCGTGCCGAGCGCACCGCTGCCGGAACGGTCGACGACCGGCGCCTGATCGAAGCGGGTCGCACAGGCCGACATCAACAGGGACAAGGCGAGCACGCACACGCTACGCTGGGTTACGGTCATGGGGGTAGTCAGTCTGGTTCTTTGCATCGCGCGCAACATACTCATCGGTGTCAAATCACTCCGGATTTTAAGGGTACAAAGAAAACGCGATCAAGCCGCGACTCGCGCCACTGCGCGGGTCCGAGGCGTTCGACCAGGGTCAGCACCTGGTTCTGGCCTTCCTGCGAGCCGACCGGCGCGACCAGACGGCCGCCGATCGCGAGTTGTTCAAGTAATGCTTGCGGTACGTCGAGTCCGGCCGCGGCGATCACGATCGCATCGAACGGCGCTGCCGACGGCAGCCCCAGACGGCCATCGCCGTAGTGCAGCCGAATGTTCGGAATGCGCAGCGGACGCAAGTTTGTCTTCGCGCGCTCGGATAGCGGCTTGATGCGCTCGATCGAATAAACATCCCGCGCGACCTGGCTCAGTACCGCTGCCTGATAGCCGCAACCTGTGCCGATTTCGAGCACGTTGTTCAATGCGCGGCCGGCGGCCGCCAGTTCGATCATCCGCGCGACCACAGAGGGCTTGGAAATCGTCTGGTGATGGCCGATCGGCAGCGCGGCATCTTCATAGGCCTGGGCCGCGAGGCCCGGGTCGACGAACATGTGACGCGGCACCACCGACATCGCGTTCAACACGCGCTGATCGGTCACACCGTTCGCACGCAGCCGTTCGACCATCCGTTCGCGAACCCGTTCCGAAGTCAGTGCCAAAGCGCCGTTCAACGCGACATTCGGCACGGCGGTCCGCTCGTTGAGTTTGGCCACTGGCTTGTTCACCGGCGCCGGTTTTGGCGCGGCGCGCACCGCCGCACTTTGCGCGACGGCTGTTGCGGGTGGTTTGGCTTGCGACTTGGCTTGGGCATTGACCGGCGGGCTCGCCGACGCCTTCGCTTGCGGCTTTTCTTGCGGCTTTGCAAGCGACGGCGCCTGCGCTTGGGCCTGTGCCCTCGCCGGCGGCTTCGCCTGGATTTTCCCCGCGGAGCCAGGTGCCGGGTTCTTCGCCGGTTGCTGGCGTGCGTTCAGCGCCGCGCTCGCGGCGAGTGCCGCCGCGCGCATTTCGCCCGGACGTCCTTCAGTCCGGCGCGGTTCGCGCACCAGGTCCTCGAGGCCGAGCGGAAAGCGCTTTGCGCGCTCGCTGGTCATGAGGTGCCGCTGCCGGCGCGCGCCCAGTCGCGCGCCGCGGGCAGCATCTGCGTGTGGGTCAGGTCGAGTTGCAACGGCGTGATCGACACCAGGCCGTTGGCGACGGCGTGAAAATCGGTGCCTTCGCTCGCGTCGCGCGCGCTGCCAGACGGACCGATCCAGTAGATCGGTTCGCCGCGCGGGTTGGTCTGGCGGATCACCGGCTGCGACGGATGCCGCTTGCCAAGACGCGTGATATGCCAGCCGCCGATTTGCTCATACGGCAGGTTCGGAATATTGACGTTCAGAAGCGGATGCCCCGGCAACGGGTGCTCGAGGTAGTGCGCGACGATCTCGGCGGCCACGCGCGCAGCATCTTCGAGGTGCACCCAGTCTTTGTCGACCAGCGAAAAGGCGATGGCCGGCACACCGAACATGATGCCTTCGGTGGCGGCGGCGACGGTACCCGAATAGAGCGTGTCTTCGCCCATGTTCTGGCCGTTGTTGATGCCTGAGACGACGAGGTCGGGCGTGTGGTCCAGCATACCGGTCAGCGCGATGTGCACCGAATCGGTTGGCGTGCCGTTGACGTAGTAGAAGCCGTTCGCCGAGCGCAGCACCGAAAGCGGGCGCGACAGCGTCAAGGAATTCGACGCGCCGCTGCAGTTCTGCTCGGGGGCCATCACGGTGACGTCCGCGATCGGCTTGAGCGCTTCGTAAAGCGCCGCAAGGCCTGGCGCCAGATAGCCGTCGTCATTGCTGAGTAGGATTCGCATGCGGCGATTGTAACCGAGGAAAGAAGGCACGCGAACGACACGGCAGGCGCTGCGCGCATCCCATGCAAAGCGCGCGCGCCGGGCCTCGCGGCGACGGGTATCGAGCGCACAGGCAGCCGGCTTCGAGCAATAAAAACGCACGGTCGTGCTGATTGTTTTACACTCAGAATAGTTGCGATGCCCCGAAGGAAGTCCCTTGGGGAACCCTGATCGATATGGAGACACGATGCGCGCGATTCGCTGCAATCAATACGGGCCGCCGGAGAGCCTGGTCGTCGAAAATCTGCCTGACCTCGAGCCGCCACCCGGCCACGTCGTGATCGACGTCAAAGCGGCGGCGGTCAACTTTCCCGATGTGCTGATCATCGAGAACAAGTACCAGTTCAAACCGCCCCTGCCCTTTACGCCCGGCTCGGAAGTCGCGGGCGTCGTGCGCGCGGTCGGCGCCGGGGTGACGCAGTTCAGGCCGGGCTCGCGGGTGGTCGCGTTCACCGGCTCAGGCGGGTTTGCCGAGCAGGCCCTGGCGCCTGTCGAGGCGTGCGTGCCGCTGGCGGACGGCGTCGAATTCGAACTGGCCGCCGCGTTCACGCTCGCCTATGGCACGTCGCATCACGCAGTGGTCGACCGCGGCCAGTTGAAGGCCGGTGAAACGATGCTGGTGTTGGGCGCGGCGGGCGGCGTCGGGCTTGCCGCGGTCGAGATCGGCAAGGCGCTCGGTGCGCGCGTGATCGCGGCGGCGTCGAGCGACGAGAAGCTCGCCACCTGCGTGAAGCATGGCGCGGACGCGACCATCAACTACAGCACCGAAGATCTGCGCGAGCGCATCAAGGCGCTGACCGATGGCAAGGGTCCGGACGTGATCTACGATCCGGTCGGCGGCGTGTATGCGGAACCGGCGTTTCGCAGCATCGGCTGGCGCGGTCGTTATCTGGTGGTCGGCTTTGCAAATGGCGAGATCCCGAAGTTGCCGCTCAACCTGACGCTGCTCAAAGGCGCAAGTCTGGTCGGTGTGTTCTGGGGAGACTTTGCGAAACGCGAGCCGCAGCACAATCACGCCGCGTTCCAGCAAATGACCGGCTGGATTGGCGAAGGCAAGCTCAAGCCCTATGTATCGGAACGTTATTCGCTCGAAGACACCGGCCGCGCGTTGCGCGACATGGCCGAGCGGCGCGTGATCGGGAAGGTAGTGATTACGCCTTAACCGTTAGCCGTCGCGCGCTCAACGTGCGCTTCATCGAGCGACAAATGAAAACGGCGCGAGGTTTTAAAACCGCGCGCCGTTTTTGCTGCGCCCAGCGCTCGTGTGCCTACAGCTTTTCCGTATCACCCGACTTTGGCTGCCACTTCATCAGCCGCCGCTCGCCCAGCCCGACGATGGCATCGAGAATCAGCGCGAACGCCGTCAACACCAGAATGCCGGCGAACACGGTATTGATATCGAAAGTGCCCTCGGCTTGCAGAATCAGATAGCCGACGCCGCGCGCCGAGCCGAGATATTCCCCCACCACCGAGCCGACGAACGCCAGGCCCACCGATGTATGCAAGCTCGAAAACACCCAGCTCATCGCGCTTGGCAGATAGACGAAACGCAGCAACTGCTTGCGGTTGGCGCCGAGCATACGCGCGTTGGCGAGCACAACCGGGCTCACTTCCTTCACGCCCTGGTAGACGTTAAAGAACACGATAAAGAACACCAGCGTGACGCCTAGCGCCACCTTCGACCAGATGCCGAGGCCAAACCACACGCCGAAGATCGGCGCAAGAATCACCCGCGGCATCGAGTTGGCCGCCTTGATATAGGGATCGAATAGCGCGCTCGCGAGCGGCGACAGCGCAAGCCACAGACCGACGCCGAGTCCGAGCGCGGTGCCGAGCGCGAACGCGAGCACCGTTTCGACGAGGGTGATCCACAGGTGCAGATAGATTTCGCCGCCCGTGAACCACTCCCAGATGCGCTGCAGTACGTTCTGCGGCTCGCCGAAGAAGAACGCGGCCTTGTTCGGGTCGTCGAAATAGAACGGCGGCAGCAGTGTCGGACTGGTCAGCACGTACCAGAGCACGAAGCACAGTACGAGCAGCAGCCACTGCCAGATCACCAGGTTCGCCCGGTTCGGGCGTAACGTCTTCCACATGACTCGGTTTGCCTTAGACGATTGATCGACGCTACTGCCGAACGTAACTTGCGAACGCAACAGCAAGACGCAAATGTGTCACCCAACTGCGAGACCCGACCGTGAGCCGCGATTAAACGGCCGTCAGTTGCTGCTGGTAGCCCTTGAGCACCTCATCGCGCAGCACGCTCCAGATCTGCGCATGCAATTCGACGAAACGCGGATGCGCGCGGATCTCGGCGACGTCGCGCGGACGCGGCAGATCGATCGTGAATTCGCCGATCGGATGCGTGCCCGGCCCCGCCGACAGCACCACCACGCGGTCGGACATCGAGATCGCTTCGTCGAGATCGTGCGTGATGAATAGCACCGCTTTGCGTTTGGCGGCCCACAGGTCGAGCAACTCGTTCTCCATCAACTGACGCGTCTGGATATCGAGCGCGGAAAACGGCTCGTCCATCAGGATGATGTCCGGATCGAGGATCAGCGTCTGTGCCATCGCGACGCGCTTGCGCATGCCGCCCGACAGTTGATGCGGATAGCGGTCGCCGAAACCGCCGAGGCCCACGCGCTTCAACCATTCGTCGGCTTTGCTGCGCGCTTCGGCCGGCGGCACGCCGCGGAATGCCAGGCCGGCCATCACGTTGTCGATGGCCGAGCGCCACGGCATCAGTGCGTCAGCCTGGAACATATAGCCGGCGCGCCGGTTGATCCCCTTGAGCGGCTCGCCGAATACACTGACCGTGCCCGACGACGGCCCCAGCAAACCCGCGCCGACGTTCAGCAAGGTGGATTTGCCGCAACCGGTCGGGCCGACCACCGAGACGAATTCGCCCGGCGCGATGCGCAAGGTCGTGTCCTTGACCGCCGTATAGCGCTGCGCGCGGTTGTCCCGCGCAGCGAACGTGCAGGTGATGTTGTCGAGCGCCAGGGCGGCAACGGTCATCGTTCGACTCGCTTCGAAGATCGGTTTCGGTTTGTCATGCCGTCATGACGGCGATGGTTGAGGCAAGCGCGGCACGTACCGCCCCCGGCTCCACACTTACGGCGCTCAGGCCTTGACCGTCGCCAGTGCTTTCTTGACGAAGTCGTTGGTCCACGTCTTCGACAAATCGATCGGCTTGCCCTGCACGTTCGGATCGAATGCCTGCAAGGTCTTCAGCGACGTGGCCGGGCCGTCGGCGGGCATCAGGCCATCCGGAGACATCGCTTCCTTCACGTGCTGCCACGCGTCCAGATACACCGCGCGGTCGCCGAGCAGATAGCCTTCCGGCACCGTGTCGATCAGCGCGCTGCCGGTCGCCGTTTGCAACCACTTGAGTGCGCGCACCATCGCATTGGTCAGCGCCTGGGTGGTGTTCGGATTCTTCGTGATGAAGCTCTGCGACGCGTACAGGCACCCCGCCGGCATGTCGCCGCCAAACACGCTGCGCGTGTCGGCCAAGGTCCGCGTGTCCGATACGACGCGAATCTCGCCGCTGCGTTCGAGCTTCGTCATCACCGGGTCGAGATTGGCGATGGCGTCGATCTGGCCCGACTGCAGCGCCGCGATCGCCCCCGCCCCTGCGCCCACACCGATGAACGCGACGTCTTTCGCGGTCAGCCCGGCTTTCGCCAGCACGAAACTCGCCATGATCGAGGTCGACGAACCCGGCGCGGTCACGCCGATTTTCTTGCCCTTCAGATCGGCGATCGACTTATAGTTCGGCATCGCCTTCTTCGAGACCGCGAGTACGATCTGCGGCGCACGCCCTTGCAGCACGAATTCGCGGAACGCCTGCTTTTGCGCCTGCAGCAGCAAGGTGTGTTCGAACGCGCCGGAGACCACATCCGCACTGCCGCCCACTGCCGCCTTCAGCGCTTGCGAGCCGCCGGCGAAATCCGAGATTTCGACGTCGAGCCCTTCGTCCTTGAAGTAATTGCGGCGCTCGGCAATCGTGAGCGGCAAGTAATAGAACAGATTCTTGCCGCCGACGGCGATCGCCACCTTGGTGGTTTCAGGTTTGCCCTGCGCGAAGGCGAGCGGCGTGGCAGCGAACGTGGCGCCCGCGAGTGCGGCGGTACCGGCGAGGAAGGTTCTGCGTTGCATGGTCTGTTGTCTCCAAACTTTTGTTGTCTTTTTTGCAGCGCGCTCACTTACACAATCAGTTGCGCACGCAACCTTGCAATGTGGTCAGAATCATAACCTAGCGATTGCAGGACTTCATCGGTATGTTCACCCAGTTCCGGGCCTAGCCAGCGCGTTTCGCCGGGTGTTTCCGAGAGCTTCGGCGTCACCGCGGGAAGCGTGATTTCCTGACCGTCCTGCCACCTGAAGCGCTGGATCATCTGGCGCGCCATGAATTGCGGATCGGTGAACATGTCCGCGACGCTGTAAATACGGCCGACCGGCACGTCGGCGGCGTTCAGCACGGCGAGCGCCTCGTCGATGGTGCGCGTGGCGAGCCACGCAGCGATCGCACCGTCGATTTCCTGCGTGCGCGGCACGCGGCCGTCGTTGTGCGCCAACGCGGGATCGTTCGCCAGATCTTCTCGTTCGATGGCGATCATCAAGCGCCTGAAGATCGGGTCGCTATTGCCGCCGATCACGATGCTGCCGTCGCGGCAAGGATATGTGTTCGACGGCACGATGCCCGGCAGCGACGCGCCGGTACGCTCGCGCACCATGCCGTACACGCCGTACTCCGGCACCACGCTCTCCATCATGTTGAAGACCGCCTCGTACAGCGCGACGTCGACGACCTGCCCTTTGCCGCCGTTCACCTGCTTGTGATGCAGCGCCATCAATGCGCCGATTACGCCGTGCAGCGCGGCAATCGAATCGCCGATCGAAATGCCGATGCGCGGCGGCGGCAAATCCGGGTAGCCGGTGATGTGGCGCAAACCGCCCATCGATTCGGCGATCGCTCCGAATCCAGGCCGGTCGCGATACGGCCCGCTCTGGCCATAGCCGGACAGACGCACCATCACGAGCCCCGGGTTCTCCGCCGACAAGACGTCATAACCGAGACCGAGCTTCTCCAACAAACCCGGCCGGAAATTTTCGACGACGATATCGGCTTCTTTCGCCAGACGCCGCACGATCTCCTTGCCCTCCTCGGCTTTCAGATTGATCGTGACGGATTTCTTGTTGCGCGCCTGAACGGCCCACCACAGCGACGTGCCACCGACTTCCGGATAGAGCTTGCGCCACTTGCGCAGCGGGTCGCCGCCTTTGGGATCTTCGATCTTGATGACGTCGGCGCCAAACTCGCCGAGAAAGCGCGCGGCGAACGGGCCGGCGATCAGCGTGCCGAGTTCGAGCACCTTGACGCCGGCAAGCGGGCCTTTCGGCGTGGCGGTGGCGCTGGGATCGGGGTTGACGCTCATGTGTCTCCTCTGTGTTCTGTTCTTGCCAAGGCGGCGCGCGGCGCGAGGCGATGCGGACCGGTCTCGCGCGGCTCGCTCAGACATGGCAGGCGCCGCGACGTGGCGCTTTCCGTGACGTCGCGCTACATCGAGCGCCGGTCGAGCATCGCACGGGCGATGGTGCCGGCGTCGACATACTCGAGTTCACCGCCCACCGGCACGCCGCGCGCGAGGCGCGTCACGGCAAGACCGCGCGCCTTGAGCGTCTGCCCGAGGTAATGCGCGGTGGCCTCGCCTTCATTGGTGAAATTGGTTGCGAGCACAACTTCCTTGACGATGCCGTCCGAAGCGCGTTTGACCAGCCGGTCGAAATGGATTTCCTTCGGACCGATGCCGTCGAGCGGACTGAGCCGCCCCATCAGAACGAAATAGAGGCCGCGATAGGTCATCGTCTGTTCGAGCATGATCTGGTCGGCGGGCGTCTCGACGACGCACAACAGCGCCGGATCGCGCTCCTCGTCGAGACAGACCTCGCAGATCTGCGCTTCGGTAAAGGTGTTGCACTTCTCGCAGTGCTGCAGATGTTCAGTCGCGAACAGCAACGAGCGGCCGAGTTTTTCGGCGCCGTCGCGGTCGTGCTGCATCAGGTGGTACGCCATGCGTTGCGCGGACTTAGGCCCGACACCGGGCAGCACGCGCAGCGCTTCGACGAGCGCCGACAAGGCGGAAGGTTGTTTCATGCGGATCGGCGGTGTCGAAGTGGGTGTTGCCTGGTAGGGTCCGGTACGCGGGTGGCGATGCGGTTATCACGCCGCGGTCAACGCAGCGGCGTGAGTCCTTCTCCTTCTTCTTGCAGCGACGTCGCTCAGAACGGCAGCTTGAAGCCCGGCGGCAACGGCAGACCCGAAGTCATACCGCCCATCTTTTCCTGAGCGGTGGCTTCGGCCTTGCGCACGGCGTCGTTGAACGCAGCGGCGACCAGGTCTTCCAGCATGTCCTTGTCGTCGGCGAGCAGGCTCGGATCGATCGACACGCGGCGCACGTCGTTCTTGCAGGTCATCGTCACCTTGACGAGACCGGCGCCCGACTGCCCCTCGACTTCGATCAATGCAAGCTGCTCCTGCATCTTCTTCATGTTTTCCTGCATCTGCTGGGCCTGCTTCATCAGCCCGGCGAGTTGGCCTTTCATCATGGACATGCTCCTTCTTGATAGCGTGAAATCCGGAAATCGGGTGCGCCACAGGGCGCGGCGAATCAGTGGACGGACGGCGCGCCGTTCGGGCCGGCGTCCTGCGTAATCGGCCGAATCGAGCCGGGCACGATGCTCGCGCCGAACTCGCGGATCAGCGACTGCACGAACGGATCGGCGCCGATTTCGCGCTCCGCTTCCTGCTGGCGCTGGGCGCGCATGGCGGCGTCGTGCGCGGCCGCCGTGCGGCGCGCCGGGCCGACTTCGACCAATACGTCGACGGTCTGGCCGAGCCTGTCAGCGAGCGCGGCTTTCAGTTTAGCGACCTGCGAGGCTTCCGCGTACTGGGGCACCGGCACGTTCAGTTTGAGCGTGCCGCCTTCGAGTGCCATCAGTTCGCTGTTGAACGCGAGTTGATACGAAATACCCTTGAGCGGCAGGTCGACGGCGAGCGCGGGCCAGTCGCCCTGAAAACCCAGCGGATCGAGCGGCACGGCGGGCGGCAACGGCCGCTTGTCGACCGCTGGTGCAGGTGTGGACGCAGGCGCCGCGTTTACGCGGACGTCGTCGGGTCCGCTGTCGAACACCGGCACGTAGTTGTCGTCCGGCAGGCCGTAGTAGCCCTCGTCCGCTGCCGTGAGCGGCATGTATTCGTCGGGCGGCATGTCGTCCCACGGCGCGCTCGACGAGCCGGTCTGCTCCTGGGCCTGCGCCGACGGCGCACGCGCGCCCGCAGCTGCGTCTTGTTGCGGCGCGCCCGGCGTCGGCACATTGACGACAACGCGCGGTGCGGCAGGCTTCGGCGTAGCCGGGGCTGCTGCCGGCTTGGCGGTGGCTGCCGCCGTGGCGCGGCCACGGTCCGACGACACTTTCAAGCCGGCGCTGCGCAATACATTGAGCGCGTCGGCCGCGCCGCCTGCACGGCGGAGCGGAATGTTGGCCGCGGGCGGCGATTCTTGCGATGCCGGCGCGGGTGCGGCCTCTTCTGCCTGTGCGAACGCGGCTGCGGCCGGAGCAGCGAGCGAAGACGCGGGCGCCGATTCCTGAGAAGCGGCCGCAGCGGGTGATTCATTCGGGACTGGCTCGGTGGGTGCGTCGTCCCACGGTGCCAAAGCCGGCGCGGTCGCTACTTTCGGTGCTGCGATCGGTTCGGTCGTCACGACTGCCGACGCCAGGGGCGTTGCTTCGGGCATCGGGGCCCCTCGGGGCGCGCTCGCGTCCGTAGGTGCCGACATCGGATCGCTCGGAATCGGTTCGGCGGAAGCCTCTTCCTGCCACGGCGCTAAAGCCGGTGCGACGATGACGTCGGCCGCCTTGGGCGCAGGCGCCGCGCTCGCTTCGCCAGAGGCCGATTCGGATACAGCTACGGACCTGGAAACGATTGCTGCTTCACCAGTAGATGCCTTCGGCGTGTCAGCATTTTCAGCAGCCCCCGCCGACGCCAGGTGCCGCGAATCGGCCGTGGCGGGCTTCGTTTCCGCCAGCGGATTAGGCGAGCGTACCGGCACGGCAGCAGCAGCTTCAACCGCACGCGACGGCGCCACCGCCTGTTGCGCAGCGACCGCCGGCGAGCCAGCGCGTTTAGCGCCACCCACCCCCGCCGGCCCTGCCGGACGCGCGGCAGTCGCGCCGCCACCGCCGATGGGCGCCGGTTCGAACGCCAGCATGCGCAGCAGCGTCATCGTAAAACCGGCATATTCGTCGGGCGCGAGACCCAGTTCGCTACGGCCGATGGTCGCAATCTGATAGAACAACTGCACCTGCTCGGCGCTCAACGCTTCGGCGAAACGACGCAGCTCCCCCGCTTCCGGCCACTCGTCCAACACCGACGACGGCGCGAACTGCGCCCACGCGATTCGGTGCAACAGGCTCGCCAGATCCTGCAACGCCGTCGAAAACGACAGGCTGCGCAACGCCATCTCGTCCGCGACCGCCAGCACGGCGGCGCCGTCGCCATCGGCCAGCGCGTCGAGCAGTCGAATCAGATAGCTTTGATCGAGCGCGCCGAGCATGCCGCGCACCGCTTCTTCATTCACCTGATTGGCCGAATAGGCGATCGCCTGATCGGTGAGCGAGAGCGCGTCGCGCATCGAGCCGTCGGCCGCGCGCGCGAGCAGGCGCAATGCCTGGGCGTCGAACGGCACCTTCTCTTCACCGAGAATGTGCTCGAGATGCGACACGATGTGCCCGGCCGGCATCTGCTTCAAGTTGAACTGCAGACAGCGCGACAGCACCGTGACCGGAATCTTCTGCGGATCGGTAGTAGCAAGAATGAATTTGACGTGCGAAGGCGGCTCTTCCAGCGTCTTCAACATCGCGTTGAAGGCGTGGTTGGTCAGCATGTGCACTTCGTCGATCATGTAGACCTTGAAGCGCGCGTCGACCGGTGCGTAAACCGCGCGCTCCAGCAGCGCCGCCATTTCGTCGACACCGCGGTTACTCGCCGCGTCCATCTCGACATAATCGACAAAGCGGCCCTCATCGATTTCGCGGCACGCGCGGCACACGCCGCACGGCGTGGAGGTCACGCCGGTTTCGCAATTCAGCGCCTTGGCGAAGATGCGCGACAGCGTGGTCTTACCGACGCCGCGGGTGCCGGTAAACAGATAGGCGTGATGCAGACGGCCACCGTCGAGCGCGTGCGTGAGCGCGCGCACCACGTGCTCCTGTCCGACGAGCGAAGCGAAATCCTTCGGCCGCCATTTGCGTGCGAGAACTTGATAGGTCATCCGGAAATTGTATCAGTAACGATGGCGCGCAAAACCGAATCGAGACGGCGCACGAACGCGTGTTGCCGCTTCATTGAAACTGGCTAACGGACCGATAGAAAAAAATAGATGAAGCGCGCGGGGAATGCCGCTGCAGCGCCTGTGAGGCATGCCTAAGGCAAAACAGGAGATGGGAGGTGCTACTGACGAAAATGCGACGAAAATGCGGACAAAAAAAAGGAAGGTGACGAGCCTGACCCTCGGCACTGGTGGAAAACGGCTGTGGCTGCTTCGTTCCCGACCTGACCAGGTTGACCATCCCTCCATGCGAGGAGGCCCGTCACGAAACATTCTATCACCGCTTGGGCCGTCGCGCGACTGTTAATACGGCCAAACCGACATCGACGCGCCGAATCAGGCGCTTCGCACTATATAGGCAGCAGCCCGGCAGTACGCGTTCGGGTACTTGAGTTTGCGCTGCCTGTCTCCAGATAGACTGCGTCGCGGTTGTTAAAACGGGGTGACACGGCACCGGCGGCCATTGGCCCCACTGCCCTTGATGAGTACTATCACCACCGGCAACGCATAGCGAATTAAGCTAAACTGCCATACGGATGACCCGCAAGCGCGAGCTTTCCACACATTCCGGACAGGGTCTTTCGACCTTTTCAGGGGTGTGCCGGCAAGGCTCCGGTTGCGGCAAAGCGAATGGAAGTTTCCCTAGATTTTGACGTATCGTGGCGAGCAATTCAGGCGGGCCTCGAACCGATAGAGGTATTCATACAATGAGCGAATCAATCAAGCATATTAGCGACGCATCGTTCGAACAGGACGTCGTGAAATCCGATAAACCCGTGCTGCTCGATTTCTGGGCTGAATGGTGCGGTCCCTGCAAGATGATCGCGCCGATCCTCGACGAAGTCGCCAAGGATTACGCCGATCGCCTGCAGATCGCCAAGATCAACGTCGACGAACATCAATCGACGCCGGTCAAGTTCGGCGTGCGCGGCATCCCCACGCTGATCCTCTTCAAGAACGGCGCTGTCGCCGCGCAGAAGGTCGGCGCACTGTCGAAGTCGCAACTCACCGCGTTCCTCGACGGCAACCTGTAAAGCGGCGCCCGGCGCGTCGGGGTGCTCCTGATTCCCTTGAGACCTATAGGCGCGCTGTCTTAGGCGTGTTGTCCAGCGACAACACGCCTGATAAATAAGAAAGATGCCATGCCGTCGCACTGGCGGAAATTGGCGTGTGCTATGCTAGAATCCGCAAAACGTCGAAAAGACGTGTAAGTCCTTGAGCGGTTCCGCTCACCCTCCTCCCAGATTTCATTTCGTCGCACCTTCTCCTGCGGGTTCTCCGTATGCATTTATCCGAGCTTAAGACTCTGCACGTGTCCGAATTGATCGAGATGGCCAATGGCCTCGAGATCGAAAGTGCAAACCGCCTGCGCAAGCAGGAATTGATGTTTGCCATTCTAAAAAAACGAGCCAAAACGGGCGACACGATCTTCGGCGACGGCACGCTCGAAGTGCTGCCGGACGGCTTCGGCTTCCTGCGTTCGCCGGAAACCTCGTATCTCGCCAGCACGGACGATATTTACATCAGCCCGTCGCAAATCCGCCGCTTCAACCTGCACACGGGCGACACGATCGAAGGCGAAGTGCGTACGCCGAAAGACGGCGAACGCTATTTCGCGCTGGTGAAGGTGGACAAGGTCAACGGCCAGCCGCCGGAAGCCTCGAAGCACAAGATCATGTTCGAAAACCTGACGCCGCTGCACCCGAACAAGGTGCTGCTGCTCGAACGTGAAATGCGTGGCGAAGAAAACGTCACGGGCCGCATCATCGACATGATCGCGCCGATCGGCAAAGGCCAGCGCGGTCTGCTGGTTGCGTCGCCGAAGTCCGGTAAGACCGTGATGCTGCAGCACATCGCGCACGCCATTAAGCAAAACCATCCGGATGTCGTGCTGTTCGTGCTGCTGATCGACGAACGCCCGGAAGAAGTGACCGAAATGCAGCGTTCGGTGGCCGGCGAAGTGATCGCCTCCACGTTCGACGAACCGGCTGCGCGTCACGTCCAGGTCGCCGAAATGGTGATCGAAAAAGCCAAGCGCCTCGTCGAAATGAAGAACGACGTGGTGATTCTGCTCGACTCGATCACGCGTCTTGCGCGTGCGTACAACACAGTCGTGCCGGCCTCGGGCAAGGTGCTGACGGGTGGTGTCGACGCGAACGCGCTGCAACGTCCGAAGCGCTTCTTCGGCGCGGCGCGCAATATCGAGGAAGGCGGTTCGCTGACCATCATCGGTACGGCGCTGATCGAAACCGGCAGCCGCATGGACGACGTGATCTACGAAGAATTCAAGGGCACCGGCAACATGGAAGTGCACCTGGAGCGTCGCCTTGCTGAAAAGCGCGTCTATCCGTCGATCAACCTGAACAAGTCCGGCACGCGCCGTGAAGAACTGCTGATCAAGCCCGAAGTGCTGCAAAAGATCTGGGTGCTGCGCAAGTTCATTCACGACATGGACGAAGTCGAGTCGATGGAATTCCTGCTCGACAAGATTCGCCAGACGAAGAGCAACTCCGAGTTCTTCGACATGATGCGTCGTGGCGGCGGCAGCTAACGCTTAAGCCGCAACGCTGCGCCGGGAGCAACTACCCGCATCGCAGAAGAAAGCCGCTCGCTGCAAACGAGCGGTTTTTTTTCGTCCGCGGCATGTGCAACGACAAACCACTGCCGCCCGATTCAAATGCCGGCGAACTCCGCATGAGCGCCACATCCTCTCGCGCACCGTTGTGGATGACGCGCATGTCGCCGGGCGTCGGCCAGGCCGCGCTGATCGCGCCCATGCTGCTGCGTGGCTTGCTGCTGTTCATCGTGCTGCCGGTCGCCAATCTGACGTTTAGAATCTTCGCTATTGAAGAATTCACGCACGGCTACCGGCTGAAAAACATCGTGCGGCAACTGACGATCTCGTTCGCGACGGCCTCGGTGATCATCGTCGAACAACATCGGCAGGCACTGCATCAAGCTCGCCTCGCGAAGTTCGTGAATCCGTACAATCCGTTGTTCCAGAATTCGCTTGCGGCGCTGACCAGTGGCTTGAGCGCAGCCGGCGGCTCGCCGTCCGAGGCACATGCGCTTGCGCTGGTCGAAATCAGCCGGACGGTGACGCAGCAGGCTAGCTTCCTGACATCGCTGGACGGCTTCTACTTTCTGATCGGCATTGCGATATGCGGCGGCATGTTCGCCGCGCGGCAAAAACAGATCGACTAAAGGTTTCATCAGGCCATGCTCTCGAAACTCACCCAATGGTTCGGCACGCGCCGCCGCGACCGCGCGCTGCGCGACTACGCGATCGAGGACGCCCTCTGGCAGGCCACGCTCGACGGCCTGCCGTTCCTCGCCCACCTCGACGCGCCGGATCGCGTGCGTCTGCGCGAGCTGACCAGCCTTTTTATCGCGCAAAAGGAATTTTCAACCGCGCACGACCTCGAGCTAACCGACGCCATGACCGTGGCGATCGCCGCGCAAGCGTGTTTGCCGGTGCTGAACCTGAGCCTCGACCTGTATCGCGGCTGGGTCGGCGTGATCGTCTATCCGGGCGAGTTCGTGATCCGCAAGACGGTCGAGGACGAAGACGGCGTGGTGCACGAGGTCGAGCACGACGCGAGCGGCGAAGCGTGGGAAGGCGGCCCGGTGGTGTTGTCGTGGGAAGACGCGCAGATGACCGGCGGCACGGACGCCTATAACGTTGTGATTCACGAATTCGCGCACAAGATCGACATGCTGACCGGCGAGGCGGACGGCCATCCACCGCTCATGCGCCGCTGGCATGCACCGCTCGATTCACAGGCATGGGCCGACATTTTCGACCATGCCTACGACCAGTTCTGCGCCAAAGTGGACGCGGTGCCGGATCGGCGCTGGGCACGTTTCGAGCGCGATTCGCTGATCGATCCGTATGCGGCGGACCATCCGTCGGAATTTTTTGCCGTTTGCAGCGAAGCGTTGTTCGTCCAGCCGCACGCCTTCGAGGCGGAATATCCCGAGCTATACCGCTTGCTGGCGCGGTATTACCGCCAGGATCCGGCGCGGGCCGGGTTGACTTTCCCGCCGGCCTGAGAGGTCTGCCGCGCCACCACGCAAGGGCGTGCCGGTGGAGGGGCGCCACTCCAGCCACGCACCAGCCGGCGAGAAACAACCGGCGCAAAGGCGGCGAAAACGCGGCAAAAGACGGGCAAAAAGGTCGTAGAAAGGTCGTCAAGCGACTGATTTTCTGGCATAATCGCCGTTTTTCGACCATAGGCAAGTGGCTCGCGCCTAGATGCTGTCCGCCTTCATAGCGGCTGCACGCGGGTTGGCTACCGCCAGATTAAAGGAAAGACCATGAAAGAAGGCATTCACCCGGATTACCGCGAAGTCCTGTTCGTCGACATGTCGATCGACTTCAAGTTTGTGACGCGCTCGACCATCCAGACGCGTGAAACCGCCGAATTCAACGGCAAGACCTACCCGCTCGCCAAGATCGAAGTGTCGTCGGAATCGCATCCGTTCTACACCGGCCAACAAAAGATCATGGACACGGCAGGCCGCGTCGAGAAGTTCAACAAGAAGTTCGGCACGCGCGCTACCGGCAAGGCAGCAGCGAAGTAATACCCGCTTCGTCGCCGGCCTTGGCCTGCAACGAAGCAGCAGCGAAAAAGGGCAGCTCACGCTGCCCTTTTTTGTCGCCTTTTTTTGTCGCCGACTCTGGACGCCCGGATGCGAAGCGTCGCCCGGCGATTCGTCGCCCGTTGCGGCGCCGTGTTACAGGCATCCCATTCACGTTGCCAGCCGTTACCGGCCGTGACGCGCAGCGCACGGCACGACTACAATGCCGGATGCTCCAAATTGGCCATTCCCGCCGGACTTTCCGTCTGGTCCCGGCTGCACCGCTTATCCGATATCCACACACCGCATGAGACCTGCCGTTCGCCTCACTGCCTCCGCGACCAGTGCGTTGCCGCGCTGGCTGCTGCTGACCATCTGTATCGTCTATGCCTTCTTTGGCCTGTTTGGCCGGGATCCGTGGAAGAACGAGGACGCAGCCGGCTTCGGCGTCATGTGGACGATGGCGAACGGCGGCACGCACGACTGGCTGTTGCCGAACCTGGTCGGCAAGTACATGACGGAAGACGGGCCGTTCGGTTACTGGCTCGGCGCCAGCGCGATCCGCGCGCTCGCGCCGTGGGTCGACGCGAGCAATGCCTCACGCGTGTTTACGGGCCTGCTGTTTTGCGCGGCCTGTGCATTCGTCTGGTATGCGGCTTATCTGCTCGGCCGGCGCGCCGAAGTGCAGCCGTTCAAATACGCGTTCGGCGGCGAGCCGGAACCGCGCGACTACGGCCGCACCCTCGCCGATGGCGCGCTGCTGATCCTGCTCGCCTGCTTCGGCCTTGCCGAGCGCGGCCACGAAACCACGCCGCAACTGGCGCAGTTCTTCGGCATCGCCATGCTCGTCTATGGGCTCGTGCGGATGATCGACAAGCCGATCCAGGGCGCGCTGATCTGGGGCCTGGCGCTCGGTCTGGTTGCGCTCTCCAGCACCCCCGTGCTGGTCGGCGCGCTGTTGCTCGGCACCCTCGCGATGGCGCTGATCGTGCGCAACGCGCGTACGCGCTGGCTGCTGCTGGCCGGTTTGCCAGTGGCGCTCCTGCTGTCGGTTGCGTGGCCGATCGCCGCGCTCGCCGCCTATCCCGATGACGCCGTCTGGTATCTGAACCAGTGGGTGCACGTCAGCCTGTCGTCATTCGCCGGGCCGCCCGGCTCGGTGGCCGCCTACGCGCTCAAGAATCTCCCGCTCTTCACGTGGCCGGCCTGGCCGCTCGCGCTCTGGGCGTGGTTCAGCTGGTCGGGCCTGCGGCGCGCACCGCACGTGGCGATTCCGCTGTCGGTGATCGGGCCGCTGCTGGCTCTGGTCGTGTTGCAGAGCCATCAGTCGAACCGGCTTTACATGCTGTTGCTGCCGCCGCTCGCAGTGCTGGCCACCTTCGCGCTGCCCACGCTCAAACGCGGCGCGATCAATGCGATCGACTGGTTCGCACTGTTGAGCTTCACGATCCTCGGCAGCTTCGTCTGGCTGGTGTACATCGCCGGGCTGACCGGCTTCCCGCATCCGCTCGCGCGCAACCTCGCGCGTCTCGCCCCGGGTTTTGCGCCGCAGTTCAAGATCCTGTCGTTCATGTGCGCGGTCGCCGTGACGATCTGCTGGTTCGTGCTAGTGCAATGGCGCCTCGCCCGTCATCCGAAAGTTCTGTGGCGCAGCGTGGTGCTCTCGAGCGCCGGCACGACGCTGATGTGGGTGCTGCTGATGACGCTGTGGCTGCCGGTCGTCAACTACAGCCGGACCTATAAGGACGTCGCCCAGCAGATCGCAAGCCATCTGCCGGATGACTACACCTGTATCTCGCCGGTGCGCCTCGGTAACGCGCAGATCGCGACTTTCGCCTATTTCGGCGATATGCATTTCTCGTTCAACGAGGACTGCGACGTGATCCTGCGTCAGGACACCCAGGACTTCGGCGATCCGAGCGCGATGTCGGACTTCATGTGGAAGCTGGTGTGGGAAGGCCGCCGCGTGGCCGACCGCGACGAACGCTTCCGCCTGTATGTGCGGATCGACCGTCCGAAGCCGCCAGTCGTCAAACGCCGCAGCTGGCATAAAAAGCCAGACTGATCATGTTCGCCGACGTGCGAAAAATCGCCGGGCTCGCATGGCCTGTGCTGATCGGCCAGCTGGCGATCATCGCGTTCGGCGTAATCGACACGGCGATGGTCGGCCGCTATTCGGCCGTCGATCTCGCCGCACTCGGCCTCGGCTCGTCGATCTATATTTCCGTCTACATCGGTCTGACCGGCATCCTCACCGCGCTGCAACCGATCACCGCGCAACTCTATGGCGCGCGCCGGTACGTCGAGATCGGCGAAGAAGTGCGCCAGGCTTTGTGGCTCGCGCTCGCGTTGACCGTGATCGGCTTTCTGATTCTCTATTTTCCAGGGCCGGTGCTGCAGTTGGCTCGTGTGCCCGAAGCGCTGCATGAGCGCACGGTCGCCTACCTGCAGATTCTGGCATTCGGCTTGCCGGCCGGCCTCGCCTTTCGCGTCTACAGCTCGATCACCAATGCGGTCGGCAAACCGCGGCTCGTGATGATCCTGCAGATCGGCGCGCTGCTGCTCAAGTTTCCGCTCAACACATGGTTCATCTTTGGCGGACTCGGCGTGCCGGCGCTCGGCGGCCCGGGCTGCGCGCTTGCCAGCACCGCGATCAACTGGGGGCTGGCCGTGGTTGGGATGCTGCTGCTGACACGCGTCTACGTTTTCAAGCCGTTCGCGATCTTTGCGCACTTCTGCTGGCCGGTCTGGCGCCGGCAGGCGGCGCAGCTGCGCCTGGGCATTCCGATGGGTCTGTCTTACCTGATCGAAGTCACCTCGTACACGTTCATGGCGCTCTTCATTGCACGCTTCGGCACAACGACGCTCGCCGGACACCAGATCGCAGGCAACATCGGCGCAGTGCTCTACATGACGCCGCTGTCGATCGGGATCGCTTCGTCTACGCTGGTCGCTCAGGCACTGGGCGCGCGTCGCCCGGAAGCGGCGCGCACGCTGTCGCGGCACGGCATCATGATGGCCGTGGCGATCGCCTGCTGTTACGGCGCGATCGTGCTGGTGCTGCGGCCGTATGTGATCGAAGGCTATACGCCGAATGCGCAGGTCGCGGCGGCAGCGATGCCGCTGGTGCTGATCGTCGTCTGCTATCACCTGTTCGATGCCTTGCAGATCACCACCGCGTTCGTGCTGCGCGCGTACAAGGTGGCGGTCGTGCCAACCGTCATCTATGCGGTTGCGCTGTGGGGCGTGGGACTCGGCGGCGGATATCTGCTCGGCTTCAATGTCTCCGGCACCACGCCGGAATGGCTGACCGGCGCGCGCGGCTTTTGGGTCGCCAATACGGCGAGCCTGGCGATTGCCGGCATCGGTTTGCTGTTGTACTGGCGTGGCGTGAGCAAGCGGTATTTGCGCGCCGAGCCGGTGGTCAGGGTGGATTCGGCGGTTTGACGCGACGGAGATCGCCGCAAAATTGCCCCCTTCGTGGAAAGCCCAGCTCGGCCGGCGAATACAGGCGATGCCCCGCCTGCGTGCGCCCAACCGCCCGAATCAGGCCGGCCTGTTCGTAGTAGCGCAGCGTGTGGGTGGAGACGCCGATCGTCCCGGCGACCTCGCCGATGGTGAGTGCCTTTGACATTTTCGACATGACGGAACTCAGGTTGGGACTTCGAGTGCACTCTAAGTCAAGTGGAAGACGCTGTCATTTGTCCGGACTGTCATTTTTACGACTCGCTGCGTTGATCGATAAACTCAATACTGCTTAATCGCCAGGCAAAAGCTTTAAATATTGTCCAGCCTGATTTACTTGTCATGAATCGATCGGTATAAATCGTCGGCGTTTGCAAATAAGGGCGCGCAATTTGTTCTATGCTTAAGCGCAGCGCCTGCTGACAGGCTGCGTCGTCCCGAGTTTTTCCCTTTGCGGCCAACTTTTTCGCCCTCAATGGAGTGCTTGCCATGCTGAAGAAGCTTTTGATGCTTTGCGTTGCTTTGGCTTTGTCGCTGTCGGCCGGATTTGCGGCTGCCGTCGAAGTGAATTCCGCCGATCAGGCCGCGCTCGAATCGGTCAAGGGTATCGGCCCGGTGCATGCGAAAGCGATCATCGACGAACGCACCAAGAACGGCCCGTTCAAGGATGCTGACGATCTCTCTACTCGCGTCAAAGGCCTCGGCACCAAATCAGTGGCTAATCTCGAAGCGGCGGGTTTGACCGTCAACGGCTCGTCCACACCGCCGACCGGCGCCAAGGCAGCCGCGAAGTCGACCGGCGCCGCGAGCACCAAGGCGGCACCGGCGGCGGCACCCGCTGCCACCACGCCGGCCGCGACACCGGCCCCGACGGCGACCGCAGCGCCGGCCGAAGCGTCAGGCACAAAGGCATCGAAATCGAAGAAGAAGAGCAAGGCCGCGGCGTCCGACGCGGCTGCCGCTTCGGCACCGGCCACGGCCGCCGCAGCCAGCACGCCGGCCGACGCGTCCGGCACCAAGGCCTCGAAGAAGAAGGCGAAGACGAGCAAGGCTGCATCGGCTGCCGCAGCCTCCGGCGCGTAATATTTGGCTTGAGCATCGGCAGCGCGATGATCGCGCGATGGCGCATATAAGCCGCCCCGTCGCCGTCCGTCCCGCCTCCCCAACGCCGCGCAACCGCGCAGCGTTTTCACCCGCCGACCCGTCAAGCACGCGTCGGCATTCAAGAGAGTCCGTCATGAGCCTACTCGACACTATCGGTTCCCTGGTTGGCAAATCGCCCGAAGACGGCGGCCAGCAAGCCCTGGTTTCCGCCGCACTCGAATTCGTCAACAGCCAGCCGGGCGGCCTGAACGGCCTGATCAGCAGCTTCAGGGAAAAGGGGCTCGGCGACGTTGTGTCGTCGTGGGTCGGTAACGGTGAGAACCAGCCGATCACACCCGATGCACTCCATAGCGTGCTCGGCTCGGATGCTGTCGCCAGCCTCGCGGCGAAAGCTGGCGTGCAGCCGGATCAGGTCACGGGCCTGTTGTCGCAGATTCTGCCGCACGTCGTCAACGCAGCGACGCCGGAAGGCGAAGTGCCCGCCGAAGGCACACTGAATTCGACGACTGTGCTCGGCGCGCTTGGCGGTCTGTCGGCACTGTTCGGCAAGGGCAACGCGTAAGCGGCCTCGTCAGATGTCCTGAGCACCCGCCAAAAGGCGAAAAAAAAGCGGCAACGAAGTCATCTTCGTTGCCGCTTCTGATTTTTGGCAGACGCGTTTGGCAAATGCGTTTGGGAGGCTCGGCTTGTACCGCAGCCACTTCCTACCTAAGGTCTACCTAAGGTCTGCCGAACGCCTGTCGCTTAGTGCACGACGCGGTCGAATACCAGCCTGCCGTCTTCCACTTCGACCGGAATCACATCCTTCGGACCGAACTTCCCGGCGAGTATCAGTTTGGCGACCGGGTTCTCGATCTCCTGCTGGATCGCACGCTTCAATGGCCGCGCCCCAAACTGCGGATCGTAGCCGACCTTGCCGACGTGCTCGAGCGCCGCGTCCGACACCAGCAGTTGCATGTCGAGCTTGGCAAGCCGTTCTTGCAGACGTTGCAGCTGAATCCGCGCGATCGACTGGATGTTCGAACGATCGAGTGCATGGAACACCACGACGTCGTCGATCCGGTTCAGGAACTCGGGCCGGAAATGCAGTTTCACTTCTTCCCAGACCGCGTCCTTCACCACTTCCTGCGGTTCGCCGACCATCGCCTGAATCACCTGCGAGCCGAGGTTTGACGTCATCACGATCACCGTGTTCTTGAAGTCCACGGTACGACCCTGGCCATCAGTCATACGGCCGTCGTCGAGCACCTGCAGCAGGACGTTGAACACGTCCGGATGCGCCTTCTCGATTTCGTCGAGCAGGATCACGCTGTACGGCTTGCGGCGCACGGCTTCGGTCAGATAACCGCCTTCCTCGTAACCGACGTAGCCCGGCGGCGCGCCGATCAACCGCGCGACGCTATGCTTCTCCACGAATTCGCTCATGTCGATGCGGATCAGATGATCTTCCGAATCGAACAGGAACGACGCCAGCGCCTTACACAGTTCGGTTTTACCCACACCGGTCGGCCCGAGGAACAGGAACGAGCCGTACGGCCGGTTCGGATCCGCCAGACCCGCACGCGAGCGGCGAATCGCATCCGCCACCGCGGTGATCGCCTCGTCCTGACCGACCACGCGGTCGTGCAGTTTCTCTTCGATCTGCAGCAGCTTTTCGCGCTCGCCTTGCATCATGCGCGACACCGGGATGCCAGTGGAACGCGAGACGACTTCTGCGATTTCCTCTGCGCCCACCTGAGTGCGCAACAGACGCGGCCGGGTCGGGTTGTTCTGCTCGTTCGCTTCGGCCTTGGTCACTTCCTTCAACTGCGCCTCGAGACCCGGCAGCTTGCCGTACTGCAACTCGGCAACCTTCTCGAGCTTGCCTTCGCGCTGCAAGCGTGTGATTTCCGCGCGCGTTTTCTCGATGTCTTCCTTCAACTGCGCGCTGCCCTGCACCGCCGCTTTTTCCGCGGTCCAGATTTCTTCGAGATCCGAATATTCGCGGTCGAGGCGCTCGATTTCCTCTTCGATCAGTTGCAAACGCTTTTGCGACGCTTCGTCCTTTTCCTTCTTGACGGCTTCGCGCTCGATCTTCAACTGGATCAATCGACGGTCGAGCCGATCCATCTCTTCCGGCTTGGAGTCGATTTCCATCTTGATCTTCGAAGCAGCTTCGTCGATCAGATCGATGGCCTTGTCCGGCAGGAAACGATCCGTGATGTAGCGATGCGACAATTCGGCTGCGGCGACGATCGCCGGGTCGGTGATATCGACGCCGTGATGCAGTTCGTACTTCTCCTGCAAGCCGCGCAGGATCGCGATGGTTGCCTCGACCGACGGTTCGTCGACCAGCACCTTCTGGAAGCGGCGTTCGAGCGCGGCGTCCTTTTCGATGTACTTGCGATATTCGTCGAGCGTGGTGGCGCCGACGCAATGCAGTTCGCCGCGCGAGAGCGCCGGCTTGAGCATATTGCCTGCGTCCATCGCGCCTTCGGCCTTGCCCGCGCCAACCATCGTATGGATTTCGTCGATGAAGACGATGGTCTGGCCTTCGTCCTTCGCGATGTCGTGCAGCACGGCCTTCAGGCGTTCTTCGAACTCGCCGCGGTATTTGGCGCCGGCCAGCAACGCCGCCATGTCCAAAGACAGCACGCGCTTGCCCTTGAGCGTTTCCGGCACTTCGCCGTTGACGATCCGCTGCGCGAGCCCTTCGACGATCGCGGTCTTACCCACGCCCGGTTCGCCGATCAGCACCGGATTGTTCTTGGTGCGGCGCTGCAGGATCTGGATCGAACGGCGGATTTCGTCGTCGCGGCCGATCACGGGGTCGAGCTTGCCCGCCCGCGCACGCTCGGTCAGATCGACGGTGTACTTTTTCAGCGCTTCGCGCTGGCTTTCGGCGTCCTGGCTATGCACCTGCGAACCGCCGCGCACCGCCGCGATCGCGCTTTCCAGTGACTTGCGCGACAGACCGTGCTGACGCGCGAGACGGCCGGCCTCGCCTTTATCGTCGGCGACCGCAAGCAGAAACATCTCGCTCGCGATAAACGTGTCGTCGAGTTTTTGTGCTTCCTTGTCCGCCTGGTTCAGCAAGCCGGTCAGTTCGCGGCCGATCTGCACATTGCCGTCGGTGCCCTGCACTTGCGGCAGGCGCGTGATGGCATCGTTCAGCGCGGTTTGCAGTGCCTGCACATGGACGCCGGCACGCGAGAGCAGCGAACGCGCCGAACCGTCCTGCTGGGCGATGAGCGCCGACAGGACATGAACCGGTTCGATGTATTGATTGTCATGACCGACGGCAAGACTCTGTGCGTCGGCCAGTGCTTCCTGAAATTTAGTGGTAAGTTTGTCGATTCTCATCAAGAGACCTCCAATTTTCGATTACCACCAAATTGAGGCGTTTTACGCAGGTTTCAAGCGTTTTTTTGCATCAGCAACAACTATTTAACATTTGACGCACGAGAACTTGCCGGCGGATTTCAGGATGGCGGCCCGGCTTCGCCGCCAGCAGGTGCGACCGGCACAATCGGAATGATGGTGCTTAAACCAAGCAGCGCAGCCAGCGGGCGGTGCGGCTTCGCAACCTCGCCGATCGTGTAGCGGTCGAGTTCGGCGAGGAACGCGTTGCGTGCTGCCTCGAGCGCGCCGCGAATACGGCATTGCGGTGTAATGACACAGGCCCGGCGCTCACCCTGCGGGTCCGGGAAGCAGCCGACCAGTGCAAAGTCGGTTTCCGTGGCCCGCACGATCTCGCCCACGGTCAACGCGTTGGTTTGTTCGGCGAGCCGCAGGCCGCCGTTACGGCCGCGCACGGTCTCGACCCAGCCGAGTTCGCCGAGTTGCTGCACCACCTTCATCAAATGGTTCTTGGATATCCCGTACGCGTCCGAGATGTCCTGGATGGTCGATAAGCCTTCGCCACGGACGGCGAGGTATAACAGGACGCGTAATGCGTAATCCGTATAGTCGGTCAGTCTCATAAGTGCAGGTGTCACGATGAGCGCAAGCCGCGATCCGGGGATAACCGCGTCGATGCAAGGGTTGCGAGGGGCCGTCGCTTCGCCCTAAGATGCAGGCGCCGCGCATATTTTGTCATTCTGCGCTGACAGGCGGTGTTTGTCTTTCGGCAGCAATGGTAACGTCTCCCGCATAGGCCATTCATCCGAAAAGCGGGGCATTCGCAGCCTACTTCCTTTCGTTTGGACACAGTTTGAGGCCATTCCCGACCGTCTGTGGCACCGCGCGACGATCCACAATGAATCACTGCATTATCTGGAATTTGCATGAATCCGTCTTTCCCTGCCGCACCGGTTGTCGAGCGCGCCGCCGAGCCTACCGAGGCGAATATTCGCGAGCTCGTCTACGGCTTTTACGACCGCGTGCGCGCCGATCCGCTGCTGGGCCCCGTGTTCGACGCGACGCTTGCGGGCCGTTGGGACGACCACTTGCCCAAGATGTGCACGTTCTGGGGTAGTCTTGTGCTGGGCGCGAAGCAATACCGCGGCAATGTGCAGCAGGCGCATCAGCCGCTCGAGGGTGTCGAGCCGCAGCATTTCAGCCGCTGGCTGTATCTGTTTCTGGATACGGTGGAGTCGCGCTATCAGCCGGCGGCGGCGGTCCGCTTCATGGAACCGGCGCTGCGTATCGCGCAGAGTTTGCAATTGAGCCGCTTCGGCTGGAATTACAAGATTCCGGAGGAACAACAGGCGTTGCTGGAGCGCGTCGCACCGAAGCGGCGTCCGCGCGACGACGAGCACGCCGGGGTCGCCCCGACACGGCCGCCTGGTGAACCGTTTCCGACGCGGATCATCGGGAAAGCGAACGACGATTGACGCGGGCGCTTGAGAAGCGCGCGCCCTAATCCGCGTCCTGGTTATCCGATTCGATGCCCCATCTGGCCAGCGCCGCGTCGTCGGTGACGCGGGCATCGACCCAGCGCTCGCCTTCTTCGGTCTTCTCTTTCTTCCAGAACGGCGCCTGGGTCTTCAGGTAGTCCATCACGAACTCGCACGACGCGAAAGCCTCGCCCCGATGTGCGGCGGTGGTCGCCACCAGCACGATCTGGTCGAGCGGATAAAGCTTGCCGACCCGATGCACGATCAGCACCTCGATCCCCGGCCAGCGCTCGCGCGCGCTCACGACGATCGCTTCCAGCGACTTCTCCGTCATGCCCGGATAGTGTTCGAGCTCCATTGTTTCGACCGCGCTGCCGTCGTTCAGATCGCGCACGGTGCCGACAAAACAGGCCACCGCGCCGATCTTCGGATTGCGCGCGCGTAACGCGGCAACCTCGGCGGTGAGGTCGAAATCTTCCGTCTGGACGCGAACGGGCATCTCTGGCTCCTGTGCGGGTTAGTGCGGCTCAGCGCGGCTTAGCCGGTTGGCGTGCTTTAGCGCGGCTTTTTGCGGCCGTCGGGGCGGCTCACCCGCCAGTGACGGGCGGAAAGAACGCGACTTCGCAATCTTCGGTGATGCGCGTGCCAGCATCGGTCATCACGTGGTTGCAGGCCATGCGCAGCGCGCGGCCTTCGGCGAGGGTATCGGCCCAGACGCCGCCGCGCACGCGCAACCAGGCGCGCACGTCGCCGACGGTCGCGATGCCGTCGGGCAAATCGACCGTTTCGTCGGCGGTTTCAAGCGCTTCGCGCACGCTTGCAAAATATCGGAGTTGAATCTTCATCGGGAAGCTGCCGGCTGTTGCCGGCCTCAGTTCAGCAATTCGGAAAAGGGGATGAAACGCACGGTCTCGCCGACGCTGATTGCGTGGTTCGGCGGATTGTCGATCAGGCCGTCGCCCCATACGGTCGATGTCAGTACAGCGGAGCTCTGATTGGGAAACAGATCGAGGCCGCCGGCCGCATTGACGCGCGCGCGCAGGAATTCGTTGCGGCGGTCGGCCTTGTTCTGCGTGAAATCCGCGCGCAGCGACAGCGCGCGCGGCGCCACCGTCTGCATGCCGGCCAGACGCAGGACGAACGGACGCACGAACAGTAGAAATGTCACGAAACTGGAAACAGGGTTGCCCGGCAGGCCGATGAAAAAGGTTTCGTCTGATGCAGCCGCATCTGCCTGCTGAGCGGCGCGGCGCACTGCGCCGAACGCGAGCGGCTTACCCGGTTTCATCGCGATCTGCCACATCGACAGGCGCCCTTCGGCCTCGACCGCCGGCTTGACGTGATCTTCCTCGCCGACCGACACGCCGCCGCAAGTCAGGATCAGATCGTGTGCCTGCGCGGCTTCGCGCAGTGTTGTTCGGGTGGCGTCAAGCTTATCGGGGACGATGCCGTAGTCGGTGACGTCGCAGCCTAATTTTTCCAGCAGCCCGCGCAGCGTGAAACGGTTCGAGTTGTAGATTGCGCCCGGTTTCAGCGGTTCGCCAGGCATGGTCAGTTCGTCGCCGGTGAAGAACACGGCAACCTTTGCGCGGCGGCGCACCTGGAGTTCGGCGCAACCGACCGAGGCGGCGAGCCCCAATGCTTGCGGCGTCAGCCGCGTGCCCGCGGGAAGAATGATCGAGCCGCTACGGATGTCCGCGCCTTGGCCCGTGATCCATTCGCCGGATGCCGGGCTGTGGAGGATTGTGACTTCGTTGCCGGCGGCCTCGGTTTGCTCCTGCATCACGATGGCGTCGGCGCCCGGCGGCACCGTGGCGCCGGTGAAGATGCGGGCGGCCGTGCCTCGCTCTAACGGCTCGGGCGCGTGACCGGCTGGAATGCGTTGCGAGACCGGCAGGCGGCGGTTGCCATCGGTTGTCAGATCTTCAGTGCGGATCGCGTAGCCGTCCATTGAACTGGTGTTCATGGGAGGGACGTCCAGCGGCGAAATGACGTCTGCCGATAGCACCCGGTTGAGCGCGTCTAGTGTGGGGATCGATTCCGTTCCGGTGATCGGGGTCGCCGCGCTGAGCAGAGTCGTCAACGCTTCGGCGGTGGAGAGCATCGGAGCGCGGGGCGTTGGGGTGGACATCTTTGGGTCTCGAAGCCGCAGGTTAAAAGAATATTGTAGCGGTCGATCGTGGTGGCCGGTGGCGGCCTGGCGTTATGGTGGTTTTTTTGCCTTTGGCGGTGGTGGGGTTTTTGCCTTTGGCGGTGGTGTTCTTTTGTGCGCCTGTGGCGTTGGACTTTTCCAGTATGCGTACCGCGCTCTTCTTTGCGGCAGGCGAACAAAAACAGCTGCCCGCCCCGCACAGGGGCGACGCCAATCATCCAATATCAATTCATGGAAAGGCCAAAACCCTTTTCAATCCTCATCATCCGTCCAGGGAATATCCACATCGGAAATAAAAGCCACCGTTGCAAACGGCCCCCCATCCTGACGCCCGATCTTTCCATCTGCCCGCTGCCATTCGACCCTGAACACCGTGCCCGGATCATCAGCAATCAATCGCACAGTTCGAACTTCATCCGGATCGGCCTCCTCGACCGGGCCGTCGAGCGAAACCTGCAATTCCTGTGGCCACAGCCCGTCGGTGGGATCGTAAATCTTGTCGCCGTCCGGAATCAGCGTGAAGGCCTCCACGCCGATCGTCGCCGACGCATCGACGATCATCTTGCCCAACGCGCGCAGCAACGCCGTCGCCCGAGCCGAGTTGGCCTGGCGAATTGCAAGATCCCCGCGCGTCAGCGCCTGCTCAAGTTTTGGGTTTGTTTTTTGTTGCGCCATTCGATGTCCTGAGTCCTATCGCTCTGTTGTGAACGGCACGCCCATTCAGCGCGTACCGCTCTCCATTTTTCGGGCTGAATCCTACCACTGGTATGGGCCGCGGCAACGCGAGCCACGCACTGGAGGCCGTCCAGCCCGCTCCGTCCCCACAGTTTAGGACGTGATTCGCCGTCCGGCAGAGAGATTTGCTGTTCAATGCAATCAATGCGTCTGGCCGCACTTTCGAGCCGGCTTCGGCGCCGCAGCATCCGAAGGTTTCGCGCCGCCAATCTCTGCAATCAAATGGTCGCGGAACGCCTTCACCGACGGCGGCAACGCCAGTCCGGCCATCGTCAGCACCTGGATGCTGTGCTGACGCATCTGCGGGTGCGTCAGCGGTATCGCGACGAAGCCGTCGTCGGCGTGCTCGCAGCACGCGCCGAACGAGCATCTGCTCGGGCCGGTGGTACGCGAGGGTCTGCAGATCATGGCGGGACTGTTCCGGGATCTCGGCGAGAACTCACCGCGCGCAAGCGCAACCGCGTCAAGGCGCCGGATTGGGCTGCAGCTCATGCAGCTTGTCGATGTCCGCTAGCGCTTCCGGCGAGAGTTTCACCTCGACGCTGGCGATGTTTTCCTTCAGCTGATCGAGCGACGTGGCGCCAATCAGATTGCTGGTCAAAAACGGCCGGCTGTTGACGAAGGCCAGCGCGAACTGCGCGGGCGACAACCCGTGACGCTTCGCCAGTTCCACGTAGCGCGTGGTTGCCTGAACCGCTTGCGGCTTGCTGTAGCGTTGAAAGCGCTCGAACAGCGAAATGCGGGCGCCTGCCGGACGCGCGCCGCCTTCATACTTGCCCGACAACCAGCCGAAGGCCAGCGGCGAATACGCCAGCAAGCCGATGTTGTCGCGATGCGCGTACTCGGACAGACCCACTTCGTACGTGCGGTTCAACAGACTATACGGATTCTGGATGCTAACGATGCGCGGCAAGCCGAGGTTTTCCGCGGCGCGCAGAAACTGCGCCATACCCCACGGCGTTTCGTTCGACACGCCGATATGGCGGATCTTGCCCGCCTTGACGAATTCGGCGAGCACCGACAACGTTTCTTCGATCGGCACCGTGTACGCGTCGTCGACCCACGGATAGGCGGGACGGCCGAACGTCATCGTGCTGCGATCCGGCCAGTGCAACTGGTACAGATCGACATAGTCCGTTTGCAGGCGCTTCAGACTATCGTTCAACGCTTCGGTCAGATTCTTGCGGTCGAACTGGTTGCCCTCGCCGCGAATATGGCGCGGATTGTGCGGCTGGCGCGCCGGGCCGGCGATCTTGGTGGCCAGCACGATCTTCTCGCGTGCGCTGCGATGCTGCGCGATCCATGACCCGATATAGCGTTCGGTCGAGCCTTGCGTCTCGGGACGCGGCGGCACCGGGTACATTTCCGCGGCGTCGATCAGATTGACGCCGCGGTCGAGCGCGTAATCGATCTGTGCGTGCGCTTCCTGCTCGGTGTTCTGCTCGCCCCATGTCATGGTGCCCAGACCGATCAGGCTAACCTTCACATCCGAGTCGCCGAGTCTGCGGTATTCCATCGAACCTGTCCTGTTGTGTGTAAACGGAAAGCGCTGACGTTACCATGCCGGCGCAATGCCTGCAGCGCGGCTAAAATGCTGCTTTAGCAGGCGCTCGCACCAGCGCGCTCAATGAATTTTCCGTCACCCCGTCTGCGATGAATCCCGAACACCTCGAACTCCTGGTCACGCGCGTGATGCCTTACGGAAAATACAAGGGCCGGCTGATCGCAGACCTGCCCGGTCACTATCTGAACTGGTTTGCGAGCCAGGGCTTTCCGCCGGGCGAAATCGGCCGCCTGCTGGCTTTGATGCACGAGATCGATCACAACGGCTTGTCGTCGCTGATCGAGCCTTTGCGCAAGCGCTAACTATTTCGCGAGACGAGGCTTGCCGAGCCCGCGTTCCCTGGGCAGGCAACCCATGGCGCGCAGATGCACGAGCAAGCGGTCTACTGCCTCGTCGATCGACACCCGATCGGTTTCGATCATGACATCGGGGTCGAGCGGCACATCGAACGGCCCCGAAATACCGGTGAAATGGGGAATCTCGCCGCGCCGTGCACGCGCGTAGAGGCCTTTGACATCGCGCGCTTCGCACACCGTCAGCGGCGCCTTCACGAATACTTCGACGAACCCGCCGCCAACGATCTCGCGAGCCATGCGCCGATGCTGATGCTCCGGCGAGATCACCGCGGCAATCGCAATGAAACCCTGTTGCATGACCAGCGCCGCGACGTGCGCGACCCGCCGCAGATTCTCGGCGCGGTCTTCGGGTGTGAAGCCGAGGCCGGCGGTCAGGCCCCGTCGCAGCACGTCGCCGTCGAGCACGATCGAAGCATGCCCGGCTTGTTTCAGACGCTGGTGCAACGCGTCGGCCAAGGTCGATTTACCGGCGCCGGACAAACCGGTCATCCATATGACGGCCCCGCGGATAGCGCTCATGACTTCCGCTCCGTGCCCGCAGCCGCCGCGTCGGCATCTGCCAGAGGTGCACGCTGCTGCGCGCCGACGCTGTCAGCCGGCGCCAACTCCGGTCCCAGGCCGTCGAACAAGGGTTGCAACAACACCTGCCGCGGCTGCCAGCGCTGCACCGACGTCTTGTAGAGCGGGCGGCGCACCTGCGCCGCGCTTGCCGTGTTCACCTGCCGCGTGGTCTGGTGAAACGATAGGCAGCGCGCGTCCCAGTCGAGTCCGCAATGCGCGAGCAAACGCCGGACATTGCCTTCGAGATCTTCGACCAGCTCTTCGTATTTGATTTGGATCATCGTACCCTCGGGCAACGCGCGTTGCCAATGTGCCATCAGCGCGTCGTACGCGCGATAGTAGCGACCCAGCTCACCGAGATCGTAACTGAACGGCACGTCGTGAAAAATTCGCGAGAAGATCGACAGGCAGCTTTGCAACGGCGAGCGGCTGCTATGAATGAAGCGCGCATTCGGCAACGCCAGATGAATCAGCCCGACGTTGATGAAATTGAACGGATACTTGTCGGTGAAGTGCGTGTAACCCGGCGCTCCGCTTGGTATTTCCGGCAGCGACATGCGCATGCGGCGCAAATAATCGGCGCCGAGCGCGCGCAATTGCGTTGCACCGACGCCCTGCAATGCTTCGATATCGATGCGCAACGGGTCGTCTACATGGTGGCCGATGCAATTCACCAGTGCCTCGCCGAACTCCGTGCGCTCACCCGCGCCGAAAACGTGCGGATGACTCGCGAGAATCTGTTCGATCAGGGTCGAACCGGAGCGCGGCATCCCGACGATAAAAATCGGTGCAGCCGACGGGTCGCCCAGACCACGTTTGGCCGCCAGCTCCTCTGACGTCAGTACCTCAGGCAAATGGGCGAACAGACTGAGCGACGCGGCTTCGTCATAACGCACGCCGGTGCGATGCAATGCGTTGGCCTTCAGGAAGTGATCGAACGACGCATCGTTGCGGCCCACATCGGACAGCGCCTGGCCATACGCGAAGTGCATCTCCGCCTGATCGACGAGTGTGAGCGAAGCGGCAACGCCGGCGAGTTGCTCGAGCGCGACGAACACCGGATCGTCGGCGGTAAGGCGCTTGGACTGAACGAAGTTGCGGTAATACAGCGGCACCTGCGGGGCCGCCTCGATCGCGCGGCGATAGGCTTCGTGCGACTCGTCGAAACGACCGAGTGCCTGCAGACAGTTGCCCATGTTGTTGTACGAGCCGTCGGCTTTCGGATTGAGCCGGACCGCCTCGCGATAGGCGTCTACCGCCTGCTCGAGCCGATGCATCTGCTCGAGCGACCAGCCGAGGCCGTGGTGCAAATCGGCGTTCCGCGGATCGAACATGGTTGCTTCATGATAGCGGACGACGGCTTCGGAAAAATGGTTCAGCGCGGCGAGCGTCGCGGCGAGGCGTTCAAGGACGACGGCGTCGACCGGATCGAGCACACGCGCTGCTTCGAAACACTGGAGTGCGGCCTCAAGTTCGCCGCGAGCGGCGCAGGCGTCGCCTTCGGCGCGCCATTCTGATGCGGTCGCAGGCTGTGGATCGTGCTTCATTGACGGCCAGGTTCTTTTCAGGCTTCGCACCGGGCGGCCCGGCAATGTCGCATGCGCTCTTCTTCGTCCAGCGTCAGCACAAGCATCGGTCTCGATTCAAAGGGAAATTGTCTGACGGGAAACTATCAGGCGCGCCTTACAGTTATGCTTCGAAAATTTAACGAACTATTACACCGCCATGATTCCGTCATGATTCGGAAGACCGTCGCAATGCGCGGCCGCTATGGCGTTGGATCGCCACGGCGGTGTCAGGCAGGCGCGATGGCGCATCCGCCCCGTAATTTGCGGACACAAATCCTGCTGAACTCCCGGGCACGCCGTTTTTCTCATTCTCATACGTGGGAGAAAATCGTGAGCAGGCTCATTGCATCAGTCGCGATGTTGGCCGTGGCGGCAGGTCTCACCGGCTGCGTGGTTGCGCCGGGCTACGACTACACCTACGCGCAACCCTATTACCCCGGCTACGGTTATGCCTACGGGCCGGTGTATGGACCGGCTTACGGTACGGTCGACATCTGGGGCGGTTGGGGTGGTGGCCCGTGCTGTTATTACTACCATGGGCATGGCGGGTATTGGCACGGCGGCGGGTGGCATGGCGGAGGGTGGCACGGAGGCGGCTGGCACGGCGGTGGTGGCGGCTCCCACGGCAACGGCGGCGAATCGTGGAGCAGTGGCGGCAGCCATGGGGGGCATGGGCATTGACGCCGCTATGCGCAGCGCGAGCCGGGCTGCCACCCCAGCTTCGAGGCGAGCAGCCGAAGCAGCCCATAGTCAGCGCGGCTCTGCTTACGCCACGGTGGCGCTGGGTTTCAGGGCGTTCTCAAGGGTTGCCCGAAATAGCGCGACAGACTGTGCGCCGCTGATAATTTCGTCGCCAATCTTCACCGACGGTACCGAGTTCACGCCACGCTCGATCGCCCGAGCTTCAAGCGCGCGCACTTCGTCTACACCCCTGTCCGACGCAAAAAACGCTTCGACCTTGTCTTTCTTGAAACACGTCGCCGCAGCGATCTCCGTCAACACGGCGACGTCTCCAATATCGCGGCCAGCGGAAAAATACGCATGGAAGATCGCCTCCACTAGCGCCGTTACATCATGCCTTTGCTGCAACACCCATACAAGCCGATGCGCGGCGAGCGTGTTCGGCGTGCGCTTCGCCAGCGCATGGTTGAATTCCAGCACCAGGGACAAATGAAATCGTATGTGACCTCGATATTCAGCGCATTCATCGACCTTCTCCAAAAGGGATTGTTTGCACAACAAACGATAGCGCGGCCACCGGCCGATCGGAATGGCAACGCGAGGCAACGTTCTTTTGCGTGGCATGCAATGAGATGGGGCGAACGGCGTAGTCTGCCTGGAACAACTCATCTCGCGCACGGAGCCGCTTTTCGCCGCTCGGCACACCACGAGTGAGCGCATTGTGAATGCTTCGCCGCGAGTGCCTGACCGGAAAGGTGAAGGTCCTCGATACGGAGCCCAGCGGTAGCGCTGCTGGAGATCGATACTTAGAAGCGGTGGGCCAATCCGGGTAATCCCCCAAGTCAAAAAACTGCCTGCAATTGCCGGGCGTCGGTTTGACCACAATTATTCATATGATAATTAATGGTTCTGATACATTGGGAACGATGACCGCGCTCGCCGCATGGCGCGCCCACCGCAAACCCGAAACTGTATGGGCCAAGGTTATGGACAAGCTATTGTCGCTTCGGGCGTTCGTGGAAGTCGCTGAGGCAGGCGGTTTTTCGAGTGCGGCACGACGCCTCGATCTGGCAACATCCTCGGTCATGCGCTCTGTCGATTCGCTTGAGAAGGAACTGGGCGCGGTACTCCTGAATCGGACCACCCGCCAGGTGACCTTATCCGACGCAGGGACCGCCTACTACGCCAAGGCGAAAAAGCTGCTCGAAGATCTGGCCGACGCCGATGCATCGGTTTCGGACAGAAGCGGCGAACCGTCAGGCCCACTGCGCGTGTCCGTGCCCGTCGCATTCGGATCCCGACGGATCGCACCGTCCCTCACGGTGTTCCTGCAAAAATATCCAAAGCTGGAGTTGGACGTCAAACTTAGCGATGCCTTTGTCGATCTGGTGAGCGAGCGCATAGACGTCGCTATTCGCCTTGGTGAGGTCGCTGCCATGGCCGACGTCGTCAGCAAGCGCGTCGGCATCTTCACTCGTTATCTTGTCGCGAGCAGCGAATATCTCGATCGGGCAGGCTATCCCGCGTCTCCTGACGAATTGATCGACCATGAATGCCTTCGATTCACCTACACGACAGAACCTCAAGTCTGGACGTTTTCGCGTGACAAGGAAGAAAAACGCGTGCCGGTGACGGGCAGACTCAAGGCGAACAGTTCCGAAGTGTTGCGCGAAGCGGCATTGGACGGTATGGGCATCGCGTTGCTTCCCGACTGGCTGGTGGCGTCGGATGTTCAGTCAGGCGCCCTCACCCGGCTGTTTGCCGAGTTCGAGGCGGGACCGAACGACGCACGGGCTGTCGTGAGCGCACTGTATCTGCCCAATCAGCGGGGGTCGCGAAGAGTCAATGCGTTTATCGATTTCGTGTCCGAACTGGCCGGCCGCCCTCAGTGACCGCTTACGCGGTGCATCATGACGATGACGCACGAAACCATGGCCGTGAGCTACTCGTCAGTTCTGCGTGCGGCCAGCGTACGTGGCTCGTGCCAGTTCGACAGTCTCGTCGCTCTTCCTTCGACGATCGCCCGCATCGGGCATGCTCGACAAGCGCGGCCGCAAGGCGCCTTCGCCTAGCCAGACCGGGGTAATCTTTGTATGATGCGTCCCAACATCCTGGGTACCGAACACACCATGCCGAGAAAAGTACGGACGGTCGGCGCAGCGTCGACGAGCGAGGTGCATGACATCGAGAAGGGCATCACGCGACGCCTTGCCCCCGAAGTGCGGGAGCGCCAGATCGTGCTGAAGGCCGTCGACCACTTCGCCACCCACGGATTCTCCGGCAGCACCCGCGAACTCGCGCGCCAACTCGGCGTGACTCAACCGCTTCTCTACCGCTACTTTCCGAGCAAGGAAGCCTTGATCGACCGTGTGTACGAAGAGGTCTATCAATGGGACACGCGTTGGGAAAGCCTGATCAAGGACCGCTCCGTGCCGATCCAGGAACGGATGGTCAGGTTCTACTCGTCGTACGCCAGCGTGATTCTGCGGCGCGAATGGATCCGGATTTTCATCTTCGCCGGGTTGACGCGCGAAGGCATCAACTCCAAATATCTGTCGCGGCTGCGCGAACGCGTGTTCCTGCCCGTCATGGCGGAAATCCGTTTGGCCTATGACCTCCCGGCATCGTCCAGCACGAAGCAGCGCGACATCGATCTGGAGCTGATCTGGAGCCTGCACGCCAGCATCTTCTATCTCGGCGTCCGGAAATGGATCTACGGGCTACCGGTCAGCGACAACGTCGAAGACCACATCGCGCGCCAGGTCGACGCCTTCCTCAATGGCGTGCCTGACGCGCTCAAGCACGCAACGAAAGCGTCCAGCAAAGCCAAAGCCTGACGCCGGCCGGAATCACAGCCGGCCGCTCGCTTCATCGCCCATCGCGCAGCCTCCTGTGCGTTTTTCAGGGTAAACACCGTCGCTACGCCGCTTTCTCCTGCCGACGCGTTCGCCTACAATTTATCCATCGATCACTAATCGATCGATAAATAGCATGTCAGGAGTTCCTTATGCCCGTGTCAAAACTTGCGCACTACTCGATCCGCACCATGGACCTCGAGAAATCCTGTCGTTTCTACGAGCGGATTCTCGGTTTCAAGCGGGGCTACCGCCCGCCCTTCGATTTTCCCGGCGCGTGGCTTTACAAGGGCGGCGATGAGGCCGACTTCGGCACCGTCCACATCATTGGCGTCGATCCAGACAATCCCGCCGGACTCACCGCCTATCTCGGCGACAAGGCACTCCCCGCCAGCGGGACCGGCACGGTCGACCACATCGCATTTCTTGCGACGGGTGTCGAAGACATGTGGAAAACCTTGCAAGCCGAAGGCGTCGCCTGGCGCGATCGCACGGTGCCGAGCCTTGGCCTGCATCAGGTGTTCATCGAGGACCCGTCCGGCGTGACCATCGAACTGAATTTCCCCGCCGAAGAACTCACCGGTCTGGCCGAAGCACATCCGGCCATCGATCGGGCATCCATTGACGCAGGAGAGTAAGCATGGCCAATCCTTCGGCACGTTTAAAGGCGATCATCGCCGGTGGCTCGCTGGGTGGCCTGTTTGCGGCCAATCTGCTGGTCCGCAATGGCTGGGATGTCGACATTTTCGAGCGCGTTCCTGAAGAACTGGCCGGCCGCGGCGCCGGCATCGTCACCCATCCCGAGTTATTCGAGGCCATGACGGCCGCCGGAATCGCAATCGATGACTCGATCGGCGTCAAAGTGCAGTCGCGCGTGACCTTCGCGCAGAGCGGCGCGGTGTTGTCCGAGCGCGAACTGCCGCAGACCCTGACCGCGTGGGGCAAGATGTATCACGTGCTGCGCGCGGCGCTGCCCGAGGTCCACTACCATGCCGGCGGCACGGTCGTAGCCGTGGAAGACGGAGCCGATCAGGCAAGCGTGTCGCTCGGTGACGGCACGGTATTGCGCGCGGATCTCGTGATTGCGGCGGACGGTTTCAAGTCGGCGATTCGCGAGCGGTTCCTGCCTGACGTGAAGCTTCAGTATGCCGGCTATGTCGCATGGCGCGGCCTGGTCGACGAAACCTCGCTGTCGTTGGCAACGCGCGAGGCACTGTTCGACAAGTTTGCCTTCTGCCTGCCCCCGCGCGAACAGATTCTCGGCTATCCGGTTGCCGGCCAGGGCAACAGCACGACCCCGGGTGAACGCCGTTACAACTTCGTCTGGTACCGCGCGACAAGCGAAGACATCCAGTTGCCGAACCTGCTGACCGATGCATCCGGCAAACGTTGGGTGGGTGGCATTCCGCCAACGCTGATTCGCCGCGAGGTGCTCGCCGACATGGAAGACGCGGCGCTCACGCTACTCGCGCCGCAATTCGGCGAAGTGGTGACCAAATCGACGCAACCGCTCTTTCAACCCATCTTCGATCTCGAAGTGCCGCACATGGCGTTCGGCCGGGTTGCCTTGCTGGGCGACGCGGCGTTCGTGGCGCGGCCGCACTGCGGCATGGGCGTCACCAAGGCAGCGAGCGACGCAATGGCGCTCGTCAGCGCGTTGAAGAGCCATGCAGACGTTCAGGACGCACTCGCGGAGTACAGCCGCGTGCGCACGCAAGTCGGCACGGCCATCGTCCAGCACGCACGCCATCTGGGCGCTTACATGCAGGCGCAATTGAAAAACGAGGTCGACCGTGAAATGGCCGAGCGCTATCGCACGCCCGATGCGGTGATGCGCGAGACCGCGGTACCTGCACGCTTTTAAGTGTTCGAAGCGTTCGTTGTGGCCGCGGCGGGTTCGACCAACTGTCGTGCTCATAACATGACCTCATCTGGCAGGGTTTGCAGATTGCGCTTCTACCAGCCGAATTTGAGTTCCGCGCCGATGTAGTCGGAATTGCGGGCGCCCAATTCGCGCAGCGACGGTCCGATCTGAAAATGCACGGCCTCGAGCGCCGCGGCAAGATTCGCGGCGACGGCCCAGTCAGCGCGAAGCTGCGTATAGAACCCCGTCCAGCTGCTGCCGTGTCCCGCCGTGCCCGGCACGACCGCCGAGCCTTGCTGGTAGACCGCGTCAGCGGTGGTCTCGCGCCATTGCAGCCCCACGCCGGCCAGCAGCGTCAGCTTGCTGTCCGGTTTAAGGACGAGCGACGGCTTGACGTGAACCAGGTTCGAGTAGCCGGTATAGCCGGCCAGTGCAAAGTAATAGCCGTTCGGGAACAGCGGATTGAACGTACCGACGCGGCCGTCGCCCGGGTGGTTGTCGCCCGACGCGGCGTCGACCTGGATGCCGAGCCGGGGCATCCACGGCACGGACGTCAGCGTGTAGCCGGCGAGCGAGCCCACCGCCCACGCACCGATCGTCTTGCTGCCGACATGGCCCGATTGATACATGCCCTCCACGTCCCAGTCGATATGGTTGACTTTGCCGGAATAGCGCGCATCGAAGACGTCGCGATGCTCGTCGCCGACTGCGTCGAGAAAGTGCGCGTTGCTGCGGTTGTAGCGCGAGTAGTACGCCGACAAGTCACCCGGCCCGACGTTTTTGCGCTCCACGCGCACGCCGCTGAATGTCAGATCGCGATTGGAGACGTCGTCGAAATCCGAATTGTCGCGATACTGAACCGGTTGCGTCGCATAGGCGATCCAGCGCCATGGACCGGTTTCATAGTCGGCCCATAGCGCGTCGAATGCCTGACGCACGTTCGGGCCGTCGCGCACCGCGACGAAGCGCTGCAAGTCGAACGCCATTTCCTGCCGGCCGACGCGGAACCTGAAGGTGCCGGGTCCAAGCGGCTCGGTAATCGCGACGAACGCCTGGCGCAGATCCAGCGGATTTTTATCGACCGGCGTGACGTTGTCCTTGCCGTAGGGCCGCGCGTCTTCGAATTGCGTGAAGATCTGCACGTGAGGGCCGAGGTGGATATCCGCATGAACGTCCAGACGTTGCAGCAGGTACGTGTCGTCATGCCCCGAGCCGAGACCGAACAGCGGCGCATCGTTCATCTCCAGGCGCTCGCGCAGCACCACGCCGAGCGAGATGTACGCGTCGGGATTGCCGAACAGCGGAATGTACTTCAGCGAATCGAACGGCCGCTTCGGCACGCAAGGATTCGCCAATACCCCCCAGTTTTCCTGCCAGCGGTTGAACATGATTGCCGGCCGCACACACGATGCACTCGCCGGAGCCGCAGTCACGGCGGGATTGGCCGTGGTGGTATCGTCAGCTCCGCCGAGCGCCGTATCCGCCGCTGAAGCCGGCAGCGCGGCCGCGAGACCCGTGCTGATCAGCAAGGCGCGGGCGGCGCGCCGCACGGAAAGGCGCGGCGCGCGCCCGCGTGCCTTCAATGATCTCAATGGCTTCGTGACGTTTGCATCACTTGCCATCGTGCACTTCGGCAATGTAGCGGCCCGGGAATTCGAGCATGGCCGTCGTACCCGCTGCGCTGTGATACGGCGGGTAAAGCACCTTCGCGCCGGCCGCTTGTGCGCGCTCGATCGTCTGGGCGACATCGTCCACGCTATAACCGGTCGTTTCACCCCCGAACGGGACCGGCAGCTTGCCGTCCGTGACGAACACGACCATATGGCCGAAGCCCGAGTTGATGCGAATCACACGGATCGTCTCGCCCGGCCGGCCGATCACGCCGGCGTCCGCACGCGGGTTGTCCGACAGCACCTTGCCATGCGAGAAACGCAGCCACCGGCGCACGAAGTTGTCCGCTTCGTAGCGCGACACGTACACGCGGTTATCCGGCACGCTCTGCAACGGCGCATAGTTCGGCGCCTTGGTATGCCAATAGAGCTGCATCGTGACGCCGCCCGGCCATCGGATGATTGCATCCTTGCCGATCGGATCGTCGAACGGGTCGACGACAATGTCGGCGCCGGCCGCACGCGCGGCCTTCACCGCCTTGTCGATATCGGTGACCAGATACCCGGTTCGCTCATTGCCGAACGGATACGGAATCGCCGTTTCGAAGCCGAACACCGAGAGCATGCCGACCGGCGTTTGCACATATTGCGACGCCGTCTTGCTCGGCGTGGGCGTCACCGTGAAAACCGCACGTTGGGATGCCTTGCCGCCGAAGGTCGCGAGAAAGCTGTTGACGAACGCGTCGAGATCGGCCGAAGCCACATACACGTGAGTCGTGTCGTACTGCGCGCCGACCGATACGTCGGGGTATTTCGCGGGGGATGCGGCTGTTCCGTTCGACACCTCCGGCGGCCCGGCATCGGCGAATGCAGATGCGGATGCAACCGATGTCAATCCAATCAGTATCGCCGCGCAGAGCGATGCGAGTGGACGGGGCCGATGAAACGACTTGAACATGGCATTACCCACATGTATTAGCAAAGTTTGAATGGTCTGCCTCTGATCGAGGCGGTGTATGTTGTCTGGCGCACGTTTGCGCAGTCCGCGATCAGCGCGGGAACGGGGGCGTCGTGTCGAATCGACGCTGCTCAGCCAGGCGAAGGACCTGCGCCTGTCACGTCAGCTGCCCTGCTTCGTCGTGTCGGGCGCCACGGCCTTTTGCGCTGCAGCGCCCTTTCCCGGCCCAGCGACCTCAACTGTCGTCTGCGCGAATAACTGCGTTTTGACGACCGGGATGGCGTGCTCGCCCAACACCATGCCGAGCAATCCGGCCAGCGCAATCAGCGGCGGCGCCGGCGACTGCACCTTGAGTAGCCAATATAGGAGGCCAACGCAAAAGCCGACCCCCAGAGAAATGATGTAGCCCATGCTATTCGTCCTTTCCAGAAACACCTGTTAATTGGGCCAGTCCGATCCCAGCACCAGTCCGCAGAAATTCAAGCGGCGATAGTTCGGGTCCCACCGGTCCAGGACGTCGGCATTCACCGTTCCGAACGTCGTCTCCGGCCGATGTTCCATGCCACGCGCATAGGCTTCGATGATCCTCCTCTTGAAGCCTGATTCGCGCGGATAAGCCTGTACGATTTCATCGCACTGCTGTGCGGTGAAATCGTCGTAGCGGGCGCCCCGAACATCCATCTGCACGCCGGCGCTGATCAGCGCGACCAGCGGCGACATATGTTCCGGAATGCCCGGTGTCGTGTGCAGCGCGATCGCCGTCCAGACTTCGTCGATCAAACGCTCGATGACGACATGCCGCCGCAAAAAATCGCGCGCGGCATTCGCGCTGTCCACCTCGAACCGGTACGGCGACCGGTGATACTTCACGTTCAGCCCAACGTTGTGAAACATCGCAGCGACATAAAGCAGCTCGGCGTCGAATGTCAGGCTTTCGCGATATCCGATCAGCGCACCGAACAGAAATGCTCGTAGCGAATGGTGAAAGATCAACTCTGACTCCGTGCCCCGGATCTGAGCGGTCGCCGCCTGAGCCATCACACCATCGGGAATCTCAATGCCGGCAATGGTTTTCTTCATGAGGGTCGGCATCATGGTCCTCGCTCGCGTGTTGGCACGAAGCCGTGGCGATCAGAATGCGAAACAGCTACAGCCCAAAGCGCCCCAGAAGCCGTTCGAATCGCTGACCGGCACATTTTTACGCCACGCCCAGCCGTGGGCATGGGCATGCACGCCGCACAGATTCACGCAGCCATCCACGCACGCCACCGCGGTCGGCTTGTAACGGCTGTAGCCGCCGAATTCCGCGACCGGCGACCACGACGGGCTGACCGGCAGATCAGGGGGGCCAAGCGGCGCGAATTCGTCGTCGGCATACACGACCTTGCCGCCCACCACCGTCATCGCGGAGGTCAGAAACTTGATGCGGCTTTCGTCGACGGTGAAGTAGTCCTCGCTGAGTACCGCGAAGTCCGCGAACTGGCCGGGCACCAGCGCGCCTTTGCGGTCGTCCTCGTTCGAGAACCATGCGCTGCCTACCGTGTAGCGGCGCAACGCTTCCATCCGGTCAAGACGGTTCTCGCTGGCATACATCGCCGTGCCGCCAACAGTCTTGCCCGACACCATCCAGTACAGTGAAACGAACGGATTGAAGCTCGCGACGCGCGTGGCGTCCGTCCCCGCGCCGACGGGCAATCCGGCATCGAGCATGTGACGGATGGGCGGGGTGCGCTTGACCGCCTCTTCGCCATATCGCTGAATGAAGTATTCGCCCTGAAACGCCATCCGATGCTGGATCGCGATGCCGCCGCCGAGCGCGCGCACCCGCTCGATGTTCTTCTGCGCGATGGTCTCGCAATGGTCGAAGAACCAGCGCAGCCCGTTGAAGGGGATCTCGGCGTTCACACGCTCGAAGACGTTCAGGAAACGCTCGATCGATTCGTTGTACGTGGCGTGTAGCCGGAACGGCCAGCGGTTCGCCACCAGCAGTTTGACGACCGCTTCCAGTTCGTCTTCCAGCGTATCCGGCAGGTCCGGGCGCGGCTCGAGAAAATCTTCGAAGTCCGCTGCCGAGAACACCAGCATTTCACCGGCGCCATTGACGCGCAGAAAATCGTCACCGTCGCCGGGTTGGGTCACCTTCACCCACTTCGCGAAATCTTCGATTTCCTTCCTGGCATTCTGCGTGAACAGGTTGTACGCGATACGTACGGTCAGCTCGTTGCGCTTCGCGAGATCCATGATGATCGCGTAGTCGTCCGGATAGGCCTGGTAGCCGCCGCCCGCGTCGATCGCGCTCGTCACGCCGAGACGGTTCAGTTCGCGCATGAAGTGCAGCGTGGAATTGCGCTGATCTTCCGGTGCGAGCTTCGGCCCTTTGGCGAGCGTCGCGTACAGGATGCCGGCGTTCGGCCGCGCAATCAGCATGCCGGTCGGGTTGCCACGCTTATCGCGCTGGATCTCGCCGCCGGGCGGATTGGGCGTGTCTTTGGTATAACCGGCCGCGCGCAGCGCCGCTGCGTTCAGGAGCGCGCTGTCGTACAGATGCAAAATGAACACCGGCGTGTCCGGCGCAATCGCATTGACTTCTTCGAGCGTCGGCCCTCGGCCCTCGGCGAACTGGAATTCGTTCCAGCCGCCCACCACGCGCACCCATTGCGGCGCCGGCGTGCGCGCCACCTGCTTCTTCAGCATGTCGAGCGCGTCCGCGAGCGACGGCACGCCGTCCCAACGCAACTCCATGTTGAAGTTCAGCCCGCCTCGAATGATGTGCAGGTGGGAATCGTTCAGACCGGGGATGACCGTGCGCCCCTTGAGGTCAACCTGCCGCGTCGTGTGGTTCACGTGACGCATCACGGCTTCGCGAGATCCCGAAGCGACGATACGGCCGTTCGCGACGGCAAGCGCATCGGCAAATGAACGCTTGTCGTCCTGCGTAGCGATCTTGCCGTTGAAGAACACGACGTCGGCCGGCGTCGGCTCGGGAGTATTGGAATTCATGGTGGTCCTCATAGGGAGCGCTCCGCTTCTCACGCGCGGAGCGATTCGTGGGAAGCGGGCGCTCGGCGACTATTTACTTCTTCGCAGGCACTGGCGCCAGAACCTCGTGCGACCCTGCCGCGCGCTGCGGAGCCTTGTGCACCATGGTGTAGGCATAGTCGATGCCCATTCCGTACGCACCCGAATGCTCTTTGGCAATCGCCATAACTGCGTCGTAAGTCTCTCTGTGCGCCCAATCGCGTTGCCATTCGAGCAACACCTGTTGCCACGTCATCGGAACCACGCCGGCCTGGATCATGCGCTGCATTGCATAATCGTGGGCCTCCTTCGACGTGCCGCCCGACGCGTCGGCGACCATATAGATTTCGTAGTCGCCTTCGTCCATCGCGCATAGCGCAAACGTGTTGTTGCAAACCTCGGTCCACAGACCTGCCACCACCACTTTTTTCCGGCCATTGGCAGCCAGCGAGTCACGAACCTTCTGGTCGTCCCACGAATTCATGGACGAGCGTTCGAGCACTTTGTGCCCCGGAAACACGTCCAGCAGCTCGGGGTAGGTGTATCCCGAGAAACTTTCGGATTCCACTGTCGTAATGGTGGTAGGAATGTTAAACACCCGCGCTGCCTTCGCGAGTCCTACTACGTTGTTCTTCAATACCTGACGGTCGATGGACTGGACCCCGAAAGCCATTTGCGGCTGGTGGTCGATGAAAATGATCTGCGAGTTTGCCGGTGTCAGGACTTCAAGTTTCGGATTTGCCATGGCTTTGTACATCCTAAGGAAATTAGTGAACACGGGAAGTCATGTCGCACTCGCCCTGAGTGCGAGAAAAACTAGCGCCCAGTCTATCCACCACTTTTCGCCGAGTCCTTGGCAAAGCCCTTAATAGTTCTTAAACAAAATGACGGCCGGACAGTCGCGACTGATCGCGACGCGATCCATATGGCCGGCTCAGAACATTTCACATTTTCTGCAGGACTTTATGTGCGCTGCATTCGTACACTTCAATCAGCCGGCGTGGGCGCGCCGCCGTTCAGCCTTCGGATGAGGTGTGAAGCCGTGCTTCGAGAAACTGAACGAGCGAGCGCACTTTGCCGGAGTGACGGCGATTGGGCAGATAGGCGGCGTAGACGACTGCGTCGCCTTGACGAGGGCTCGCATCGAAGTTGCAGGTGAGTTGCTAGCCGGGTTGGCTGAAGCCGTTAGTAGAAGCCCTTCTCGCCTTCCGGCCGGGTCTTGAAGCGCTTGTGCACCCAGTAGTACTGCTCTGGAATGTGCGGAATTTCTGCTTCGAGCCACTCATTCATCCGGCGCGCGTCGGCATAGTCGTCGCCGCTCGGATAGTTTTCCCATGGCTTGAAAACCTTGAGGCGATACCCTTTGTAGCCCGGCAGCACCTCGCCGATAAACGGCACCACTTGCGCATTACCCGTCCTGGCAAGACGACCGGTTGCCGTGAGTGTGCATGCCGGCACGCCAAAAAACGACACGAACATGGAGTTACGCTTTCCGTAGTCCATGTCCGCACCGAGCATCACGGGCTTGCGATCGCGCAGCCAGCGCAACACGATCCGAGCGCTGTCGGCACGGCTTGCCATGTGCGAACCGAAGCGTCCGCGCGCTTCAATGGCGACCTTATCCAGCAGCGGATTCGAGATCGGCTGATACAGCGCGCCACATTGCCGCTGCAACGCGTAGTTGATAAAAATCGAACCCGCCTCGATACCGACAAAATGCGCGCCCAACAATAGCGTCGGCGGCATATCGGGATCAAGGAGATCGATCTCGCTCTCGATCTGCACCAGCTTTTCGAGCTTCGCCGCCGACCCGAACCATTGAACGCTCCGTTCGACGTAGCTGCGAATAACATGGCGGAAATGCTGCCCCGCCACTTCATTACGGCGGGCTGCATCCCATTGCGGAAAGCACAGACGCAAATTGATGTGGACCACCCGCTTGCGCCTGCTCGGAATCTGGTACAGGAGCCAACCGAGGCCGTCGCCAAAGCGGGCAACAAGGCCGTACGGGAGGATTGCCAGGAACTTCAAAAACCCGATAGCGAGGTGGGTACTCAGACGCGTAAGCATGAGATCGTTTCTCTGTGAAAACTGTTAACGAAGCGAGGCGCCAAAACCTGCGCCCAACCCTGCTTTCAACGCAGGGAAAACAATCCCGCTAATATCCCACAAAAGAGTAGCCACTTCGCAAAATAGTATGTCGGCCGATACCATGCCTTCGACTTCTTGCCGACCTTGCGAATGGCGTTGCAGGACTAACTTTTCTTAAGACGGCGGCGTGCCGACGCCAGCGCGGCCGTGAACCGCGCTGCGGCATCCGCGTCCCTTTGTGAAGTGAACCTGAATCGTTCTAGACGCGGCTCATGTGCGTCGGTTCGCCGGCGTTCGCGAAAACCATGTAACACGGTAGCGTCCCGCACCGCCGATCACGATCGTGCCGAACAGGATCAGCAGCATCCACGCGAACTGCGCCTGATCGAGCGTCCACTCGGGATGCACCAGCGTGAGCGCCATCAGCGAGATCACGATGATCGGCAACGCGGCAAGCCGGGTCGCGATGCCCGCAATCATCAGCACGGGGCACAGCACCTCAGCGAAGATCGCAAAGCTGAGCGTCAACGTCTTGCCGAGATGCAGCGGGTCTTCGATCGCCGCCAGTTGACTCGTGTAGTGCATGGCCTTCGGCAGGCCGTGCACGATCAGCACCAGCACGCTGGCCGCGACACGCAGGAAAAGCAGCGCGGCGTCGGCCGTGCGCGCCGGTACCGGCGCCAGTTCGGAATCGAGGCGGTTCATCAAGGCTTCCTTTATAGCAAGGCTGCCGGGTCACAACGCCGGCAGCATCGATCTTCCTGGCCTTTATCGGCTTCGCTGCGCCTCAAGCTCACGACTCGATGAATGCAAGAAGATCGGCATTGACGCGATCCGCTTCCGTCGTGCACATGCCGTGAGGTGCGCCGGGGTAGACCTTGAGCGTGGCGTTCCTGACGATTTGCGCGGACTTACGCCCGGCGTCGTCCAACGGCACGATCTGATCGTCGTCGCCATGCAGGATCAGCGTCGGCACATCGATCTTCTTGAGATCTGGCGTGTAGTCGACCTCGGAGAATTGCTTGATGCACTCGTACTGACCGAGCACCGAGCCCATCATCCCTTCGCGCCAGAATTCGTCGATCACGCCTTGCTGGACTTTTGCATTGGGCCGGTTATAGCCGTAGAAAGGCACCGCGAGGTCCTTGAAAAACTGCGACCGATTGTTTGCGGTATTGGTCCGAATATCGTCGAAGACCGACATGGGCAGCCCTGTCGGATTGGCCTCGGTCTTCAGCATGATCGGCGGCACCGCACCGATAAGGACCATTTTGGCGACACGTTTTGTTCCATGGCGGCCCACGTAGTGCACGATTTCTCCACCACCCGTTGAATGGCCGACGAGGGTTGCGCCCTTGAGATCGAGCGCCTCGATGACGGCAGCCAGATCGTCCGCGTAGGTGTCCATGTCGTTACCGTGCGCGGTTTGGCTCGAACGGCCGTGGCCCCGGCGATCGTGAGCGATCACGCGATAACCTTTCTGCACCAGAAACAGCATTTGCGCGTCCCAGGCATCGGCATCGAGCGGCCAGCCATGGGAGAACACAATTGGGTGGCCCGAGCCCCAATCCCTGTAGAAAATCTGTGCGCCATCCCTGGTAGTAACGAAGTTCATGGCTCGTGCTCCTGGATGTGCAAGATGATTGCCGGTTTTGCTGCCCGCTGCAGTGCTTGCGGCATTGGAAACAGCAGGGACGACCGCCGCCGCAAGCGCGCCGGCTTCGGACCGACGCGGCATCACGACTGGTCAGCAGATTAGGGGGATGAAGCGCTAAAAGTCCTGACGGCAGTCTTAAATGTTCTTAAACGTAACCCCGCATACCGCATGCCTTACGCGGTTGGCGCCGGGTGTGGCGGGAAGCGATCGCCTACTACGTCGGGAAATTCGATCCGACGATTTCGAGGGAGTGGGAAGGCAGGAAGATGCAGATGAATGCGCGGCGCACGCAAATCCGAGCGTGATTTGCCGTCGATGCGACTGACGCAAGATGAAGGCCGCAAAAATGGCGACGTAGATTCCAAAAACAAAAAAGCCGTTCCGAATTTTGCATTCTGGAACGGCTCTTCAGCTACAACGTTTTGAATCTACTGAATTCTTTGGGGTGGCTGATGGGGCTCGAACCCACGACAACAGGAATCACAATCCTGGACTCTACCAACTGAGCTACAGCCACCACTGACATCTGCTTGACTTGCTAAGCAGCTCATTGCTGAGAAACTTGGCTCGCCGATGAAGAAACGAGATTATACGAACAAGAATTCCGTTTGCCTAGTCCTTTATTCAAAAATTTCGACGGGCTCACGCAGATGCTGTCTTGCCTCGTCGAAGATGCTCAGATCGCGCGCCGCCAGGCGCTTGCTATCGGACAACACGCGACGCCATCCACGTGCGCCTGCCTCACCGCGGTAGAGGCCGAGCGCATGACGCGTGATCGCACCAAGGTACGTGCCGCGCGCCATTTCAGCCGCGCAATATTCGATCAGCTTCGCCTCGACCTGCTCGCGCGTGAGCGGCGCATCCGTCGAGCCGTAGAAGCGTGCATCGACATCGGCCAGCACATAAGGGTTGTGATAGGCCTCGCGCCCGAGCATCACGCCATCGACGTGCTGAAGATGCGCCTCCACCTCATCAAGCGTCTTGATGCCGCCATTGATGATGATCTCCAGATGCGGGAAGTCACGCTTCAACTGATACGCGTAGTCGTATTTGAGCGGCGGAATCTCGCGGTTCTCTTTCGGGCTCAAGCCCTTGAGAATCGCATTGCGCGCGTGCACCACGAACACACTGCAGCCGGCGTTCGCGATCGTGCCGACGAAGTCGCGCACAAAGCCATATTCCTCGACCGCATCGACGCCGATCCGGTGCTTGACTGTTACCGGTACCGACACGGCATCGCGCATTGCCTTCACGCAATCGGCGACGAGTTGCGGCTCGTTCATCAGGCAAGCGCCGAACGCACCACGCTGCACGCGCTCAGACGGGCAGCCGCAGTTCAGATTGATCTCGTCATAGCCCCATTGCTCACCGAGCCTCGCCGCACGCGCGAGATCGTCAGGCTCGCTGCCGCCGAGTTGCAAGGCAACCGGCGCTTCTTCGGGCGTAAACGCCAGATGGCGCGGCACGTCGCCGTGCAGCAGCGCGCCGGTGGTGACCATTTCGGTGTAGAGCCACGTATGGCGCGATATCACGCGATGCAGCGAGCGGCAGTGGCGATCGGTCCAGTCCATCATCGGAGCGACAGAAATGCGGCGCGGACTGGGAGTTTGAGCTGAAGACATGGGGCGGCCAGACGGCTTGAATCAAACCGCAATTTTACCGCAAGTGGCGAAATGCCCCTGAAACGCCGAAGACGGGCCAGATATTCCCCACAACCGCGCCGATAAACCGCCCTGCCAAGCGGGTCTTTGAGCGGCGAAAACGCTTGGCCAACAGGGTCAGACCGCCGCTGACGCCTGTCGCATAACCCTCTGAGCGATTATTGCGGCAGCCAGAACAGTAAATTCAAATTATCGGTACAAATTTTTGATAGTAGGTGTATACACTGCACTCCATCGACGTTGCAGATACATCCCATCGGCCCCTGCGACGCCTTCCTGAAATGAAATCGAAACGTTATCGGAGTCACACCATGAAGACCAAGCTTATCGCCGCCCTGCTGGTTGCTGTTTCTGCCTCGATCGCTGCTCCCGCATTCGCTAGCGGCTACGGCCCGGCACCCTACTATAGTCCGTCGGTCGGCGCACCGGCTTCGCAACAAGGCCAGAACGCGCAAACTGTCGCGGCCGAGCGCGCTAACACTGAATCCAATTCGTTCGGCGGCACGAAGAACGTGTCGACGCAATCGGGTACGCGTGAGCCGGTTTCGGGCCCGCAATCGGTTTTCTTCGGCCACTAATCTGTCGCCGTTGCAGGCTGCCGTTCACAAGACGGCAGCCGAACTGGGCGCCGCGCATGCAGCAACGCATGCCGGCGCCCAGTTCCATTTTCAGTCCCATTACATCGCGGCGGCGCCCGCAGCATCAAGCCCCGCGTAGCCTTAATTGAATGCGCTTGCCGGCTCGCGTGCTTGTGGCTAGACGGCGAGGCCGGCATCGATCGTTTCGCGCGCCACCCTGAAGCCTGCCTGAGCAGCGGCATGCTCGGTAGACCATAGGGTGTCGATGTGCACGAGGCGCCAGTCGACCACCACCGCCTCGTTGCGCAACACCCTGAAGTGCGCTTTGACGCCGGTGAGCACCTGTTCGACCGCGACTTCGATGTCGTAGTCCTGATAGCGCTCCTGGTAGTCGCCCATGTCGAGGCCTTTCGGCTCCATGATCGCCTCCCTATGGCTTCCCTGATGGCTTCGGTACCCGTGGTGAAATTCCGCGGCCATGCCTCTCCGCCGGGCCGTCGTCGCGGCTCGGAGCATGCATCGGCCGGCCCTCGTCCGACGATCAGTCGCAATCGCCAGACAGGTACTGCCGGCCGTTACAGGTGATTTCGACGTCGCCGCCGCTCGCTTCGGCGGCCAGCCCGTTCGCCAGCAACTCCGCCGTGACGGATTGCGCAAACTTCGGCATGGGCTGTCCGACGCCGACTTCGTTCAGGCGCCGCAGTGCTTCAACCGCTTCCGGACTTAATGACTTCGACATGGCCGTCTCCGTCGTGATGCTGAATTTATCGTAGCAAGTTTCGCGGCAGCACGCAGGGACGCGTCGACGCATGGGCATTGTGCACCGTCTGGATGCCCGCCGGCGCCGCCACGCGTGCCAACGCGAAATAGCGTCGGCACGCGTGGCGGTGCGAACGGCACAGCGGGGGCTTACAGACGCGCGATCGACACCTCCGTCGACTTCACCAGGGCGACTACCTCCGAGCCGACCTTCAAGTCGAGTTCGTCGACCGAGCGCGTGGTGATCACCGAGGTGACAATGCCGAACGGCGTGTCCACGTCGACCTCGGATACCACCGGCCCACGGATGATTTCCTTGATCTTGCCCTTGAACTGATTGCGTACGTTGATTGCGGAAATGCCCATATCGAGTGGCTCCAGAAAAGCGGTTGAAAAAAGTCGGTCAAGGGATGTCAGACGGCCCAGCGGACGTCTGTCGGCCGCCTGAGGCGCCCCTCGTTACGTGCGTCGTAAGCGCGAAAGGACCGCGCGCCGTCGTTCGGCGCCGTCTTCAGTACGCGTTGCAACACATGTTCTTCCAGCGCGGCAAAACCGGCCGATGCACGCGCCCGGGGGCGTGCAAGCGGCACCGGCTGATCGAGCGCGATGCGCCCTTCTTCGATCAGCAGAATCCGCTCGCCTAACGCGACGGCTTCATGCACGTCGTGCGTCACCAGCAGCGCGGTAAATCGATGTTCGCGCCACAGGCGTTCGATCAGCGCGTGCATTTCGATGCGCGTCAACGCGTCGAGCGCGCCGAGCGGTTCGTCCAGCAGCAGCAATTGCGGCCGATGCACCAGCGCACGCGCCAGCGCCACACGCTGACGCTGGCCGCCGGAGAGCTGTGCGGGCCAGTCGTTGGCGCGCTCCAGCAAGCCGACTTCGGCGAGCACGGCGCGCGCATCTTCACGCGCGCTGCGGCCGAGGCCGAGCATCACGTTTTGCAGCACGCTCTTCCAGGGCAGGAGCCGCGCGTCCTGAAACATGATGCGAGTGTCGAGCGGCCGACCGTCTTCGGCGCGCTTTTCGAGCACGCCCGACGTGGTCTTTTCCAGGCCGGCGACCAGCCGCAGCAAGGTCGATTTCCCGCAGCCGCTGCGGCCGACAATGGCCACGAAGCTGCCGCGCTCGATCGACACATCAAAATCGGACAACACCTTGCGCTCGCAGTACTGCTTACCGACACCGCGCAACTCGACCGCATGATCGGCGGACCGGCGCGCGTCGTTGCGCGCCGATGCCCCCGCCGCCGAGGGCACGCCGCTCACTCCACTCACTCCACTCACTCCACTCACGACGCCCACGCTGCCCACGCTGCCCACGCGATGGTAATCGTGCGCCTGATCCGCACGGTCGAAGCCAGCCGCCTCATCGGCGTCGTGATCGACGGTGCGCGGTTGCGCCAGTTCGGCTTCGAGATCGCTGCCGGCGATGCCGCCGAACGACGCCGACAATGTCTTTGCGCTCATGCTTTCGCTCCCCGTTGATACGCCGGATGCCAACGCAGCGACACGCGCTCGAGACGCTTGGCCAGCAAGTCGGCGAGTTTGCCGAGCGCCGCGTAGAGCAGGATGCCGACCACCACCACATCGGTTTGCAGGAATTCGCGCGCGTTCATCGTCATGTAGCCGATGCCAGACTGCGCGGAGATGGTTTCAGCAACGATCAGCGTGACCCACATCAGCCCGAACGCGAAACGCACGCCGACCAGAATCGACGGCAACGCACCCGGCAGGATCACGTGGCGGTAAAGGGCGAAACCCTTCACGCCGTAACTCCGCGCCATTTCAATCAGATTGGCATCGACCGAGCGGATGCCGTGGAACGTGTTCGCGTAGATCGGAAAAAACACGCCCAGCGCGACGAGAAACACCCTCGCCTCCTCCTCGATACCGAACCACAGGATCACGAGCGGGATCATCGCCAACGCGGGAATGTTGCGGATCATCTGCACGGTCGAGTCGAGCGCGATTTCGGCGAATTTGAAGAGACCCGTCGCAAGGCCGAGCACGAATCCGATGCCACCGCCGATCGCAAAGCCCGATACCGCGCGCCACGTGCTGACCTTCACGTCCGCCCACATTTCGCCGGACTGGATCAGCGACCATGCGGCCTTCACGACCGCGAGCGGTTCGGGCAGCACGCGCGCCGAGAGAATGCCGTTACGTGCCGCGAACTCCCACGCCAGCAGAATCGCCAGCGGCACGAGCCACGGCGCCAGATGCGCGCCGATGCGGCGTGATACGGTGAAACTCGCGGCAAGACTAGCGCCTGAACGCGCACCTGCCTTCACGTCGGCATGCAAGTCCGCATTGGCGTCCGCACGCGTGCCTTCGTTCGGACCTCGTTCCGCACTCGCAGTGGCTTGAGCCATGACGATTTCCTCATTGCTTAACTGTTGGGCGTAGTGAGCGAACCGCGCAAAAGCGCTCAACTCGAACTCGTCGCCTTCGGCAAATAGTCGTTGCCGACGATCTCGCCGAACGGACCCGACAGCGGACCGCCGGAGGTCTTCATTCGACGGCCCGGCAGCAGTGGAAACACCAGTTCGGCGAAGCGATACGATTCTTCGAGATTCGGATAGCCGGACAGGATGAACGTCTCGATGCCGAGCGCCGCGTATTCGTTCATCAGCGCCGCCACCTGCTCGGGATTGCCGACCAGCGCCGTCCCCGCGCCACCGCGCACGAGACCCACGCCCGCCCACAGATGCGGATACACCTCGAGTTCCGCGCGGCTGCCACGCTTGCCGCCGTGCAACGCGGCCATGCGGCGCTGTCCCTCGGAATCCATCTTCGAGAACGAAGCCTGCGCACGGGCAATGGTTTCGTCGTCGAGCTTGCTGATCAGCTTGTCCGCGGCGGCCCATGCTTCTTCTTCAGTCTCGCGCACGATGACGTGCAGGCGAATGCCGAACTTGATCTTGCGGCCACGCGCTTCAGCACGGGCGCGAATGTCGGCGATCTTCTTCGCAACGGCCGCGGGCGGCTCGCCCCACGTCAGATACGTGTCGATATGATCGGCCGCGATGTCGTGCGCAGCCGCCGACGAACCGCCGAACCACAACGGCGGATGCGGGTTCTGCACCGGCGGATACAGCGCCTTGCCGCCCTTCGAGGTCAGATGCTTGCCGCTGAAGTCGATCGCGTCGTTGGTATGCGCGGCGCTCAGCAGCTTGCGCCAGATCTGCAGGAATTCGTCGGTGATTTCATAGCGTATGTCGTGATCGACGAACACGCCGTCGCCTTCGAGTTCAGCCGGACTGCCACCGGTCACGACGTTGATCAGCAGACGTCCATTCGACAGCCGGTCGAAGGTCGCCGCCATGCGCGCCGCCAGGCCCGGCGACGAAATGCCCGGACGGATCGCCACCAGAAACTTCAGACGTTTGGTCGCGCCAATCAGGCTCGACGCGACGACCCATGCGTCTTCGCACGAACGGCCGGTCGGCAGCAGCACGCCCTCGTAACCGAGCGTATCGGCGGCGACGGCGATTTGCCGGAAGTAGTCGTAGTCCGCTGCGCGTGCGCCTTGGGACGTGCCGAGATAGCGGCTGTCGCCGTGAGTCGGAATGAACCAGAACACATTCATTTGCTGCTCCTGCTTGTTCGAAACCGGATTGAATGGGGACGTGTGCAACGATGGTGCGTCGAGTGAAAGCGCACACGCCGGCCGCGCACCGCTGGCCGCGCGCATCCATCCGGCACACAGCCGGAGATGCAAGCGCAAAATTATGGAAATACTGCGGTGAGGCGCGGATTAGCTCCGACAGCGCATCCACATATGCGTGTGCGCCATGGAGCAGTTGAAGATCGGCATCAGGCAGGACATCGCGACGGCTTCCCTCGACCAAACGTGCGCGTGATGCGCTCGATTAAACAGGCGACGGCGGCAAACACCGTCTGTATGGAGAAGCAGTCTATGGACCGGGGCCCGGCTTTTGAACGATTTTTTTTAGCTTAGGTTTTCCACTTTCGTGATTAGCCCGACGCTGAAGCATACGGATGTTGCGCGGTGTTGCACCTTACCCACGCTGGAAGCGGGTGGCCCCTATATATAATGGCGCCACGTTTCCAATAATCCGGTGCAGGCCGCGCGAACCGCGCCGCCTGAGCTCTCGCGGTGCAATGCATGCAAAAACTCATCCTGCCGTTCGTCGCCGGTTTTCTGGCTTCCCTGTTCTTTCATGAATCGACTCTGGCGCTGCTGCACGCAGCCGGTTTGATCGACCCAACCGGTTTTTCGACCGCGCCGTTTTTGCCGCTCGGGCTGCCCGAGTTCATTGCGAACGCAATCTGGAGCGCGTGCTGGGCGGTGCTGATGGCGTGGCTGTTGCGCGTGGCGCCTGGGCGGCGCGCGCCGTGGGTGCCCGCCTTTGTATTCGGCGGCATTGCGTTGACGGCGGCAAGCGTGTTCGTGGTCGATCCACTGCGCGGCATCTGGCCAAGCGGCAACATGCTGCCGCGCCTCGCGCTGGGTTTCGCGGCGAACGCGATGTGGGGCTGGGGCGCGCTGGTGTTCATGCGCGCATTCATGGCGAGCGAAGACGAGGACTGAGCGTCAAGCCCGCAGATCGCGCAACGGGTGTTCGTTGGCCGGCCACGGGCTTTCGAACATCTTCGCCACATCGGCGGCGCTCACGTCTTCAATGCGCGCAAAACGCCAGCGCGGCGCGTTGTCCTTGTCGATGATGCGCGCGCGAATCCCTTCGACCGTGTCGCCTTGCGCGAAGCTCGTGCGCGTCAGATCGAGATCGCAGCGCAACACATCCGCCATCGAGCCCTCGGCGCGCGTCACCACTTCCAGCGACACGGCCATCGACAAGGGCGAACGTTCGCGCAACACGGCAATCGTCTGCTCTGCCCAATCGGCGGTCTCGCCGCCAAGCTCACGTTCCTGTTCCAGCGAAGCGAGAATCTGCGCCATGTCGGGCAACGCGAAATGCCGGTCGATCAACGCACGTGTGTTCGCGAGCAACGAAGCATCGGGTGCCGGCACGACCTGATGCGCGGCCGTCTCGCGCTCGACGCACGCCACCACGTCTGCGCCACGTTCGAACCGTTCAGTGCGCAGCGTATCGACTAGCGCGGGCAATGCCGCGTCGTCGATATAGGCGTCGGCGAGGCCTGCGTAGAGCGCATCGGCTGCGCCGATCGTTTCGCCGGTGACCGCCAGATAGCGGCCGAGCGCGCCGGGTGTGCGCGCCAGAAACCAGCCCGCACCGACATCGGGAAAGAGTCCGATGCGGGTTTCGGGCATCGCCATCTTCGTCGAGTGAGTCGCCACACGCAGGCCGCCGGTGCGATGCGCGCCCTGCGAAATCCCCATGCCGCCGCCCATCACGACGCCGTTCATCAACGCGATGTACGGCTTCGGGTAGGTGAAGATCGCGTGATTGAGCCGGTATTCCTCGGTGAAAAACGTATCGCGCGCATCATCCTCGCCGCGCTGCGCGGACTCATACAGAAAGCGGATATCGCCGCCCGCGCAGAACGCACGCGGATGCGCGCTGCGCACCACCACGGCGAGCACGTCGGGATTTTCGCGCCACTGGTCGAGCGCCGCATGCATCGCGCGAATCATGCCGGTCGACAGCGCGTTGAGCGCCTTCGGCCTTTCCAGTTCGATGAAACCGATGCGGTTGGCTATGTAAGTCGCGACTTCGTCGCTGACGGCGGGCGAGGTGGAAATGGACATGGAGAGCTAAGCGCGATGGCGCGAAATGAAACGGAACTGAACGTTATCACGCACTCGCGGCTTTGGGCTTGGCCGCGGGTTTGGTGTCCGCGTTGGTTTCCGCTCCGATAGCCGGTTTGGTGCCCGGCTCGACACGCGGTTCAACCGACGTTTCAGCAGACTTTTTTTTCCGCGCCCGGGAAGCGCTCGTGACGCCTCGCGGCTGCCCGGCGTTTTGCGTACCCAGCCAGGCATCGAGCGCGACACCCACCACCGTATCCAGCGGCGCGCTCGGAAACACGGGACACGTGAGGTTGAGCGCGACGATGCCGTGCAGAGTCGCCCAGAACGCCTCCGCCCAAACGGTCACGTCCATCGATGCGGACAAGCGCCCCGCCGCTTTCAACTCTTCGAGCGCGCAGAGCATGATGTGCAACGCGGCTTCGCCGGAGTCTTCGTCCGGTTTCGCCGGCGCGAGGCTCGCCTTTTCTGACACGGGGGGACCCGCGGCCGGTGTTTTTGCCGCCGTGATCTCCGATGCTTCGCCCACCGCACCTGCACCTGCATCTGCACCCGCATCTGCATCTGCATCTGCATCCATGACCGCAGCCCCTGACACAGCCGCCCTCGACGCAGCCGCCACGCCGCCCAGCGCCGCGCCCGTGTAGCTCGGGTCTTCCATGAAGATCAGCCGGTAGGTTTCCGGATGCGCGACACCGAACGCCACATAAGCCCGCCCGAGCGCCCTCAAGCGCTCAGCCGGATCGGCGATCTGCGCAAGCGGCACGAACGTCTCCAGCAATTGCGCATAGCCTTCCGCGCACAGTGCCTGGGCGATCTCATCGCGGCTCGCGAAGTGAAGGTACAGCGTGGCGGGCGAATACTCGATGGCGTCGGCAATCTTGCGCATTGATAGCGAGGCAAAGCCTTCGCGCATCACGATGCGCCGCGCTGCGTCGAGGATGCGCTCGCGCAGCGCCTGTTTCTGACGGCTTTTTCGTTCGACGATTCCCATGACGGACATTTTCGGGTTGACAAACTGAAAAGTCAAATTAAACTGAACACTGTTCACTGAACGGTGTTCACTAAATTCTCATTGATCAACCAACAGATCAATCAACACATCGATCAACACATCGATCAACACATCAATCAACACATCGATCGGCCAACATCCCCCAGGCGCGATACGGCGCCGTCTTCAGGAGTCGTCATGCAAGCCACAGGAAAAGTGGGTTTATTCGGTGCCGCGGGCGCGGCAGGGCAAAGTATTGCGGCGGCTCTCGGCGCGGCGGGCCGGGATTACCGGGTGGTCGGCCGCTCGCGCGCGCCGCTCGAGGCGGCTTTCGGCCACGACCCGCATGCGGAAATCGTCATGTGGAATCCAGACGATCCGGCTTCGATCAGCGCTGCGGCAGCCGGTTTGCAAACCGTGATCTATCTGGTGGGCGTGCCCTACGATCAGTTCGCCGCGCATCCGCCGCTCATGGAAAGAACCCTCGCCGGGGTAACGGCGGCGGGCGTCGAGCGCTTCATTCTGATCGGCACCGTGTATCCGTACGGCCGCGCACGCGGCAATCCGATTAGCGAAAATCATCCGCGCGAGCCCCATACGTTCAAGGGCAAGATGCGGCTCGCGCAGGAAAAACTGGTGCTGGCGGCACACGGGCAAGCCAGCGGATCGACCCGCCTGTCGACGCTGGTGCTGCGCCTGCCGGATTTCTACGGCCCCGGCATCGAACGCAGTCTGCTGAATGGCGTGTTCGAGGGCGCGGCGCACGGCAAACGCGCGCAGGTGATCGGGCCGGTGGATGTGCCGCACGAATTCATCTACCTGCCGGATATCGGACCGGTGGTCGAGAAACTCACGCGCACACCCGACGCATACGGCCGGTGGTGGCACCTGGCCGGCACGGGCACGATCACGCAGCGCGAAGTGGCGAGACAGGCCTATGCGCTGGCGGGCCGCGGGCCGAAGCTGATGGTGGCCGGCAAGACCCTGCTGCGCATGCTCGGCCTTTTCAATCCGCTGATGCGGGAACTGGTGGAGATGAATTACCTGATGACCGAGCCGGTTGTGCTTGACGACTCCGCATTGACGAAGCTGATCGGCCCGATCGCAAAAACCTCGTACGAGGACGGTATCCGCCATGCTTTCGACGCAGCGCGCGAGGCAGCATCGGCGAATGCAAACACGCACCGGAGCGCCGCAAAAACAGCCTGACTGTGGACGGCTTTCGCAAGCGAGAGTATTGGCAGCGCGCCACCCACGTATCAGCGAAAGAGCCGGATCAGCCCGCAACGTTGCCTGGTGGGAAATGGCCGCTCTTGAGCAGCACGGGCGTGCCGTTGCTGATCTGCAAATGCTCGCGCGCAACGGCCTCGATGTGCGGACGCCCGGCGTCGAACGCGCGCATCCAGCCTTCGAGATCCTCTGAGTACGCGCCGAAGTGATCCTCGAGCGCCTCGACCGAAATCGCGCACGGCACCGGTTCGCCGTCCACGAGCGCGGGAAACACCACCGTCAGATTTGAGTCGCGGTAAGCAGGCGCATCCGCGGGAAACCGAATTTCCATGGTCGCCTCATCAGAAGTATCCGGCAGGAAAAGCACACCAGTGAGAACCGGCCGCCCCCGGACATGCCCGTTATGGTACTCGCGCGGCTGGACCGCGGTCCAGCCTCCTTCGCCCTCCTGCCCGATGCCGCGCCACCCGGGCAGATGAGTTCTGCGTGCGAATCGATACGCCGGCTTGCGCCGTGCCGCCTGCCTCTGTCGAACCGGTCCAGCGGCACGGTCTGTGCCGGTGCAGTGACGCCATTTCGGGTTCAGCGAGCGCAATATGGGAAAATCTTCTCTGCTGCACCCCGATGAAAGGAAACATTACGATGCATTTCATGACGCAACTGCGCCGCTCCAGCCGCTTCCGACCCAGCAGCGCCGCGCTTGCGCTAGTCCGCAGGGCGTCCCTGCCCGCCGCCCTGCTGCTCGGCGCGGGTCTCGCCGGTTGCGCATCGTCGAACACCACCTCGCTGATCAATCTGCCGAACGGCCAGACCGGCTTCGCGGTGAACTGCAGCGGCGCCGACGCCGCTTCCAGCTGGGCCTCCTGCTACGTGCAGGCCGGCAATGCATGTGGCGCGACCGGCTACGACATCGTTTCGAAAGACAACGATGAAGGCGGCGCCGCGGGCGGCAGCGTCACTAACGTGGTCTCGGCCAACGTGAAAAACCGGTCGATGATCGTGCGCTGCAAGTAGCCTCAGTGCGCCTGCATCTTCGAGAACATGTTCAACACGGCGACCCCGGCAATGATCAGCCCGAGCCCGATAATGGCCGGCACGTCAGGCACTTGCCGGTACAGCACGAGCGCGACCAGCGTAATCAGCACGATGCCGGCGCCGGACCACACCGCGTAGACGATGCCCACCGGAATGCTCTTCAGCGTGAGCGACAGGCAATAGAACGCGATGCCGTAGCCGATCACCACGACCGTTGCGGGCAACAGCCGCGAAAAACCCTCCGACGCCCGCATTGCGGAGGTCGCGATGACTTCGGCAACGATCGCAATGGCGAGTAATGCATAAGGAGGCATCCGCATCGCCTCAGGCCTTTGCAAGCGCGAGCTTGCTGTAGTCGTGGCCGAGGTGAGCACACAGCGCTTCCACCACCAGTTCGTGATCCGCACGCTGCGGCAAACCGGATACTGTGATCGAGCCGATCACACCGGCGCCCGCTACCGTCAATGGAAACGCGCCGCCATGGGACGCATATTCCGTGACCGGCAAGCCGTGCTTGTCGGCGAGCGTGCTACCCGCATGTTGCATCTTCAAACCGATCGCGTACGAACTGCGCCGGAAATGCGCGACCGTGTTGCCCTTGCGGCGTGCCCAGTCGACGTTGTCCGGCGTAGCACCGTCAAGCAAGCTGAAGAACAGCGGCTGACCGAACGTGCGCACGTCGATGGCGGCGGCGATGCCGCGTGCCCTCGCGACCTCGTGCAGATAGGCACCGACCTGCCATGCGCGGTCGGCGTCGAATTGCGGGAACACCAGCGCGTGTTCCTGTGCGGCAATCACCTGTAGATCGTGAGCGATATCCATGGAGTTCAGAGCAAGGTAAGAGGTGAAGCGCAGCCCGTCGCACATGCATGCCGGCGCGCGAAGAGAATCTGGATTCTAGCGCAGCGCCTTACGAGGGCCTTCCGGTTTGCGACGCCGGCAATGCGCGCCGCGACTTTGGAGAGCGCCGCGCTTTGGAAACCGCTTTGGAGGCCGCTTTGGAAACCTCTCCGCATTGGCGTGCCTCGGCATGTATTGAAGTCGGTTCTTAAATAGCTATTGCGTTGGCTGTCGCTTTGTCCTATAATCTTTTCTTCGACGGACGCGGGGTGGAGCAGTCTGGCAGCTCGTCGGGCTCATAACCCGAAGGTCGTAGGTTCAAATCCTACCCCCGCAACCAAGTAGCTTTTAAATAGCTGAAGCGGTTCGAAACGTCGAAACAATATCAAAGGCTTGCCCAACCGGCAGGCCTTTTTTGTTTTCTGTCTCTGTCCTTTCTGTTTCCCGTTCTCCGCCTCGCAGTTGCGAGGCGTTCTGCACACCCCGTCATTCCCGCCCGCCCCATTGATCCGGACTCCAAACATATCCGCATTCTTCCTCAACGGCAGCAGCAGGCACAAGCGGACACAAGCGCCGGCGGGCGTCTGACCAGTGAAATTCCCCACCCCGTACTGCCCGGCGCGCACCGCCATGCCCCGCTCCCGGCAAAGCTCGCCCCAGTGATAAACTCCCATCACTCTTTCTCGTCCCCTTCCTATGAAATTCTGTTCTGTCTGCGGCCACGGCGTCAGCCTGAGCATTCCGCCGGGTGACAACCGCGAGCGCTTCGTATGCGGCAGTTGCGGCACGGTGCACTATCAGAATCCGCGCAACGTAGTCGGCACCGTCCCGGTCTGGGACGACAAGGTGTTGCTGTGCCGTCGCGCGATCGAACCGCGCTACGGCTACTGGACGCTGCCGGCAGGCTTCATGGAAATGGGCGAAACCACCGCCGAAGCGGCTTCGCGCGAAACGCTGGAAGAAGCCGGCGCGCGCGTCGAGGTGCAAAGCCTGTTCTCGCTGCTGAACGTCCCGCACGTGCATCAGGTGCATCTGTTCTATATGGCGCGCCTGCTCGATCTCGACATCGCCGCCGGGGAGGAAAGCCTCGAAGTGAAACTCTTCGAGGAACACGAAATTCCGTGGGACGAGATCGCCTTCCCGACCGTCGGCCAGACCTTGCGTTTCTTTTTCGCCGACCGTGCCGCCGGCAGCTTCGGCCTGCATACGGGCGATATTTTCCGCTCACTGCGCGAAGGTTGAGCGGCGCGCATGGTTCCCTGGCTCGGACCTGACGATCCGTTTCCCTCCGTCGAGCGCGCGCTCGGCGCGACAAGCGGCGCACCCGGCCTGCTCGCCGCCAGCGGCGACCTGCTGCCGTCGCGGCTGATCGACGCCTATCGGCGCGGCATCTTCCCGTGGTACTCGGACGGCCAGCCGGTCTTGTGGTGGAGTCCCGATCCGCGCATGATCCTGCGCCCCGCCGAGTTCAAAGTGTCGCCGTCGCTGCGCAAGACGCTCAAGCGTGTGCTGCGCGAAGACGCCTGGGAAATCCGCGTCGACCATGATTTCGCCGCCGTGATGCGCGCCTGTGCGCAGGCGCCGCGGCGCGGCCAGCGCGGCACGTGGATCACCGCCGACGTGGTCGAGGCGTATTCGTCCCTGCACCGGGTGGGCGATGCGCACAGCATCGAAACCTGGTTCGAAGGCGAGCGCGTGGGCGGTTTGTACGGGGTGTCGTTCGGCCGGATGTTCTTCGGCGAATCGATGTTCGCGGAGGTCACCGATGCGTCGAAAATGGCGCTCGCCGCGCTTGTCGCACACTTGCGCCGTCACGAAATAGAAATGATAGACTGCCAGCAGAACACGTCGCATCTGGCGTCGCTGGGCGGCCGCGAGATAGCGCGCAAAGCGTTCATTGCGCATGTTCGTGCGTCTGTCGATGCAGCGCCAATTCCCTGGCGCTTCGACAAGACCGTACTGCGCGATGTCGTCGCGCCGGCGGCGTAGGAAGAATCAGGCCGAATCCGGATCCGTCGCCTACCGAGCCGCGGGTCACGAGCCGCAAGGCACGCCGGGTTTGCACTACCAGAGACGCTTCTAGAGCTGCCAACGTGACTCATCCCAACGAGCTGCCTCTTTCCCCGCTTTCCGCGCTGCAATTTTATGCAACGGCGCCCTATCCCTGCAGCTATCTGGATGGCCGCATCGCGCGTTCGCAAGTCGCCACCCCCAGCCATCTGATCAACTCCGACGTCTATACCGACCTCGTCAAAGCCGGCTTCCGCCGTTCGGGTGTGTTCACCTACCGCCCGTATTGCGATGGCTGCCGCGCCTGTGTGCCGGTGCGCGTGCCGGTCGATCATTTCGTGGCGAACCGCACGCAACGCCGGGTCTGGAAGAAGCACGGCGAGCTGGTCGCAACGGTCGCCCCACTGCATTACGACGAAGAACACTACGCGCTCTACATGCGCTATCAGTCGGCTCGGCATGCCGGCGGCGGCATGGACCGCGACAGCCGCGATCAATACGAGCAGTTCCTGCTGCAGAGCCGGATCAACTCGCGGCTGGTCGAATTTCGCGAGCCGCTGCCGGATTATCCGGAAGCGCCGGGAATTCTGCGCATGATCAGCATGATCGACATCCTGGGTGACGGGCTCTCGTCGGTCTATACGTTTTTCGAACCGGGTCTGCCGCACACCAGCTTCGGCACCTACAACATCTACTGGCAGATCGAGCAGGCGAAGAACCTCAAGCTGCCCTACGTGTACCTCGGCTACTGGATTCGCGAGAGTCCGAAGATGGCGTACAAGGCGAATTTCCGGCCGCTCGAAGGCTTGATCGACGGCGTCTGGAAAGTGCTCGATCCCGCCAACATCAATCTGCCGCCGGTCGATCTGGCGATTCAGGGTCGGCGCGGACCACTGCGGCCGTGACATCCGCGGGCGCCACCCGGCGGGGCGGCACCGTCTGCACGCTCCGAAGCTGACGCCGCTGCGCCAGTACGCCTCGCCACATCAGGCAGGTTCGCCCGCAGCGTCCTGGTGCGCACGCCCCCGCGCCCCTTCCAGTTAGTCTCACTCATACCCCAAAGCCGGTAAAATGGCGGGTTCCCATTTTCCGGCCGCCCGGCTTCGTCCTGTGTTCAGTTCCCTCTACCCGCTCGTACGCGCCCAACTCTTTCGCATGGACGCGGAAGACGCTCACCACCTGACCTTGCGCGTGCTCGGCGCCGCCGGCCGCACCGGCCTTGCGGGCGTACTCGCGCCACACGTGCCGGATGCGCCGCGCACCGTGATGGGGCTGACGTTCCGCAACCCGGTCGGGCTCGCCGCGGGTCTCGACAAAGACGGCGCGTGTATCGACGGTCTGGCGGCGCTCGGCTTCGGCTTCATTGAAGTGGGCACGGTCACGCCGCGCGCGCAGCCGGGCAATCCGCGCCCGCGCATGTTCCGCCTGCCGCAGGCGAATGCCGTGATCAACCGGATGGGCTTCAACAACGCAGGCGTCGACCAGTTCGTCAAGAACGTGCAGGCCGCGCGCTATCGCGGCATTCTCGGGCTGAACATCGGCAAGAACGCCGACACGCCGATCGAGCGCGCCGCCGAAGACTACCTGTACTGCCTCGAACGCGTGTACCCGTTCGCGAGCTATGTGACGGTCAACATCTCGTCGCCGAATACGAAGAATCTGCGCCAGCTGCAAGGCGCGGGCGAACTCGACGCGCTGCTCGCGGCGCTCAAGGACAAGCAGCAGCGTCTGGCCGACCTGCATGGCAAGCTGGTGCCGCTCGCGCTGAAGATCGCACCGGACCTCGACGACGAACAGATCAAATCGATCGCCGATACGCTGCTGCGCCATCATTTCGAAGGCGTGATCGCCACCAATACCACGCTCTCGCGCACCGCCGTCACCGGCATGCAATACGGCGACGAAGCCGGCGGCCTGTCGGGCAAGCCCGTGTTCGACGCGTCGAACGAAGTGATCCGCAAGCTGCGCGCCGAAGTCGGCGAGACGGTGCCGATCATCGGCGTGGGCGGGATTTTCTCGGGCGAGGATGCGCGCGCCAAGCTGGCGGCGGGCGCTTCGCTGGTGCAGCTCTATACCGGCTTCATTTACCGCGGACCGGCGCTGGTGGCCGAATGTGCGCAGGCGCTGCGCTAAAGCCTGGCGGCGGCCTGCGGCGCAGCGGGTTCGTGTGTGGCTGGGGCGGCGTGGGCTGCCCCAAGCCGGGTCCACGCCCGGTCCAACCCAGCCTGAATCCGACTCCACCCGGCCCGACCTGAAGCGGGACCTACGGCGGTCCGCTCCGCGCCATCCCCAATCCGCATCAGTAATATAGACATACTCAAACGGTATTTAGATTTCGATAGTCTGCTTTGTTATGCTTTCGTCCGTTAAAACGCCAGACGAAAAAAAGGAACTCGATGAAATTTGGCTTGCTGAAAAAGATGCTCGTCGCCGGCCTGATCGGCGCGTCGTTCACCGCTGTCACCGCCCATGCGGACGACCTGCTCGACCAGGTCAAGCAACGCGGCACGCTGCGCGTCGGTCTGGAAGGCACCTTCCCGCCGTTCAATTCGAAAGCGCCGTCGGGCGAGCTGGTCGGCTATGACGTCGACATCGCCAAAGCCGTCGCCGCGAAGCTCGGCGTGAAGCCGGAGTTCGTCACGACCGAGTGGAGCGGCATCATCGCCGGTCTGCAGGCGAACAAGTTCGACGTGATCGTCAACCAGGTCGGCATCACGGACGCACGCAAACAGGCGCTCGACTTTTCGCCGCCATACACGTACTCGGCCGCTCAGCTGATCCAGCGTAAGGACGACACGCGCCAGTTCAAATCGCTCGACGATCTGAAGGGCAAGAAGCTCGGCGTCGGTCTGGGCACGAACTACATGGACATGGCAAAGTCGGTGCAGGGCATCGACGTGAAGACGTATCCAGGCGCGCCTGAATACCTGCGCGACCTGGCCGCCGGCCGTCTGGACGCGGCGCTGAACGACCGCCTGATGCTCGCGTATCTGATGAAGAACTCGCAACTGCCGCTGCGCACGGGCGCGACGGTCGGCGCGGGCAACCCGTCAGGCATTCCGTTCAGGAAGGGCAATCCGAAGTTCGCCAAGGCGATCGACGACGCGATGAGCCAGCTCCAAGCGGACGGCACGTTCTCGAAGATCTCGGACAAGTGGTTCGGCATCGACGTGAGCAAGCCGATCAAGTAACGCGCGCCGGATGAAACGAAGGGCGGCATCGTCGACGATGCCGCCCTTCGCTTTTGCAGAGGCGCCTATTGCAGACGCGCTTTTGCAGACGTACTTAACGCCCGCCAAAGTTTATGATGTGCGCTTTGCGCGCCAACCCTACCCACCGCTCATGTCCACCACTTCCCTGCTCGTCCAATCGCTTCCTGTGCTCGCACAGGGCGCCGTCCTGACGGTCAAGTTCGCGGTTCTGTCGATGATCTTCGGCCTCTTTGCCGGCGCCGTGCTCGCGGTGATGGGCATCAGCCACAACCGCGCCCTGAACTGGCTCGCGCGCGTGTATGTCAGCCTGTTCCGCGGCACCCCGCTGCTGGTGCAGATCTTCGTGATCTACTACGGCTTGCCGAGTCTCGGCATTTCGCTCGACCCCACACCCGCGGGCGTGATCGCGTTGTCGGCGAACGTGGCGGCGTATCTGTCGGAGAGCATGCGCGGCGCGATTCTGGGCATTCCCAACGGCCAATGGCTGGCCGCCTATAGCCTCGGACTCTCGCGGCGCCAGACGCTGCGCTACGTGATCGCGCCGCAAGCCTTGCGCATCGCCGTGCCGAGTCTGTCTAACAGCTTGATCAGCCTGATCAAGGATACGTCGCTGGTGTCGGTGATTACCGTGACCGAACTGCTGCGCAGCGCGCAGGAGATCATCGCGTCGACCTATCAGCCGCTGCCGCTGTACCTCGCGGCAGCCGCGGTCTACTGGGTGCTGTGCCAGGTGCTCGAGTGGGTGCAGCACTGGTACGAACGGCGCCTTGCGCTGCCGGCGCGCCACTGAGCGTCCATGCCTCGCCCGGAGTCACGCGAGTCGGCGCTGTCATCGCGATCGTAGCCGAACATCGGATACGCCTCACTCCCCCGCGAACTTAAGCCCCAACGCGGCACGCGCGGCATCCGCCATCTCGATCATCTGCAGCGACTTGCCATGCGGCATCAGCGGACTCTCCAGCTGCCCCGCTCGAATCAGCTCGCAAAAATGCGCGGTCTCGTAGTTCAGACCGCCGCCCTCGAACGGCTCGTCGAGTTCGACCACACGACCATTGGCGTACCGGATCGTCGCGCGCGCCGGATTCCACCAGGGCTCATGAATCGTGACATGCCCGCCGTTGGCCATCAGCAACGCGTCGCCCTTGCCGTGCAGGTCGAGTCCGCAAAACAGCTGAGCGATACCGCGCTCATGCTGGCTGTTCAGGCTCGCGAACGTATCGACGCCGGTCGAGCCGAGCCGCCCGAGCGTCTGCACCTCACGGGGCGCACCGAGCCAGTCCACCGCGAGAAACATTTCGTAGACACCGATATCGAGCAGCGCGCCGCCCGCATGCTCGAACGACAGCGACGGATGATCGTCCGGCACGCCCGGCACCGAACACCCGGCACGCACGAGACCCACCTCGCCGATCGGCTCGGCATCCAGATGTGCGCGCAAAGTCCTGTAGAGCGGATAAAACGGCGGCTTCATGGCTTCCATGAAAAGCCGTTGCTCGGCGCGAGCGACATCGAGCACGCGCACGAGTTGCTGCTTGTTGATGGTGGCGGGTTTTTCGCACAGCACGTGCAGACCGGCTTTCAGCGCGGCGATCGCGTACTCGGCGTGACTGTCCTGGACGGTGGCGATATAAAGCGCGTCGATACCGCTCGCGAGCAGCGCGTCGAAACTCGCGCACACCTCGCCGCCGAATTCTCCGGCGAAGGCCAAGGCCGGTTCGGTGCGACGCGACCACAGCGCGGTCAATTGCGCGTGCGGCACATGAGCGAGTCCAAGAGCGAAGCGACGGGCAATGCGGCCCGTCCCGACGATCCCCCAGCGAATCATGCCGCCCGAGGAGGCCTCTTGCGTTGCGATTGTCATCGTTCCTTCGAGTCCATGCAGTTCAGAACAGGCGCTATTGTGACGCAAGCCGCGCGCCTACGCGCGGGCATGCTGCCACACCGTCCGTCATGCCAGGTCTCCCGGGAAGACAATCCGGGCCGCCGCCGCAGCGGCCACGCTCAGCCGCGCATCGGCGGTTCCGAAGTGAACCTGCTGCCGATCTCTTCCGCGGTGTAGTCGATCATCGCCAGCGAGGCGATTTCCGCTTCCTTCGGATCGCGCCGTTCGATCGCTTCGACCACGCGTTGATGCGTGCTCACCGCCTCCTCCCACAACCCGTCCTTCTGACTGACGATCGGGTTGACGGTCGACAGCGCGCCGCGGATGATCGCCGCCATCTGTTTGAAGAACTGATTGCCGCTCGCCACCACGATGCGCGCGTGGAAGAGTTCGTCGGCGGCCTGATAGCCGGGCTCGCCCGGCCGGATCACACGGAACGTTTCGAACGCTTCGCGAATCGCGGTGATGTCGGCGGCACTGCCGCGCGCGGCCGCCTGTGCCGAGGCACGCGGTTCGATCAGGATGCGAAACTCGATCACGTCGCGTAGAAACAGGGGATCGGGCTTCGCGCGAAAACGCCAGTTCACGACGTCCTCGTCGATCATGCGCCAATCGCTCATCGGCCGGATGCGCGTGCCGATCTTGGGCCGCACGTCCAGCATGTCGCGCGCGAGCAGCATCGACAGCGCCTCGCGCATGACGGTGCGGCTGACGTCGAACTCCTTCGACAGCACATCCTGCGGTGGCAGGATGGCGCCGTACTTCTCCTCGACAATGCCGGTCACGAGCCCGTCCATGACTTTACTGACCAGCGATCGATCCTTGTTTGCCTGTTCCATTTGACCTCTCCCCGAAGCGGTGTTTGCCCCCGCGTAGCCTGTTGATCAAGCGGCCCTGATGTGTCGTTTTATCGTTATGTCGTTGTTCTTTTACGATACGTTGCTAGCTTCGAAACGGTTGCGCCAGTTGGGAAACGTCCTGAGAGGGTTATCCCTCTGAAGAATTGTTTCTTCCGTGTAACGCCGCATGTTTTGACGGGCCATAAGCTTGCGCCTCAAGCGTGCCTGCGTTGCAAAATTTGCATCGTGCGAAGACGCACGTAGTGAATCGAATTGTCTGATCCTCTCCCCGCGGCGGTTCCGGACAGGCGCCAAAAGACTGGCGTAACGATGCGGCGCGTCAGGCGTCGAGCAGCGTTGGCCTTGAATGTGAAAACGCGGGCGAATTGAAAGGAAACCCAGCGAGCTTGCCGCTTTAGCGCGTGCCAATCGCGTTCAGCCAGGACGCCGCCGCCGGGGGCTACAGCCACTTGATTACAGGAGTTCGAACGTGTTGACGGACGCCGCGCCGTCGCGCTCGCGGCGCCGCGTCCCGAAGGGCGGCTGGCTGCCGCGCACCTGGCGCGTCAGGCCGATGAACGGCACGCCATGTTCGAGGTACGGCCCTTCCGTCTTACGAAAGCCGAATTGCTCGTAGAAGTCGCGCAAGCCGAGCGGCGCGCTCACGCGCGCGGCGCGTCCCGGCCAACGCTCGGCGATCGCCTGCAGCACCCTTTCGAGCAATTGTTCGGCAGTGCCGTCGCCGCGCCGCAGCGGGCTCGTCAGCACCTTGTCGATGGTGACTTCCGGATCTTCGGCGTCGCCGGGTTGCAGGCGTGCGTAGGCCAGGATCGGCATGGGCCGCGCCATGTCCTCGGCCGCGAAGACATGCAGCGCGTGCTCGTCGCGGCCATCGGCGTCAAGACAGACGTGCGATTGCTCGACCACGAAGACCGCGCTGCGCGCCCGCAAGATCAGATACAACTCACGTGCCGAAAGCTGCTCGAATTCCAGCGTTTTCCAGTTCATCGCGTTCCCCAGTGGTAATAAGTTCAGCGAGGACGGCATCGCACGCCGCCCTCGACGGCCTGGTCCAACACGCCTGTTGCCCTGGCTACACGGTACGTCCGCGAAACGCGTGTTTCCGTGCGGCATCGCACTGACGCTGGGCTTCGACAATCCTTGAATACGAGCGTAGGGACAGGGTGTAGCAAGAAGCCGCAATTCGCGCAGCAACCCGCTCTGCTGCTTCCGCATGTTGAATTCGCCAAGCTGGTTCGGCCCGCGCTGAAAGGCGCCGCGCTCGCCGAAGCATCGGCTGAATTGTTGGGTGCGCATCGAAACCGGCTGCCGCTGACCAAGCCGATCTCGCGGTGGCGCGAGGCATTTCCTGCGCATCCCGGGACGCCGCTGTGCTGCCGCGGTGAATTGCGGTGGCTTGATTTCGTCTTCGGAATGGAGCGATGCATATGCACTGACCGGAAGCGTGCCTGTGCGGCATGCCGAACGCGGGTGGCCCCACACGCATGGCGAGCCCACTTTATATCCTCTGACGTTGAAGCCTGCTGACGAACCGCGCCCGCATCGTGCGACTCCGCCCCGTTGAAAAATTCGTTGCACATGCATCGAATGCGGTGTTTAACGCAGACGCAACACGCATGGCACTCGTCGGCGAAGTCCGCGCGTTCAATGCGATATCCGCCACCTTCCAGGGCTGAATGTCGTCCCTGAACTAGCCATCCCGTCGCAATGCGCCAAAACCTCGCTCTGCACGAACCCGCCTGTCTGGTCTGCGGAATCACTGTCGGTTCTTTTGCAACTTCCCGGTCTTCAAACAGGACACTCCGTACCGCACCGCACCCGGCGTATGGAACACAACTGAATCAATTCCGGCACACTCCGGACGGCCCCCGAGAACGCACATGCAAAGGCCATTGCATCTTTGAGACACCGACTGCAAAGCAACGCTCATTGACCGCTAACCCAATCTGATCAATGACTTGGCTCGAATAAAATTACCCTTCGACGGGCTCGCGCCCAAAGCAGGCGTTGTACAGAATTGAAACAAAAAATCACGTTTGGCTTCGCGCTCTGCCAAGACTTTGTTCGCTGCGCCACACCAGCGCTCGTTTTACCCAAGGTTGGCACGCTCCTCGCTAAAGAGAGAACGCAACACCGCGCTACCGCAGCGAGATTCCAAAAACGACGGTGACGCATCAGGGCACACGGGGCCGTTCCTGTTCATCCCTTCGCTGCTCGCCAAGCGAGCATGTCGTCAATTAAAGGATGCGGGCATCGGAACAAAGACAGGAAACCGCGCAATGCGCGGCTTCAGCGAGGACCGATCATGTTGACACTTCAATCAGATCTGCACGGCAACCATTTGCTCGGCGCATTGCCGTCCCACGAATGGCAGGCACTTGCCCCTCATCTCGAACTGGTTCACCTGCGCACCGAGCAGTTGCTGTGCGACTCAGGTCAGCGCATCCATCACGTCTACTTCCCGACCACTGCGATCATCTCGATGCTCTCGACGATGGAAGACGGCAGCTCGGTCGAAATCGCCGCGGTCGGCCGCGAAGGCATGACCGGCGTGCCGGTGCTCACGGGTGGCGAAACGATGCCGAACCGTGTGCAGGTGCAATGTGCGGGCTTCGCCTACCGGATGAGCGCACAGGCGCTCAAGCAGCAATTCGCACGCTCCGACTTCCTGCGCCGCCTGATGCTGCTGTACATGCACGCCCTCCTCACGCAAGTCGCGCAGACCGCTGCCTGCAATCGCCATCACGCGTTGAACAAGCAACTGTGCCGCTGGCTGCTGATCGAAGTGGACCGTGTGGCGTCGAACGATCTGACGGTCACCCAGCAACTGATCGCCGACATGCTCGGCGTGCGTCGCGAAGGCATCACCGAAGCGGCCGGCAAGCTGCACGACGAAGGCCTGATTCATCACAGCCGCGGCCATATCAAGGTACTCGACCGCAAAGGTCTCGAAGCACGCGCCTGCGAATGCTACGGCCTCGTCAAACGCGAATTCGATCGCCTGCTGCCACGCCTGCGCCAGGCTGAAACCGTCGAGTAAGCAGCCCGCCCACGGCTGCATCGCTCGATCACAGGGTCAATCATCATGTTCAGGAATACTGCGCGATGTCTCGACGCACTCTTTGTGATTGCGGGCGGGCTGCTCGCGCACAGGATGCGGTTTTCGACGCCGATCGCGTTGTCGGACACCGAGCATCTCCTGATCGCCTTTAACTGTGTACTCGTCTTGCTGATGTTTCCCGGCTTCGGCGTCTATGAACCGTGGCGCGGCAAGGCGCTGCCTTCCATGCTTTTGAGAGTTGCTGCCGCGTGGCTGGTCGTGGTCGCCACCGCCCTTGTGCTGGCGTTCACCTTGCACCGCATGGACGCGCTTTCGCGGCTGTGGTTCGGTTACTCGACGCTGATCTCCGGCGCCCTGATCATCGTCACCAAGTGCCTCGTGCATGTGTCCTTGCGCAGTGTGCGGCGGCGCGGCATGAACTACCGTACGGTCGCGATCGTCGGTGCGCCCGGTTTCGCGCGTACCTTGCTCGCGCATCTCGACCATGCGCTGGTCGATGTCGTCGGTTTACCGACGCTCAATCTGAGCGCGACGCCCGTCTCGTCGCCGCAGATGTGGCCCAAGCTGATCTTCGACCGCCTGTTCGCGGCGGCCGCGCTGCTGGCGCTCGCACCCGTGTTCGTCGTGCTCGCGTCGGCATCAAGCTGAGCTCGCCGGGGCCAGTGTTCTTCCGCCAGACCCGCAAGGGCGTGGACGGCCAGCCGTTCGCGATCTACAAGTTCCGCTCGATGACCGTGCACCACGAAGCCCCCGGCCAGGTCACGCAGGCCGCACGCAACGACGCGCGCGTCACGAAGCTCGGCGGCTTCATGCGCCGCACCAGTCTCGACGAACTGCCGCAATTTCTGAACGTGCTGCTCGGCCAGATGTCGGTGGTGGGTCCGCGTCCCCATGCGCTCGAACACGACGATCTCTACAAGGATCAGGTGTACGGCTATATGAACCGTTACCGGATCAAGCCGGGCATCACCGGCTGGGCGCAGGTGAACGGTTATCGCGGCGCCACGACCAAGGTCGAAAAGATGGAGGCGCGCGTCAAGTTCGATCTCTTCTACATCGACAACTGGTCGTTCTGGTTCGACATGAAGATCGTGTTAATTACGATTTTCAAGGGTTTCGTCGGCCGCAACGCGTTCTGAGCATGCCGCTGCGGGCACCGCAGGCAGCTGAATGGCCGACTGAGCGGCAGTCGCAGCGCTCCGCACAAGGCTTGGCGCTGCGCCGTGCTTACAGGAACGCGCTGACGTCGGTATGAAAACGCAGGGCCAGCGCCTTCGCCACCTTTTTGCTGATGGCGCGCCGGCCCGCGAGAATATCGCTCACCACCGTGGGCGATGCGATACCGATCAGATCCTTTTGCTTGAGCCCGTGCGTCTCCAGCAAATGCCGCAACACCTCGCGCGGTTCCGCTTTCGGGATCGTCACGTTGCTCGCTTCCCAGCTTTCGATCAGGTCGGTGACGATCGCAAACAGATCAGCCAGCGGATCCTCACCGTTACCGTTCAGGTGATCGGAGAGCGCGTTGGCGAGCCGCACCATCTTCTGGTAGTCCTGCTCGTTGCGAATGGGTGTGATCGGTAGCTGGGTTTGCAGCGCAGCCCAGCTTTGAGCGATGTCGGGAAAGGCTCCCGGAAGGCGATCGGCATTCATGAGTTTAAACTCTTCCTCGTCCAAAGGTCGTATTTCGCATGCGTCCATACATGACGAACGAACCACGACTGCCTGTTGTAATGAATCGCCGCGATGATCCGGAACCCGTTGCCGCCAACGTTGAAAACAGTGTAGTGCGGCGGCACGTCGTCCACGCCCGCGAACGTCTGCTTCAGATCGTTATAGCCATACGCGAGGCAAGCCTGCGCCAGTGCGTACCACGCCAACAACGCACTGCGCGCCTCCGGATGTCTCTTTATAAAGTCCAGCAACTCCAACAACGCCTTCCTTGGCACGACCCGCACAGCCGCGAGCCGGATGCCGCGATCGTGCGCGTCCCTTCGGCCAAGAAGGCGGGACGGAAAACCACCGCCGAAAACCGTTCGGCATTCGCGCGGCATGCCGCCGGGGTGATCTGTCCACTCCGCCGCTCGAAACGGTCAATTGCATCGAGCATCGACACGACCATTGGGTGTGCGAAATACACACCGGCTGGATGCGCCCCGCCTGTAGATAAACACCCCACGACCGTACCGACGAGTGTATGTGCCGCATCATTTGCTGTGCGTGCGCACGCCCACATTCGACGCGCGACAGTCCGCGAATAATGATGCCCCGTTATTCGCCTCTTGCGAACGGCGCATTCAATCACGTCGCCCGGCTTCGAGCTTTCTGCGCCCGACGATGGCAGGCCGGCTGCAGGCCGGAACAAATCAATGCGGGAGAACGAGCCCGCTGAAGCGGGCTCGCATGCGGCTGCAAAAGCGCGGTGATCAGCTCTTGCTGTATTCGATCGTCTCGACGCCCGTATCCGTGCCGAGCATGCACAGATTCGCGCCGCGGCCCGCGAACAGGCCCACCGTCACCACGCCCGGCCATGCATTGATGTGCATTTCCAGCGTGCGCGGGTCGCTGATGCGCAGCCCCTTGACGTCGATGATCTCGTTGCCGTTATCGGTAATGAACGGCACACCTTCCTTGGTCACGCGCACCACCGGCACGCCGCCGAGCGCCGTAACGCGGCGGCCGATCGCGGTACGCGCCATCGGCACGACTTCGATCGGCAGCGGAAAGTTGCCGAGCGTGTCGACCAGCTTGCTCGCGTCGGCGATGCAGACGAACACGTCCGACACCGAAGCGACGATCTTCTCGCGCGTCAGCGCGCCGCCGCCGCCCTTGATCATCGCGCCGCCATGATCGATCTCATCGGCGCCGTCCACGTACACCGGCAGCGAATCGATTTCGTTCAGGTCGAGCACCTTGAAACCGTGCGACTGCAGACGCGCGGTGGTGGCGAGCGAGCTCGACACGGCGCCGCGATAGCGGGTCTTGCTGGCGGCCAGCGCGTCGATGAAACAGTTTGCGGTGGAGCCGGTGCCGACGCCGATCACGGAGCCTTCCGGCACGTTGGCGTTCACATAGTCGGCGGCGGCCTGGCCGACCAGTTGCTTGAGTTCGTCTTGGGTCATGGGGAATGCAGGCGAGCGTAAAAAACGACAAGTTTACCGGAGTCGCGAGCGAGCTTCGTTTACTTCTTCACCGAGCGCTGACGCACCGCTTCGAACAGGCACACGCCGCTCGCCACGGACACATTCAGGCTTTCGACCGTACCCGCCATCGGAATCTGCATAACCACGTCGCAGGTATCGCGCGTGAGACGCCGCATGCCCTCGCCCTCGGCGCCCATCACCAGCGCGACCGGACCGTCGAGTTCGGTCTCGTAGAGGCTTTTGGTGGCCTCGCCGGCGGTACCGACCACCCACACGCCCGCGTCCTTCAACTCACGCAGCGAGCGCGCCAGATTCGTGACGGTGATGTACGGCACGGTGTCGGCTGCGCCGCTCGCCACTTTCGCTGCCGTCGCGTTCAAACCCACCGCGCGGTCACGCGGCGCGATCACCGCATGCGCGCCGGCCGCATCGGCCACGCGCAGGCAGGCGCCGAGATTGTGCGGATCGGTCACGCCGTCCAGCACCAGAATCAACGGCGAACCGTTGATGCCGTCGAGCAGTTCAGCCAGGTTCTGCGCGAGCGGCATGTCGCCCGCGCGCGCCACCACGCCCTGGTGCCGCTCGGTATGCGAGAGGCCCCACAGACGCGTTTCGTCGGCAGCGATCAGACGCACGCCGGCTTCTTTCGCCGCATGCAGGAATTCGGTCATGCGACGGTCTTTGCGCGTCGCGTCGTAATAGACCTCTTCGACCGTCGACGCGTCGTGCCGCATGCGCGCGGTCACTGCATGGAAACCGTATAGAACCTTGAGACGTGACATGACTGAAAAACCTTTGATTGAGCGCGCCTTGAAACGCGCGCTGCTGTGATGAATACAAGCCTGCTTACTGTGTTGCTGGCGTATCTGCTTCGGTACTTGACTTGATTGCGATGAAACGAAGACCGCGCGCAACCGGTACGTCTGAACATACCCGATGCGCGCGGTTCAACCCGTCATGCGACTTCAGCGTTTCTTGCGGGCCTGCGGTTTCGATGCCGGCTTGGACGCAGCGCCGCCGTGCTTCTTCGCCGCGCCGCGTGCCGCGCGCGCTTCCTTGACGGCCGCGGTTTGCGCCGGGGCAGCCTTCTTGCGGCGGCCGCCCGCGCCGGCCGCCGCACCGCCTGCGCCGCCGTCCACCGGCGGCAACGAACGCACACGCGCCCCGCCGCTTTCACCGGATGCCTTGTCGCCAGGAGCCGGACGGCTCGCCGGCGGCTTGATCGGCGTATCGCGCACGAGGCGGAAGTCGATCTTGCGCGCATCGAGATCGACGCGGCTCACCTGCACCCGCACGCGATCCGACAGACGATAGCGAATGCCGGTGCGCTCGCCGCGCAACTCGTTCTTGATCTCGTCGTACTGGAAATAGTCCGAACCCAGTTCGGTGACGTGCACGAGGCCTTCGATAAAGAGCGAGTCGAGCTGCACGAAAATGCCGAACGACGTCACGCCGTTCACCATGCCGCCGTACTCTTCACCGAGCTTGTCGCGCATGAAGTAGCACTTGAGCCAGGCTTCGACGTCGCGCGAGGCTTCGTCCGCGCGGCGCTCGTTGGCCGAGCAATGCAGACCGAGCTCTTCCCAGATCGCCACGTTGTTGCCACGTTGGCGGCCGCGTTTTTCGTCGTCGGCTTGCTGCATCGCGCGGGCGCGCGGCGACAGCGCCGTATTCAACTCGACGCCTTGCGGCGGCTCCGGCTGATACTTGCGGCCTTGCAGGACCGCGTAGATCGCGCGGTGCGTGAGCAGGTCGGGATAGCGGCGAATCGGGCTCGTGAAGTGCGCGTACGCCTCGTACGCGAGACCGAAGTGGCCGATGTTGTCCGGACTGTAGACGGCCTGCTGCATCGAGCGCAGCAGCATGGTCTGCAGCATCTGCGCGTCCGGCCGTTCGCGGATCTGCGCCATCAGCGCGGCATAATCACTGGCGTGCGGCTTGTCGCCGCCGGCAAGCGTGAGGCCCATGCCGCGCAGGAAGGTGCGCAGATTTTCGAGCTTCTCGGCGGTCGGCCCAGCGTGCACGCGGTACAGACCCGGGTGCTTGTTGCGCTTGAGGAAGTCGGCCGCGCAGACGTTCGCGGCCAGCATGCATTCCTCGATCAGCTTGTGTGCGTCGTTGCGCGTGCGCGGAATGATCTGTTCGATCTTGCCCTGCGCATTGCAGACGATGTAAGTCTCGGTCGTATCGAAGTCGATTGCGCCGCGCTTCTGGCGTGCGGCGAACAGCGACTTGTAGACGCCATACAGATTCTGCAGTTGGGGCAGCAAGGCGGCGCGACGCGCAGCCTCCGGGCCCTTGGTGTTTTTCAGCACCGCGGCGACTTCGGTGTACGTGAGGCGCGCGGCGGAATTGATCACGCCGGGATAGAACTGATAGGCCTTCACTTCGCCACGCGCGGTGACGATCATGTCGCACACCAGCACGCAACGATCGACATGCGGATTCAGCGAGCACAGCCCGTTCGAAAGCTTTTCCGGCAGCATAGGAATCACGCGGCGCGGGAAGTACACCGAGGTGCTGCGCTCGAGCGCGTCGGCGTCGAGCCCGCTCTTCTGATGCACATAGTGCGAGACGTCCGCGATCGCGACGATCAGGCGGAAGCCTTCGCCGCGGCCGACCTGAACCGGTTCGCAATAGACTGCGTCGTCGAAGTCGCGGGCATCTTCACCGTCGATCGTGACGAGCGGCACGTCGCGCAGATCGATGCGATGACGCGCGTCGACCGGGCGCACTTCGTCAGGCAGCCTGGCGGCTTCGTCGAGCGCGGCCTCGCTGAATTCGTGCGGCACGCCGTACTTGCGCACCGCGATTTCGATTTCCATGCCGGGGTCGTCGATATCGCCGAGCACTTCCACCACGCGGCCGAGCGGCTGCGAATGACGGCTCGGGAAATCGGTCAGCTCGACCACCACCACCTGGCCGACCTTGGCCTTCTTGGTGTTCTGCGTGATCAGGATGTCGTGCCCGATGCGCTTGTCTTCAGGCGCGACGATCAGCGCGCCGTTCTCGTTGAGCAGACGGCCGATCACGCGCTTGTTGGCGCGATCCGTGACTTCGACGATATGCCCTTCCGGCCTGCCACGGCGGTCATAGCCGACAATGCGCGCGAGCACGCGATCGTTGTGCATGACCTTCTGCATTTCGCCGGTGGGCAGGAACAGATCGTCCTGGCCGTCGTCGCGAATGAGAAAACCGTAGCCGTCGCGATGGCCCTGTACGCGGCCCGCGACGAAGTTCGACGGATGGGTCAGCTGATAGAGATTGCGCTGATCGAGCCGGATCTGGCCGTCGCGCTCCATGGCGCCTAAGCGCTTGAAAAATCCTTCGCGCTCCTGGCGCTTGATCGACAGGGCTTCGGCGATGTCGTTCGCGGCAAGCGGCGCTTCACTCGTGCGCAGGACGCCCAGGATTTCTTCGCGGCTTGGAATCGGATACGGGAATTTGCTCAAGGGCTTGTCGATGATTTTTTCTCGTTGCATGGACGTCGGTCGGCGATGTGGCTCGGCTTAAGAAGCGTTTGGGTTGCGCTTAAGTTGCACTTGCGATTGCACTGGAATGACTGCTCGGGTCCGGCTCGTTCAAGTCTGAGTCCGACGGGGCGTGTGCACCGTGCCAACGAACTACTGCGAGGCATTCTAACACCCGTCTGGCGCGCCACGCGGCCCGTCAATAGTCGCTGTGAGCCGTATGCAGTCTCGCTGCGGCGATGTTTAAGTGGCCTTTGAGAAACGCTTGACAGCCCTGAATCTGTCGCTATAATGGCGTTCTTTGCTGTTCATCACCTGCCCAGGTGGCGAAATTGGTAGACGCACTAGGTTCAGGTCCTAGCGGTGGCAACACTGTGGAGGTTCGAGTCCTCTCTTGGGCACCAGATTCAAAAGTAAAGCCGCCTGATGTTTCACATAGGCGGCTTTACTTTTTGTGTGAGGCTACGTGATCCGATTCTGGTTTTTTCGATCGGAATACGTGGTTGGCAGGACGGTTGGGTCGACGTGAGTTGGCAGTTGTCGAGCAGTGGAGTTTTGCTCTGCTGCATGGCACAACCGGGCGGTTGATGAAGCGATCGTTTGTTTGCATGTAGGGATTGACACGCTGCATCATCACGCTAAAATAGCGGTCTAGCTTGAAGACGTGCCCAGGTGGCGGAATTGGTAGACGCACTAGGTTCAGGTCCTAGCGGTGGCAACACCGTGGAGGTTCGAGTCCTCTCCTGGGCACCAACAGCTGTTCCGGCGCAAGCCGAAGTAGTCCGAGAAACCCCGTAAGATCAACGTCTTACGGGGTTTTTTGTTCTCTACAGATCCCTTGCGTTCCACTGACATCGACGATTTTTGCGTATACTGTTGCGTATACCAGATTCGAGGGCAAACCCATGCCCAGACGCGTCGAACCGAAGTCAGAGTTGGTGTTCCGAGCCGCCAAAGCGCGCGCGCGTTCCTACCTTCTCGCGGATGGAAACGGACTCGCCCTGAGGATCCAGCCGAACGGCACCAAAACCTGGCTGTTCCGCTATCGACGACCGAGCACGGGCAAGGAGAACTTCCACAGCCTCGGCCCCTACCCCGATATCACGCTCACTGATGCGCGACGGTCAGCCACTACCGCACGCAATCTCGTACGCGAAGGCATCGATCCGGTTGCATATCGCCAGGCCGAATCCATCGCCCGCAAACGCGTGGCCGAAGGCGCTTTCCATCTCGTGGCCCAGCGCTGGCTCGACTTCAAACGCAGGGAATGGGCGGACGAAACCTACCGGAAGGCAGAGTTTGTCGTGCGCGAATACCTGACTCCCGCACTCCGCAACAAGCCCATTTCGACGCTTGCCACGCCAGAGGTCAAGCCCGTACTCGAAGCAATTGCAGCTCATGCGCCTAACCTCGCGACCAAGGCACGGCAGTATGTCGGTGGCATCGTGACGTACGCCGTCCAGAACGGGTTGCGCGAAGATGGCGCCGCCTTGACACTGCGCGGCGTTGTGCCTCGCCACAGGAAGGGCCATATACCAGCGATCACCAGGCCTGCGGACATTGCTCCGCTCGTTCTTGCTATCGATGCCTACAGGTCGCCCATTACCCGCGCCGCCCTCAAGCTCACCATGCTGACCGGCCTTCGCCCCGGCGTGGTTGCAGCGGTGCCGTGGACCGAGGTGAACCTCGAGACAGCTGAATGGCATGTTGCAGCCGAGCGGATGAAAATGCGGCACGATCACATCGTGCCATTGCCGAAGCAGGCCATCGCCGTCCTGAACGAGTTGCAGTCACTTACCGGTAAGGGGCACTATGTCTTTCCGTCCCCTGCCCGTCAAAAGACCCCTCATTTACATCGAGATGCATTGAGCAAAGCACTGCGAGAGATGGGCTTTCAAGGAAAACACGCGACACACGGTTTCCGGGGCATGCTTCGTACGGTCGGACGAGAACGACTCGGAATGGATATCGACGTTCTGGAAGCGCAACTGGCACACGCCAAACGTGGCGATGTGCAAAAGGCCTACGATAGAACAACGTTTGACGATGATCGTCGCAGGGTCATGCAGGAGTGGGCCGACTATATTGATCGGTTAAGCACGTCAACGACGGCGGCTGGATCAAGCAGGCGACCCTGAGCACCATACCCACTCAAATGTCAATCGGCGGACGGGAGCCTTGTTGCGACGGCGTTTCCGTGCAGTCTGGCAACGACGATCCCGTCCACGATACCGATAAATCCAGTCGGCTGTTGTCGGCTTTGGATAGCGTGCATTGGAGCATCAACGCGCACCTTCTATGAATGATCGCCAACGCGCGATATCTCAAGACGATTCCTGTCGAGGTACCGTCGCCGCTACCGTCAAACTCAATCCGGCGCGATCCAGGCGGAGCCCGCAAATGCCATCGACCTTAACTCTGGCTGCACCCTCGTCCCAGACAGTGTGCAACATGTGCTGCTACCGTTGTGGAAGGAACACAGTGGCCTGCTTCACGCGTACTTCCAAGGCGCATAGAAGCCTGTGAACCTCTGCCCCGCGTGGCTGCGAAATGTTCGTCCCTGTACCGCTGCATGGCATCGGCCATTGTCTACCCTGCATGAATGTCTGCATCAGCCGGAGCTGGCTTGCCAACCTGCCTGGGTGATTCAGCAAGCAAGGCGAGTGCCATATCGAAATATTGGCGGCCTCCCCATAGGTGGCAATCGCCAATGACGTACAAATAGCTTTTCGCGCGAGTAACTGCCACGTTGAGCAGGTTCGGAGCTGCCGCGGCCCAATCTATCGCTCCAGTCTGTTCCACATCACAACCTAGCACGAAGAAAACCACTTCGCTTTCCTTGCCCTGGAACGTGTGGACCGTGCCGACCCGCTTCTTTACCCAATCACCCAGCTTGTCCGGCGCACGCCTTCCCGTTCCTGACAGCGCGGCACGCCACGCGTCATGATCACCCAGAAGTGCAATCAATCCCTGCTTGACCTGCCTGAACGGCGTGATGACGAAGGCATCAGGTAGTTGCGGCCGCTCCGCATCCGTCAGATCCGGTGCTTCGATGTACAGCCTGACCAGCGCTTCGAATACGTGCTGTCCTTGCGCAACGATGTACTTCGTTCCATCACGGCTATCACCGGCTACATGCCACCATGCGCTATGACCAAGAACGCCATGCGCGGAGGGTTTGCCCTTCTTCGCGTGCTTCATTCTTCCATCATAGGCAATTGCATTGGCAATCTCGAACATTGGGGTCGCGCAGCGCCGGTGCATGACGAGTGGAATACCGATGAACTGATCGCGCTCGAGCGGATGTCGCACACCGTGTGGATAGCACCGGTCAGCCAGCGTCTGCACGGAGTGTACGTCCACCGCATAACGTGGACGCCGCTCCTGCAGCCAATACTCGCCGAGGCCCATCAACAGGCGCGTAGACTGCGTAACTACCGGCTCGATCTGGAGAGGATCTCCCACCACAACCACGCGTCGGGCACGCATGATCGCGCCAACGGCCGCCTGCGGTACCGCCTGCCCAGCTTCATCGACAATCAGCCAACCCAGATCCTCCGGCCCGATCCCAGCGAACTGTCGCCGGAAAGACGCGAAGGTACTCGACACTACGGGCACCAGCATGAAGAACCATTGCCACAGGACCTTGCGCGCTTCGCCAACTGGAGGTCGTGAAAGCATCCTCGACAGCGCGAAGATCAGGTCTTTTGTCTGGGCCTCGTGGAAGAAGGCCTCGTGCAACGCCATGGCTGCAGAAAAAAGCTCGTTGCGCAGACCATTCAGATTATCGCTCTGCCAGAAAGCTCGGGCCTGGCAAGTCTCCTCTGCAAGCTCAGTGCCCTGCCATACAGTCACACCCGTCTGCTCAAGCAGCGACCTTACGGTCCGCAGTCTGTCGCATACGACTCGAAGGGAGAAGGCAGCTTCCGCCGTCTCGCACCATCGTCGATACAGATCGGGGCGGAACCATCTGGATAACCAACGCATAAAGGACGGACCAAGACGTCGCTCAATCAGCTCGGTCTCCCTTTCCAGCTCTCGCATCAGCCGGTCCAGGCGATCCAGCGTCGCTTCATCCGTATCCGGACGAAGCAGATCGGGACAGCGCTGTGTTACGTTTGCCCACTTTGCGTCCAGCTCGTTCAACGCAGCATCGAGCGCTTCGAGGCGCCCATGCTCCGCCTGCCAAGCCGCATGCGCGGTGTTGAAGCGTTCCTGCATCGCGCGAAATCCCGGACGTGCGCCACGCGTTTTTGCACGGTACCGCCAGTAGGTCATCGCGCCCACTGCATCCCAGCTCGGGAAATCGACTTCACCGTTCGGCAGAAACCGGTCCGGCCGATCATCCGGTTTTACAGCACGGTTCGAAAACACATCACCAAAACGGGTGCGGTTGGCCCGCTTGCCTAGCGCAGCCGAAACCAGCCCCCAAACTGGCTCTTCGGGCGCCTTCCATGCCCTCGTCGCATGGCTGCCTGCGTAGCGCGTTGCGATAGGTTTGAAGTAGCCCAGCGTTTCGCGTTGTGCGGAATCGAGGTGCCGACTCTGCGGCAATTCGAGTGAGAGATTTTCCACCGCGCCGTTGTTGCTGGAGGCCACTACGACCTCGAAGCCCGTTAGCATGGGCGACAGAACCGGGAAAGTATGAGATTTACCGCCCGCGAAGACTGCTTCGATGGTCTCGCCGGATAAGCCCGCTTTGACACCATCGAGCGACGCTAGCACCTTCGCCCGCTCAACCACGAGATGAGCAATGAAATCTCGCAGCAGCGTGGTCTTCCCGGTGCCCGGTGGCCCGTTTACCGCGACGATTTCGCCCTCACCCAACGTCTTCATCCTGTTCAGCGCGTATTGCTGCATCAGCGCCTGAAAATGACCAACGGGAGATGGCCAACGCCCGCCGATTCCGTTGCGAGGCCGCAGCGTTTCAAGAATGGTCCGCTGGCCATCGGGCGCGTCCAGATCGAGCTTCGAAGCGTCCTGCAGGGAGAGATAAGTCTTCAGCGCGCGCGGGACACGCGGTCCGTCCAGCTCGCGCTGCGCCTGCATCAGATCATGCACGTAGAAGCTGTTCAGGATCGGCAGGTCTCGTTTTTCATCCTCTTCCTGCTGCTCCTTGGACGATGCATCGGTGGATTGCGCGGCGGTGATGCTCTCATCCTTAGGTCGCGTCTGCGCCTCTGCCGCTTGCGCTCTCACTGGCGATATAACCATCCAAGCGAGGCCATCGCTGAGTGGAGTGTAGCGTGCCCATTCATGGAGTCGCCGTACCATCGCGACCAATTGCTTCGCATCAAAGGGTTGGTCTTCTGCCACAAGCGTCGTCAGATCCTCCCTCAGGGCGATCAGGCTTGCTTCAAACGCATCCGCACACAGCTCTTCCAACGCTCCACTTTGCAGGCGCCCCAATGCCCACGGCAAAGCCGACACGCTCAGGCTATCGGCATTGACCCGTCCGCTATGTCCCAGCTTTACTTTCGCGAAGCACGTTAAACCCTCGGGAGCCATTTCGTCATCGCGAATCTGGTCGATCACAGAACGTGCTTTCGACTTCGCCGCTACAGTGTGCTCGACCACGGACGTGGCCTGCACTACGTCAAATGGAACCAAGTACAAGTCACCCGACTGTCCGGACACCTCGTCCCAACCATGAATCAACCCAGTGCTCGTCGACCGGACGCAAACCGTTTTCCGATTAGCGTCTCTGGCCTCCTCGAGTTGATCATCAAGGCTGTAGCTGTTGAAGAATTCGACGCTGTGCCAGTAGTCGAGGATCCGGGATATCTTTTGAATCGTCACAATAGGATACGCAATATTGCCAAGAAGAGCCTAGATTAATCAATACCAGGTCCAAGACCGACGTAGCTGATCAAGTAGCATTGCCGAGACCAAGTTTGCATCTGGGCCATTGGTCGAGTGAGTGCACGCGCACGAATTCCGTGGGCACAGGATACCGTGGAAAGCGCATCCACCAATAGATGTCTCGACATACGTACGCCTTCAGGAATCTTTGCGGATCGCTGATAGTGGAATCTGGCCAACCCAATAGCGTTCATAGCTCGTCGGTCCTTGCTTGCAAAAACGCACGACGCCCTTCAATCTTCGCGAACTGCGCTCGGTCGGGTGGTACGCCAAAAATCCGCTCCCGCAGCCTACGCGCATCCTTGAGACAGAACGGCGGCTGGTTGTACTTGCATTCCACGCTAAGCCAGGTATTAGTCTCCGGCCAGTACGCGAGCACGTCGAAGTCGCCAACGTCGACAAAGCCACCGTTGGGAAAGCGGCGCATAAAATCAACACCTGGAGCGACAAACTTGGTCGTTCGTGTGTTGATTTGCACGGAATCCTGACCCACCTTAGGGTGGTGTGGCAGAAGCAAGGAGCTGAATGCGGTCCTAGGCGCAATCCCTGGAGGGTCAACGGGCATTGTCGGGGACCACCGGGCCCGCCAAAGAAGCTTCGTGGGAGGCAAATCAATGAAGACTCCCAGTGCGCCTGGCATGCCCGGCGTCATCTCGCGGGTGCCGACGCGCGCGACACCCTGTGCAAGTTCGATGAGGAGCCAGGATCAGGCTGTCTGGCAGATGGGCAACTCGATAGGCTTCAGCGAGAATGACCTGAGCGCATCGCGCGCGTGACACCAACCACGGAGGCGTGGCCTTTTGGCTGCCGCACCAAAATGGCCTCGCCGAATGCGTCATCACCATCGCGGCACCGGAAGCGTATTTCTGGCTAGCGCCGGATGCCACGGGCGCCCAGAGCCTTAAGACTTTCTTTAGCGGTTACGGCCGCATCCGCGCGACCGACGAGCGCAGAGCTGCGCGCACGCAGCGCAGCCCGACTCGAACTGAATCCAAGTGATTTCGCGCAGACTTGACACCGACGACGCGTACCGGCGAGCGCACGTCGCCAGAACCGCTTTGGGTAGCACCCAATTCTTGCGCGTCATACCGCTTCGCGACGCGCTTGACCGCCGCCCTTTCGAGGAGCCCCTCGCATCGACCATCTGCAACCTACTTCTTTAGATTTGCGAGCAGGCCATACTGGCGTTCGATGTCCCCCGCGACAGCGTATCCATGGCCGGCAATCGCATCAAAAACGTCAACCTTCATCCTGGAGAGATTCGTCGGGAAATTGCGTACGAACGTAGCATTTGCCTGGTCTCCGCCGCGAATCTTCGCCCCGATGTAGGTATAGGCGCCGGCACTGCCCGATCCCTCGAGGTAGCTAACAAATGAACGCACCCGTAACGTCCGCGATTGCTCCGACATGATATCGGCGAGGCGCTTCGCCCGAAACAAGCTGAAGAAGGGTGCGCGCCCGTCGGCAAGTGGAGCGCCTGCGTCCGAAACGTAGATGACGGTCCCAGCAATTTTTGGCTGCTGTTTGCCAACATCGAAATACGGCTCAAGTCCCAGATTGTCGTAGACGCCGCCGTCATAAAGGTGCAGGTTCTTGTAGGGCAACGTCACCGGTTCCGCTGGCTTACCGGCATCCCATTCCTTTCGGCGCATCCATGAGAATGCTCCGGTCTTGATGGAGAGCGGCCCGATCAGTCCCGGAAAGGCCGCCGATACCGCCATCGCACTCGATAGCGCGAACTCGCCGCCGGGAGCGTAGCCGGACTTCCAGTCCCCGATCGAGTCTCGCTTAAACCGGAATCGTCGCCCGGTCTCAGCGGTCGTCCCGTTGATCGACCATTCCGGACGCGTTGGCAGGTCTTTGAGGCACTGCGTAACGCCCCAGCCCCGTAGCGATTTCGCGATCAGATTCGCCCGGGACAACACATAGCGCCAGTTTTCTGGAAGCAACAGTTTGCATATCGCGTCGAAGGCGAGGCTACGTCGGCTCATCTGAGTACGCAGCGGTTCGTACACCTGCTCAACGAAGCCTGCGGACGATGGCCAGTTCATGTTGCACTGGTTAAAGATAAGTCCCACCAGCAGGCTGCCGCCGGACACAGTCGAAACCCGCGAAACGCGCTCCAACATACCCTGCTCTGCCAGGTACCGCAGTACACCGAGATGGAATGCCATCGCACGTGCCCCTCCGCCTGACAGTGCCAGCGCGATTTCGAGCTGACCGATTTCAGGGGCCTCGATACCTTGTGACGTCATACCCTTTGCGAGCGCGGCCTCATTGTTGACTGTCGCCCGAAACGAAGTCAGTTCCGGCGCAATACGATCGCTATCCATATGATGTCCCCGGCGAGCGCTCTACCTGACTTAAGCGTCGAGCGTGTATTCCACTTCTACTTCGAGGGTGCCGATATAGTTGGGGAACGTGGTCCTCGATTCGTTATTGAGCTTGCTCGGCCCAACGTATGTCGAATTGGAAACGTAAAAGTGCACCTTACCTTCGACGCACTCCATGATGATGTCGCCGGCACGGTTCTGGGTGATTTTCTGGTAGCCCGTGTAATAGTTCAAATGCCGCGAGGGAGCCTCGCCGATCACGATGATCTGCGGATCCAATTTCTCAAGCCACGAGTCAGGAATTTTTCCTGACTCTCGACCGTGATGTGAAGCGAAAACGATTGTGGTTTTCTCGAGCTTGATGTGATCCTCGATCTTTTCCATGAACTCCGTTTCGAGGTCACCCAACCACATCACACTTGCTCCGTTCTCAAGCTTGTATCGAATGACGGCCGACGTATTGTTATAGGAGTCACCCACTTCGCAGTCTGCCAGCGCCTCCTTAAAATCGGCGTTGTTGGTATCCGGCCACAGGACGCTGATGCCCGACGTGTCGCGCGTATCGTCGCCAAGATTCATCCACTTTCGCTTACAGCCTTTGTGGATATAGAACGCCTTGTCCGCGTCGTCTCGAAGCTCGCAATAGCGCGTGAACGAGTCCGTGTCCGTATCCTTGACGGCTTGATTCTTGACGACGTAGAAATTCCGGATGGGCATTTCATCATCGAGCAGTTCGATTCCCCCAAAGTGATCCTGGTCCGGGTGGGTACAGATGAAGCGAGTGATGCTCTTGCTGGCCGACTCTTTTTTCAGCTCGGCGACGATTGCGTCCTTGTTCTCATCAGTCAGATTGCAGTCGATAATCGTGAAGTTATCGCTGTTGTGCTTGATGTAGAACATGTCGCCGTTTCCCACGGAGAAACTCTTGACAATAGACATGCGCAGCTCCGGTGTCAGGTGCGAGCCCTTGTTATCAACGGACGCACGCATTCGGGTGAATTGGGCGCGAACAGGTTCTGCGCCGCCAAGTCATGTTGGTTCGGTTATCCGCTACCTGCCGGAAGCGCCCTGAATTTAGCGCCACATCAAGCAGCGTCAACTTTTGGGAGGCTTTAAGCCGACTTTCCGTTAGCCTCTCATGCCGGGACTGCTAGCACTATATGTGGTGCCATACCGGCGGTCAATACACTATATGTGGAAATTGTGCAACTTCAGTGGAGCCGGGATCGGAAATTGCACTTGCGTTTCTTGCCCGGCCGTGCCACGCGCAATACCGCGCCGTCGGGCAAGGTCGCAGCCGAATACGGATTAGCCCAGTCAGCTGTTCGCTTGCGACCGACATGCCGCCACTGCGACAACTACGAATTCGTGATCTATCCGATGATCCCGTCGGCGAAGCTATGCCTGAAACGGCCGATTGAAGGGGTGCGCCTATCCATCGCGAAACCAGCAGGCCCCCTAGTCCACTCTAAAATCTCAAGCCCCTTCGAGCCCATCGATCTCGTGCGACCGTCATCTCAACGACCGGCCAGTAACCATGCGGGCAAGCAACTCGGTGCGACAAGCACCACCAATACCGGGTGTACGATACCCAAGACGATCCGAATGTCATCAAACATCCCAAGATGAATAACGAAGAAAACAATTCAATCGAAGACCTGCCGGATTACGCCGCCTTGAAGAAGTTCGCGTCGGCACTGTGGCAACTTGACAATGCATTCCACGGCGCGGCCGTTATGGTTGGCGCTGGCTTCAGCCGGGGCGCCGCGACGACAGGAGATGCTGACAAGAAACTCTCGCTCTGGGGCGACTTTTCGAGACTTCTGGCCGGCGAACTCAAAGAGAGCGCCGCCATGGATCCCCTCCGTCTCGCGGAAGTGTATTCGGCCTACTTCGGAAAGCAGAACCTGCACGACCTCATCACGAAGGAAATCAACGACCTTGGGTGGACGCCAGGCCCACTCTACAAGTCCCTTCTTGAGCTGCCGTGGTCCGAGGTATTGACGACCAACTGGGACACATTGCTTGAACGCGCGGCGCAAGACGTACATACACAGGTCTACAATGTCGTTCGTCGTCAGGAGGAACTTTCGAGTGCGCGCTCACCCCGGATAGTGAAACTGCATGGCACGGTCAACATCACCGACGAGCTGGTGTTCACGCAAGAGGACTACCGGAGATACCCCGAGCAATATGCAACCTTCGTCAACTTCGCGCGTCAGGTGTTTGTCGAAAACGAGTTGTGCCTGCTCGGATTCTCGGGTGATGACCCAAATTTTCTGCAATGGGCAGGATGGGTACGCGACCGGCTGACAACACATGTACGTCGCATATACCTTGCAGGACCGCTGAGGCTTACTTCAGCAAAGCGCAAATATCTGGAGTCCATCAACATTGCGCCCATCGACCTTGCCGAGCTCGTTGATGATTATGACGACCGGGATATCCAGCACGTCAAGGCAACTGAATTGTTTCTGGACGCATTGAAGCGGCTCGAACCGAAGTCCGCCTCGGAATGGGAGCCAATCAATCTTCATCGGACGGGGACGTCTGCGGAGGACGCTTCACGTGCCATTCGCGACGCCGAGTACGGCGCCTCTTTGCTAAAACAGCAGCTTCCCACACTTGAGGCAGACCGAAAGTCCTATCCCGGATGGCTGGTATGCCCCTCATCTGTGCGTTTCCAGATTGGGGCGCAAATCAGTGATCCTTTTCCGAACGTACACAACATCGCGAAGCTCGAGCCGGACGACAGGGCGAGGCTCCTGTATGAAATCGCATGGCGTCGCAGTGTGACATTCGAGGTCACCTTGCCTTGGATCGCAAAAGAACTGCTCAAGGTATGTGATCCAGCCGAACCAAACGGGCTGACAATAAGGCAGCAGATGGAGATTGCCCTCAAGCTGCTTAAAGATACGCGGTGGTTTGACAGCGAAGAATCAACAGCGATAGAAGAAAAGACCACCGCCATATTGCAGGCCAACGCGCGACACTGGCCCGCGATCACATCAGAGCTCAGCTTCCATCGCGCAATCGCCGCCCGCGATCGCCTTGACTACGCCTCAGTCGAAAAATTTGCTGACGATATTGTTGCTACTGACCCCGTATGGAAAATGCGGAAAGCTTCACTCCTGGCCGATGTCAATCGCTTCGAGGAAGGGGAGCAGCTGCTCGCTGAAGCGTATAGCGAATTACTGTCTCAGCACAGAAACGACAGAAACTCCATCCACGTATTCTCGCGGCTGGCATGGGCTCATTGGCTCCTTCGCGGAACCCAGATGTCAAAGGGCAGCGTCCCTTTCGAGCGCTTCCCATCGATTTACAACGATGCAAGGTGTAGTCCGGCAGACGTCGTTGATGACATAAAGGAACGAATCGCCAAAGAGCTTGATGAGCAGAACGAGAGAAACCAGATAGACGCGGCATTCGAGCCCGGCATGTTCAAGGACAATTCGGGCGTCGTTACGATCAACCGGGACCTTCACCCCCTGCTTTTGCTTGAAGGCGTGTCGCTTAGCGCCGGCATGCCACTGCGGTGGAATGGCGTCGGATTTCTGGCTGCCCCCGCGTCCACGATGACGCGCCTTGACGACCTCGAAGATATTTACAAAATCCCGCTTTCGATCCGCGCTGCGAACAGCGATACGTCGGATTCGCTGAAGAGAACCTTCTCTCGTATCCGAATGGCCTGCATCCCCTCGAAAGAAGCAGAGCAGCTCCGACGTCAGTGCATGCAGGCTGTTCGATATTGGGTTAGCAAGGTAACGAAGCGAGGTGGGTCAAGCTCCATCTCGCGCTTGCGGGTGCTTGCAGAAGTTCTGGCACGCGTATCAATACGGGCGACGCCCACCGACGCCATGGACATATTCCGGCTAGCCATGGAGCTCGGCAAAACAAAAGAACTGCGCCACCATTGGCTATTCGACGTACTGGAGCATCTGGTTGAATATACCTTGGGCAGCGTTCCTGCTGAACGACACCGGGACCTGCTGCTGGACGCCCTACTTTTCCCGCTTCACGCCGAGATCGATGGCCCGTCATTCAAGGAATGGCCCAATCCTGTCGTCTCCTTTCCCGGGAAACGAACCCCCAACGCGGCGCTTGACAGGCGAATTGATGAAGTCATCGAGCGTATTACCCCCTGCTCCGTGACAAGCCGCCCCGCGTTAGAGCGACTCCTGCCTCTGGTCGAGCACAATTTTCTTTTGGAAGCGGAGTTACAGAAAATTGCCGGTTCAATCTGGCCAGGTGGCGCGGAAGCTGAGGCCCTACCGACGACCGGCCTTTCTCTATACGTTTTGCTAAAGTTGCCGTCACCGAACCCGGACGTTACCGGGGCACGCATCAGACAGGCTCTCTTCGGAATTACCGACGATAGATTGTTTGAGCCTGCGCTGCTCGCAGCAATTGCAAATGCGGCAATCGACAAAGCCGTACGGGAACGTCCCACTGCAAAGCAGGCAATGGCGTATTTCGACAAGCTCGTTCAGTGGCGCCCCGAACCCGTAACCAGCGACGAGATGGGGCTTGCCAGCCGTGACAGGAAACAGCGCGGCGTTCTCATTGGCCAGGTGCTATCGCGCTCCATCGTACCGGCTCTCGACAGTAACGCCTTGAGCGAGGAGCGCTTCGAACGCCTTTACTCATTCTACTCAAAGGTCGGAGCATTTTCGGCCCTGATCGGGCTTACATACTTTTATCAATGCGCGGCGAATCTGAAAGAGAAAATCGAGGCCGAAATCCGGCACGGACTTCACGACCGCGAGGCCAATGTTGTCGCCTACGCCTCACATGCTCTTCTGACGTGGCGAGAAATTGCCGGACCAGACAGCTGCACGAATCTGATTCGCCATATGATCTACGTGCTCGCCTCCGGCAGGTCCGCCGGTTTGGCCGCACTGCTGTGGACCGCGCGACAGATGCACAACAACGGTTGGCTCGACACGCAAGAGATAGCGGTTTTGACTGACAGCATCCCTGTGCTGTTTGAGGAGAGGGACTATGCTGGCATACAGTATGGGAGCCGCGAAGCGGTTAGCGCATCGTCCGTTCGCGCCGCGTGTGTCCGACTGGCGCGGGATATCTTAGAGCGAAGCGAGAAGCCCGACGACGGCCTTCTCATAATTCTGGAATCCGCGCGAGACGATCCTCTGCCCGAGGTGCGATTCGCAAAGTCTAACGACGACGATTGACAGAACACTTAAGAAGTGTGAGCCAGGGAGGCACAGTAGCACGAGCAACGTCAAATCCTGGCGTGTGATTTCGGGTCAGTCGGTCATGCTGTTGTTCGCGCAGTGTCCGACTCGATAAGCGGCGAAACCCGTATAGTTCGACGCAACAGACGATGTGCATGGGCAGCCTCTTGGGACTAGAAGACGCACGCTTGTCTTTCCAACAACCTGAATATGGCATTCATCATCGACTCGTCACCTAAAGCAAAACGAAGGCGTGCAAATCCCGGCGAAGCAAGATCGCGCAATCGTAAGAGACCTGGAGCACGAGAACAGCACGTAACCGCAGTTGAAATATCACTGGATGTCCTGCTCGGCCCACCCGCGCTGGTAGATGTGGTCGTTGATGATCTGCCGATTACCTCACTGCCTCTCGCCAATATCCCTTGGCCACGCTTTGAAGCGCTCTGCGCACAGATCCTCAACGATGGAGGTGAAGAGAAGGTTCGTCAGGCGGTACAGTACGGACGACCGGGGCAAGATCAGTACGGCATCGATATCGTCACATACCGTATCGGTGCACAGAAGCACATCGTCGCTCAGTGTAAGCGCGTGCGGCGATTGACAGCCGGAAATATAGAAGAGGCAGTCAACGATTTCCTGATTGGTCCGAAGGCTAGCTCCACAAGCAAATACATATTTTGTACGACGACAACGCTGGGTGAAGAGACAGCTGCAGTGGATGCCTGGACGAACGCATACAACCGGCTTATCGTCGCAAACATTGAGGCAGAGCTGTGGGATTCCGCTCGTCTGAACGATTTGCTGCGCACGCGGCCCGCAATCGTCACGCGATTTTTCGGAGTTGAGTGCGCGCGACGATTCTGCGACCCGGCGTCGCCATCGGGAATGTATCCATCGCAATTCAGACAACACTTCGTCGGGCAGTTCGAGAATCAGCTTGCTCTTGAACAGGTGACAACTCGACTTGACGTCAACCTCCCCTGCGAGAGATTCCCCCATTTTGGTGGAATCCTGACGTTTGCACGTGCGGACCTCAGCGGAATCAGTTTTGCGATTAGCGCGAAGACACTCCTCACGTGGGCTCAATGGCGAGTATGGGCAACGATGAAGCACGATGAGCGGCCGTACGCACAGCAAAGTGCCGTGCCTGGACGGTACGTTCTTTCCGCTGACGGTGTTCGGCTGACGCTAAACACCGAAGAAGTTCAGGACCTGGACTGGATTCTTTGCAAAGCGTGGGAAGGCTTCCTGCAGGCTGCCAATGAACTTGAAAAATATTGGCGCTTTCTCCGGTTTCCTCGTTTGACGCACGATGAACAAGGTTTTGTGGTGGCGCGCGTCAGTCGTGACGCCTGGAGAGCGATGCTGGATTTCGCAAATACGCATGATTTCGAGAAGGGCGACACATCAAGACACATTTTCGACCGCAGCGCAGGCCTGCTGAAAATCTATAACCCGAGCAGCAGGCAAACCACGGCATCAGTGCATCACCTCGTGCTTAACGCGGTATCAGACGGCGAGATGGCTTTACAGTGGGAACAAGACAGTCTTCTCTTAATCTGGCAGCCGCCGACGGTTACGCCCGGTGACAGCAGCTTGGTCGGCCCCGCTGGATATTGGGACGTCGAGCATGCACATGAGTGGCTGGTAGATACCTTCGCGGGCTGGGCAAATGACTGGGCGAAGCAGACGCAAGCGCCTGAAACCCGCACAGGCTGGTTCAGGCGGACCCAGGTTCGCCCTCCTGTCGAGCCCTTCGAGCTGCATATCGACTCCCACGCGCTTCTGCCGCGACGGGATTTCGATTCGCCACGCACCGTATCTGAACTGATCGAATTCTGCACGCATCTTCAGGGGCATTTCTACCTCGACAAGTTGGGGGTACCCGTTAAGCGAGAAATCACCACCAATGTTTTGCAACTCGTCCTGCGGTTCCTAAGCCTAGGCGGCGAAGGAGAAAGACGATACATCGCCGGAAAGCTGACACTTCGATCGGACATGCTGGACGGGGCAATTCCGGGTCTCATTGCTGACACCTCAAAACGCTTTGACCTCGTGGCTTGGCTCGATAATGCTCTTCGTTGCCTGATCCAGTTGCTGCGCAACGCCGAGCGCCTCGCGCAATCCGATATCGACTTTGCCGTCGACCTGCTGCTGCCCGCCGCGAACAGAGTACGTGAGGATCTCCTGTGTCAGGCGTTCTCGCTGCGAGCCTCTTCGTAGACCAAGCCTGGACCACATCCGATTCCACGTGCCGGACATGCGGGAAACCGGCTCGCGCACGTCCGTCGCCCGTTTCGCGGGACCGGTTCGCGGGCGACGGAACCTTTACGCTCAAACATTACAATAACATTTCATAATCTCGGAGAGACCACAATATCTTGTGGTTGACGTTTCCTCCATTAGCCCATATAGTTTAAATAAGGAGGACTCCGGATTTCGATAGGCGCCTCCAGCACGCTATGAAGAGGCCACAGTGACAACAACGCATTTCGTGAAATTCTATGGCGTCGCCAATGGCGATACTGCCCAGGTGATACTCGACAACGGTCGCCGCGTGCTTTTCGACTTTTGCCATCGCGGCAATGCCGAGGATCCGGACACACCGGAGATCGATCTGAAAGCGACCCTGAAGAAGGAGCTCAAGGACGCCGGCCGTGACTATTTCGACGTAGTGGCCTTTACGCACGCCGATCTCGATCACATTCAGGGCAGCACCGAATTCTTCGAGCTCCAGCATGCCAAAATCTACCATGGCGAGGGCCGGATAAAGATCAAGGAGCTGTGGGTACCTGCTGCGATGTTGCTGGAAGAGGCCGACAACGACCACCAGAAGGAAGAGTACGTGCTGTTGCGCCAGGAGGCCCGTCATCGGTTGCTGAATGGACAGGGCATCCTCGTCTTTTCGAAGCCGGAGGCACTCCGGGAATGGCTTGAGCCCAAGCTCAAGGAGCGTGGCGAACGCCCGGATGCCCGGGACCATCTGTTTGTGGACGCCGGCACACTCGTCCCGGGGTTCTCGCTTGCGAGTGACAACGTGGAGTTCTTCTGCCACTCACCCTTCATCAAGCATTGCGACGACGGCTCCGACGTAATACGCAATTCCGCTTCACTGGTCTTCAACGTCCGCTTTGATGCCGACGGCCAGCGCTACGACTTTCTGCAGGTCGGTGACAGCTGCGCTGAAGACCTCGAAGACATCGTGCGCACGACGCTGTATCACAAGCGCGGGGATCGACTCGGATGGAACCTGTTTAACATTCCCCACCACTGCAGTTATCTTGCGCTGACTGAAGACGGCGAGAAAGGGGAATCGGAAACCGAGCCGAAAGAGCTTGTCAAATATCTGCTCCGGCAGGGAAAACCTGATGCCTATATTGTGAGCAGCAGCAAACCGATTCCGGATGTGAAAGAGTCTTACACGCAAATTCAGCCGCCCCACATCCAGGCCCGGAAGGCTTACGAACGGTATCTGCGCGAAGTAAAGGGCCGCAAATTCGTGGTTACCATGGAAGAGCCCAATGCACGCAAGCCCGAGCCGCTCGTCTTTGAGATCGGTCGGGGCGGCGTTAGCTGGAAGAAAACGACATCAATTGGTGCTCCTGCATTGGTGCTCTCATCTCCGCCCCGCGCAGGTGCGTGTGACTGAATATCACGAACTCCCGGGTTTTTCCGAACTGCAGGCTGACGAAGAACCCGCCATTCCGCGCGCAAAGTCCCTGGTTCGCGCAATCGAACGTTCCCGCGACTTTTCGCTCATCAAGGTGCTGCGCGCTACCAGCCCGGATGGGCATCAGCTCGAGTGCCTCGTCGCGGACGTGGAAACCGACGACGTACCCCCAGATAACCCGCATGGGATTCTGTATCGGGAACGCGTCGCTCTTTGCGTGAGCGACAATCCCTCCGACCTTGTGGAGGTTCTTGCCTTGCGCAAGGACTTCCCGGTGCTCATGCATCAAAACCACGGCTACTACGAGGGCCCCGCAAGCCTTTGCCTATACTTCGAGTCAGCTGTTTCCGTCTTGCGCACCTGGACACCGGAAGCATTTCTTCGCCGGATCCAGTGGTGGCTCGCGCGCAGCGCTCGAGACGAGTTGCACCCCGCCGATCAGCCGGTCGAGCATCTGTTCTTCTCCAGCAACTACGAGCTTGTTCTGCCCAGGAACTACGACGAGCTACGCAACAGTGGCGAGCACCGCTTCGGGTTGAACAAGAAAGCAATTCGCGCGGACGAAGGCTTGACTTGCGAACTGGTACCCATACCAGTCGCGGCCGATCTGCCTCAGGGAAACATTACCCCCATCGAAATTGAATTGCCCCCAGTCGTCCACGGCGCAATCACGCGGGACCCCGACACGTTAGGCGCACTCGATACTATCCTCGGGCAGCGAGGGGTCGATTTCGCCTCTCTTTTGAAGGACATGGTTCGCGATCGCGTTGGAGGTCGCGCGCAGAATAAACCTGCCAATAAAGAAACGACTGTCTTGTTGCTTCACATTCCAATCTGTCGGGTCGAAGGCGGCGAACCGCAGGCGATAGGGCACCGTGCCTTCTTCATACCCGTCAGCGTGCTCGATCTGGGAGTGAACATTGGCCTGCTCACCTTCGCAAATGGGACCTACGCCCCGCACCTGGGCGGAGGCGCGGATACAGGCATCTGGAGAGCGCAAGCCATATTGCCGATGGAAGTTCTCCAGAAAAACGACGCGGATCAATTTCGCCGTCAATCGGGCGTCGATAGCGCCGGGCCGAAAGCTGTATTAATCGGCGCGGGGTCGCTCGGCAGCGCGATGCTCAATCTGTGGGGCCGAGCCGGCTGGGGCACGTGGACCGTAATCGATAATGACCATGTGAAGCCGCATAACCTGACTCGTCACGTAGCGCTCGATGAGCACATTGGTCATCAGAAGGTGGACGTGGCAGCGAAGCTGCACCGTGCTGCCGTGGGTGAAGCGACTTCAGTCACACCGTTAAATGCCAACGCTCTCGATTTCGGCAACCAGGCCCTCTCTGCGGCGCTTTCGGCAAGCGAGCTGGTCATCGACGTATCGACGACACTCGAATATCCGCGTGCAGCGAGCTCCGTTGACGCATTCGCGCGCCATGCTTCGGCTTTTGTCACCCCAGATGGCAACGGTGCCGTTCTTCTCATGGAAGATACCGCCAGAGCAGTGCGTCTGCGAAGTCTTGAAGCACAATACTACCGGGCGATAATTAACAACGACTGGGGACGCGATCACCTCGAAACAAACACGGATACGTTCTGGAGCGGCAATAGCTGTCGCGACATCTCGCTCGCAATGCCGTACTGGCGCATTGCCACACAGGCAGGCACCTTGGCGGAACAGGTCGTTCTTCTATCTGCGCGCAAAGATAGCCAAATCCGGATCTGGCAACGCGATCCCGAACGCGGTTCCGTGCAGGCATACGACGTGCCCGTGTGTTCCGAGCGTCAGTTGATATTCGACGAATTCAAGCTGTACATCGACACCGGAGTTGAAGCTGAACTGCGCTCCCTTCGAAAGGATGCATTCCCAAATGAGACAGGCGGCATCCTACTCGGATACTACGACTTCAACGTCGGCGCCGCCGTGGTAGTCGCCGGGTTGTCGGCGCCGCCCGACAGCGTCTCAACGCCGACTTCATTCAAACGCGGAACGGCAGGAGTTGCAGATGCCGTCGCCGAAGCGCACCGACGAACCAATGGCGTGGTTGGATACATCGGCGAATGGCACAGCCACCCGCCCGGTTGCTCGGCGTCGCCCAGCCGTGAAGATCTCGTACAGCTGGCACACCTCGCCCATGGCATGCTCGACGACGGTCTTCCTGCCGTCCAGCTGATTATCGGTGAGGAGGACGTCCGTATCCTGCAAGCCATTGCCTACGACTAAAGGCTTTGGGCCGTATTCCACGCAACTCTCCTGGCAGCATGAAAAGAGCGGCTTGCGGAGCCCAACGTGGTGAGACCGTCCGGCAACGTGCACGGTCCTACCAGACAGGGATCCAGGGCGTCAGGCGTAACGCCTCCACGAACGCCTCGGGAAACTCACTTTTCCCAGAGTACCGATTTTTTTCAAGAAACCCTTGCATGTGCGAGTAGGTGGTCCATTGACCCTTATGCCTGTACGCGAGGTTGAGCATGAGGGCATCGCGCTCAGCCATTTTGAGCACCTTTTCGAAATGGGATCCAGTCCATTCCGCGTACGGTTCGCATATTATGTCGTCAGGCCACTCGTCGACATTCAACTGCCCCTCCTCCTCGCTGTCCCTGCGCAAACATATTGTCGCCGCGCCTTTGGTCCACCTTGAGTGTCTGTAATATGTGGAACACAGCCGAGCTGTGAACTCGTCAGCGAAGACTGGAACAAGAAGCGGAACGATCTCTTCGAGAATGACGTCCATCGGCAACCCCGTACGCAGGGCAATGAACGCCGCCAACATATCCCAATCACACGAATTCAGCACCGCTATTGCGTCACGCGCGTACACCGACTCAGCGGCAGGATTCGAATGGACATAAATCTTTGGAATTCCTCTTACCCATCGTATCGTGTCGTCGATATCGGCTTTTGAAGGCATCCGGTAGATATCAGATGTGCGGCCATTGCGGCACTCCGATTGCGCCACAAAGAACTTCCTGTGGCGGCGACCGAATCGCAATACCGGCCCCGGATCCGCTACAAGGGCATGCCGACCATCCTTGCGTGCCAGAATCGCGAGGTCTGTCCAGCGTTCAAGCCGATGGTCCAGTTTGGCGAGCTGCGGATTAGTCGAGCTTGTTAGCCTCGAAAGAAAGTCCTTATGACTTTGCTTGAGCTGCTTCGCAATCCAGTTGCTGTGCTTTTCCAGCTCACCCTGCGTCCATCGGACGAACGATTCACTGGGCGAAGTAACGTTCTGGTTAAGAACGACGATAGGAGTGAAAGCCTGATCGCCTAACCCCTGAACGCAGGCATAGGCGTCCGCCGTGCTATTGCTGCCCGTCAATGTCAGAACTGTGACCGGCCGCTTCTCAACAGAAGACTCGCACTGGAAGACGGAAAAACATGAATCGATGTCACTAGCTGCAGGCAGCGCGCCGGCTAATGTTTCCACACGACGTACGTTTGGACAAACGAGCGATGCTCCGATCGATCGAACCACGTTCCGGAAGTTGAGTTCCGGAAGACCGTGTCGACCGCTGGCACTTACCATGACGCTGCGAGGCCTCAGCCATGCATATACGTCGTTTTGGGCATCAGAACGTCCCTCAATGAACAGCTTGCCTCCATGATGCGGTGCTTTCAATACGTCTATCCCGAGGCCAACAGGATGCTTCGCAGCAATGTAGGACCAGTTTTCCTGGTCTCCCGCAAGAACAATCCTCTTTCGATGCACGCCTCCAAGATGAACGTCTAGAACAGCGACGAGTGAGGTATCGTTGAGAACGTGATTCCCGAAGAATTCGGGGTCGAGGCGCTGCGCGCTTTCATGCGTATTCGCGCTCCGGACCGCATCTGCATCCAGTGCGCCTGGGCGGGGCAGACCTGTAGCAAAATCGTCGGGCGAAGCCGACGATCCGGTGCGAAAGATACTGCGCAGGAATGCAAAGTCGTCGCCTTCATCGCGGGTATCGTTCAGGTCGGCTTCCAGTAGCCATTCGCTCGGTAATGGCGCTCGCATCAAAAGGTTGCCCAGTTCTTCACCGTCGGACAGCGCCAAGGCTTCGATGAGTCGCGAAGCCGGCGATAGAATGGAAAGGACCACGCGACCGTTCACAAACCTTGAGGAATAGCCTTCGAACGGATAGGAAACGGGCACCTTCGCGGCTAACAGGGCGTCCTCCCATTCCTGTGCCCGCTCGACCGCATTGCGCACCCGGTCAGCGAAGAGCCATGCAAGACGACGAAAGGCCGGAAGACAAGGTCCGAGATACTCGCCGATCGTAATTTTTCCCTCAAGAAGTTGCGGCAAGCCACCTTGGTGGTCGTTATCCACATGGCTCAACATCACCACGTCGATATCCGGACGCCCGTCATTGCGTGGATTTTCCGCAAGATGGGTGACCAGTGTCTGAGGCAAACGCTCCCCCGCATCAACGAGCAAACGAAACTGAACGGTGTCGTCGCGGACGTATTCGACTAACGTACAGTCTCCATGCCGCACGTTGTAGCTGCAGACGCGAACGCTCTCGCCAGCTGCGAGATTCCGGTCGCTCACACTTTTTGCAATGATCATTCAGGGGACCTTTTTTGTTTGTGTCAAGGATGAATGCCGCGCAGCGACGCCGAAGCATGTTCCCTTGCCGACGCAGGCACCGCGGACGCGCCGCACGCACCGATTCATGCTTCTACCTCCTGCTTCTTTCGCGGCTTACGGCCTAAGTTCCGCTCCCAGTTACCACTGTATTCGTGGTCCAATCAGGAAACGTAGCAGTTGCCGCTCGCAAATGTAAAGATAAGCTCACCATCGTAGCGAGTCGTGAGAACGCGCCGAACATTGCCTGGACGCCTGAAGTCCGATATTCCGCTGCACTTGCTCGCGTAGTACTGTACCGTCTCCTGTGTGTCGAACTGCTTGTAGTCATCGGAGATCACGACGAGTCTCGGGCGGCATCCCCATACGTCGAACATTTCAGGACAAATGCCGTTCTGCCGTCCATGATGCGACGCGACCAGGATGTGTACGCCGCCCACGACTTCGCGAAATCGCTGGTTGGTGTTCAGCATGTGCCTGAATCCAGCGCACTCCAGGTCTCCCGGAAATAGAAATGAAAATCCGTGAATCTTGAGATGCAGAACGAGACTCAGATTATTTTCGTCAGTGAAGTACGGGTATGGATTCCAGAACCACTCGACGAACACATTGGGAAAATCCGGCGGAACTACCTGCAATGGCGTCAGCGCATAGTGACCAAGGGCGTTCACGAGCGAATCGATGCCCTTCCCCATCCCATCATCCGTTTTCAGGGTCTTGACGACCTGAGCGCTCACCGTCGGGTTTCTCAGCATCCAGGCGACATTGACACCATTCTGAGCGAGGTACGGATGCCCAGAGGCGTGATCCTCGTCATAGTTGGTGATGACGAATTGCTCAAGGTATGAGACCCCGAGATTGCGCAGGTGGGAGCCAGCGTTCCAGCCCGTCGTCGAATTGTGCCCGCAATCGATGAGCATGCGCCGGCATCCATCGCCCGGAACCGGAACCGTTAACAGCGCACACGCTCCATGCTCGACGTCAAAGACCTGGAGTAATCCGTCATGAACCGGAAGACCTGCCACGTTCTCTCCGCATGAGTCGTTTCAAGTGATTACCGCTCAATCAGAGAGCCGGCAAGCGGTCAGTCATACTCCTCGACGAGCGAACTCAGCTTGATCGCTTCAATTGGTCCATACCCCTTCCTTGGTGCAAATCCGCCCCAATGCACCCGCTTGCCTCCCTGCGTTGCATGGACCCGGCCACCGCGTCGAATGAATGCATTGAGCACCATCTTTCTCGGATGTGAGCTGTCGTCTACTGGAGCGGACACGAACGCGGTAAACGTCCGCGTCCCTTCCGGTTGCACAGGGCCGATTAGTTCGTTCAGGATGGCTGGCCCTACATTGCTCCGACTGCCATGGTGAGGAACCTGCACGAAACTGAAGCTTCGTAGCGGAAAGCTGTTCGCTTTGGCATACTCGACTGCCCATGACAACGCACACACGCCCGCGTCGCCAGTCAGCAGGAGTCTCCTGCCGTCAGCAATGTTGGCATAGAGGACGACACTGCCCTCATTGCTGGCTGACGTGCACGCGCCATCCCGGAGGTGTTCCTCGTGCCAGGTTTCCTCAATCCAGCTTTGCGTGTCACTGGCAGCGGCCTCGAGGGCTTTACCCAGAGCATCGTTCGTCGCTTGAATCAGCCAAAATCCCGCTGTCTCAATTGCTTCCTTGTCGGGATCCGGAGTTTTGTCGAACTGCGGTAGCAAATGGAGATAGTGCCGCCTACTTGGCGATAGCACTGTAAACGGGCCGATTCGACTGCCTTGGAACGGGTATTGGACTTTGGTACCCGCATCCCACGCCATGCGGAGTATCTCGCTTAGGATGTCGTATTCATCCTTGATGGCCTTCGTGAGCCCTTCCTTTGTCCAGTTCTTGCTCGCGAACAGGTGCTTCGCTTCCGAGGCGAGTCGCCACGGAATATGCATCCAAAGCTTTTCCACTCTGATCTCAGCAAATAGCTCGCGCATGCCAGAAGCATGATCTGCATCCGCATGAGTCAAAACCGCATGCGAGACCGTCACATCATTGCCATAGTGCGCGCGAAGATGCCTGACCAGATTTTTCCCGCTATCAACTGTCCCACCGTCAATGACCATCAGTTCGTAGCTGTCTTCTTCCCCGTAACGGACAACAATGCAATCGCCCGCGCGGCTTGCATCACCCACGGGTAGAAATTCAATTTCGCACTTCACTTATCTGATTCCCCGTTGGAGCCATTCCCTGCGGAACTGGCGGATCTGGTTCTTCTTGCTTTCGGCGCATCGGGTTTTCCATCTACCACGGAATCGGCTCGCTTCTTCGCCCGGGCACCGGAAACGGACTGGCCCTTCTCCGGCAGCGAATTCAACGATTCAAAAAGGCGCTCGGCGTAGACGTACCCAATCCGCTTAACTTGATCCTCGTTAAAATGCGCCCAGAAAAAAAGCAATGCAATGGAAACCACAAGCGTTATGCCGCCACTTGGGCCTGGTGTTGCAAGGTTCAGTACGTCAAAAGCAAGGGGATGAAACTGGAGAGCTTTACTCAGCTCGAGTCCTAACAGGATTCCCAGAAAACACGTGAGCACGCCGATCGGTCGCATGGCAAACATGTTGCGGTGAAAACCGTAGGCAATATTCTCTTTGAGCAATAGCGCATTGGCCTTTCCACGAGTCAACTCACGCAGCAAACGCGTTGCGCCTTTATAGACGTCGTCTGCGGCAACGAGGTCGCGCGCTTCCTCTTCAGGCGTCGGCACCGTAATACCGAGCTTCGTTCTGATCGCATCGTGGTAACGCTTCTTGCTGACGCTGTCCAGAAAGCGGTCGCCATGACGCAAAATCAGCGTCGTCGGCATCCCGCCCCAACCTTTAACGAGTTTCTCCTCGAGTCGTTTGCCGCGCCCGCGAGCGACACTGGCAAGCGCATAGATTGCCCCGCAGCCACCTACGAGGCCGACCAAGGCGGTCAGGATTGGACTTTTGGGCCCGAAGATCCAGAGCAAGGGAACGAGAAGCGGCAACACCGTCAGTAGTCCAGGAAAAATCCGGGCTTGCTTCTGGTAGGGATCGCGCAACTGTTCGAGCACCATGTTCAGGTTCATAGCGTGGGCACGTCTTTTGACTGATGTTTTTGCGCCCAGTATAAGGCAAATATTTCTTGATTATCTACCGTAAAAGTAACCTTGACATCCTATGTCAATCTGGTGGCGAATGCTGTCGAGCACCGCTGCGGCTCTGTCTGCGTGGAAGCCCGTGGCGATGGTGAACGCATCAGAATCGCCGTCTTGAGCGGCGGTCACTTCCCGCCGCTAACGCGTCATGAGCGGGCTTTCGCGCTGCGCGTCGAGCCGCGTCCCCGCGTCTCACCCCTGCCGGGCATCAATCCCTGGCGCAGCAGTCAACCCCGGTCATCTTCCAGTCTTCCAGCCATACCCCTGCCCGGTCAATCCGAGGCCCGGCATGCATCCGGCTCCCAAGCTCCCGCCCTTGACCCGCGACCGTAGCCGATAGCGGACTGGCGTCAAGGGGCGAGGGACCGTGTTGCCCGCACCCCTCCCTCGCCTTTTTCCTTGACACCAGTCCGCTATCGGCTCCTCAAGTCGCACGGGCGGGAACCCGGGAACCTGGCGGCAGCAAAGCCAACCCCGAGTTCCACCGGGAGGTCTCCAGCCCTAACGGCAAGTCACATCCCGTCGCCCGGTTCAGGTCCTCAACCTTGACTTTGGAGATTGCCATGCAACTCGCTTCTTCTTTCCGGTACGGCTCCCCGATGCTGCGCGCTGACTCGCCCCTGTCGGACGACCAGATTTGCCGCGTTGCCCCGTCCATCTTCGCGGACGGCAAGCACGAAAGCCGCTCCGAACGCTACACCTACATTCCAACCATCGATGTGGTGCGCGGCCTGCGTAACGAAGGTTTCCAGCCTTTCATGGTCTGCCAGACGCGCGTGCGGCACGACGACCGTCGCGAGTACACGAAACACATGCTTCGGCTTCGTCACGCTAACCAGATTACCGGCGAGGAAGCCAACGAAATCGTGCTGCTGAACTCGCACGATGGCACCAGCAGTTACCAGATGCTCGCGGGCGTGCTGCGCTTCGTGTGCCAGAACGGCATGGTGGCAGGCGACAACGTCGCCGATATCCGCGTCCCGCACAAGGGCAACATCGTCCAGAACGTGATCAACGGCGCATTCGACGTGCTCGACGGTTTCGACCTGATCCGCCAGCAGAAGGAAGGCATGCGCGCTGTCATGCTCGACCGCGACGAACAGCACGCATTCGCCCGCTCCGCACTTGCGCTGCGCTACGACCCGACCGACCTAGAGGCACCGGCCCCGGTCACCGACAGCCAGTTGCTCGCCCCGCGCCGCTTCGAGGATCGACGCGACGACCTCTGGACCGTCTTTAACCGCGTGCAGGAAAACCTCACCAAGGGCGGACTGCATGGACGCTCACGCACGGGTCGCTCGATGTCCACCCGGCCTATCACCGGCATCGACCAGAACGTGAAGCTCAATCGCGCCCTGTGGATGCTCGCGGATGCAATGCGCCAGATGAAAGCGTAGCCACGACAGGGGCGGGAAAGCCGCCCCATCTTTTCCTCTATCAGGACTCCTATCCGGGTTGAATCCTGACAGAATCCGATAGTGCCCGACCCGGAACTTTCATTTCAACTTTCTGGAGTCAGTCATGCAAGCCAAATCCGAAACCACTATGGTAGACACCGCCGAACAAGCTACCATGCTCGAATCCCACTTCGGTAACGAGCAGCCCATCGTGACCGTGCCGTATTCCAGCCTGCGACCGTCGCCACTCAATGCACGCACGAAACCCCTGTCGGGCATTCCCGGCCTTGCCGCCAATATCCGGGCAAAGGGTCTGCTGCAAAATCTCGTCGTCCACGAGATAAAAGGATCGCGCGGCAGGCAGCGCAAATTCGGCGTGTGCGCCGGTCAGCGCCGCGAGGCCGCCCTCGACCTCCTGATCGAACAAAAAGACATTGCCGCCGATTACCCGGTCCCCGTGCGGATCGTCAGTGAAGGCGAAGCCCTCGCCATTTCCCTGATCGAGAACACCGAGCGCGAAGGACTCGATCCGTTCGACGTGCTGCGCGCATACCGGATGCTGGCCGAGGAAGGAAGAAGCGTCGATTACATCGCCGCGCTCTTTTCTGCCTCGCCGCTCACGGTCAAACGGCGCATGAAGCTCGCCAGCGTATCCCCAAAGCTGTTGGCCCTGCTGCGGGAGGACGCGATAACGCTGGACCAGCTTGCCGCACTCGCCCTCGCTGACAACCATGAAACGCAGGAACACATTTGGTTCGATGCGAACGAGTGGCAGCGCCAGCCCAACTATCTGCGACAGGCGATCACGCGGGCCGAAATCGATGCGAGCCGCAGCCGCCTCGTTCGCTTTATTGGCCTCGACACCTACGAAGCAGCAGGCGGGTATGTACGCCGTGATCTCTTCAGCGACGACGGGAATGCGGGCTACATTGCCGATGCCGAACTGTTGCAACGGCTCGTCGCGGAGAAACTGGACGCAGCCGCAGAGGAAGTCCGCGCCGAGGGTTGGGGCTGGACAGAGACCCGAATCGAGCGTGATGTGCTGGAGCTTAACCGCTACGGCAAGCTGCGCCCCATCCAGCGCCCCTTGACGGACGACGAGCAGCGTGAAATGGATGCGCTTACCGCAGAGCAGGATGAACTCGCCGGGAAGCTGGAGGCGCTGTCCGAGGACGACGAAAATGCCTATGAGGAAGCTGACCGCCTCGATGCTGGAATCGAACGGGTCAACGCCGCGACCGCCGCACTCGAAAGCCGCGCTCTCGTGTGGGATACACAGCAGATAGCGGAGGCGGGCGCGTTCGTGATCATCGATCCGCAGGGAAAACTGCTCATCGAGCGCGGTCTAGTGCGGCGCGAGAACAGTGCGGCGCTGGACGCGGCGGGTGCGACCGTCACCCGAACGCGGCAGGCGGAAGCAGCGAACCCGGCAGGCTGTCCTGTTATGAAGATCAAGCCAGTCCACAGCGCAAAACTCTGCCAGCGACTCACCGCGCACCGCACCGTCGCCATTCACGCCGAAATGGTCGCGCAGCCCGCCGTCGCGCTCGCTGCCCTGTTGCGGCATCTCGTTCCGCAGGCACTGCCCGAGCACTACGGCTACACGTCCGCGCGCGACTATCTGGCGCTGTCTGGCGACAACAATCACGACAGCCTGCTACGCGCGGCGGACGATCTGCCCACCAGTGCTGCATGGAACGCTGTCGAGGCACAACGCGCCCGATGGACCGCCGAGTTGCCCGCGAAACGCACCGACCTGCTGCCGTGGCTCGCGAAGCAGGATCCCGGCACGACGCTGCTCGATCTGCTCGCCTTCTGCATCGGCACCTTGCTCGACGGCATCGCGGGCGAGGAAAAGCCGCAGGCGATCAACGCGCTCGCGGGCGCGCTGCACCTCGACATGACCCGTTACTGGACGCCGACCCGCGCCACGTATTTCGATCATGTCAGCAAGGCGCGCATCGGGGAAGTCGTGTCCGCAGCCCTGTCGCCCAGGGTTGCCGCCGACCTCGGAAAGATGAAGAAGGCCGACGCCGCTGCCGCAGCCGAACTGCGGCTGGCGAAGGTCGCGTGGCTCCCGGAAATCCTCACCGATACGGAAATCCCGGTCATGCCGTCATGGGAAGCGCGCGACGACGAGGACGGGGACCCCGGGGAGGACGAACACGGTCCGGACACTGGCAATGGTTCTGACGAGCCGCAGGACGACGACGAAAGTGCCGCCGAGCCCGGGAGCAATCACAGTGGCATCAACAACACGGCTTGCGGTGTGGCAGTGGCTCCCGCCCCAGCCAGCACGCAGCCGCCGTGGCCCTTTCCGACCGCTGCCAGCCTCGCGCACGCTTCATAATGCCCTCGCGTTCATGAAAGGCGACATCAAGGAAGTATGACCGGTGCGGGCAGACGGCAAACCCTCTGCCCGCACCATATTACTACCGGAGTAGCGGCCCGCCACCGCACCCGCTGTCGCCGCGAGCAGAATCACAATCAGCGCCCCAACCACCAGTGTGCGGAACGCCTTCGTCATCCGTCGCTCGGCTATCTGCTCAACCTTCGCGGCGCGCGCCGCTGCCGCGCTCATTTCCCGTTCAAACAGAGCTACCGCTGCGTCGAGTTGCTGCCGGTGCTCGCGAGCCGCGACGGCTACCGCGCCCACTACCCGGTTTCCCGCGATGCGCGCTATCCGGTCAGCCGCGCGCTCCGCCTGCGCAACCAACGCCTGTTCATTCAGTGCCGCGAGCGTCGCGCGATACCTCGCCTCGTGTTCAACGGTCATCCGTTCCGCGAGTTCTATGGTCGCCTTGCAGCGCGCGAGCGCGTCGCGGTGCTGCGCCATCAGCGCGTCCGTTGCCTCACGTGCCTCATCCCGCACTGCGTCCAGATTGCCCTTGCCTGCCTGCCGGATGCGCTCCGGCATCGCTTCGTAAAGCCGCGCATAGTATTCGAGCACCGCCAGCACCGACCACAGCGCATCGTTGTCGCGCAGATTCATGGCCACCGACACGCGGCGCATGCGCAGCAGGCTCGCATCGTCCGGCTTCTCGCCGGTCACGTCGTAAAAGAGCCGTGCGAGCGGATCGACAGGACGTCCACGCCGCGCCCGCCGTTCAGGCATTGCCCGTCACCCCGGTAAACATCGCGTCATAGAGGGCCCGCCAGCGCAGCAGTTCCGCGCGCTGCCCAATGGGCAGCGACTCTGCCGCCTTGCGCACCGACAGGCGCTGACTGCGCAGATCGTCTGCCACGCGATCCGCGAGTTCGGGAAAGTCGAGCGACTTGCCCTTCGCCTCGATACTCTTGCGGATTTTCGAGTCCTGATACAGCACGAACCTGTCCGGCGCGCCGTAGTGGCCATTGCGCACAACATGTGTAATCGCCTCTGGAAACGTCTCCCCAAACTGGCGCAGCAGTTCCAGACTGTCGCGCTGCCGGTTGATCACCCAGAACACGACGAGCCGCCTGCCAAGCTCGCCCAGCGTGGTGGCCAGCGTCGCACCGTAGCGGGCGACGCCATCCTGGTTGCGGGCTGCCGTGCTGACCACCACAACTGCGTCGCGATGCTCGTCGCAGTAGTTCACGAAATTGATCCAGCCGTCCGCCTCGTCCAGATCGAACGCGGCGCAATCAATCTCGCCCTGCACGGCCTTCATCACGTCAGGGTTTGACGTGTCGTTCTCAACCAGCACGGGTTTCACTCCGCGCCGCTGCAGATGATCGACCAGCGCGAGCGCGACGAGGCTCTTGCCAACGCCGCCCTTGCCGCCGCCCACGAGATAGATGGGATTGACTGCCTTATCCATCGCGACTCCTCTACAGATCGTCGGTGTCGGGCCGGATCGCAAATCCGAGTGCACCCTGCACTGGCCCGGATTGCGGTCTGGCTTCCGTCTTTCCCCCATCCTTGCGAACATGCTTTGTCTGAAACGTCGCATCCTGCGCCCGCGATTGCGCCGTGAACACCTTCCCAGCACCGGGCGCGCGTGCACCTGATGCTGGCCGCGCAACACCACCTACGCTACCGCCTTTCCCGGTCGAGCGCAGTGCATAGCGAATCGTCCCAGCCGTGATGTCGAGCCCTTGCTGCTGCGCCTGCTCCGCGATCTGCTCCAGCGTATAGCCCTTCGCCTGCGCAGTCCGCACGCGCACACGCATGTCCTTCATCGCATCGCGCACCGTCACGCCACGTTCGGTATCCGGCTTCTCCGGCAGCGCATCGAGTGCGCGGCCAAACGCCTCCCATTGCGACTTCGTATAGACCTTCGCAACAGGCATCGTTACCCTCCTGCACATCGGCTACGCTTCGCTGTGACACCATCGTGCGCACGTCCTGAGCACGCGTCAACACGGTTTTTGCGCACGACTTGCCCGCGCAGGAACACACCGGCAGCGAAGGGAATGTAGGAGAACAACGCACTTTTTTGCGAATGTGGTGCGCGCGCGACACGCTTCACCAACGCATTTAGGAGCGCCGGGGTAGCGCTTGCCGTTCACTCCGGAGATCATCACCTTGACCCCGGATTGTGGTTTCGGCTGTATCACATGTAGGCATGCAGCCTGTACACGCCTAGCCGGGAACTGCTCATGGTGTTTCGCTATCGTCTGCGCGTTCGATGCTCGCCCGATAGCGCACCGCTTGAATCGCACCGTCCACATCTTTTTACTCGTTCCGAGCATTGCATAGGCTCCCAGCACACTCTCTCGTTTTCTATTTTCGTGCGCCGCGCGAAGCGCATCGATCAGCACATATACCCAGCAAACCATTCGAATTTTTGTGAGCACCCAACGCACGGCAGCGCGCACACTTCACACATTGGGTTCGCCACCGGTTCACAGTTCATGACGCACTGGTTGCGCATCCCTTAACACATCGTTCTTCGCAATGCGTTGACACACTTAGCAAACCCACGTCGCATCGTCATCGCAAGGATAACGCACGCCGTTCGCCACCGCACAATCAGCCGTTCACGCGAACGCAGAACCCTCTGCGCACGGCGTTTACTCTGGACCACAAAAAATGCACCGAAAACAAGGGATGGCAGGATAGGCTACCGCCGGTTTTGGGCGCCATGTGCGACAGACTTCTACTAGATAAGCATGATCGCGGTCTCAGTAAACCTGCGCTTGCTAACAAGCAAGCGTTCTCGCATTGACCGGGATCCTGCTGCGTATTTCGGTAATCTGATCGATCAGTTCAACGCGAACGTCGAAAACTGTATTCGTAGCCGCCGAATTGGCTGGCGTCTACAGCGGCGTTGAGAGCCTGAACGCACGCTACTTCAGCCGGTCGGCAACGATGTCGCGCCAAGGGACTGGTTGCAAAGACCGATACGACTGCGAGTCCGACAATTGCCAGCCGATCCATGCTATTCGCCGTCGCCTTGCGACACCTAGTTTCCGCGTCAGCGGTTTCGTTCAACGTGTGCTTCCGCCGCCCCGACCTGCAGATTCACTTGTCCCGAGCGCCGAGATGGCACCAAGGATTGGCCACTATCCTGAAATTTTGGGATTTTCCATAAAAGGAATTAGCAACCTCGTTGTTGGTATGTTTGGAACTGTTGCGTTTTTCGGGCTTCGGCGAACCGCTTTTCTACCACGTGCCCCACTGTTCGCGTAACGCGACGCGGGGTGCGTCTGCAGTCGTCCTACGACGCACCCCGCGTTATCGATTTCCTTCATCGATTGATCTCCAGATGCAATCCGTCATCACACATCGTCGTGCCGCCGTCAAACTCGTGCCGCACAGATTTGTGCGGAGTTCTGAAAGCCATCGACACCCCCATAAGGTGAAGGTTGAGATCCCCGGGGATGTAGGAATAGCAGGCGCTTAAGCGCTTCCCTGGCACGCCGCAAGGACTCGCTTTTTTCAGACGGTTGCTGAGCGCCAGGCAGCAATGCCTGGGCGGAACGCTATCTTCTGGGCATCGGCTGTGAGCAAACCGCCCGGTTCGGCGAACACTTCAGACAAAAAAAAACCGGCCGAAGCCGCGTTAAGCGCAGGCATCGGCTGTCTACGGATACGGTAAACGGCAAGCATGTTTTCTGCTTGCGCGGGACGGAATTCGGCCGGATTCAGGGACATTTCGACAAATTCCTCTATGACCACGACTCTGTTTTTCATTAATTGAAAGGATGGTTAATTGTCAGGTGTCGCATATCGGACACGATCTGTATTTCAACTTTGTACATTACTGTTTTGCGAGATTAGTCTCCCTGCATGAGGATTGACGTCCAACGCAGGAGATGAGATGAAACGCACCACCTTTTCGATAATTTCGCTGGCTGCGCTCGCGTCCGCCGGCGCCGCGCATGCCCAAAGCAGCGTGACCTTGTACGGCGCGATCGACACGTCGCTGACCTACGTGCACAACGCACAGGGCAACAAGAATCTCTGGGCTCTCGGCAACAGTAGTGCAGGCAATCTGTCGGGTACACGTTGGGGCCTCAAGGGAACGGAAGATCTCGGCGCCGGCCTGAAGGCCATCTTCCAGCTCGAAAACGGTTTCGATCCGAGCACCGGCAAACTGGGGCAAGGCAGCCGGCTATTCGGGCGGCAGGCCTACGTCGGTTTGACAAGCGATTCGCTGGGTTCCGTGACGCTCGGCCGCCAGTACGATCCGCTGATCGATCTCGTACAGGGCATCACCGAGGACAACTATTTCGGCAGCGCATTCGCGACCGCGGGCGACGTCGACAACTACGACAACAGCTTCCGCGTGAACAACGCGGTCAAGTACACGTCGCCGGTCTGGTCGGGTCTGCAGTTTGAAGCGATGTACTCGTTCGGCGGCATCGCGGGCAGCACCGGCTCGGAGCAATCGTATTCGGCGGCGGCCGCCTATAACAATGGCCCGATCGCCCTCGCCGCCGGTTACTTCTATGCAGCAAACAGTCCAGCGTCGGCGGGCCCACGCAGTCCGACAGCGGGTTGGAATAGCACGTCGGACGGTACGTTCGATGGCCCGATCAACAGTGGATACCAGACCGCGCACTCGCTCGGGATTGCCCGCGTCGCGGGCCAATATACGCTCGGGCAGTTCACGCTCGGGGCCGCCTACAGCAACTCGCAGTACCGCCGCGACAGCGCCTCGGTGTTCGCTTCGAACGAAAAATACAACACGGGTCAGGGATTCGTGAACTATCAAGCCACCAAGGCCCTTCTGGTCGGCCTGGGCTACAGCTATACAAAATCGAGCGGCGATACCTCCGCGACGTATCACCAGGTCTCGCTCGGCGCTGACTATTCCCTTTCGAAGCGCACCGATGTGTATGTGACGGCCGCCTATCAGCATGCGAGCGGCGAAACCGGCAATGGCACAGGCGGCACGATGGCGGCGCAAGCCTCAATCGGCTCGTACGGATACGCAGGCACCAGCACGCAGGAAATGGTCAACCTCGGCCTGCGTCACAAGTTCTAGAAGACCTGTTGCATGTGCCGGGCATGCAACGAAACGGGCCAGCGACGGAACTGTCGAATGCCGTCAATGCAACTGTTATTTCTCGATCAGGCGCTCGAACGAGCGCTTCAGCAGTTTGGAGTTGCGTGGCTCAAAGCTTCTTCGATTGCCTCGTGGTGCGCGTCCACGCTGCGCTTCAGACGCGCAACCATCGCCAGCCCGCGATCGCTGATGTAGACGAGTGCCTTGTGGCTATTGTGTTCTTCATGGGGTAATCGTACGAATCGTGCGAAATCTGGCGGTAGTCACTTGCAGAGCCGCTGCAGAAAGGCTCGGGGGCGCCCCGGCTTTCGCACAATCGGATGCTAGACAAGTCATTGGTAAATAACGAGTTTTAGGATCAATCCGCCATAAATTGCACGAAAGGTACGAATTCCCCCATCTGAACGCTAGTCTCGCCGACTTGGTCGTCCCGCTGCGCGTCCTGCACTCCAAGGAGCCGCGCGGAAGCCGACCCCCAAAGCAGAAGCGATCGAGAAATCGCTCATGGAGGCGCGGTAGCGGGGCCACGGAAACGCCCGCTTGAATAGCGCGGGCGTTTTCTTTGGAGCCCTGACGAACGCTACGCAGCAAGTGTCGGCATGTTCACCAGCGCTGACTTTACGGGTCCCACGCCATTCAGTGGCATCGCCTCGGGCCCAGGTCCTCCGTAATATGTGTGAAGGTTGGCTAGGTGGTGGAACAAGCGAAACGCGAATTTCTATCATAAGTCTCGCAGTCATAAAGCCCATCGTTTTCGTAAATGAATTGCGCAATTCCGGGACGGCATTCAGTCGCATCAAGTAGCGAATGACGGCGTCGGATAACGCTTCTGGGGACCGTCGTCGCAGCGTCAGGACTGTTCCGGCATCCAGAAAGGGCACCGACTACAACGTTTCCGAATAATTCAGCAAATCTATATAACTCTGGCGCTCTGGCTGGTGGGAGTCATGGCTCTGTTTCTTCTTACCTGCCACCAGAGCTCAACCTGAGCCCCATTACCGCGCGAGCGGTGATGGGTTCCCGGTGTTCGCGACCGGTTTGTATGCCGATTTGAGAAGTCGATTTTCTTGCGAGCGAATTGAAAAAGCCACGCAGCGACTTTCTCAACTGCATCGACTGTCTGCGGCCTTACGTGGTGTCAGCTCCTTTCTCATATCCAGATCCAGATGACTGACGTGCCCACGCGTTCGGCAACAGTGACATATGCAATGTGCGACTGGCAACGCCTTGCCCGGTAAGGCTTGACGGCGAGCCGGTTGCCCGACGCGCCCGCGCAATTACTGACCGCCCTCCGTGCGAATCGTCAAATGATTGTCGACGGAAGTTACGCCCGCCACGCTCTTCGCGACGGTCGCTGCTTGATCAATTTGCGACGCGTCAGGCACGGTGCCTACCAGCGACACAGCGCCGCTACGCGCGCGCACGGTCAGATTGGCAACATCGATCCCCCCAGCCTTCGCGAGCGCGGTACGCACTTTCTTGCGCAACGCGCGGTTTTCCGCACCGACCGACTTCGCGGTCGGTGCGGCGGGCGCCATTCCGCCGGCTTCGCTGGACTGCGCATAGGCGTTGACGGAAGCCAGGACAATCAGCGCGCAGCTCGCTAACTTGACTGCTTTGATTGCGTTCATACACGTTCTCCTATGGCGATGATTCGGGACGGTCTCTAATGAAACCATTACACAACGTCGGTGCTGCCGGGCTACCCGACATTCTGAGGAACTGTTCTGCGGTCGACACGATATGTTGGGAAGACTACGGGGATAGGGAGAAGCTCCTGGCTATCTTCGCCGGTGTGCTGGAATACGAAGACGCCGGAGTAGTTCCGCCCCGGCTGGCGTTACCCGAAATCTGCCGTTGTCGAAAGCCGTAGGTACGATTTCGATGAGGCTCGCTTCTTGAAGAGCGATCGCATCTGGATCACCAGGTGCGACCTGGTTGGGCGCATCGAGCAGTAGAAACAGAATGGCGATCTCATGGTGACTCAGCAGCGATTTCATGATCGACCTCAGGCATACACGAGTACTGGACAGAGAGCGCATCGGCGCGACGAGCCACTTGGGTTTCGAATGACCTACAGTGCAGGGCTTCGTCGTCGGGGGCGCCGTCGGCCATCTGGCACCATCGTTGCCATTCGGTGAACCGGGTGTTGCGCCCAATTGCGAGCATCGATCCGCACGTATTGTCGCCATGGAAACCGTCGAAGGAATGGGTTGCACACAGATAGGCGTCCCGGACCAGATCTTCTGGCATCCCTGACGCCCCGCGTGAGATGCTGCCTCGAAACGCGGCGGGGCTGCTGGGTTCTCTTTGCGGGTGGACCTGCTCACGAGCATCGCGGTGCTCTCCTGTCTTCAGGCTCGCGCCGGGTCAGCCCATTTCGTTCATGAACCGCGAGTCTGCAGGCGGACCGTCTGCCTGATCGCTGGCATGCTCTTCTAGCCTATACCGAAGTCTTTCGAAAATTATTCCAGCTTCGAACTGAAAAAACGGATGCAAATAGTGCCGCCCTAGCGATGGTCCTACGGTTAGATCTACCACGAATTGAAGTGCCCAGCGCTTCTTGCCGCGATTGCGAAACGGCTACCTTTCAGACGATTCGAATCGAAAGGGCGCGCGATCGCAGTGCCGTCAGACAAAACATCGAGGGATGCATGACGAGCGACTTCCGAACCTGCGGCACTGCGGCGGCAGGACCGCAAGCCGAAGCGTTTCAAGAACGCGGCCCACGCCTAAGCACCGCCCTCACCGCCAGCGCACGGGACGAGGCGGGCATGCTCGCCACCGAACGGCGGCGTACCGACCTTGCTGATGATCTGCACCGTAGCTCCGGCAGCAGAAATCGATGCACCGCTCCCAGGTTCGTGCAGATCAGCCACAGTCACGCGCGCTTCGACAAGGCACTGAGTCCTGGCCCCGCCAGTACGCCGGAGGAGGCTGTCAGCGAGATCCAGGCAACGCCGGAGCGAAAGGCGTTCATGATCCAAGCCAGTGATATCAGTCACCCTTCGAAGCCCGGCGAATTCGATGGCGCTGTGCAAATGATCAACGGTGCAGGACTGGGAGTGCACTACGTGCCGTGCGAGCATGACACTCGTCGGCGTAACCACGGTAGGCACGGCCCTCACATTGTAAAAGACCGGCTCGGTCCTGCTGCGACGGGTGCATGGCCGCACGGCCAACGCTTTCCTGGTTGCTGAGGAAAGCGCTAGTTGCCGTTTTTATTTGATGCTCCTTTTACCAGTATGGCGCTCCTCTACGCTGCAAGCCGACGACCCGTCAATGCCGGCCGCGAAATCGCAGGCGGGAATACACACCAGCAGCCGTCATCGTGCCGAAAGAAGAAAATCGCATGCGAACCGCTTGGGGCCAAGGCCTCAACGCGCACATAGCGTCTCCTCTCGCAACCGGTACGGCCGAACTGAATTACGCGGAGCCGCGTCGTCGGAGTCGGCGCAAGCCATTTTTCTACCAGGAACCGCAGGGACTTCTCGGCGATGTTCATGTTCGCCTCCTTCCATTTCTGCCGCAGCTCACTACGACCAGCTGTCGGTAGCGGAACGCTGCGATCTGTCGATCGTGCTGCGTACACTGAGCTAACCACGCCAGCGTCCGCTTTATTCCCGAACCTCGAACGCGGCGGCATACCGCGATTTAGAGCACGCCTGTGCTACTTGCCCGAGTTTTTGCGAGTTTTCTTGATCAGAGCCGAGCCGGTCCGGATGCGGCTTCCTGTTGGACGGACGCTCGAATGGTGGGAATAGAGGTGCGTCGTTTCAAGTGCAACCGCGAGATCAAAGGGAACCGAAGTGCAATCAATTCTGCGTCACTTGCAACTGGCGTCGAGTGTAGTGCTGCTGACCTATCTTTCCCTCCATCTGGAGAATCACGCGCTCGGCATCTGGTCGCTGGATCTTGCCGCGCGCGGCACGGTCCTTCTGTATGGCTCCGCCGGCCTGCATTTTGCGCTGGCTCTTCGTACGGTCTATGACCGGCGTCACCAGTGGACTCTTCAGCTCGCCGAATGGGTCCGCCTCTGGGCCGGACTCAGCCTCCCTGTCCTGCTCATCCGGCGTGCGGTTGCGGCCCACCTCGCCGCTTCGCTCTATGGCTTCGAACCGGACTACAAAAAGATTGTGGTATCGCTGACCACGAGCGGAACACAAGGCTTGCAACTTGCACGGCTCGCCCCCGGGTGCGTGCATAACCGTCTCGTATTGTGGATCCGTTTTCGTCACTATCCTTTCGTTCGCCTCGCGAAGCCCGCACTGATCCCCGCGCTCGTTATCCTCCCGTCGCTGTCCGCTGCCGGCTTTGTTCAGATGGCCCGCGCCGTCCTGGCAGCAAATGCAATGCTGCCACCAACTTTTTGCGTGTCGTCATGCTGATTTGCCTCGTCACCTCTTGCCGCTCCCGCCGGACAAGCCGACGGGTAGCAGACTAAGTGAGGCAACAGGTCAGCGCGAGTTGCAATTCTGATGAGTCAATGCGACCAAAATGTCGATGGCGCCGAGCGCCTCGAGGGTCTGGCTGGCCGTGGGCTTGCGTGTTGGTTTTCCTGGCCACGTCAGCGCGGATGGCAATGGCATGCCTGCCGTCCGGATCGATGCTGGAAGCGACACGCCGGGTGGCGTCGGCCGAATCGGTCATGAATCGTTTGATAAATCGCCCGCTCGCAAGACGTCCACAAATGAGGTGGCCAATGAAGGGCGTCCATTACTTGTTGCAAACACGGATCGAACTGCTCGACGGGAGACATGCTTAGCATCTTTAGTTCGATCGAAGCGGTGTTCGGCAGCCTCGACTAAACCGCGGCGCGCTGTCTAAAGCAAGGAGAGGCCCGCGGCAGACAGCGTGTTTCGCCGGATCGACTAGAACATCGTGTTGTCGTTGGCCGACTGCTCGGGCACGGGTTGAATCACATCCCAGTGCTCGGCGATCTTGCCGTGCTCGACGCGGAAGATATCCACGATGGCGTTGCCGCGGTCTTGCGGGTTACTGGTCGAGTGAACATGCAGAAAGACGAGATCGCCGTCGGTCGCACTGCGCACGATGGTCGAACGGGCATCGGGGGCATGCTTGAAGTATTCGGTAAAGAAGCTGATGAACGGCGCGGACCCGGTGGGCACATGCGGATTGTGCTGAATGTAATTCGGTGCGAGCACGGTGCTAGCAGTCCTGAGATCGTGCCGGTTGAACACCGCATCGTAGAAGTTCACGACTAGCGCGCGGTTGCGCTCTTCCTGGGCAATATCGCGAGCGGCCGGATGAACCGGCGCGACGCTATCTTCGGCGCGGGCCACATGGCTCGCGATCAGCACAAAGAAAGCAGCGGCGGCTGCCACGCGCTGGAGCAAGGTGATTCTGTTTGGCATGACGATCCCTTTCTTTTCGTTAAAAGCCGGCGGCTGCAAGGACTTTAGCATCCGCAGGTGGCGGCGACGAGACGGATCTTGCCGGCGCATCGGTGCTCCCGCGCCGAATGGCTTGCTGCATTGCAAGCGCGTCGCCATGCCATCTGCGCCGGCCCTGGAACCTGGGCCATAGCGCGAAGGCCTGCAACACCGACGCGCTTGCAGCATAAGGAAAGTTCCTAGGAGACCATTTCAAAAAGGACTGCTCCGTGCGTATGGAGATGTCCCAGCAGACGAGCGAGCAACCGAGTTTGAGGAATGTTTCGTGAATATCAGCCCGACGCTCAAAGCGAATGCGAAGACGACGAAGGTCGTGGAGCCATGCGTGGGTATGCTCGACCACCCAGCGGAATTTGCCCAGTCCGCTGCCGTGTTCTGTGCAGCGCCTGGCAATCACCGGTTTGACGCCGCGCTCGCGAAGCCTCTGACGATGCGACTCGGAGTCGTACCCAGCACAACGTGCATCGAGCGCGTCCACCGCAGCTGCTGGCAAGGGGCACGCCGGCCATGCGGCTGACCTCAAGCACCGAAAACCCAAGCGGCGCGAATACTTTTCGCCCCGTCTGGATACCGGACGCAAAGCCGTCCGATCCGGCGCTCCCGCATCGCGCGCATCAGCCGTGCGGCGAGCACCAGCAGCAGCGCACCGCGATCGAAGAGCTGAAAGTAGTTGCGCAGCTCGGCCAGCCAATGATTTTGCAATCACGTTCCGATAGTTGTCCGCCGGGTCACCGCGGCGCGCCAGACAGGATCTTGCGCGAGCGCGATCACTTCCCGTCCGCTCTGCAAGAAGCCAAGCAGCGTGAGCACCGGGAGGAGATCCGCTGCGCTCAGTAGCACACTCCGCCACGCTCCGAACCAAGGTTCCAATCGCAACCAGAACCAGATGCCGTAACACCCATCCAGCCAGGCGACAACCACCAGCACCAGTTGCACACGGCCGAAGAACGGTGAATCGATCCAGAACGAGTTGTGCCATTTAACCTGGAGTCCAGTGCAACGAGCATCGTTCGTATAGTGCCGACAGACCCAAGAAGAAATGCGTCACCAGCGCGCTGTACAGCACGGCCGTTCCAAGTCATCCCAGCCAGATGAATTTCTGCACAAGCAGATCACGCTCCATCCATGCGAGCGAGATATTCCCCAGCGAGTGATTCAGGACGTGCGTGCCCAAGTAGGTGAACACCACCAGTCCCGTGGTCAGCCAGACCGATCGCACAGCCGCCGGCCGCATCCATTGGGGATAGGGAATGTGTGACAACCTCTCCTCTCCAGCCGTCTCGATGCGCACATTCTTAACTACCGTGCTACATCGTGTCGATTCGGAATCCGTTCGATACGTAGAGGGCGAGTTCCTGTACTGACGGTGCCCATCGTTCGCGCCGTCAGGCCGCCCCACACTGCTGCGCCGCGAATATCCCCTTTCTTCAGATCAGTTCCTCTTTTACTGTCGCCTCGTCAGCTGTCTGCATTGGCGGCTTGTAGCCAATCGACACCCAGCTACGGTCTCCCGACACCGGGAAGCCCGCAGACATTCGCGACTTCGCAAGCCTCGCGAACTCAGGCAGTGGGAATAAATATCCAATCGGGCAGGTACTCCCTGCTGAAGGCGCCGGTTTCTACCCAGACGACCCGGCCGCTCAGCTTGCTGATTCGCTTGCGAGGATCTCATGTCGTCACAGCACCCATCCAATCCGTCACGTCGCAGGGCCTTGAGGTGCATGACCTACGGCGGACTCGGGACGCTGTTCACACTTTCCGGCGGCGTACCCACACCCATCGACCTGGCCATAGTGCAGGAAAAGAAGGGACAGTCCGTGGAGGTAAGCAAACCGTTGTTCCTGCAGATCAGCGACGCACACATCGGGTTCAACAATGAAGGCAACCCTGATGTGTCGGGAGCACTCAAGCAGACCATCGATCTCGTCAAGAGCACGCCCACGAAGACTGCTCTGGCCATTCATACAGGCGATACCACCCGCCTCTCGAAAGCTCAGGAGTTCGACCTCGCATCCCCTCTCCTGTTCGAATTACCGGTCCCGGAACTTCATACCGTCCCGGGGGAGCACGACGTAACGGATGATTCCAGCGCGGAATATTTCTGCCGCTTTGGCAAGGCCTCGGATAACGGCGGCTATTACAGCTTCGACCATGACAGTGTTCATTTCGTCGATCGTCAACGTCATGCATCTTTGCAAGGTAAAGGCAGCATCACCTTCCATACGGCTCGCTCCACTGCCTTTCCTCAACCTACCGCCGGGAATGGCCCAGGCCCGGTACCGCTGACGGTTGTGCGCGACCAGATGCCAAGAATGCGTGGCGTGACGACCGTCTCGTTCGCCGGCCATCCCGGTGCCCCCCGCTTCACGATTCAGCAACTGTACGAGCTTCGAGGAGATCATTGTGAAAAATCATTCGTTACCGAAATCCGTATTTGCGGTCGTGTTCTGCCTGGTAGCGTCTGGAGCTACAGTCACGGCGTCCGCACAAAGCGCGAGCGACTCTCTCGTGACGATAAAGAATCTGATGTTTTCGCCCTCGTCCGCCACGATCAAAGCCGGAACTACAGTCACGTGGATGAATCTCGATGCGGAGCCGCACACGATAGTCCACGACGTAGGCGCCTTTGACATGGGCCTCTTTCATTCGTATGACCTCGATCAGGACGACACGTTTTCGTACAAGTTCGACAAGCCCGGGATCTACAATGTCTTTTGTGGGGACCACCCTGACATGAAGGAAACGATCACGGTTCAATGACTCGAACTATTGTGATCTGAGCCGAATAACGCCGTGCATATCTGGACGCGAAATCAATCGTTACGATGCCCTCGTGCCGCTTGTTGCGCGGATAATGCAGCTTCGGCCGTTTCACTGCAGCGCTCGGCACTGTCACGTTGCTGAGATGGTCGAGTAAGATCGCGTGATGAAGAATGAAAAGTCGCTTTACCACGGTCATCGCTTTCCAGCAGTGGTCATCAGTTGCGCGGTACGCCGGTATTTCAGGTTTCAGCTCAGCGTGCGTGATATTGAAGAGCTGCTGTTCGAGCGCGGGGTTATCGTCAGCTCCGAAACGGTCCGACGCTGGTGCGATAAATTCGGTGCGTGTTTCGCATACCAAGCGAAGCGGCGCGTCGCAAGCCCGGCACCAGATGGCACCTTGATCAAGCATTTGTGACGTCGCGTAGCGAGTCTTACCTGTTGTGGCGCGCCGTTGATCAACACGGGGCCGAACTCGATATCCTGCTACAGAAGCGTCGCGACAAGGCAGCAGCGAAGCGGTTTTTCAAGCGCGAGCTTGCCTCATGTGCTGAAGCACCGCGCAAGATTGTGACCGACCAGATGCGCAGCTATCCGGAGGCGAAAGCCGAGATTCCCGCAATGGCTCACGTCAAACACGTTTTCGTCAAAGCCAGCGCGCGGATCAATAACCGGGCTGAAAACAGTCATCAACCAACGCGCGAACGCGAGCGACGCATGCGAGGCTTCCGCGAAGCCTGAGCGCACGCAGGCTTTTCTATCAAGTTTCGGTCCGATCAGTCAGCACTTCGCGCTCAAGCAACACCTGCTAAGCGCCTCACTCTATCGCAAACAGCTCGCCGCACGATTCACCGCCTGGCATCGTTTCACTGAGGCTACCCAAGTCCCGTTCGTTTTCTGAGCAAGCGTAGGTTCTCTCCGCCACTACGTCGCGAACAATTTAACGTGACAGCGCCGTTTGTTGTACTCAGCATCGCCCAGGTCGTAGCTGCTCATATCGACCGACAGGTTCGTGCAGCCCAAAAGGGGCTTCGCGGGGTGCGCTGTGAACTTCTTGAACGCACCGTCGACCGGCACGCTCATTTGCTTCGACGTAGCAACAACCGTGCTCTTGCTTGCGTCGCTTTGCGCGAATCCGGGCAAGGCGATTGCGAACAGAACGGCCGCGGCACTCGCCAGAAGCCGGCGAGAAGAGCGATTCCTGAAAATCATTCGAAGATCCAGAGTGAACGCGCCCTGAGATGGCGCTCTCATCTACGGAAAGGAATCATACGTGTGAGAAGTCCGTCACGTTCCACAAATTGATGCTTGAGTGCCGCTAGCACGTGCGTGGCAAACAGCACGAGCAGCGTGTAGTTCAGCACAATATGCGCTGTGCGCAGCAGCGCCTTCAGCGTCTGGTCAGGGCCGATGATGTTCGGCAGCGGTAGTATGCCGAGATACACGACTTGCACGCCCGCTGCCGAACTAAACAAGTAGCCTGTAATGGGCACGGCCAGCATCAGCGCATACAGCAGCGAGTGCGTTGTGCACGCAGCGGCCCTTCGCCATCTCGGCATCGCGGCGGGTATCGGCGGTGCTCCGTGCGTTGCGCGTCACAGGAGGCGAAGCAGCGCGAGTGCAAACACGGTAACGCCGATCCACTTGTGCCACGACACGTATCTGAGCTTCGCCGGAGTGGAGCCCGGGATGTCGGTCATAATTCAGCCGAGATAAAAGCCGCAGATCATCAACAGGGCGATCAGCCAATGAAATAGCACGGCGACACCGTTGTAGCTTGAACGGTTTTCTTCAGAAGGAAATTCGATTGAATCCATACCCTTGTAAAGAGATCCGCCGAAATACCAGTCCTTTAAGCGGCCGTGTATCGATCATACAAACTTCGCTGTTGCACACGAGGAAATTCGTAACAATCGCCTCTGTGCAACTGCTGGTGACGACTTGAAAATGTCTTGTGCCAGCGCCTCTGCACTAAACGCGAACCAATCCTCCATCAACAACAATGGTTTGACCCGTGACGAAGTCAGCATCCTTTGAAGACAGGAACGAAACGATTCCGGCCAGATCCTCCGGCGTTTGCGCTCGCGGGATGGACTGCATGGAAACGATGAGCTTCGACTCCTCCTCGTAGCTCATCCCACCCGGACCCTTGCGTCCGGGCTCGAGCATCCAGGGTGTTCTCGTCAATCCAGGCGCCACGGCATTGACCGTGATGCCGGAGACACCCAGCTCGCTTGCCAATGCGCGCGTCAAACCAATCAACCCCATCTTGCTGGCAATGTAGTGAGTGAAATCCTTTATTGGCGCACCAAACGTATTGGACGTGATGTTGATGATGCGCCCCCATCCTCTTTTTCGCATATTTCCCACGAGTGCATGTGCCAGCCAGAATGGCGCATCCAGGTTAATGGACATCAGCAACCGATAGTCCTCCATGGTAATTTCGTCGAAGGATTTGTTGGGGAGAATCCCGGCGTTATTGACCAGCACGTCGACGGAGCCGAGCTCACTTTGCACCTCCGCCGCTACGCGGTCAATGTCTGCCTTCTCGCTGAGATCGGCGCGGAAAATATGCGCCTCCGAGCCGGCTTCGTGGACGAGTTGCGCAGTAGCCTGGCAGTCGAGACGATCGAGGAGTGCAATAGTAAAACCATCTTGGGCAAGTCTTTTCGCAAAGGCTTGACCGATACCTCGCGCTGCACCGGTGATCAAAGCAACTTCATTCATATCGTACTCCTCAGTAACGTTTTAATTTAAAGCAATCTGCGGACGGAGATGATCGTGACATCGTCCTCCACTGGGTCGTTTGCGCCTGCTCGACTTAGCTACCTGGTGATGCTGAAGCCCTGCCCGTATGCGGCGAGGGAGTGCGGTGCCACCCTTTTTTCAGAATGGGTAAGCGGGAAGGTTTTCGCGGCCCGCATCCACTTCCATTCCGCGAAGTGGTCGGCATTGGCCAGCGTGCTGTAGTTATGCCCGTTGCCCGACATACCCAAGCCGCCCATCGGCCCGAACACCTCGTGCATGACAGTCTGGTCATTGATGTGGACGATGCCGGCACGCAATCGGTCCGCAACCCGCTGGCCCGGCGCAAATCGGAGGAAGCCACTGCCGCAACGAGGCCATACCGGTTCTGATTGGCCAGCGCAACCGCTTCGTCATCGTCCTTCGCCACGGTTACCGCGGCGACGGGACCGAAGATATCTTCCTCGACCATCTGCATGCCTGGCGCGAAGTCAACCATCACGGTCGACTTGTAAAACAGCCCGTCTCGCGATCCACCGGCGAGAATCTTCGCGCCCTTGCCGGCCGATTCCGTCACGATGCGATCTACGTTTGCGGCCTGCCGTTCGTTGACGATGGGGTCCAAGTGGAAATCGCCCTTGAACGGATCGCCGACCGATAGCGCATCGGGCCGCCGGACGAGGCTCTCGACGTAGGCGTCGGCAATGCTTTGCTGAACGAGATGCCGCCCAGCGGACATGCAGACTTGCCCCTGATGCAAGAACTTCAAACGGGCGAGGACATCATTGGGCCGCCGCCCAACATCAATCCCTTCCTTGATGTCCGGAATCCCTTGGATGCCAGGCGAGTTGAGCGACAAAATTGAATACTCCGATCGGCCCTGCTCCATCCGTTCGAGCCGTTTCTGCTCGATGTCCATCAGATTGGACGTCAGCATCTCCCAGACGTGGGAAGGCGCATAACCTTTCGATTGCTCGATCGTTAGGTCGATTGCAAAAGGCTCTCCAAGTGCAATCTTATTTCTCATCAATCTGCTCCGGTTCAGCGTATGACGCTTGGCTCAAGTAGGAAGAAATACGAGGCCTATCCGAGTTCGCCCGGATGGAATTTTCTTGATTTATCAAATACTTTACGAGTGGATTATATTTGATTTTTCAAATACATAAACACGCGTAAACCCTCATCACACCAACAATCAAGAAGACACCCCAGCGATCACAAGAGCTCGAGCAGGCGATTCCCCTCCTTAACGTCCGACTAAAGATACAAGCGAAAGACCCTTCCTGGCGTGCGCCGTGAAAAGGCGGCGCTTTTCCAGTGGGTGAAAGCCCCACCCGGCAACCGCTCCAGCCGGAAGCAACCGGAGCAATCGTGGAGACAACGAAGCGGTTGAAGCCTTCGGTGACGCGTGTAACATGGAATCGCAACGCGCTTGAGCGCCGCGATGATCTCTTGACTTCTTCATTCCGTAGAACTGACCATCCGGGTTGGGTTCTTGCTGTCTATCAGAAGACTTCGAACTTTCCGGTAGAGAAGTCTGCGGAGATTGTTATTTTCCCTTCATTGAGAATCCACGGTCTGATGCGGAAGCTGCGAGCACCGCTCGAATGCATAGGGTCCGCCTCAGCGATCGATCGGGCTTCCGCAAGTGACGAGGCTCGATAGATGAACATTCCTTCCCCTTCGCCATACTCGCCATCGTCCGTCAGGAGGGGGCCGGCCGCGAACATCACACCTTTGTGTTCAAGTTCAACCTGATAGCGAAGATGGGCCTGAAGATTCTGCATGATCGGGCCGAGTCCATTGACTGGAGTGGTAAATACAGCGAAAAGGCGCCGCGCCAGGAACCCCTGCTCCTTGAACTTTTGTACCATGTCGTCGGCCTTGATGCGGTCGCTGGTGGGACTGCTTGAAGTCATTACTGTCTCCGGTTGGGTGATTAGATCAAGAAAAGGTCGTGCGCGGCCGGCAAGCGATCAGGACGCCACCGGATAGTCGACGTAGCCTTCGGCAGCGCCCTGATAATAGGTTTCCCGGTTGGATGGGTTTAACGAAAGGTCCTCGCGCAACCGTCGGACCAGATCGGGATTTCCGATGAAAGAACTACCGAAGGATACGAGGTCGGCCTGCCCTGATTCGATAACGCTGGTGGCTGACGCTTTATCGAAGCCACAATTGGCGATAAGGGTGCCAGCGTATCGGGGGCGGTAGTATGCAATGGTGTCCTGCAGCGCATGAATCGGCGTCCCAGTGAGATCATTCGGGACGCGGACGATCTGCAGGTGGGAAAGCGCCAGGTCGTTCAGCCGCTCGACGAGATGATCGTAGGTCGCAACCGTCTCGTCGGTCGGGCCGAATCCACCCATCGCCATCGTCGGGCTGATTTTGATGCCCACGCGACCAGGCCCCCACACGCCAATCAGGGCTTCCAGTATCTCGACGACGATCCGCGCACGGTTTTCCGGACTACCCCCATACTCATCCCGCCGGACATTCAGTGCACTGTTGAGGAATTCCGGCAGTAGATAGGTCGTGGCCGAATGGAGTTCGACTCCATCAAAGCCGGCCGCCCTGGCGTTACGGGCCGCTGCGGCGTAGTCGGCAATCGTCGCCTTGACCTGTTCGACGGTCATCGCTCGGGGCGTGACCGTGTCCTTGAAACCTTCCGGCGTGAAGGACTTGAGGCCGGGGTTGATGGCCGACGGCCCCAGCGGCGGCTCGCCCTTGAAGAAATCCGGATGGGACCCGGCCCCGGAATGGGCGAGTTGGGAATAGATCCGGCCGCCTTCCGCGTGAACGGCCTCAGTGACTGCGCGCCAGCCTTCGGCCTGTCCGGCCGTAAATAGGCCAGGAACATTGATAAAGCCAATGCTCTCGCGGCTGACCCAGGTCGCCTCTGTCATGATCAGACCCGCGGAAGCGCGCTGCCGATAATATTCGACATGCAACGGCGTCGGGATCAGCCCGTCATTGCGTGCGCGTCCGCGCGTCATAGACGCCATGACGACACGGTTCTTCAGTTCAAGGCCGCCCAGGCTGAACGGTGAAAATAGGGTCTGTCGATCAGTGTCCGGCATGATGGATCTCCGATTCAGTCGATAGGAGAATTGAAAATTCAGGAATGCGTTGGTCGAGACAACCATTGATTTTGAGTTGCCCGATTCCCGACCGAACGGCGCTTTGCGGCGTGCTCTGCTCAACACGATGGGCTTTCATGAGACGACGTTAGCCAGCAGATAACAGTCCCGAAGCCAGGCTACCTGAGAGGACGAGGATGCAGATCATCCCGATCAGCCAGGACAGGGAGCGGACCGCGTTGATCTTCAGCCAATAGCCGAGAGTGAAGGTCGTACGGACAACCATATAGATGGCTGGCACCCAGGTGACGATCGCCGAGGCCGGGTGCAGGAAAAGCGCAACCAGAGCAACCGGGACGTACATGGCAGCCGACTCGAGGTTGTTGCGCAGTGCACGCGTCGACCGCCCGGTGAAACCGTCGTCGACAATCGGCTGCGTGCGGTCACTCGCGACCCACCTGGCGCCATGTACCGTCAGATTGTTGAGATGCTGAGCGATGGCCGAAATCCAGACCAACGCGCCAGCGTAGACGATCGATAGGGCTAACATGCCGAGACTTTCTCCTGTGGACGCGGCCGCCACACACGGCGGCCTCCCGACTTAGTGTTGCCTCATTCACTTTTTTGAGGTAGTAGGAGAATATGACTAAGTCTTATTTGATTTCTGCATGAACGATCGATTTTTCTCGCTGCTGCTTTTCGTCCGGGTTGCGCGCACTGGCAGCTTTTCCGTAGCCGGACGCGAACTCGGCCTCTCCCAGCCGACCGCCTCGCGCATTGTCGCCACCTTGGAAAGGAAAGTCGGCGCGGCCTTGCTCACGCGCACGACACGTGCCGTGACGTTGACGGAGGCCGGTGCCGACTATCTTGCTCGCGCGGAGGCGATTCTCACAGCGCTCGACGAGGCCGATCACGCGGCTCGCGGCACCGGCGAGTTGCGCGGAATTCTGCGGGTCGCGACCTCGTCCGCTTTAGCCACCCGCACTGTACTCCCACGACTTTCGCAATTCACCGACGCCCATCCCGGATTGCGAGTGGAGTTCACACTAAATGATCAGCGACAAGACCTCGTCGGCGAGTCCGTGGATGTTGCCGTTCGCATCGGTCCGCTGGCCGATTCAACGGCGGTCGCCCGCAGGATCGGTGTGGTGCATCGCGTGTTGGTCGCTTCGCCGGCTTATCTGAAGAAGGCGGGAACCCCCTCTGCTCCATCAGACTTGCCTAACCATGCTGTGATCGTTGGGCCGGCTGGCCAGAGTTCAGAAGGATGGGCATTCTGGATGGACGGAAACGCGACTTCGGTTCGCGTCGACCCACGTTTCATGCTGAATGGGGCCGACGGTGCGACCGCCGCAGCGGTGGCGGGTCTCGGCATTCTCTCAACCGGTCATTTGAGTTGCCTGGCGGAGCTGGACAGCGGCGCGCTTGTGCGTGTCCTTCCGGATTGGGCGATGGGGTCAGCCGACATCAACGTGATCCTGCCCGCCGGTCGCGCCGCAAAGCCATCGGCCCGGGCATTTGCCGATTTCGTGAGCACCGCGTTCCAGGAATTCCGGACCGATTTCATCAAGCGCCAACCTGATACTGGCACTTGAGTGGATCAATCATTCAATAACTGAATATCTTAAAGTCAGTCTCTACACCTACCAGCGCGTGGGCATATCAAATATCTTTCCCGTCGTTGCCGCGTCTCTTGCTCGCGGCTCCCAAACGGAGAAGATAGTCATGGCGCTTCAGAACAAACTGGATGCTTTCACCGCCGAACTGGTAAGCGGCGGCCCCCCCTACAATATTCCCTCTTTTGTGATCGATACGTTCCGCAAAGGCACTGCGGAACTGATCGCGAGCGGGCAGGCAAGTCTTGCGATAAAGGCCGGTCAGCAGGCTCCCGGCTTCACGCTCAAGGATTCCGAAGGCGCAACATTCAGTTCGGATCGTCTTCTGAGCCGCGGCCCGCTGGTGGTCACGTTCTATCGGGGCGTCTGGTGCCCGTATTGCAATCTGGAGCTTCAGGCGCTGGAGGAAGCACGTAGCGACATCGAAGCGCGAGGGGCCTCGCTCGTCGCGATCTCGATGCAGAACGCAGTCAATAGCCGCAAGTCGGTCCAGCAAAACCACCTGGGCTTTCCCATTCTCGTGGATCCTCATGGTCAGGTGGCGCAAGCGTTCGGTGTCCGGTTCGCGCTGCCCGACTATCTGATCGATCTGTATCGGAATGTCCTGAAGAACGACCTCGCGGTGTTCAACGATGACACGTCATGGAGCCTGCCAATGCCCGCACGCTACGTCATCGCTCAAGGCGGCGTCGTCGCGTACTCCGAGGTGAACCCGGACTACACACGTCGCCCCGACCCTTCCGAGCTGTTTCCCGTGCTGGATCACCTGGCGCGCGCGGGCGCCGCCTGACTGCCCTGGCCGGTCGGCCGGGATCGGCCCGAATCCCGATGAGCATCAAGGACCGGTTCAGTCAGGCCGGACCTTGCCGCATCGCCTCGATCATTCCGGTTCTTGCTACGCGGGCAAGAGCCTTTTAGCAGATGGAGAATTCAATGATTGACCTGCACTACTGGGCCACGCCCAACGGCCACAAAATAGCAATTTTCCTTGAAGAGAGCAGTCTTCCTTACCGCATCGTTCCAGTGAACATCAGCAAGAACGAGCAGTTCGAGCCGGAATTCCTGAAAATCTCGCCCAACAACCGGATTCCGGCGATCGTTGATCCCGAACCGGCCGATGGCGGGGAACCGATCTCTCTGTTCGAGTCCGGCGCGATTCTACTCTACCTCGCTGACAAGGCGGGCAAGCTGATCCCCGCAGATGGGCGTGGGCAGGTTGAGGTACATCAGTGGTTGTTCTGGCAAGTGGGTGGCCTGGGTCCGATGGCGGGGCAACAGAACCACTTCCGGCGCGCCGCGCCCGAGCAGATTCCTTACGCGATTGAGCGCTATACGGCCGAGACCACCCGCCTATACGGCGTGCTCAACAGACGTCTCGCTGACCGACCGTTCCTCGCGGGCGACGACTATTCAATCGCTGATGTCGCAACGTATCCGTGGGCCGCTGCCTACAACATCCTGAACCAGGACATCGACCAGTTTCCCCACGTCGAACGCTGGCTGGACACGATCGCCGTGCGTCCGGCGACGAAACGCGCCTACGCCATCGCGAAGGAAATGAACCCCAATGCTCCGCAGCCCCCGGCTCCACGGACTGCACTGCAAGCCTGATAGACAGCCCCCTCTGCAGGAGGATGAAATGGACCAAAGGCCATGAGCTGAAACCGGAACATCCCTCTGAGCGGGTACGAATACGCTTACCGAGACTCTCGTCGATCAACCGGCGATCTTCGCTGATCTCGGGGGTGCCGTGATTCAGGATCATGCCGCGGAAGCGCTTCGTCGCTTCACCGGCGCGTAATCTACGCCGCCCAGTCGCGCCTGCGCGACTCTCCACTCGAGGTGCATGCCATGCAGTACACAAGATTCGGTCTCACTGGCCTTACGGTCTCCCGTCTAAGCCTCGGAACCGCAACGTTCGGTAAGCAGGCGGATGAATCCTCCTCTCACCGAATCCTGGATGTCGCCGCGGACGCTGGCGTTAATTTCATTGATACAGCCAACGCCAATCCAATGGGCGCCGACTTGACTCTCGTAGGTCGGACTGAGGAGATCACCGGGCGCTGGCTGAAAGGCAGGCGCGACAGGTTCATCGTCGCGACTAAAGCCGGAGGTCCAATGGGACCATCTACGTGGGATCAGGACTCGTCGCGCAAGTAGCTGCTCGATGCGATCGACGCGTCGCTTCGGCGGTTGGGAACCGACTATATCGACCTTTATCAACTCCACATCGACGATGCGGCGACATCGCTCGACGAGACCATCGAAACGCTCAATCTGGTCGTCCGCTTGGGCAAGGCACGCTATGTCGGCGTGTCGAACTTTTTGGCTTATCGGCTGGCTCGGGCGATCGGCCGGCAGGACACTTGGAGGCTCGCCCGGTTCGTCTCAGTGCAGCCTCGCTACAAGGGGTCGCTTCAGAAAACGGATAATGCACGTTAAGCAGACGACGCCCGTCTGGCTCTGGTTTCGGGCTATCTTGCAGCGAAGGCGTCAGTCATCCGGCGCGCATGCTTGATCTCGGCATTCGCCTCGGCGAGGGCGGGATAGACTCTCTCGACACCATTTCCGTATGCGCTCGCCTTGATGATAGCCCAGACGCTGGACTTAGCCGCGCGCTGTTTGATGACGTTTAAGTTGTGCATGGCAGCGTCAGTGTGAATGTAGGCAATTAGCGGGCGGGGCATGTTGATCCTTGGGGCGAAGCAATGATTCTGTGGCTCGCGGCGCACAACCTTCGGCACCGCGCAACACATGGGAGCGTTCATCCGAACTCGAAATTGGCGGGCGCAGGTGATCCGCCGGCGTACCGGAAGACGTTAAGGTCGTCGTAGCGGATGGCAGGCTGCTTGCCCGACACGAGGTCCGCTAGCAACTGAGCGGAGCCGCACGACATCGTCCAGCCTAGGGTGCCGTGCCCCGTGTTGAGCAAAAGATTCGGCAAAGCCGTGCGGCCGACGATTGGCGTGCCGTCTGGCGTCATCGGACGCAACCCAGTCCAAAAGGTTGCCTTTAACGTGTCGCCTCCTCCAGGGAAAAGGTCGTTCACGCACATCTCCAGCGTTTCGCGCCGAGCTTCTCTCAAGCCCTTGTCGAAGCCGACGATTTCCGCCATGCCACCAACGCGAATGCGCTTGTCGAAGCGCGTGATGGCAATCTTGTAGGTCTCGTCGAGCACGGTGGAGACCGGCGCCGCTGCTTCGTCGACGATGGGGGCCGTGATCGAGTAGCCCTTGAGCGGATAAACCGGAATCTTGACGATGCCGGAAAGGAACTTGGTCGAATAGGAACCGAACGCGACCACGAAGACGTCGGCGTGCACTAGCTTGCTGCCATGCCGCACCCCGACCACCTTTCCGCCTTCGACCACGAGGCCATCAATGGTCGTGTTATAGCGAAAGTTCACCCCGGCCTGCTCGGCTAATGCCGCGAGGTGCGTCGTGAATAGTTGGCAGTCTCCGGTTTCGTCCCCGGGCAGTCGCAGGCCTCCAGTCAACTTGTGCGCCGTGGCCGCAAGCGCAGGCTCGGCCCGCGCCAATTCAGTTCGCGTAAGAAGCTCATACGGCACATTGGCATCTTTCAGCACCGCGATGTCCTTGGCGGCACCATCAAGCTGTTGCTGTGTACGGAACAACTGGAGTGTCCCACCCGTGCGTCCCTCGTACTGGATGCCAGTGGTCACTCTCAAGGCCTTGAGGCAATCGCGGCTGTACTCAGCAAGCCGGACCATCCGGTTCTTGTTGACGGCATAACGTTCGGCCGTGCAGTTCTGCAGCATCTGCCACATCCACTGAAGCTGGAATTGCTTGTCTTCATCGTCCGGGCGGATCGCAAGCGGCGCATGCTTCTGGAACATCCACTTGACTGCCTTTAGTGGAATGCCTGGAGCAGCCCACGGCGCGGCGTAACCTGGCGAGATCTGCCCGGCATTCGCAAAACTGGTTTCGAGCGCCGGACCGGCCTCGCGATCAATGACCGTAACTTCGTGACCTGCAAGCGCCAGGTAGTAAGCACTTGTGACTCCGACGACCCCACTGCCCAACACAACGACTCGCATACTTGCTCCCGATTGCGTTTGATGCCCCTGGTCGTCAAGCGCCCGTGGCCATCGATGATCCACACGATCTGGGCCAACCTGGAACGCTTCAAGAAAAGCTATTTTCGCCCAGATCAATCGGTACAAGTTGAGAGATCGGGATTGTTTTACAGAAGACGTTACAGGTTGAATGGGCCGGCGCGATCCAATAGCCGCGATAGCAGCGATCGCGCGTATCCGAGAACAACTCAGCCAGCCACTGCCACATCGCGCTCGACGACTATTGCAACAACCGCGATCGTGTCGCCGACTTTCACCAACCCAGGAAAGTGTCGGGCTACGACAATCCCGTCTCGCCGTGCTCTGTATTCGACCGCCGGCACGCCGGTGCGACTCGTGTCGTAGATGCGTGCAAGCACATCGCCGCACGTAACCGTTTCGCCCAGGTCGCGGCACATCTCCAGCAATCCGCCGCGGTCGCTGGTGGTGTAGCAGGATCCGTCCGGCATATCGAGGAGTGTCGTCGTGCGCCTCTCCGCACCCGGTTGCCCATCACCCTCCAGGATGCCGGCGTACCGCAAGAACCCACGCACGCCCCGGTCAGCAATAGCGACGCTTTTCGCCGTTGACGCACCGCCGCCGCCGAGTTCCGTCGATACGAACACCTTGCCAGCCTCCTCGACTGCCGTGTCAAACATCCCGACACTGTCGAGTTCGAGAAGCCGCATCGAGTACGGGGCGCCGAATGCTCGCATCGCGGCCTCGCAGCGTGCCTGCTGAGCCTTGTCGTCGAGCACGTGGGTCGCGGAAAATGGCACGAAATCGAGAGTGCGACCGCCAGCGTGAATGTCGAGCACGTAATCCGCAAGCGGGAGCAGGTACCGCTGGAAGTAGTCAGCGATTTTCTCCGTCACGGTGCCGTCGGGCCTGCCAGGGAAGCTGCGGTTCAGGTTGCCCGCGTCAATCGGCGAAGTGCGTGTACCGGTCTGGAACGCCGGATAGTTCATGAACGGAATGATAATGACCCGTCCACGCACGTCATGTGCGCGAAGCTCGCCCGCAAGCTTCGACAACGCAACGGGGCCTTCGTATTCGTCCCCGTGGTTCCCGCCCGTAAGCAAGACGGTTGGCCCCTCACCGCGTTTCACGACCGCAACCGGAATCATGACCGCGCCCCACGCAGAATCGTCCCGTGAGTACGGCAGTTTCAAGAACCCATGTTGCTCGCCATCGGCATCGAAATCGACAGTGGGGGTTATCGGTGAAGCCCGCATCGGGTCACTCCTTGATAAAAGTTCGTGTGGCGCCTCGCGGCAGATCAGAACACCTTAGTCAGTAAATTGAGTACTTTGCAAAAGTGCGCGCATCGGCTTACAGCGTCACTCGTAAAACCTCTGTTCCGTGATGCTGCAACACCCACCGGGATCTTCAGAGGCACCCTCATGACCTTCGGCTTCGCGCAAGATCCGAAACACCCGCTGTCGGCCCTCGCCACTCGGATTGCCGTCCGACGTTCCGATGAAAAGACCAAGATTCGACATCACCGGCGCCCCGGTCGTCACCGTTTCGCACAACAATCAACTCACAGCGCTCCGGAGAAATTGAGTAGCAATGCCCTCCTCCACTTCTCCCGGAACACACGTCAACTTAGAACAAGTCAGTTTTTGACAAAGAGCTTCCGCGGAACATCGCACAGACATGATGAACCTGTCGGTGTAATAACGATGCTCTCGGTAATCTCCAGTCCCCAGTCCTCGAACCACAGGCCAGGCATGAAGTGGAAAGTCATGCCCGGCTCCAGCACTGTTTTGTCCCCGACGCGCAGGCTCGTAGTGCGCTCGCCCCAGTCTGGCGGATAGCTCATTCCGATCGGATATCCCACGCGACCACCTTTCTGAATGCCGTGCCGATTCATGACAGAAAAGAAGGCCGTTGCAATATCCTCGCACGTGTTTCCCGGCTTGGCAGCTTCAAGCCCAGCCTCAATTCCTTCAATAACCGCTTTTTCGGCGTCCAGGAATTTCTGCGGAGGCTGACCGATATATACCGTTCTCGACAACGGGCAGTGGTACCTTCTATAAACCCCTGCAATTTCGAAGAAGGTACCCGCACCGCGCTGGAACTTCGAATCGTCCCACGTCAAATGAGGGGTAGCAGCCTCAATTCCGGTCGGAACCAGAGGCACAATCGACGGATAATCCCCACCGAAATCATCCACACCCCGAATCGCGGTTGCGAAAATTTCAGCAACCAGATCGTTCTTCCGCACACCCGGCTCGATCAAATCGAGAATCCGACCGTACATCTTCTCGAGGATACGCCCCCCGATCCGCATATAGCGCAGTTCGGTTTCCGATTTCACGGCGCGTTGACGGTTAACGAGCCCTGTCGCATCCACCCATGAGTTCTTCGGCAAATGCTTCTGCAGTGTGATAAGCGACGCCGCAGAAAAGTAGAAGCTGTCCATTTCCACCCCGACAGCCAAACCTTCCCAGTGACGACCCGCAATCACTTCGCGAGCAAGGTACTCCATCGGATGCAAGTCGCGCTGAACATACTCCTCCGGGTACGCGAACAATGCGGAATCGGCCATGTAAGTGGTCGCCCTGGCGCCGTTGAGATCTATGCCGCGTCCGAACCAGACGGGTTCGTTATCCATCGAAACAACCACACATTGATGGTTGTAAAACGAATAGCCATCGTACCCCGACATCCAACCGATATTGGCGGGGTCCGACACGATCAGCAAATCCATGCCTCTCGCGACCATCTCGGTACGTACTTTTTCTAAGCGAACTAGATATTCCGCGCGATCGAAAAAATTTCGAAGCTTTGGAAATTCGGCATCACTTGAGATTTCGCTCATTGCCAATACCTCATAAAATTAATTTTCGCTCCTTCAATAATCCAATTCAGAAAATTCGAATGTACGAAAGCCCTCTTTTTACTTTATTTCTCAAACTTGAGAAACAAACATCCGGGAGCTCGACTCGACCAGTTGCTCCCGGACGGAACCGCTTACATCGTCACCTGGTCGACGAACGTCTTCTTCCCGTTTTGATAGTCAAAGATCGAAATCACACCGTTCCGAAGATCCCCTTTCTCATCAAATTTGGTTTCACCAGTAACGCCGTGATAGTCGGTGGCCGGCGTCGCAACCAGAATCTTTGCTGGATCTGTCGAATTCACACGTCGCATCGCATCTACCACGATATACACAGCGTCGTAAGTGAACGGTGCATAGATTTCCATCGCATGCCCAAAACGCTTTTGATATTTGGCCTTGAACGCGGCGCCACCCGGCATCTTCTCCGGAGACGCTCCGGGCTGGGAGCACACTACGCGATCAACCGCGCTTCCCGCCAGTGCTTCCAATCTGTCAGAGCATACGCCATCACCAGAAAGAATCTTCGCCTGCAACCCGAGTTGTGCGGACTGTTTGGTGAAAGGCCCTCCGGTTGCATCCAGACCGCCATACATGATTGCGTCAGGTTTTTCACTCTTGATTTTCGTCAAAATGGCGTGAAAATCGACAGCTTTATCGTTCGTGGTGTCTCGAGACAGGACTTGGATACCCAGGTTTTTTGCCGCCTTTGCGAACTCATCAGCCAAGCCTTGGCCGTATGCCGTAGCATCGTCAACGATCGCAACGGTTTTAATCTTCAGTTTCTCGCTTGCATAGTTTGCCAGCGCAGGACCTTGTTGCGCGTCAGTGGCTACCAGGCGGAAGACGTTTTTGAAACCCTGTCGCGTGAGAGTCGGGTTGGTCGCCGATGGTGTGATCATCGTAATTCCCGCGTCGCTATAAATTTTTGATGCCGGAATCGAAGTGCCCGACTCCATGTGACCAACGACCGCCACCACTTTCTCGTCAACGAGCTTCTGTGCCACCTGGGTAGCCGTCCTCGGGTCTGCGCCGTCGTCTTCACCGTCCAATTGCAGGACGACCTTCTGACCGCCAATCACGAGGCCTTTTGCGTTGATCTCCTCAACCGCGAGCCTTGCACCATTCTCGTTGTCTTTACCCAACTGTGCGACAGGGCCGGTGAGCGGAGCAACATGGCCGATCACCACTGTCTCATCTGCGACCGCCTGTGCCGAGTAGACGGCCGCGAAAGCATATGCAAGCGACGAGAGCGCCGCAATACACGAAAGGGATCCAATTTTGCGCATGATAACCACCTGTTATTGAACGTGAGATAACTAAAAATGTAGCGTTATAAGCGTATGTAAAGCAAAAGGCACAACTACGCCGTTCGAATTGAATGCCTTCAATCGGCATGCAACCACAATCGAAATAGAGATTCAGAAAATCACTGCGCTTTTCGGTATTGACGCAAAGATTTATACGGCATCGACAATTTCGTTTGACTCGACCTCCTTCAAAGCTACTCGACGCGGCACAATTGAATTCCTTGAACTCTCTGCTGTTGGACATCCCGTGTGCAGGTGGACAATCAAATCGTAAGTTGTCGATTGCCGAGATAGCAGAAGGGCCATAACCTCGCCTTTCGACACACGGATTGCATGCCAACATCCCGGGCGCACGCACGTCCCCATGCCTATTGGAATTTCAAAGGCTCTGATTGAGTCAATGTCAGGGCCACCAGATGCATTGCTGGCAGCAACAATTTGGATCAACGGCCCGGTCAGTGGCACAACCGCTTGCTGAGTCAACAAGCGTGTCTCGAGAGTGCGCACGATCGGGTCATCGTCGCTGAAGTTACCCCACACAATTTCGGTCTTGTTCGGAGTCCCCGTATCGAACAGGTGCTCCCGCCACATCGACAGCGTGGGGCCTTTGAAGAACGGTTTGTCGCCCGCAGTCGCCATCGCTTTACCCAACACCCAGCCAAACGGAGAAAAAGACTCGGGCGTCAGTTGTTTGACAGTGAGTAAAGGTGCTGTGCTCATTCGTGCTCTCTGAATTTCCAGGATGCATCTTGCAGGTCTGCCAGATTCCAACAACGCGGTCGTGAATCTTTCGAGAATACGGGTAACTCAAGGAACCATCCGCCACACGCGCTTCACCATAGGAGGCCGTATGCCATCCAATTGAATGCGCCTCTGCTGAAGCGCCAAATAGCTGTTTCCGTTCCGTTCGAGCGTGCGCGAGATCACTGAAATCGGAATAGTGGTCAGTGGACTCAGTCGTCACGTTGCATTGCGAAGCACTGTCGGCAGCGAGATATCCGATCTGAACGGCTTCGCGACGTGAGCCAGGTTTCATGCCCCCTCTCCTCGAGTTCATTTGGAATGAAGAGAGTTTCCGCCGGCAATAAAAGCGCAATACGGCGTTTGGTCGCTGCACTACGCAGAGAATCTGCGTTTTTTCTTTCTTCGCGCACAATTTGTGCGGACCTTCAACTGGCAGGGAATCGTCGGTCGTTTGACTACCCGCAGATGTTGTGCACCGGGCCAAGAGCCGTGGTTCGTGCGGTCGAGCGTGTAGCGGCAAGTCGCCTCGACGTGAATACGCCCTCAATGCCACGCGGCGTTGAAAAGCTGCGTAGCGAGAGGAACATCGCCGGAATTCGACGTCACAATCAATTCAAGTGCGCTTTTTCAGCGAGGCACCGACGCTACCATGTATACGTCGTTTGACGAGCTTATAAGGACACGTCGTGAAAGAGTTAGCAAGAAATGCACTGGCTTCGCTGAGCCGCGCGGACCTGTTGGAACACCGGTCCTACGTGAACGGTTCGTGGAAAGCCGGCCAGGAGAAGATAAGTGTCATCGATCCCGCAACCAGCGAGGTGATTGCCCAAGTGGACATGCTTTCCGCGCACGCCATTGATGCCGCGGTCGATGCTGCGCGAGCTGCGTTTGAAGGCTGGCGCGAACTTGTTCCGACCGCGCGTGGCGCGATTCTTCGAAGGTGGGCTGCATTGCTGCGGAGCAACTCCGAAGACCTCGCCGTAATCATGACGTCGGAGCAAGGCAAGCCTATCAAGGAATCGCGCGGGGAGATCGAGTACGCCGCGAATTTTCTCGACTGGTTTGCAGCCGAAGGTGAACGTGCCTATGGGGAGACTATTCCGAGCCACCTGGCGGGTAGCCGGCTGACAGTCACCTGGCACCCAATCGGAGTGACGGCGGCGGTTACACCCTGGAATTTTCCGATCGCGATGATTACGCGCAAGGCCGGCGCTGCGCTCGCAGCGGGTTGCCCGATGATCATCAAGCCCGCGCCGGAAACGCCGCTATGCGCGCTGGCCATCGCAAAACTGGCTGAAGAAGCAGGTATGCCGGCGGGTGTGTTTCAGGTCATCAACGGCGACGCGGCCGAGATGTCCAAACGTCTTCTTGAAGCTACGGAGGTCCGTTCCTTCAGCTTCACCGGTTCGACCACGGTGGGCCGAATCCTGCTGCGCCAGTCGGCAGAGACGGTCAAGAAGGTCTCGATGGAACTGGGCGGTCACGCACCTTTCATCGTATTTGATGACGCGTCTCTCGAGGTCGCGGTCGAGGGCTGTATTGATGCGAAGTTTGCGACGTCTGGCCAGGATTGTCTTGCTGCAAACAGAATCTACGTCCAGCGATCCATCTACGAGCAGTTTGTGGAGAAGTTTTCGACCGCTGTCAAAGAGCTGAAGGTGGGACATGGTCTGGATCCCAGCTCCGACATCGGCCCAATGACTCGTCCGTCTGTGTCTGCGAAATGTCGCGATCAGATTGGGCAGGCAGTAAGCGCGGGAGCCCGCGTCGTTGCAGGTGGAGGCATCTCTCCGCTGGGGCACCAGTTCGTTCCTCCGACAGTTCTGGCTGACGTTGCAGATGACATGGATATTGCGAAGGAGGAGACGTTCGGTCCGGTCGCCGCAATCCTGCCGTTTGATACCGAAGCTGAAGTACTGCAACGCGCAAACAATTCCGAATACGGTCTCGCTGCGTATGTATACACGAGCAACCTGAATCGTGCGATGCGTATGTCCGATCGACTGGAGTACGGGATGGTGGCCGTCAATACGCCAAAGTTCACGGGTGCATCGATTCCGTTCGGGGGATGGAAGCAGTCGGGCCTTGGGCGGGAAGGATCGCGCTACGGCATGGGTGATTACATGGAGCAGAAGTACACCTGCTTCGGCAATTTGAAGGATTAAGGAGATAGACATGGATATCAAGAAGATTTCGGAAATGGATCGCAATTCGGTCCTCCATCCGTTCACGCAGCTTCACGATTTTGCTGCCGGGAAGGCCGGAGATCCCACGATCGTTGAAGGTGGCAAGGGCATTCGCATTCGCGACGCCGAAGGCCGCGAGTACATTGACGGGTTCGCCGGCCTCTACTGCGTCAACGTTGGTTACGGCCGCGACGAAGTCGCCGAGGCGATTGCGCGGCAAGCCTACAAGCTCGCCTATTACCACACGTACGCCGCACACACGACGGAGGAGCTTGCCAAACTGTCTGACCGCCTCGTCAAGATGGCGCCGGGCAAGATGAGCAAGGTGTTCTACGGCCTTTCCGGCTCCGACGCCAACGAAACGCAGGCGAAGCTGGTCTGGTACTACAACAATCTTCGCGGGCTGCCGAAGAAAAAGAAGATCATCGCGCGTGAACGCGGATACCACGGGTGCTCAGTTGTGTCCGGCTCGATGACGGGTATGAGCTTCTATCACGACCACATGGACCTGCCGGTCTCAGGCATTTTGCATACGGGCGTACCCCATTATTATTGGGGTGCAAATCCGGGTGAGACGGAGCTGGAGTTCTCGGCACGTCGTGCTCGCGAGCTGGAGGAACTCATTCTTCGTGAGGGCCCGGAAACGGTCGGTGCATTCATCGCTGAACCTGTGCTCGGCACGGGCGGCATCACGCCCCCACCGGAAGGCTACTGGGCAGCGATCCAACCGGTTCTGGCGAAATATGATGTCCTGCTGATTGCAGACGAAGTGATCACAGGCTTCGGTCGTACCGGCGCGATGTTTGGATCGCAAAAGTACGGGATAGAGCCGGACCTCATCACCGTCGCGAAGGGGCTCACGTCGGCGTACGCGCCACTGTCGGCATGTATCGTGGGCGAAAAGGTCTATGAGGTGCTCGACGCAGGTGCACAGAAGGTCGGTGCCTTCTCGCATGGCTACACGTACTCTGGCCATCCGATTGGCGTCGCAGCTGCAAATGCAGTCCTCGACATCGTCGAGCGTGAGGACCTCCCCGGAAATGCCGCAAACGTCGGCGAATATTTCCAGACGGCACTAGAGGACGCGTTCAGCGATTCGCCGATCGTTGGTGAGGTTCGTGGTGTTGGCCTCATGGCAGCGGTTGAATTCGTTGCTGAGCCGGCGACCAAGCAACGCTTTGACGCGCAACTGAAGGTCGGGGCACGAGTGTCGAAAGCCGCTCGAGACCGCGGGTTGATCGCTCGCGCGATGCCGCACGGTGACATCCTGGGTTTCGCTCCTCCGCTCACGATTACCAGGGCGGAGATCGACGACATCGTTGGCATTGCTCGTCAGGCGCTCTCACAGGTTGAGAACGAACTGGCCAAAGATCCGACGCATTCCTAAGCTTCTATAACCGTTCTTAGGTCCGGGAGTTAGCTCCTTTACGTCGCGCGATGTTTAGGAGCTCTTTTTACTCCGTGAGACGTCCGTATCCGCTCGCACGCCATGTCACCCTCTCGATCGATTGGACAAGAAACCGAAATCGGGAGCACACGAAGCTATCAATATTTCCCAATCATCGAGAGAATATTTGTAGACCGTCGATGCCAGTTCACAACACCATCCCAGCGGTCAAGGAAAAATAGACATGACTTTGCCGGTGCCTTCCTTTCCGAACCAATCTAAATTGACGCACCTAAAGGCATCGGCAGAGTAAAGCCAGCTTTAACGCGATCCATAACAACCATCGTTTTGAAAGACTTAATATCCGTATTCTCGTAGAAGAAACGCCTGGTAAATTGCTCGTAGTCTTCCATATTGTTTGCAGTAACCAGTAGAACAAAGTCTGCATCACCAGTAACGTAGAAGCCGCTCATTACCTCGGTAGTATTGCAGATCGCCTGCTTGAAGCGGTCAACGATGTCCGCCCGCTCCCGCTCCAAGGTGACCAGGACCAACATCGTAACGTTCCGGCCAATCGCCTTGGGTGAAACTATTGAAATGTCTGCTTCAATCACGCCCTCTGATCGCAAACGCTTCAGTCGACGCTGGACTCCAGTTGCGGACAATCCGACCTTTTCTCCAAGCTCGTCGCTGGTCAGGCGATTGTTACGTTGCACAAGGTCAAGAATGCGAGCGTCGATTTTGTCGAGATCCATGGTCATTACGGCGTGGCTATTAAACAACCGACAGAATAGCGGAAGTCCTCTCGAGCATCTAGCACGCAACACGTTGTGGTCAATCCCGACGTTGCGCGACAGAGATCGTGAAAGGCGCAACCGTCTGTTGACTGGATAACCAGCTCCTGGCCCTAGGGTCGGAACTCGTCGAACGCAACTGCGATATGCTCCCATTTCCTGCTGCCGCCCGCCTCGTTCACGTTGAGACTTGGGTGGCCGTCCGACCAAGGCCCGTTTCAAAGCTCTGCTAGTTCATTGATCCCCGAGCATTGCTGTTGCCGGTCAGGAGCGGCGTACTAAGGACGTTCGACCGGATACCAGCGCGCAGGTCTTCGCCCGCCCGCGCGAAAAGGGCTCAAGGGATTCGGTTTGCCGAAGGGATCGCCGATTGGGAGGCGTTCATGCGCTCGGTTTCGATCGTGTCCTCACCACGCTTCTCGGGCTCTTCCATCGGAATGAAGACGCTTGCCAAGAACGTTGCTCCGGAAATCAACAAGAACAAGATCCCCAATGGCAACCAATCCCCACCAAACGTCTTCGCCAACGAAACCCCAATCAACGGCGTCGTACCTCCGAAAATTGCGCCACACAGCTGGAAACTCAGAGATATACCCGTATAACGCATCTCCACCGGAAACGCTCGCGGCAGGAAAGATGGCAAGACTGAGTAGTAACTGCCAATAAGAGCGATGGCTACCAAGATGCCGATTGCAATATCGACGATGTTGCCAGAGCCAATCAAGTGCATCATCGGAAGTGCCCATAGGCAGAGAGCGCCGGTCACCAAGACAAGGAATTTCCGCTCGCCAATCTTATGAGCAATCAATGACCCGACAGGCAGCGCGACGAGTTCAACGGCACCACACCACGCGACCACGTCGAGAATCTGTGGTTTGGGCACCTTCAAGAAGGTTGTCGTGTACGTGATCATCAACGTCGTCAGGAAGTAAAAGCCCGCGCTTGCGTGCATACACAGGGCAATGCCAATCAGAAGCGCCTTCTTGTGGTTTCGCAGGACCATACGCAACGGTGCAACGTGGTTGACGTCACGTTGCGCTTTTCGACGCTCGAACTCGGGACTCTCATCAACAGTGCGACGAATGATCAAGGCTATGGCCACCAGCAAGGCGCTCGCGAGAAATGGGATTCGCCATCCCCACGACTGAAAATCTTCTTTCGGCAGACTCGACACGATGCGGAACATCAACGTGGCGAGGATCAAACCAACTGGACTTCCGTACTGCGGAGCGGCTGCGAGAAAGGTCCGCCACCGCTCAGGTGCATGCTCGCTCGCGATGAGAACGGCTCCACCCCACTCACCGCCAACGGCGATTCCTTGCACCATACGCAGGACCACCAAAATAATGGTGGCCTTGATGCCGATTGAGTGGTAGCTCGGGATGAACGCCATCAGGGTCGTACCTGTCCCCATGACCAGGAGCGTAACAATCAGAGTTGTTTTACGCCCAATGCGGTCGCCAAGATGACCGAAAACAAGCGCACCAAAAGGCCGAGCAACAAATCCAATTGCGAACGTTCCCAACGACGCAAACGCCGCGACTGCAGGATCATTCGAGGAAAAAAATACGTCCCCGAAGACGAGAGCTGCAGCAGTTCCGAAACAGTAAAAGTCGTACCATTCAATCATCGTTCCGAGGAAGGCGCCCAACGCTGCGCGAATGGGCTGCCTGGCTGAAAGTGAAGTCATTTGTTTCCCTTTTTCATAGTCTGTCGGCCCAAATGGTGACGACCGCGAGTCGTTCCCCAATCTAGGCACGACGCCCAATGCGGCCCGCCGAGGGCCGGTCTCCTTACGCGGCCAGGCGCATTAGTCAGCAAGCTTTGCGCTTTGGAGCGCCCGACCAAAAATTTCAATTGCGTCGGAGACGTCTTCATCGGACGTCGTAAGGGGCGCGAGGAATCGAATGACATTACGCTCGACACCGCATTTGATCAAAAGCAGACCTTCGTCTCGTGCAGCATCGAGAACGCGCTGAACGAGTGCCGCTGCGGGTGCTTTGGTCGCACGGTCCACCACAAGCTCCACTGCAACCATCGCGCCGGTCTGCCGGATTTCGCCCATCTCCTGGTGCTTTTCGCGGTGGGACTCGAGACCGCCGCGGAGCAAGGCTCCAATTTTCCGGCTGCGTCCAAGCAGGTCCTCCTGCTCAAAAATATCGAGGACCGCATTCGCCGCCGCACATGCGAGAGGGTTGCCACCGTATGTGCCGCCAAGTCCACCCGGCTGCGGCGCTTCGATCATTTCCGCTCGGCCTACAACACCCGAGATCGGCAGTCCTCCGGCGAGACTTTTCGCGACAGTGATCAAGTCGGGTTGAACGCCCGAGTGCTGGAAGCCAAACATCTCCCCAGTACGCCCGAAACCCGTCTGAATTTCATCGACGATCAGAACGATGCCATGCTTCGTGCTCAGCTCACGCAACGCCTTCATGAACTCAGACGGAGCAGCCAAAAAGCCGCCGTCACCTTGAACCGGCTCCAAGATGATCGCCGCGACTCGATCCGCAGCTACTTGCGTGCTGAAAATCTGGTCAATCGCGGCGAGCGCGTCGCTCGTCGAGATCCCGTGATAGGAATTCGGGTACGGCGCATGGTAGACATCGGGAGCGAATGGCCCGAAGTTTTGCTTATAGGGTGAACTCATTCCGGTAAGCGACATCCCCATCAGCGTCCGGCCATGGAAACCGCCTCTGAATGCGATAACACCGGGGCGGTTGGTGTAACTACGAGCGATCTTGATGGCGTTCTCGACTGCCTCAGCTCCGGTAGTGAGGAACACCGATTTGTAGCCTTGTCCGGGCCCCACAAGCTCCGCGAGGCGGGCCGCGAGGCGAATGTACGGTTCGTAACCGACAACCTGGAAGCAGACATGCGAAAAGGCTGTCAGTTGCTGCTGCACGGCAGCAACAACGGCAGGATGGTTGTGCCCAACATTTAACACGCCGATACCTCCGACGAAGTCGAGATACTTTTTTCCCGCCGTATCCCAGAGATACGCGCCAGCCGCACGGCTAGCAAACAGCGGATGCGCAGTTGCTACACCGCGGGGCACATATGTATCGCGCATTGCGGCTAGGTCGCCGTGCAAATTCTCCACGTTGCTCATGAGCCTCCTCCTTGAAGTTCACCAATAGTAGGAAGCCAGAAATCGAGCTGATACCTACGTGGCGTAGGACGCACGCCAGTTATTTTTGTGTGTTTTGCCTGATACCCTCTCTATTGCTGGACGATTTACCATCCAATTCCACAATAAGGCGGAGAGGTATGGAGGCGGCCCTGCGCGACAGATGGGTCCCGTTGTGCTGTCATCGCACCGGAATGCTTGTGGTGATTGGGGGCTGCGCGTGCCGCATTTCCAGCGCCGCTACGACGAGAACCAGCAGTCTTCTGCCCTTACGTCAAAGATGGTACGTTCCAGATCGGCCACTGCTGCGCTTCTTCGTACCCGAAAAGGACAATGGAAAAGATTCAATGAGACTTCAGACTGCGATCCTCGAAACAGTGCTTCGTGACGCCCGAGTCGTGGCCGGCGAGCAGAATCTCGACCGGGAAATTACCTGGGTCCACATGGTTGACCATCCGGACATCGTTGACTGGATCAAGCCTGGCGAACTGTTACTTACAACAGGATATAACTGGCCCACAGAGGAAGAAGCCTCGCGCAACCTCGTGAGAAAACTCAGCGAAGTCGGCCTTGCTGGAGTCGTTTTGGCCGTTCCGCATTTTCGGGACCGTTTCCCACCAGCAGCTATCGAGGAGGCCGACCGGGTTGGTGTGCCTCTCCTTGAGCTTCCCTGGGAGGTGCCGTTCAGTCAAGTCACGCACGAGATACTGGAAAAGATCATCAACTTCCAGGCTGAAATCATCGAAAGGTCCGAGCAGCTTCATCGCGCGCTAACGAATGCCGCTGTCTTCGCATCCAGCCTCTCGGACATCGCCCTTGCCCTGAGCACTCTGCTCGGCCGGCCCGTCACTTTCTCCGATATCAATGGCCACGTACTCGGTGGTTCGGAGGACGTCGACACTATCAAGCGTATCGAACAGCAATTCGTCGACGCGATTCATAAAGACACACAGGCGCTGCGTCTGGTCGACGCACCTCACCCTACGGTCGTGGAATTCGCGCTGCCAGATGGTCCAACCTCGAGACTATGCCTGCCCGTGCGACTTCAAGACGCGGTGGTCGGGTTGATTTGGCTGGATCTCACCGGAGGTACTAGCCACGAGCTAGACTCGCGCGCGATCGAACATGCGAGCGTTGTCGCCGCGCTCCATTTGATGCATCAGCGGCAACTTGTCCAGCAGGAAGAGAGACTGGGTTATGCACTCGTAGCGGGGCTGCTGGACGGTGAGTTCAATCCAACAACCAGCGCACTGGAGCGCGCTCGTGTATGTGGATGGAGTGACTCGAGGCAGTATCGAGTATGTCTTGTTCTGCTGGACGAGCCGATCCCGCTCACGACGGATGGCCTCGCTCGACGGGAAGGTTGGATAGAATCGCTAAAGCGTCAGTTACGGGCTCGCGAACTGCCGGAGTTGCTCGCGATCTGGCTCAATCAGATCAAATTCATCGTCCCAGCCGACGCGCCTCTGAACACGTTGTGGGAAGCCATTACAGACCGACATGCGGCATTGGCTGTCAGTCGCGTACACACCGGCGTTAAGGGTATGGCGACAGGCGCCCAGGATGTCGACGCGCTAGTACCCTCTCTGCGACCGGGGCGGATACATCAATTCGACGAAATCCTTTTCCCGAGGACGTTGATGGGAGATGCGGCCGCGCGCGACATGCTCATAGAGCGACTCGTAAAGCCTCTCACCGAGAAGCGGCGTGGGGAGTCACTCCTTGAAACGCTCGCCTGCCTCGCTGACGAAGGCTTTCAGCTCGCAAATACGTCCAAAGCACTCGGGATACATATCAGCACTCTCCGCTACCGACTCGAGCGCATCGAAAGCGTCCTGTCTGTGTCACTCGAGGATCCACGCATGCGATTTGAGATTCAGGTCGCGATGGCCCTCTACAGAATTCTGAACGATTGAGTCTAATTTCCCTATCTTTAGTAGGATGACTTTGCGGTAGCTGGGCGGTCAAATAGGAGGCGTCAGCACTTGCGCACTCGCGTGGTGCACCGTTTCCCTCGAACTGCGCCCGCGCTACTTTGAAATGACTTCAGGAAAAGCCTCACGCCGGAACGACCTCAACTCCAGGCTCGCACTCCAGCGCCGTATCGCCGACACGCGTGCCGAAGTCCGGTTCGACGCCGGCACGCGTGCGGCGTACGCATCCGAGGCATCCAATTACCGGCAAGTCCCGATCGGTGTCGTCATTCCACGTTGTCTCGATGACGTAGTCGAGACAGTGCGCGCGTGTCACGAAGCCGACGTGCCCGTCCTGACACGAGGAGCAGGCACATCCATGTGCGGCCAGTCGGTCAATGCCGCTGTCGTTATCGACGTATCCAAGTACCTCACCGCTATCGAGCAGATTGACGCCGCCTCCCGCACTGCGATTGTGCAGCCGGGCGTGATTTGTGACCAGCTAAAGGACGCTGCGGCCGTGGAGGGCCTAACGTTCGGCCCCGATCCTGCCACCCACAGTCGCTGCACAATCGGCGGCATGGTCGGCAACAACTCGTGTGGCGCACACTCGGTCATGGCAGGAAAGACCGCCGAAAACGTCGAATCGATGGAAGTTCTCACGTACGATGGCGCTCAATTTTGGGTGGGCCCAACCGATGCCGAGATACTGCAGGAGCATCTTGCGGCGGGCGGGCGACGCGCCGAAATCGTGTCGAGTCTTCTAGAGCTCGTCGAGAAACATGGTGACGCCATGCAAGCGGAATCCCAACTGCTCAAAGGGGCTACCCGCGGGGGCAGCATACTTCCGACGGGCTGCTGCGGGATGGCCGGCGCATACGGGTACCACTCAAAAACCGCGAGCCTTGCAAGGGAAGTCGCCGCCTCCGAAATGGTGCCTGTAGTCCATGCACTGCATCAGGACACTGTAATCGTCAGTGATGGCTTCAGTTGCCGTTCGCAAATCCGAAATTCAACCGGCAGGACAGCAATCCATCTTGCCCAGTGGCTCGATCGTCGCGCTGTCGTCAAGACCTCGCAGCAAACCAACTCAATGTCGGTGGAGAAAGAAAGCGTATAGAAGTTGGTCCCTCTCGACCCCGATTCACACTTGATTCAGCATTTTTTCGATATGTCCGCCGGTTTAAAGGAAGCGTTCGTTGCTGCCGTCACGCCGGATGAATTGCCGTCTGTCAAACATTGAAACGAGGAACACCATGTCCATTGCGTCACTTATCGAATCTGATCGCAAGCACCTCATCCATCCGGTTGTCAATTACCGGGCCCATGAAGAGCGCGGCGCAACCATTCTTGAATCCGGCCGCGGCGTGTGGCTCCGGGACGCAGACGGCAATGAACTGCTCGATGCGTTTGCCGGGTTGTGGTGCGTCAATACCGGCTACGGACACGAAAGCATCGTTCGGGCAGCGTCTGAGCAAATGGCCCGCCTGCCCTACGCTACCGGCTACTTCCATTTTGCCTCTGCACCTGCCATTGAGCTCGCGGAGCAATTGGTCGAGCTCGCACCGGCATCGCTTCGCCACGTCTATTTCTCTCTTGGAGGCTCGGATGCCGTCGATTCGGCCGTGCGATTCATCACGCACTACTACAATGCCACTGGACGTCCGTCGAAGAAACACATCATCGCTCTCGAGCGCGGATACCATGGTTCGTCCTCGACCGGTGCGGGTCTGACTGCCATTGCGAGCTTCCATCGGAACTTCGATTTACCCTTGGCGACCCAGCACCATATTGCGTCGCCCTATCCGTATCGCAGCGCGACGCCAGACGACGCTGCAGCAATAATCGCGGGATCCGTAGCCGCCCTCGAAAAGAAGGTCTCCGAGCTGGGTGCGGAAAATGTCGCTGCGTTCTTTTGCGAACCCGTTCAAGGATCGGGGGGGGTCATTGTTCCCCCGAAGGGGTGGCTGAAAGCCATACGCGACGCATGCAACCGGCTCGACATCCTCTTCGTTGCGGACGAAGTCATTACCGCCTTTGGGCGCACGGGGCCGATGTTCGCGTGTGAAGCAGAGGATGTCGAACCTGACCTGATGACTGTCGCCAAGGGACTGACAGCAGGCTACGCGCCGATGGGCGCAGTCCTGATGTCTGACCGGGTTTATCAAGGCATTGCCGACAGCGGCGGTCGCGCGGACCCAATTGGCCATGGGCAGACATACTCCGCCCATCCGGTGAGTGCTGCGATCGGCCTCGAAGTATTGCGCCTCTATCGTCAAGGCGGTCTTCTTGCCAATGGAGCAGCCCAAGCAACTCACTTTGCTGCTGGGCTCGACAGCCTCCTAGACCATCCGCTTGTAGGCGATTCGCGTCATCGCGGGCTGCTCGGCGCAGTTGAGCTGGTCTCCGACAAAGAAAAGCGAACCCGCTTTGATTCTTCGCTCAATCTCTCGCAACGGATTTTCGAGGCTGCGTACCGCAACAAGGTCATCTTCCGAGCGTTCGGCGACAACATCCTCGGCTTCGCTCCGGCTCTGTGCATCACCCAGAGCGAGGTGGAACAGATAATCGCGCGCGTACGTAAGACGCTCGACGAAGTACTCGATCAAGCAGATATTCGAGAGTCGCTGCGAAATGCAGAAAAGGCACTATCGTAAGCAGAGTCTGAACTTGCGCACAACACAGCAGCGAATATCGCGGTGACACGCCGGGGTGCCGCTACATGAAGGAGAAAACAATGACGTTGCAACTAACGCGTGGCGAACTGCTTCGCACGCAGAATCTGATTGGGGGCAAATGGGTGGATGCCTCGAGTGAAGCACGGTATCCCGTCACCAATCCCGCTACAAACGGGACGATCAAACAGGTCGCGAACAGCAGCTCGGTCGATGCTCGTGCAGCCACTGATGCGGCTGCACGGGCGCTTCCGGCTTGGCGGGACCGCCTACCCCGCGAGCGAGCGGAGATTCTCCGTCGCTGGCACACCCTCATCGTCGAAAACACTGAAGATCTGGCGACCCTGATGTCGATGGAACAGGGCAAGCCGATGGTCGAGAGTCGCGATGAGGTCGCGTACGGCGCGTCCTACGTCGCATGGTTCGCGGACGAAGCCACAAAAATCTATGGTGACATCATCCCTCAGCATCAGCGCGGGAAGCGCATGAGCGCTGTGAAAGAGTCCGTAGGCATAGTCGCTGCAATTACGCCGTGGAACTTTCCACTCGCGATGATCGCCCGGAAGATTACCCCGGCACTGGCTGCAGGTTGCACGGTGGTAGCAAAGCCCGCAGAAGATACACCGCTGACCGCTCTTGCCCTAGCGGCTCTCGCTCATGAAGCCGGCGTGCCTGAGGGCGTTCTGAACATGATTACGGCCGCGCGCGAAGATGGAATCAACGCAGTCGCCGACTGGCTCGCGGATGATCGGGTTCGCAAGATTACATTCACGGGGTCGACGGCGGTCGGCAAACATCTCGCACGAGAGTCGGCTGGAACGCTCAAGAAGCTTTCTCTCGAGTTGGGCGGCAACGCACCATTCATCGTTTTCGAAGACGCCGATCTCGATGCAGCAGTTACCGGTTTGATGGCAGCGAAATTCCGCAATGGCGGGCAGACTTGCGTGTGTCCGAACCGCATCTATGTGCACGCGGCGATCTACGAGCGCTTCGCTGACCTCCTTGGTCAGCGCGTCAGCGCACTCCGCGTCGGGCCGGCGAATGACCCGCAGTCCCAGATTGGACCTGTGATCAACCAACGCGCCATCGAGAAAATTGCTCGCCACGTCGACGACGCTGTCGCGCAGGGCGCGCATGCTCTTGTGGGAGGCAAGCGGCTCGAAGCTTTGGGCCCGAACTACTACGCCCCGACTGTGCTAACGAACGCGAACGACAGCATGCTGCTCTGCTGCGAAGAGACCTTTGGCCCTGTTGCGCCACTGTTCCCGTTCGACGACGAGGACGAAGTGGTTCGTCTCGCCAATGACACACCGTATGGTCTCGCCGCCTACTTTTACACACAGAACCTGCGTCGAATCGATCGCGTTTCGCGCAAACTGGAAGCAGGTGTCATCGGCATCAACGAAGGCGCTGTCGCAAGTGAAGCCGCCCCATTTGGGGGTGTAAAGGAATCCGGCTATGGGCGCGAAGGCTCGAAGTACGGCCTCGACGACTATCTCACCATCAAGTACATGTGTCAGGGCGGTCTGGATTGACCTATCGAACGACACTCGCCCTGATCGGGATACTCCTTGTGCGGGGCGAGAGCACGGAAAAAACACACGTATGAATCATAGGCCTCGTGGTCCACGCTCGCGCAAACCGTCGCACTGAGGCGGATTACACGACACGCGTCACAAGTACCGAGGATAGACAAGCTCTGTAACAGATTAATCGACCCTCCCGGCGCTCAGTGCAAGTACGTGGAGGGTCGCCACCCTAACCCCCTTGTTATCGAAAATGAAAGTCTTTCATTCCCCATCGAGCATCTTGCACGCCCCGACCACTTACCTTCGCCGTGGGAAAGCGATCCCGCATTTAGAGCAGCCAGGCCGCTATAACGTATTGCTCAATGCTGCGCAGAGTGGCGGACATGACGTTTGCGTCGCCGGTACACATGGCATCGCACCGATCTTACGTGTGCACTCAGAGCGATATTTGACGTTCCTGGAGCAAGCATGGAAACGCCGCGCCGAGATTGAACCCGGTCTCGAACATGTTCTGCCGTCTCACTTTGCGCGGCCGCAAATGTCCCACTACCCTACCGGGATAATCGGTCAGGTGGGTTTCCATATGGCTGACCTTTCGACGCCTATTCATGAGCACACGTACGCTGCTGTCCAGGCGAGTGTAGATGTCGCAATGAGCGCCGCATCCTTTGCCATCGATAATGGCTTCGCTTATGGACTGTGTCGGCCGCCTGGCCACCACGCGTCGACTGAGAGCGCCGGCGGCTTCTGCTTTGTGAATAACACCGCGGTCGCGGCGGCACATCTCAAGCTTGCGCTCGGCTGCAAAGTCGGGATCATCGATATCGACGTTCACCACGGGAATGGGACGCAAAGTATCTTTTTCGACCGCGATGATGTCGTGACCGTATCGATTCATGCGGATCCGTCGGCATTCATGCCCTACTACGCTGGTTACAGCGATGAAATCGGCACGGGTACCGGGAAGGGCTACAACCTGAATCTTCCGTTGGTGCACGGCTCCGGTGATCCTGTTTATCTGCAGGCCATCGACGACGCGCTGGAATTTTGTGCGAATAGAGGAGTTGAAGCCCTCGTAGTTGCGTTGGGACTTGATGCGTCTGAGATGGATCCGAACGGTGCCCTGGCCGTCACAACGGAGGGTTTTCGGGGTGCCGGCCGCAAGCTCGGCTCGACACGTTGGCCAACGGTCTTAATCCAGGAGGGAGGCTACCTGAGCGCGATTCTTGGTGAGAACCTTAAGGCGATCCTGGACGGCTTCGAGTCGGCCCGCGCCGCTTAACGCCCTTTCTGCTGTACCCAGTGTTTCTGCGGAGTAAATCTTGAACAAGCTTGAAATTGTGGTCGCACCTGGCCCATGGGACGCCGAATTGTGGCGACACACATTCGAAACGAAGGCCGGTGGCCGCAAGGTTCGCGTGTGGCCAAACGATGGTGTCCAATTGGGGGAGAACCCCTACGTCATCTGCTCGTGGAAGGCAGATTCACAAATTTTCGAACAATCTACCCCGCCGGCTGCAGTGTTCTCCCTTGGCGCGGGCGTAGACCATCTTCACGCACTTGAGCAACGGCCAGAGATTCCTGTCGCACGCGTCATCGACCCGGATCTCACCATGCGTATGGTTGAGTACGTGATGTTCGCTGTGTTGTATTTGCATCGAAAGATCCGAACCTATGAAGCCAGTCAGGCACGACGTGAATGGTCGCCAGTTATCCAGCCTGCGGCGAGCGGGGTTCGAGTCGGAATCATGGGCGTGGGAGTCCTTGGAAAGGCCTGCGGCCAATTGCTCCAGCGAATTGGCTTTAAGGTGGCCGGATGGGCTCGGACAAAGCCTTCGACGCACGATTTCCCCATGTTCGCCGGACCGGACGAACTGCCCGCGTTTCTCGAGCGTACGGACATCCTTGTGAGCCTGCTACCGAACACTGTGGAAACCAGCGGCTTAATCGGTAAAAGTACCTTTGCGGGACTTTCCCTTTCGGGCAGCCTTGATGGTCCGTGCTTCGTCAACGTGGGGCGCGGGGAAGTGGTCCGTCAGCACGATTTGGTCGAGGCGTTGCGAGATGGCACACTAGCCGGCGCAGTGCTGGACGTGTTCGAACTTGAACCGCTTGAAAAGGATAGCCCGCTCTGGTTGATGCCGAATGTCTTGGTGACCCCACATGTCGCTGCAGACTCGGATCCTGACGTAGTGGTCGACCAGGTTCTTCGAGGTGTAAAGAGTCTCGAGAATGGCCAACCGTTAACATCTCGTGTGAACCTTGCGCGCGGATACTAACTTAAACTTCAGCATTGCATTCGTACTGCAGCGGGACAAAAAGTTTGGGGCGGCAGCTGTGTCAGAGGCCCAAGCGGTTAGCCTGACTATCTTTGCTGCGATGCTAGATACCTACCTGGAGGAATGCACCAGCCACGATGGCATGCCTAGTCATCCGGGCGCTGTCACATTTAACATGACGGCGCCCGACGACGTGCTGAAGACACGCAAATGATGGATGACCGTAACGCGCGGCTGCACGGACTCGTCGTCCAGGGAGAGCGGTTCCCCTATCGATATGACTTCGGCGGCGGCTGGCATCACGACATTCACGTTGAAGAGGCTGCGCGCACCGACCGGGAGCCTTACAGCGAGGCACGAATCCTTGCTGGATAACATGCGTGTCTTCCGCAAGATGTCGGGGGCATATGCGGATATAAAGAGATGCTGCGTATGCTGAGCCAGGAGCCGGACAGCAACGAGGTGCACGACTACCGAACCTGGGCGGACGATGACCTCGATCCCGAACCGTTCGACTGCAGAGCGGCCAACGCAGCGCTCCTGCGCATAGCATGGACCAACTGGGCCCGACAGTAGCTCAAGCAACCGCCTTCGGTTTCATCGCAAGCCGTTCATAGTTACTTCAGCCCGACCGTTAAGGAGGGTTGTCTACTGCGCCATCAGGCGCAGTTTGACCCAATCAGGGAGTTCTCCTTAGAACCCCATTAGCCACCTTTGTCGGGTATTAGGTATCCGACGTTCCGCAGGTAGAGCACCGCTCTCGACGAGCACGCCGATATAGCGTACGCCGCCGGTCGATACTGGTGAACACGAAGGTAATGCAATCCGAAGGCGCCAATTGCTCTCGCAGTCCGCGTATTAACTCACTGCGGCTGGCCGGACAGTACAGTCCCTCGATCGCTTCGAGTATTCGGTCGGTGTGGAAGGTGCGGAAGGCCTCGCGCAACTCACACCCAGCGGCAAGCACGCGCACGCTGTCCATGAAGCCGATCTGCACGGGCCAAACCACACGCCGCGACGGTTGCCCAGCCGCATCGGCATAGACGATTTCCAGGCGGCGTCGCGCACGAATCGCCGCGCGCAGCCTTTCCAATGCAACCACGTTGACCGGAAAAGACGGCGTGGGTGGCCAACCATGCCGGTCGCTCCGATCAGGACAACGCGCATGGTGTCACTCCGACGGCCACTCGGGCGATGCTGCTCCGAAATCGGCAGCGAGGGTGACGGTCTTCCAGCGCTGCATCGTGTCGCGGCGTGCCTGTTCCTCGGTTTCGACGACCTGCCAGGCGTCTGAACCCAGCACAAGGCGCGCTGGAACCATTGCACGCGATGCTAGCGCCACGATCAGCTTTGCGATGCGCTCAGGATCCCCCACTTCATGGCCGACGTAGGCATCAATGAGCGCCTTGAAGTCTCCCAGCGATGCCTGGTATTCTTGCGGCAGATTCTGCAGCGTCGCTCGAGCCTCATGACCCCATTCGGTGCGCATGCCACCGGGCTCCAGCGTGCAGATGTGGATCCCGAAGGGCGCGACTTCCTTGCCGACTACATCGCTGAATCCGCCCACCGCCCATTTGGCCGCCTGATAAGCCGAGAGTCCCGGGGTGCTGATACGGCCGCCTGCCGACGAAACCTGAAAAATGTGCCCGCCGCCTTGTGCTCGCATGACCGGAATGGCCGCACGCGTGAGGTTCACCACCCCAAAGAGATTGGTCTCAATCTGCGCCCGGAAATCCTCAGCGGACGTGTACTCAAACGGCTCAATATGGCCATAGCCGGCATTGTTGACCAGCACGTCCAGCCGTCCGAAGAGGCGCACCGCTTCGGACACGGCCTCCTTCGCCTGCTGTTCATTCGTGACGTCCAGTTCAAACGTTGCCAGGAAATCGCCGTAGCGCGCCTGCAAATCGGTGAATCGCGAATTGTCGCGCGCGCTCGCCAGTACCTTGCCGCCATCCTGCAACGCGGCTTCGAGAATGGAGCGGCCCAAACCTCGGGACGCACCTGTAATCAACCAGACTTTGGACATGATCGTTCGACCTTTGAGATGCACCGATCTTGGTGCGTTTTTGACAGAGCTGCGGGCGATCCCAAAACTAATTGGCATCGCCCGCAGACACAGGCCGCTGCAAACCCGACGCGGTTTTCGTTTCTGCCATGCGGCAGTCCCTCCAGCACACTCCTGGCCGCCGCCGTCGGCAAAGCACGTTGCTTCACGGCGGCATGCGATGCAGCGGTCACAATGCTTACTGCGGATTGAATCCAGCCTTACCTGCGAACATCACGGATTCGGCAAGCTCCTTTTGCGCCTGCAACGCCTTGAGACTTCGCGAGTAACCAGCGTCCAGCACCGCATAGGCATCCCCGCCAAGGACAGTACGCAGCGGCGGCTCCTGCATCTGGCTTACCGTATAGATGGCGTCGGCCATTTTCACGGGGTCACCCGAAGCCTGTTCCTCACCAACCTCCACAATCTGGCGGCGAAGCTTTCCAACTATGCCGTCCTTGTAGGCGTCGAGTTCCTGGGTCCAGCGGATATTGGCCACAAAACCCGTCTTGATCGAGCCCGGCTCGATGATGATCGTCTTGATGCCAAACTCGGCGACTTCCTGGCTCACCGATTCAGCAAAGCCTTCCAGACCGAACTTCGCGGCGTGATACATGGAACCGCTCGGGAAGGCTGCGCGCCCACCGACGCTACTGACATAAAGGAGCGTGCCGCTGTTCTTCGCACGCATCGCTGGCAGGAACGCACGCGTAACATGAATGGGCGCGAGCAGGTTCAGAGCGATCTGCTGCTGGATATATGCTTCAGTCATTTCCTCCATTGCACCGATAACTGCGCCACCCGCATTGTTGGCGACGACGTCGACATCTGCGTGGCGCGCAACGACAGCCTGCACCTGCTCGCGATTGGTCAAATCGAGCGACTCCACCTCGAGCAGCGCCGGGTATTTCTGTTTCAACTCCTGCATCGCGTCGACACGGCGCACCGCTGCAACCACACGGTGCCCCTCTGCGAGCACCTTTTCAGTGAGGGCAAGCCCCAGACCACTGGACGCGCCGGTTATGAACCACTTCTGACTGGACATGATTCTGTTCTCCTTGGAAATAAATGAGTGCCTACGCGCTCAATTAAAGTCGAAAATATTTACTCCGTGATCGCCCGCCATAGAACCCGAAATCCCAGTGCGCGGTGACGTTCGGCATCCTCTGGATACTTGTTCACGTACTCAATTGTGGTATCGGCAATGTGCTCGATCACCGATGAAAGAAAGGTGATTGGCGCGTCCACCAGCACACCGTCACGCACTCCGGCCTCCATCATCCAGGACACCGCCAGAAACGCTTTCATACCCTGCGCCCTAGTCTCGTCCAGTATATGCCCCGAAGCCGAGAGCCGTGCGACGGCAAACCGCCCGGCGGCATTGGAGAGCCCCCAGTTCACATAGCGCTGGAAAACGTGCTCCATGCGTTGCCGGTAGTCCGCCTCATCAGGATAGTCCGGCATCACGGTTTCCGCGAGGCTCCGCTTGAGGTGCAGATAGACCTCCTGAAACAGCACTTCCTTGTTCTCGAAGTACGTGAACAAGGTACCCTCAGCCACGCTGGCGCCCCGGGCAATGCTCGCCGTGGTGGCCAGCACGCCCTGCTCAGCAACGGCCTGCGTTGCAGACATTAACAGGGCTTTGTGTTTTTCCGGACTCAAAGGGCGTGCCATGGATTTTCTGCATATATAGAGTGAGTAGTCACTCAATTATACGCGTTTTTTGACGTAAGGCAATCTTTCGGTTTGCCCAAAATCTACTGGGAAGATGCTGGGTACTCTTTCAGAGCACGCTTTACTTCCCGAAACATGAATCCGAACCTCTGAACGAAACCATCCGGTGCAGCCTTCGCCAGATGTGCCCGATCTTTGACGAATATGCGGGCGTGGGGATCTCGCGTGCAGTCCCAACCCGTCAGGAACTCAGTGAACTCTTTCGCAGCCTTCGACGTTCAAGGCCGTTGCGCCACTGGCCCAGGATCAACGCACTGGCAACCAGGGCGAGATACAGGGTGAGAAAATTGTGGCGCCAGGCACCGAGTGCTGCCTGATGGGCGACGAGCGTCGGATCGGCGTGCGGAAGTCCGAGGCGCTTCCCCTCGACGGCTCGCATCATCCGCACAAAGCCCGCTGCGGACAGCAGCGGCAACAGAACCATGAACGCCAGCAGCGCGGGCTTCACGCGGCGCGCCCACACATAGTGGCGCAGGCGGAACCACAGTCCGAGGCATCCGTGTATCCAGCCCGGTGCAAGCAGCGCAAGCTGCAGACCCTGTGTGCCGCTCGTGAGCAGCACGGCGATGACGCGCTCATAGTCGGGCTCGAAGCCATAGAGCGTAGACGCAAGCCGGGTCGTCACCGCATGGCGGATCAGCAGCATCGGCAGGCTGAGCCCGGCCCAGAGGCGGATCCATTCGGCGGGCGGCAGCGCCCAGTGACGCCGCCCGTATAGCGTGTGCAACGCCAGCGCAAAATGCAGGGACGCGGCACCGTACAGCGCGATCGTTCCAGGCGTGCTGCGCCACAGCCGCAGCGCGAGTACGAGACCGCGTCCCGCAAGGTCGAGCGACCAGATCCCGAGCGCGTGATTGACCAGATGCAGAAAGAGATAGGTCAGCATCACGAGGCCCGAGGCGAGTTGAAGACGGCGCAGAACGGCTTGCATCCTGATCTTCACCTCTCCGGTGGGGCGGACGTCCCGCCGAAGCCTCTCACTTCTGTCTCCGATGAACGAGGCGCGACATGCGTCGGGAGGGCGTCGCCATGGCGCCCGCTATCCTCGCAAGTCTGCTGATGCGCCGGCGTAACCGGCCAAACACGCTGGCCGCCGATGACCGATGCGGGGCGCTGTTATGCTGATGCGCCGCGCATAGCCGTAGCGACGTAGCGAATCGCTGTAACGCCGACACCGAACCGCATACGCTCTGGTATTCCTCGCGGCCAATCCTGCCATCGAGGATAACGGTCAATCCCGACGCACGTGCCATATCGATGATGTCCATTTTGATCTCCCATTTCGGGTGCCATGCCTGTAATACCGCGAGCATGTGCCGGTTATTCCCTGACTCGACGGGATGCGGGGTTGTGGTGCACATTCGGTAGGTGGGCGAAAATCGCTCATTTTTCGAAGACCTCAACGAGCTGCAAGAACCGCCCTCCAAATCGAGGGCAAAGTGGTGTCTTTGAGGTGCCAACTGGTGAGATTGAACTGGCCTTTGCGAATGCGGTGCATCAGTTCAATGTCGGAGAGGGTAACGGCCGCGTCCTGGAACTGCTTGAACCCGAGCATGATGTTCACCCGCGATTTGATGTAGCAGTGATCTTGCTCTATCACGTTGTTCAGGTACTTCGAGGATCGCAATTTTGTTCGCCGGGGTAGCGACTCGTTGGTCTTCATCTCGCAGACCGCCCGATGAGATGCCGCGTAGCCGTCCAACCAGAACCATGAAGTGTCAACTCAGCAACCGCAGCCAAAACCGAGCAGAATAAATTGCAGACTGCCCGGTACTGATTCCAAGGGTACGCAGTCACAGTCGCGCTATCACACCGCACCCTACCCTGCGCGGCCCAACGGCGACGATCCGGATAATTTCCTGCTGCGGCGCTATTCATTTCTAGCCAATGTCCTCGGAAGCTTTGGTCCAGATTTCACTTAGAAAATCGCGGGGACCGACAAACAATCCCGTTGTTCTGCAGAGCGAAATTTCTAGCGGTGTAGTTAAAAACACATCGCCTACGATCTGCAACTTTCCCGACTGCAACTCCACCCCGACCATCGATTCCGGAAGCCACGCGACCCCTTCTCCCAATAGAACTTCCGCCTTCAACGCTTCGACTAGCGCTGTTTCGAAGTGAAGTACAACGTCTGTATGGGCTTCAAGTCGTGCATGCAACGGGCCGGCGACCCGGCCGAGGAACGATGTCCTCGTGTATGCAAGCAACGGAAGCTCAATACGTTTTTCCCCGAAAAGTTCGAAAATCGCACCTCCACCGTCGCCACATGCCGATACAGGGACGAGACGATCAGCACCGATCCGTGTGCATGATATTCCATTCGCCTCGAATCCGACCGGAACTGCTGCATGTTGATAGCAGATTAGAAAGTGGCAAGCACCGGAGAGGAGCATTTCGACGCATTCGTCGAAGTCGGCCGCGGTAATGACGGCAGTAACTCCACGAGGGCGGTGCTGCGCGCGCCACCAGTTTGCGAAGAACGAGCCGGCTAGTGAGTGTGGCAGTGCAAAACGGATCGTTTTACCCGCCCGTTCATGGGCCGCTCGAGCTTCGCGCCGACTTCGATACAGATCTGCGACAACCGCCTCGGCGAGAGGTAGGAATCCGACACCCGCTTCGGTCAGCGCGACCGGGTAAGTGCTTCGGTCCACCAGAGGTACGCCGTACCAGTTTTCCAGCGCCTTGAGGCGTCGGCTGATGGCAGGCTGCGTTGCGTGCCGCGCCTGTGCAGTATGAGAAAAGTTGCGCAGCTTCGCTACCGACACAAAGTCTTCAAGCCATTTCAGTTCCATTTGATCTTCCCTTAGACAGCACAAGGATAAGTTCCACCAGACCATTCCATATTTGCATAGTTTTATCAAAAACCAGAATTGGCGCTCAATTTTGTCAAAAATTATCCTTAGTCCAACGATGTCGATTGGACGCCTTGACAGAGATGAGCGAAAACCCTAGGTCTGAAGAAATGGTAATCGGGGTCCTTGGCGACATGGGTCCCCAGGCAGGCATTGACTTCCTGTCGAAGCTTCTCGCTGCAACGCCATTTACCTGCGAGCAGGACCATCTGCGTGTGCCTCTCGATTCCAATCCCAAGGTCCCTGATCGCAACCGCGCGATCACCACAGCTTGTGGCCGTCCTCTTTCCTGCTTTTTCAACCAGTAAAGGTATTTCATGCATCTTTCAAAATTTCCACGAATCCAGCTTGGCCATTTCGATACCCCTCTGGAGCCAATGCCCCGTCTGAGCGATCTGCTTGGGGGTCCAAAACTTTTCATCAAGCGCGACGACTGCACGGGTTTGGCGACAGGTGGAAACAAGACGCGCAAGCTTGAGTTTCTTATCGCTGATGCGCTAGAAAAAGGTGCAGATACGGTCATCACGCAGGGCGCCACTCAATCTAACCATGCGCGACAGACCGCGGCAGCGGCTGCGCGTATGGGGATGCGCTGCGTCCTTTTACTTGAAGATCGTACTGGCTCCCGAGACCCCAGCTATCTGCACTCGGGTAACGTATTCCTCGAACGCCTCATGGGAGCGCCGACCCGGATTTATGCCAGCGGGACCGACATGAACGACGCGATGCGCGTCGTCGCGGACGAAGTGCGTGCAAGTGGTGGGAAACCCTACATCATCCCCGGAGGTGGATCTAACGCCATCGGTGCTTTGGGTTACGTCAACTGTGCGCTCGAGATCCTAACGCAGGCAAATCAACAGAGACTGGTTGTACACCACGTTGTTCATGCGACGGGAAGTGCAGGCACCCAGGCAGGCCTTGTGACTGGCTTCGAGGGTAGTCAGAGTGGTATCAACGTTCTCGGCATCGGCGTGCGTGCGCCGCGTGAGGCTCAGGAGCAGAGCGTCTTCAGGCTCGCGTGCGAGACTTCCGAGTACCTCGATATGCCGGGCGCTGTTGCCCGCGAACGCGTGGTTGCCAACTGTGACTACGTGGGTGATGGCTACGGCATACCGACTGCCGGCATGGTGGAGGCGGTCACAATGCTAGCCCGTACCGAAGGCATTCTTCTGGACCCGGTTTATTCGGGTAAGGGGATGGCCGGTTTGATCGGCCTGATCCGGAAAGGTCATTTCAAGCCCGACGAAAACGTCGTGTTCGTGCATACAGGCGGTAGCGCGGCATTGTTCGGCTACATGGATGCTTTCCAGGCACAGCTGCCAAACGAAATCGACACGCGCAATATCCGCTAAAGATCGCCGCGCACCGCCAAGGGAGGAAGCATGAAGCAAAGTCGTCTTGGACTCGCCATTTTTGTTGGTATGGTTGCCGGCATTGTCGTCGGGTATGTGTGCCACCAGACTACGTCCGCAGCAACGGCGAAATCTATCGCGGGACAATTCACGTTGATCTCGGACATCTTTTTGCGCCTAATAAAGATGGTAATCGCACCACTGGTCTTCTGCGGTATTGTTTCGGGGTTAGCAGCAGTTGGCGACGCAAAAGTCGTTCGCCGGGTGGGACTCCGCGCATTTGGCTGGTTTGTGTGTGCGTCGTTTGTCTCGCTGTTGATCGGAATGCTTCTGGCAAACTTCCTTGACCTCGGTCATTCGGTGCACCTGCCGGAGCCTTCGGCCGGTGCATCGATCAGCACGACTGCTTTCAATCTCTCGAATTTCGTTTCCCACGTCGTGCCAATAAGCATCTTCCAGGCGATGGCGTCAAATGAAATTTTGCCGATCTTGGTATTCGCGGTGTTTTTTGGCATCGCTGCTGGCGCAATGAAGGAAGTGTTGCCCACGGCCCTGATTACGTGCATTGATGGCGCCTTCATGTTAATGCTAAAAATCACGTCCTACGTGATGCGCTTTTCACCGTTCGGTGTATTTGGTGCGATTGCTTCCGTCGTCACCATTCAAGGACTGGGGGTCCTGCTAACTTATGGGAAATTCATTGGTTCCGTCTATGTCGGCATGGTGATCCTGTGGTGCATTCTGATACTGGCCGGATATCTGGTCTTGGGAAGATCCGTGTTTTCTCTGCTCAAACTGATTCGTGAACCAATGATTGTCGCTTTCAGTACAGCAAGCGGTGAGGCCGCATATCCCAAGACATTGGAACAGCTCGCTCGCTTTGGAATCAGTCCCCGGATCAGCAATCTTATCCTGCCGTTGGCTTACGCATTCAATCTTGACGGTTTAATGATGTATCAGGCCTTTGCCGCCCTGTTCATTGCGCAAGCCGCTAACATTCATCTGTCTTTCGGCCAGCAACTTGGGATGCTGTTGGTCATGATGCTGACTAGCAAAGGAGTTGCCGGAGTTCCTCGTGCCGCGATTATCGTGATTGCAGCGACGCTACCACTGTTTGGCCTGCCCGTCGAAGGTGTCGTCCTATTGCTGGCGATCGATCAGTTTATCGATATGGGCCGAACCACGACAAACGTCGTGGGCAATTGCATCGCCGCAGCCGCAATCGCAAAATGGGAAGGTGCGCTTCAGCCATGGGCAGGTCGAGAATACACCTCGGTGTCGCAATTCCAGGTTGCAGCAACGGCAACCCCCAAATTTCCTCCCGACGAAGATTCGTCTGTTGTGCCGGCGGTGACTGCATCCTTTCCCCATGCCGGGCAACCGCGATGATGTTGTCTTTGGAAGGCAAATGACCATATTGCTGGTTCCGCGCTGTGGCGAAATCAAGAGTCGTCGAGGACGCTGCCGCCGACTCTCCGAAAAATTAACGGCTTTTCGCCGTTGCGCGTTACCTCTTCAAATCTCGAGCGCGTTTGTCAACGCTAACGGGCGGCCCAGCCCGCTTTTCTCAATGTTTATCCGCCGCTCGAGGGGCGTGCATAGCTCGATACATAATCGTATTCCTGCGTGTTCACATGTGAGAGCCGGTACTCGACCGCCTGTTCATTGTACGAATACGCGATCCGCTCGACTTCCAGCACGGGCGACCCCGGGGCGAGTTCGAGCAATCCGCTCTCGAGCTCGCTCGCCTGTCCAACGCGTACCCGCTCGTCTGTGCTTACCACGTTGATGCCGAACGTATCCTGATAGAAGTTGTAGAGCGTGTTCGGACGATTGCGCAGTGCGGCTTCAGTGAGGTCAGGAAAGCGCGCCTCCGGCACCACGATGTTCTCGACGATCACAACCACGCCGTGTAGTGCGAGCTGATTCGTGAACTGAAAGACAGGCACCCCCTCGCTGATTCGCAGCCGCGCCGCGACTTTCCGCGTTGCCTTCGTTTTACGGAAGTGAACAAGGCTCACGGTGGGATAGGTCTTGTCCCCATCGTTGCGCACGATGCGAAAGAAGCGGAAGAAATGCCGATCGCGCTGATGCATAGCGACGAACGTGCCGAGCCCCTGATGCCTGATGAGTATGTTCTCGGCGCATAGTTCGTCGATGGCCTTGCGCAGCGTGCCGATCGAGACGCCAAAGCGTTCCGCGAGACGTTTTTCGGCCGGGATCGCTTCGCCCCCCTTCCATTCCTGCGCCGCGAGCGCTGCTAGCAGCGCGCTCTTCACTTCCTTGTACCGCGTACCGCCAACGGCGGCCGGCGTCTCCGTCATGGTGCTCATGGTTCTCCCTGAATTCTTCTGAAACGTGTTGCCCCGATTTTACGGCATAACTAACTCATTCAACACATATAGATGATATAGTTGACATGGATGAATTTGCTGCCTAAGATGACTTCAACACAACGCAGCGGCGGCGGCATGCGGTTCGCCGCCCGGCCACCCACCGGTCACTTATTGAAATCAACCAGGAGACGCAGATGAGTTATGCAGCAGCAGAAACGAATGGCGCCGCGAGCGCGGCGGCAGAAACGGGTGAACGCAAGACGATCCACATCGTGCTGCACGAGGCCAAGGATACGGTGGGCGTGGCAGTCGTCGAAGGGATTCAGGCAGGAACACAACTGAACGCGTGGATCATGGATGAGGACGAGATCGTGACCGTGGCCGCGAAGCAGGACATTCCAATTGGCCACAAGGTGGCGCTCAAGGACATGGCTGTCGGTGACACCGTGTTCAAGTACGGCGTCGATATCGGCAAGGTGGTCGCACCGATCACTGCGGGCGAGCACGCCCATGTGCATAACATCAAGACGAAGCGCTGGTAAGCTGCGCCCCCCATACGCGACAAGCATTTTGCTTCCCCATATCGAGAGAGACACCATGAGCGTAATTGAACTGGATACGACTTTCCGCGGCTATCGCCGCAGCAACGGCCGCGTGGGCGTACGCAATCACGTGATCATCCTGCCGGTCGACGATTTGTCGAACGCTGCTGCGCAGGCGGTCGAGAACAACATCAAGGGCACGATGGCGCTGCCGCATCCGTATGGCCGTCTGCAGTTCGGTGCGGACCTCGACCTGCACTTTCGCACGCTGATCGGTGCGGGAAGCAATCCGAACGTCGCGGCGGTCGTCGTGATCGGAATCGAGGAAGGCTGGACCAAGCGCGTGGTCGACGGCATCGCGGCGTCGGGCAAGCCGGTCATGGGCTTCGGCATTGAACTGCATGGCGACCACGACACGGTCATGCGCGCGTCGAAAGCGGCGAAGGAAATGGTGCAATATGCGACCTCGCTGGAGCGCGAGGAGTGCCCGATTAGCGACTTGTGGGTATCGACGAAATGCGGCGAGTCGGATACCACGTCCGGTTGCGGCGCGAACCCAACCGTCGGTAACGCGTTCGACAAGCTGTACGGCCTCGGCACCACCCTCGTGTTCGGCGAGACATCGGAGCTGACGGGCGGCGAGCAGATTGTGGCTGCGCGCTGCGCGAACGACGGCGTGCGCGAGCGCTTCCAGTTCATGTTCGATCGCTACCAGGACATGATCAATCGCTGGAAGACTGACGACCTCTCGGAGTCGCAGCCAACCAAGGGCAACATCGCGGGCGGCCTCACGACAATCGAGGAAAAGGCGCTCGGCAACATCCAGAAAATCGGCAAGAAGTGCATGGTCGACGGTGTGCTCGACAAGGCCGAAATACCAACACATCCGGGCCTCTGGTTCATGGATTCGTCGTCCGCTGCGGCCGAGATGGTCACACTTTGTGCGGCCTCGGGTTTCGCGGTTCATTTTTTCCCGACGGGGCAAGGCAACGTAATCGGCAACGCGATCGTGCCGGTCATCAAGATCTGTGCGAACCCGCGCACTGTGCGCACGATGAGTGAGCATATCGATGTCGACGTATCCGGCATCCTGCAACGCGAGCAAAACCTCGACCAGTCCGGAGACCGCCTGCTCGAATGCATGCTCGCTACGGCGAACGGCCGCTGGACTTCGGCGGAAACGCTCGGCCATCGAGAATTCGTGCTCACGCGCCTGTTCGAAAGCGCCTGATTTGCCGCGGGCACGGACGCATCATTGCAATACCGATAGAAGCAGCAGGGCAAAACGAAGTCCCCGTCCGGTGCGCGCGCTGGCACGACACCGCTCGACGAAGCGGCGCGTGCCGTGCGACGCGCCCGTCTATCTTCTGGCAGCAGCGAGTGGAGGAGACACCATCGTGCGCGTGCTCAAGCATCTCTATGTGCAGGTCCTGATCGGACTTGCCGCCGGCATTCTCGTCGGTCATTTCGCGCCGTCACTCGGCGTTCAGTTCAAACCGCTCGGCGACACCTTCATCCGTCTGATCAAGATGCTGATCACGCTCCTGATCTTCTGCACGGTGTCGGTCGGCATCGCACGCATGGAGAACCTGAAGCAGGTCGGGCGCGTGGGCTTCAAGACGATTCTCTATTTCGAAGTCGTGACGACGATTGCGCTTGTCATCGGCCTCGTGATCGCGAACGTCGTGCATCCAGGCGCGGGGCTCAACATCGATCCTGCGACGCTCGATGCGAGCGGCGTTTCGCACTTCGTGAGCGAAGCGCACACGCAGTCGCAGGCGAGTTTCCTGGATCAGATCGTGCCGAATTCGGTCGTCGGCGCGTTCGCGCGCGGTGACCTGTTGCAGGTTCTACTCTTTTCGGTGCTGTTCGGGATAGCGTTGTCGATCATGTCCGGACGCAGCCGGATTCTCCAGCGCGGCATCGAGCAGTTCGGTGACGTGCTGATGCGGATCGTCGAGATGATCATGCGGCTCGCGCCGCTCGGTGCCTTCGGCGCGATCGCATTCACGGTTGGCAAGTACGGCATTGCAAGTCTCCAGCAGCTCGGCCTGCTGATCCTGTGCTTCTACATCACGAGCGTCCTGTTCGTCGCAATCGTGCTGGGTATGGCCTGCCGCTGGGCGGGCGTGGGTCTCTGGCCGCTCCTCAAATACCTGCGCGAAGAACTGCTGATCGTGCTCGGCACGTCCACGACCGAATCCGTGCTGCCGCGCCTGATGGAGAAGCTCGAACGGCTCGGCTGCCCGAAGTCGGTTGTCGGTCTCGTGCTGCCGACCGGTTATTCATTCAACCTTGATGGTGCCGCGATCTACCTCACGATGACCTCGCTCTTCATCGCACAGGCGACCAACACACACCTCACGCTGATGCAGCAGGTCGGACTGCTCGCGATCCTGATGGTGACGTCGAAGGGGGGAGCCGGCGTCGCGGGGGCAGCGCTCGTTGCGTTGACGGCGACACTCTCGTCGCACCAGATCATTCCGGTGGCGGGCATCACGCTCATCATCGGCATCGACCGCGTGCTGAACGAAGTGCGCGCGCTGGTGAACATGATAGGCAATGCGGTGGCAACACTAGTCGTCGCGCGCTGGGAAGGCGTGTTCGACGTCGAGACGGCCCTTGCCGTGCTTGCCTCGCCGCGCAACGAAGCGCCGCTGGAAAGGACAGATGGGGTGGACGGCAGGATGATGCCGCTGTCTTCGCGTCAGGCGATGCACGACGGTCGCGAATGAGCGATCCGAACCTGCGGTACCTTCCGGCTGATGAACTGACCAGACTGGCTCGCGAGGCCTTGCTTGGAGCGGGAGCGACGCCTGCGACCGCCGACGCTACGGCGCGTGCGCTCGTCTACGCGGACGCGCACGGGCTCGCGTCGCATGGCGTTGCGCGCCTGCCGATGTACATCGCGCAACTGCGCAACGGCCGGGTCGATCCGGCCGCCGTGCCGGGCATCGTACGCGACAAGGGCGCAGCGTTTCTGATTGATGCCGCCGACGGCCTCGCGTTCACGGCCTGCGAGCTGGCGATTGCGACCGGCATCGAACGTGCGCGACAGTTCGGTACGGCAGCGGCGAGCATAGTGCGCAGCCATCATTTTGGCGCGGGGGCGTATCACCTCGAAGCGATCGGCGCGGCTGGGCTCGTCGGGCTCGCATTCAGCAATGCGCCTGCGTCGATGCCGGCCTGGGGCGGCAAGAAACCGCTGTTCGGCACAAACCCGATCGCTGCAGTGTTTCCTCGCTCGAGGGGCCGCCCACTCACCATCGACCTGTCGCTATCGCAAGTGGCGCGCGGCAAGATCATGGTTGCGGCGCGAGATGGCAAGCCGATTCCGCAGGGGTGGGCGACAACTGCGGACGGCCAGCCGACAACTAATGCGCAGGCCGCGCTCGACGGCATGATGTTGCCGTTCGGCGGTGCCAAGGGCGCGATGCTCGCGCTGATGGTTGAACTGTTGGCTGCCGCGCTATCGGGCGCGCAATTCGGCGCGGAAGCGGGATCGTTTCTCACCGCCGAGGGCGCGCGTTCGCGCGTCGGACATCTTTTCTGGATCATCGACCCGGCTGCGCTCGCGGGTAACGCGATATACGAAGAGCGGATCGAGACGCTGATCGACCTGATGCTCGTGGACAACAGTGTACGCCTGCCGGGTTATCGGCGAGATAAGGTGGCCGAGGTGGCTGCACGCGACGGCATCGGGATACCGGCGACGCTGCTTGCGCAACTGGAACGCCACTGTCACTTTTAATTGTCCGCGACGCAATAGCGGCGAGGACACTCGCTTGCCCACAAAATTCAACAGCCTGCCCGGCCATTCTCGCGACGCGCTATAAAGCAACTGTGTCTGCCATTTCCGCAATTGAGCCATGCTCGCTTCACCCGCTCAAAAGCAACGTGACTGCATGCAGCAAAACGCCGACGATGCCACCAACGAACGTCCCGTTGATACGGATGTACTGCAGGTCGCGGCCGATCTCTGCTTCAATCTTTCGGCTGGCTTCCTTGGCATTCCAGCCTTTCACCACGCCGGTGATGAGCTCCGAAATCTGGCGCCGATAGCGCACCACGAGCTGGTGCGCGCGATTCAGCCACCACGCGTTTAACTTCTGTTGGACCGCGGGTGAGCGCCCCAGGCTCTCACCTAGCGAAACCAGTACGTCGGCCGCAATGCTTCGAACAATCGACTGCTTGCGGTGGACCTCGGCTACCACGCGCGTGCGAATGTGGTTCAGAAGTGCGCTAGCGTGACGCCCGTTCCTGAAATGCCGAAGACAGTCGCGCATCAACGTCTTACCAAATCGGCGGTGGGTGCGGGATGTCTGAAGTTGCAGAATCAGATCCTGAAGCGCTTCATCGAACTGGCGACGAAGCTCATGATCCTGATTAGCGACCACCTCGTGAAGCAGCGCAATGACTCCTTCGACGAATTTGCTGACGATGTAGGCGTCAAGCTGCGCAGGCGTGTAGCGCGACGCCGCACTGAACTTCGCCTTGAGCATGCCCGCATTGGTCGTCAGCCAAAGCTCCAGTGCCTCAAGTCCATGATCCAGCAGGGGCTGATGTCGATTGCCGTCGGTCACAACCTTCAGGATATTGCCCGCGACGCGAGACAAATCTAGCGTGCGCAGTTGCGGGATTACGAGGCGATCGAGGAATCCCGCGAAATCCTCGTCGTCGATCCCGTCAAGCAAACCAGGCAGCGAGTCTGCAACCACGTCTGCGATCGCCCGGCTGTTCGCCGGCTTTACAAGCCACTCCGCCATTGCCTTGGCTGTGTCGTGGCCGCTCAGCCTGCCGATGATGACTTCCGGTGTCAGGAAATTATCCTCGACGAAGCTGCCCAGGCTCTCAGCGATCCGATGCTGGTTTTGCTCGATAATCGCCGTGTGCGGGATCGGCAAACCAAGCGGATGCCGGAACAACGCAACCACCGCGTACCAGTCCGCTATCGCGCCGATCGTGCCAGCCTCCGCAAACGCTCGCGGCCACGCCAGCCAGTGATAGTCGGCCTGAAAGACGACGCATACAAACAGCAGCACCACCATGGCTCCCAGCAAGCACGTCGCTATTCGCTGCATGTGCCTAAAACGATCCTCTTTTCGGATCCCCCGCTCGTCTGATGCTACGGCTTGCAGGCTTTCGTCATTGTCAGCGAGGCAACTCAATTCGTCTCCTGCCGGAGGAATTTTCGCACCACGGGAGCAACTTCCTTTGCGCGCGCGACGAGGAACAGATGGCCGTCGTCGATGACATACAACGTTGCATGACGAATACGGGCCGCGAGAATTTTTGCATTGACCAAAGGCACGATCGGGTCATCGTTACCGTGCATGACGAGCGTCGTCTGGCGCAAGCTGCCGAGCCAGGGCAAACTACTCCATCCCCAGGCGGCCAGCAGTTGATAGAGGTATCCGCGCCCCCGCGGCGCGCGGATATGACGGCTGTGCTCCCTCAGCAACGCAGGGTCGCGCCGGTATGCTCCGCCGTATATCTCGGCACCGATCTCCTCGAGGTATGCCGGGTCCGTGTAGCGGCGCGGGCCGATGAGCTTCGCGAGCACCGATATCCTGGCCGGCACCATGACGACGCCTGGCGAGGTCGCCGCGAGAATCAGCCGGCGGCAACGCACGGGAAACAGATGCGCAAATTGCTGCGCGAGCGCGCCGCCCCACGATACGCCGAGCACATCGACAGGTTCTTCATAGCCCAGCTTCGACAACAGCCTGTCAGTGAGTACCGAGAGCGTCGAGAAGCGATACGGCACGCGCGGAACCGGCGATCCACCGACGCCGGGGATGTCGAAGACGATGACGCTCACGTCTTCCAGGGCCGAGACAAACGGCTCAACCAGTTCAAGGTTCGCGCCGACGCCGTTGAAGATAAGCAAGGGCGGGGAATTGTCGCTGCCACGCCGGATGCCGACACGCAGCGTCTGACCATCCAGATCGACTGACTGGATGTGCATGTTGCAGACAGACTCAGGGTAATTTGGCATTTTTCTTTTCCGGGTGACTGTCATGCGAGGCGCCGCGCAGAGCGTCGGCGCCTGTTCGTATTGCGATGCTGCGTTACTTCGCCGGTTGCAGAAATGTCTTCAAATCTTCGACGTTCTCCGCGACGCGCTTACTGACGATCGCATAGCTGTCGGACTGCGTCGTGTAAACCGTACTCGCCACTTCCTGCGCGTTCGACAAGACCCTGTGCAATACCTGTTGAACCAGTTCACGCGTGCTTTCAAGAGGCTTGCGTACTGAAGTGTCGGGTTGCTTTGTGACCATCGATTGCAGGCCGGTCACCGTCGTGCTTAACATGTCCGCCTGCTTTTGACCGAGCAACTGCACGCCCGCGAGCGTGGTCGTGTTGATCGCCGCGAACGCCTCGATGTCCTTGCGCCGCCGCTCCAGCATGGCGGCGAGGTCGAAGCCGGGCAACTTTAATTGACCGAAAAACCGGGTGTAGTCGGCAAAAAGGCTTTTGTTGTTGCCTGATTCCATGTCAAATACTCCGAAGGGGTGAGTGAATGAAAGTCGTAGTGTTCAAACTGACGTAAAGCCAGACGTTACATTTCAGCGACGTAGGCGCCGGGGGCATCGGCAATCGGCGGGTGCCGTTCGTTGCCTGGCGTTTCTGGCGCAGGCCGGCGTTCGCCGGAACGCTCGGCAAGCCACTGTCGCCAGTCGCTCCACCACGAGTCCGCTTCCGGTTTGGCTGTAGCGAGCCATTCGTCGGGACTCGCCGGCAATTCAGAATTGAGGAAGAACTTCGCCTTTGGATTGCCCGGAGGATTGATCAGGCTCTGGATGTGGCCACTCGAACTCAGCACGAAGCGCGTCTTCCCGCCGAACGCGCGCGCCGTGTTGTACACGCCCTTCCATGGCGTGATGTGATCGGTGACGCCAGCCACCACGTACTTGTCGCACTTCACACCGGAGAGGTCGATCGGCGTACCCAGAATAGTTAGCGCACGAGGTTTGCTGAACAGATTTTCCGTGAAAATGTCGAGCAACTGCCCATGGAACCGGGCAGGCAATCGAGTGGCGTCGTTGTTCCAGTAGAGAATGTCGAAGGCCGGAGGCGCATTGCCCAACAGGTAGTTGTTGACCCAGTAGTTCCATATGAGATCGTTGGGTCTCATCCATGCAAACACGCGCCCCATTTCCTCCCCCGCCAGCACGCCTCTCGCCGTGCTGTTCTGTTTCGCCGCCGCTACGACTTCGGGTGTGGCAAAGAGACCTATTTGTGAGTCGGCCATACTGTCGAGCACGGCCACCATCAGCGTGGCGGCATTGACTACGTTTTCACCACGGCTTTCCAGGTGGCCAAGCAACGCGGCAATCGTCATCCCGCCGGAGCAGGCGCCATGCAGGTTCACGTCCGCACTGCCGGTGATGTCGCGCACCGCTGTGATTGCTTCAAGCAGCGCGGCGGCATACGTGTCCATGTCCCAGTCGCGCTGCGCCAAAGTAGGGTTGCGCCAGCTCACGACGAACACCTGGAACTCGTGCTTCACCAGATAGTCGACAAGGCTTTTGCCCTTGGAGAGATCGAAAATGTAGAACTTGTTGATCTGCGGCGGCACGATCAACTGCGGACGGGCATAGACGTTCGGGGTTGCCGGTGCGTACTGAACGAGCTCGAGCACTTCGTTGCGAAACACCACCGCGCCAGGTGAGGTGGCCAGGTTCTTGCCGACTTCAAATGCAGCCTTGTCGACCTGAGCAGGCATGCCCCGGTTGGTCAGCGTATCCGTGAGGATGTTCTTCAGGCCGGCAACGAGGCTTGCGCCTCCTGAATCGACGATCTTCTTGATGGCGGCCGGATTTCCAAACAGCGTGTTCGTCGGCGCCAATGCATCCGTGACGAGCGACAGCACGAACTGCGCGCGCTCCTTGCTCTTTTCGTCGAGCGCCGAACGATCGACAAAGCCCGTCAGCGCGTTGCGCCACGCCAGATAGCCTTGCAGCGTGCTGCGGTACAGCGAATTGTCGCGCCAGGCGGCGTCAGCGAAGCGTTTGTCGCTCTGTGGCTGGGTGGATGCGGCGTTGCCGCTGAATATAGAAACCAGCTCGCGCGCCAACGCCGCTTCCTGCTCAAGCAGCAGCGCGGGATGCCGGATCGCTTGCGCACCGATCTGCTGGGCGGTGGCGAGAATATCGCACGGACGCACTCCGACGAACGGGTTGAGGCCGGTCATGCCGCCGGTCGCACGATCCGCGAGTTCCTGGCGCTCACCGCCTTGCGACGGGGGCGCTTCGACTGTTGCCATGTCACTCTCCTGAGCCGTTATCACTGCCCTCCTCAATTTCTGCTCCCGTCACGTCACCAGCAACGCCAGTGTTTCTGCCATCAGCGCCGGCTTGTCCGCGCCCTCGATCTGCAATTCGTTTGAAGTCTTCAGGATGACGCGGCCCTTGTCCTTCCTCTCGACCTCGAGCAACACGATGCGGCTTCGCACCCGGGCACCGGCTCTCACCGGCGTGATGAAGCGCACGTTGTCCAACCCGTAGTTCAAACCCGCCGACGCGTCAGCGGGGATGAGACCGACTTCCATCGCCAGAGACGCAAGTAACGAAAGCGTCAGATAACCGTGGGCAATCGTGCCGCCGAACGGGCTCTCGCGTGCCGCACGCTCAACGTCTACGTGGATCCATTGTTTGTCGCCCGTGCATTGCGCGAAGGCGTCGATGCGCGCCTGATCGATGGTCACCCAATCCGATACGCCCAACTCCTCGCCAACGAACTCGTCAAGCGTTGCCACGCTATAGCCCTGGATGCTCATCGTGTCGTCTCCTCAATTTCACCGGTCAGATAAACAGTTCACGCAGGCGCTTCTTGTTCATCTTGCCGACGCTTGTTTTTTCGAGCGCCTCGACGAGCTTGACGATCTGCGGTACCGCGTACTTCGAGATCTGCCCTTTCTCGCTGAACGCGAGGACGTGCTTTTTGACATCCTCCTCGGTAAGCGTTGTGGTTAAGCCCTTCCTGGGTACAACCAGCGCCACGGGCCGTTCGCCCCACTTCTCGTCCTTGACACCGATTACGGCAACTTCTGCGACGCCCGGATGCTGCGAAATCAGGCTCTCGATCTCGAGCGACGAAACCCACTCGCCGCCTGACTTGATCACGTCCTTGATGCGATCGGTGATCTGCAGATTGCCCGTAGCGTCGATGTTGGCAATATCCTGGGTATGCAGATAACCGCCTTCCCAGAGCTGCCCGGACGCCTCCGGATTCTTCAGATAGCCCTGGGTAAGCCACGGTGCGCGCACGACGATCTCGCCAAACGCCTTGCCGTCGTGCGCGACGTCTTCCATGTCCTCATTCACGATGCGCAAGTCGACGAGCGGCACGGGATAACCGGTCTTGCAGCGCAGGCGCACCTCCTCTTCCGTGTCGATCTGCCCGCTGTCCGGCCTCAACTGCGCGAGGCTCAGCATGGGGCACGTCTCGGACATGCCGTAGCCGGTAAAGATATCGATGCCACGGTCGAGCGCGGCGCGCGCGAGGCCGTGAGGCAATGCGCCGCCGCCAATGATGACCTTCCACTTGCCCAGATCGACATCCTTTGCCTCTGGACAGCCCAACAGCATGTGCAGAATCGTGCCGACGCAGTGCGAGAACGTAACTGCTTCGTCGCGTATCAGTTGCACCAGCCGCTCCGGCACATAGCGTCCTGGATAAACCTGCTTCACACCGAGCACCGTGGCGATGTAGGGTATGCCCCAGGCGTGAACATGAAACATCGGAGTAAGCGGCATATAGACGTCACCGCGATGAAAACGTTGCCCCGACACCGGGCTCGCCAGCGCAGCCATGGCGGTAATCGTGTGCAGCACCAGTTGCCGATGTGAGAAGTAGACGCCCTTGGGCAAGCCGGTGGTGCCTGTCGTGTAAAACGTGGTGGCCCGCGTGTTCTCGTCGAAATCCGGGAACGCATAACTGGACGCGCTCCTGGCAAGCAGGCTTTCGTATTCGTCGGAGAACGGAATCGTGTGCGCGGACGCTTCGCTGCCATCCTCTTCGATCCAGACGAATGTGCGCACCGTTTCGAGCTTGTCCTTGATCGCTTCCACCACAGGTAGAAAATCGGTGTGAACGAGTAGGATCTCCGCGCCGGCGTGATTGATCGTGTAGGCGATTTCTGAAGACGAGAGCCGCACGTTCACCGTCTGCAAGACGGCACCCATCATCGGTATGGCGAAGTAGCATTCGAGATAGCGATGACTGTCCCAGTCCATGACCGCGACGGTACTGCCATGCTGCGCTCCGAGTCCGCTCAGACCGCCGGCGAGCCGCGCAATGCGTTCGCCCAGCGTCCTGTAGGTCAACCGTTTCTGCCCTCTGTAGACGATCTCCTGGTTGGGCGCGTGGGCGAGCGGCGTATGCAGCAGGTGCTTGATCAGCAGTGGATAAGCATAGGCTGACGGCGTCGGGTTCATCGCCTGGTCGTGCATCTACATCTCCTTGGTTCTGATAGTTAGTACCCGGTTCACGAATGCATCCACCAGCGACGTCCGCGTAGTGGCATCTCAACGACGCTCTCGCGCCGGGCTATGCAGGCATACTATTAAGGGCATGGCCCCAGTCGTGGGCAATCAGATGGAAGCGTCCTACGCCCAGTTGATTGGCGAATGCCAGGGCGTCCGAGTGACGATGCCCGGCTGCGTAGGACGCAATATCTTTCGGCCGGGCGTTCTCAGCGTAGCCGCGCTGATCCGCAGCAAAGGCGCGGATCATGTGCGTCGACGCCGCTTAACGGCCACCCTGGCAGCCGATCAGGTCGATCTCGGGCAATTCATTGGCTCTGCAGTAGTCCTGATAGCGGCTCAAGGCCGTCCGCCACGTCTCGACGAACGTGACCTTGCCGTCTTCGTCGAGGAAGTGGAGCTCACCGGTCGACACCACGAGCGCCATACCATTGTCGTCGTCGGAGAGATTCGTGAACGAGTGTGACGACTCCGAGGGCTCAAACACGAAATCGCCGGCTTGCGCGATCCAGTCGTGCTGGTCGTATTTCCAGCGACCACTGAGGGTGTAGACCATCACCGTGCCGGTATGGCGATGAATATGCGCGCCTTCGCCTTTGGCCGCCTTCATGAGCAAGACCACTTCGCCCGTGACGGGGTTGATCTTGAAGTACTTGAGTAGAATCTTGTCGTTGATCGGCGCGAAGGGAATCCACGGCGTGGCGTTTCCAGCGATATGGACCGTGTCGATCGCGGAAACATCGTTGAGGGCTAGCGTAGCTTCTGCGTTCATGGAATGAGTCTCCGATTGTGTTGAGGGCTGGGTGTGCGCAGCGTGAACCGTGCGCAATCTCCGGTGCCTATTCAATCGCAAGTCGTCCGTGGGAACTTGACCTGTGCCGCCCGATTTTGTACTTTACGCGCCACTCGCCTGTTCTTTCCGATAGTGTGCGAAAGGCCAGAGAGCGAGGCACAAACAACGGGAATACTACGACATGCGACAAACCGAAAAGCGCGAAAATCGTCGGATCGAGATCGCTGACCACGCGATCAGGTGCTTTGCGGAACACGGGTACGCTGAAACGTCGCTGCGCGACATCGCGGAAGCTGCAGAAATCAACTTAGGGCAGCTGCACTATTACTTCGAGAGCAAGACCGACCTGATTCTCTACACAATACGTCGCTACAAGACCCGTTTCATTGGTCGTCTTGTGGAAGCGATGGAGCAGGAGGGAACCACGAAGAACCGCGTAACCTCTGTCATCGACCTGCTAATCTCAGCCGCTACGCGCGACGCGAAGATTCATCGTCTCTGGTACGACCTACGCGCTCAAGCACTGTTTAATCCAAGTTTGCGCGCGGCCACCTCGGAGATCGAGCGGGATCTGGAGAACGCCACCTCTACACTTCTTCATCTGCAGCAGCCTGAGGCATCACGCGGAACGATCCATCAGACATTTCTCCTGCTTGATGCGCACTTCTTCAATGCACTGCAAATGACCCTCTCTGGCGAGGACTCCGAAGGCAAGCGATTTCGGCGCACCATGCGGCGCCTGCTGGTTGCAGCGATTCCGACCACCACAAAATAGGTCAATCGTCCAAACAATTGACAAATTAGGACGATCGTCCCAATAATTCCGAACCTCGGGCGCTCGAGACTCGGGTTAGGGATCAGATCGATGAAGAGTTCCACGCACGTTGCGGACGACGCACTCACCTCCAGCCTGCACCCGGTCGAACGGATTGTGGTTGCCGTATCAGCGAATAAGGAAAAATGGGCGACGACGCCGGTGGGCCGTCGCGTTGAGCTATTGAAGCTGATCCGTGAAGCGCTAGTCCAAAACGCGGATGAATGGGTCAGGCTCGCTTCCACAGCAAAGGGTTTGCCCGCGGATTCCCCGCTCGTCGGTGAAGAATGGACCTCGGGGCCGTGGGCAGCCCTGACGGCAATCGATGTGCTGCTTTGCACGCTAACGCAGCTGGATGGTCTTCGCTTTCTGGATGCAATGAAAGTACGCACAACCGCGACTAACCAGACAGTAGTGCAAGTGTTTCCCACGACGCTGACTGATCGCTTGCTGTTGAGTGGTGTCAGCGCTGAGGTTTGGATGGAACCGGGCGTACTGCCGTCGAACCTTCGCCGATTCGTTGCCAGCGCCTATGATCCCATGCGCCAATCCAGCGTCGGCTCACTTTCACTGGTTCTCGGAGCCGGCAACATTACCAGCATCGCGCCGTTAGACGCTCTGTACAAGCTGTACGCCGAACACAGTGTTGTCGTCCTCAAGCTAAATCCGGTTACGGCGTACCTCTTGCCTGTTTTCGAGAAAATATTTGCAGCCCTTATTGACGAGGGCGTGTTTGCGATTGTCAACGGAGGCACGGATGTCGGCGTTTTTCTCACAGGTCACCCCCTCGTGGAGACATTGCACATTACCGGGAGTGCAGCGTCCCACGACGCAATTGTCTTTGGCACTGGAGAGGAAGGGGCGAAACGCAAGGCGCAAGACATCCGTTTGAACACGCGCCCCATTACGAGCGAACTCGGCGCAGTCTGTCCGACGATTGTCGTCCCAGGGAACTGGACAGCCGCGGACATTCGCTTTCAGGCTGAGCATATAGCGACTCAGAAGTTACACAATTCCGGTTTCAACTGCGTAGCAAGCCAAGTCCTTATCCTGCCGCAGGACTGGCCGCACGCATCAGCACTACTTTCGGAATTGGAGAAGATCTTCTCTTCCACGCGGACCAGACCGCTTTACTACCCAGGAAGCAGCGAGCGTTTGGCGGCCTTCCACGAGCATTATCCAGCAGCGTTGTCGCTTGCCCGCGACCCTGATGCACCACGATTGGTTGCAATCCTGGATGGCACCAGCGTACACGATGACTATGCGTTCCGAACCGAAGTTTTCGGTCCGGCTCTCGCTGTCGTGTTCTTGCCGGGCGCCGCACCTGAAGCGTTCCTCGAATCGGCAATCGACTTTGCCAACACGAAACTTCACGGCACACTCGGCGCAAACGTCATCATCGATCCTGCGACTGAAAAAGCACTAGGCTCGCGCTTCGAAGCCCTACTCACTGATCTCCGTTACGGCACCATTGCGGTAAATGCCTGGACTGGTCTTGGATTCCTGCTGGCTCAGACGCCTTGGGGCGCATTTCCTGACCATCCCGTGAATGACATCCAAAGTGGACGCGGGGTCGTACACAACTGTTTTCTATTCGACCGCCCACAGCGGTCTGTGGTCCGCGCGCCGTTTCGACCATTTCCGAGAGCATTGTTGCACGGAAGTTTCGCCATGCTGCCCCGACCGCCGTGGTTCATTAGTAACCGGAACTCCGCCGCGACCGTTCGCAAATTATTGGCATTTCAGGCGCGTCCGTCCCTGTTCAAGTTTCTCGGCGTTTTTTTCAGCGCGGTGCGCGGCTGACGCATAAGGAAAGCCTGATGCCCCCTATAGATATGTGTGTCTGCCACCGACACACACAGCTTATTGACCGTGTTACTCGCCTTGCAAGCGGGATAGCTTTCCGATGCGCGGCATCGTAGAAAACGCTAAGCGTATGGGACACCTTATCGGCGTCCTGCACGAAAAACGTAAACTCGTAGTCGATCGCCTGCTACCCTGTGGTTGTGGTTGTGGTTGTGGTTGTGGTTGTGGTTGTGGTTGTGGTTGTGACCGTCGCGGCTGGCTCGGCCACGATATTTGCGCAATTCTGAAAAGCCAGCAATAACACATCGGTCACAGTCGAAGGTCGACGCCGCGGCGCGATTACTTTGAGAGCAAGACCGACCTCATTCTCTACACAATACGTCGCTACAAGGCCCGCTTCATTGGTCGTCTTGTGGAAGCGATGGAGCAGGAAGGAACCACGAGGAACCGCGTAACCTCTGTCATCGACCTGCTAATCGCAGCCGCTACGCGCGTCTCCGGTACGACCTACGCGCTCAAGCACCGTCTAATTCAAATTTGCGCTCAGCCACCTCGGAGATCGAGCGGGATCTGGAGAGCGCCACCTCTACACGTCTTCATCTGCAGCAGCCTGAGGCATCACGCGGAACGATCCATCAGACATTTCTCGTGCTCGGTGCGCACTTCTTCAATGCACTGCAAATGACACTCTCTGAAGAGGACCCCGAAGGCAAGCGCTTTCGGCACACCATGCGGCGCCTGCTGGTTGCAGCGATTCCGGCCACCCCCGAGGAGGCGCGCCTGATGGCCTTTACTGACTCAATCGTGAGCGCCCGAAGGCATCGACCGTGCGTGAAGATGGCAATAAAGCTACTCTTGCCGTCCTCAAAGCAGGCAATTGGTTTGACTTGGCGTCTATGACCCAGCGGCCGCCGCGCACGCGCGGTGGCCCTCGATGAGTCAACAATCTTTGCGGTCGAGCCACTGGCATTCGACACCCTGATGAAAAACATCACGTTCTTCGACACCGTCGTGGATCTGCAACCGATATATTTTAACTGACTGTATCGGGTGGTGCAGGATGTCACGCTGAATTCGACGCCCAAGAATCGCCGGAGACTTTTCTCCCCGCATACAGTGACGCGACCATGGCACCGCAGATTCGCGGGAGAATAACCGTATTGCAGGACACGTCTGCGATGATACTTGGAATTACTCGTCAGACGGTGGCATCGGAGCCAAAGGTCATTGGCGCGAAAGGTGCCATCAATTTGCGTTACGGGCGCGTTGAGATTCTGTCAAAAGAAATGATTCTAGTTCTTCTCCGGAGAATGAAGTGCACTGATGCATGAGGCGATCCAGGAGATCAATCCATGATGCTCGTGATGCACTTGCTGTACGGGTTGAATCAAAGCGGTGCCTTCGCGTATGCGTTCCGCCAGCTTCGCCGCCAGCACATGCAACAGTTCCGGTCTGGACCTGAACAACGCACCGATCGCTCTACCCGGTAGCTCATACACGATCGCATAGGTCCTGGCGTTAACGTCCGACTGAACCGGAACGCCCATGACCGGCCCGCTTTCTCCGACAAATTCGCCCGGCCCGAAACGCATGACATCGGTCGGCTCCCCATTCTGGAGAACTGATGCAGACAAAATACCATATGCGACGATGGTGATGGCATCCGACACGTCACCCGTCCTGAGTACGACGGCGCCGGGCATCAGTTCACGCATAACCATTGCAGCGGCAAGGTCCGAGCGCTCCTGAGCAGATAGCAAACCAAATACGCCGACTCCATCTAGCAATCGACGTTCTGGAGTCCCGGTCGGTGCCCCCTCTGGGCTGCCGGACAGATTAAACAGCAGATCAAACGACTCCAGATGCCGATGCGCGGCGTCGTAGAGAGCGCTGAGCGTATCGGACACCTTGTCGGCGTCCTGTACGAAAAACGTAACCTCGTAGTCAATCGCCTGCCACGCCGCGGCTGTGATTGTGACCGTCGCGGCCGGTTCTGCCACGATATTCACACAATTCTGAACGGCCATAAGTAACGCGTCGGTCACGGTCGAAGGTCGAAGCGGCGGCGCAAACTGAAAACTGGCTATCGCACCATGAGGGCCACCCAACGCGCTCGAATTGACGATTCTCCCCTTCGCAATCACGCTGTTCGGTATCACTATCAGGTCGCGATTGGGCCTCGCAAGATGCGTCGCGCGCCATGTGATTTCTACCACCTTCCCTTTCGTCGTATCGTCGACTGCAATCGAATCGCCGACCCGGTAGGGTGCAGTAATGTTAATCACAAGCCCCGAAAAAAAATCCGAAAGTGTGCTCTGCAGGGCTAGACCCAGCACGATTGCCAGAGCGCCTGAGGTGGTGAGTACCCCTTTGAGCGGGAGGCCGAAGACGTCAGTGACGATAGCGAAGAATGCGGCTATATAAAGAATCGTCTCAACCACGTCCAGCATGAACTGCTGCTGCCTGAACCGTCCGCCGAGCGTGTAGTAGGCACGCGCGACCGCACTCAACGTGCTGGCCATCAACAGCCACCACGCAATTTCAACCACACCCCACACCAGACGTTCTGCTGGCCCCGCAAGTTCGGCGTGTCCGGTTGGCAGCATGTGGGCGAAGTACATCGTGGCCGTCAGCAACGCGATCGCCACGCAACGTGCAAACGTTCGAACAAGACGGTACCCGGATCCTGATGCAAGTACTGCGAGGTTGAGCACGGCCGCAAAGCACGGGTACCACGCCGATGTCGAGGACAAAAATGACATTCGTATTCCCCTCACCTGTACGGACACGCCCTCGGCGGTCTTAAAAACAGCGACGCCGAACATGTCAGTAGCATTCCACGCGGACGGTGCGCATCAACGATGCAAACGCATGTCACGACTGCCTGGCACGAGAGCGCGTCCAGCCAGTTGGATCTGGAGACGGACTTACGGCCTTACGAGCAGAACACCTGGTCTTGTTAAAGCGATTACCGGACCGAACCATAGCGTGCGCATGGCGCAATGCGTCGCCGAACTGATGTCTAATGAAGTAAAAGGTCATCTCCCTGCAATGTATCGGTAAAGCGTCGTCTGGTCGATAGCAGACACGCTGCGGAGCAGCCGCCAGTTCCTCATGCACATGTAGCAAGTTGGCGCGGGGCGACTTCCTTTTCCGTACATTGGTGATGCGTGCGCCACTCAATCCGCGCATGTCGCCCGTTGTTGTACCGGCGTTCCGTGGATACCTCGTGCGGATAGGCTGCGTTAGCCGGATCGCCCAGTAGTTAGTTCGATCGTATTTTTATGCTTGGCATCGCGTTTTGCTGGCCGCAGCTTCCTCACCAGTTGCGCTCCACGTGACTCAACATGTGTCTGCTTTTGGCAAACAGCGTACTCGATTCGAGCGGCGCACCGACATTCACGTTGCGCCGCTCACCCCTCGCTGCTGCGCCATTTGCGCGGGCAACCCGGGGGCGTTTTGTAAGCTGATCTTATTCGGGACAAGGCTGACCCGCTGCGCCCCACATCGCCACGTCCTTCACATGCGACTCGAATGTGCCAGGTGGCGTGCTGCGCCCCCCACCCGGATTCCAGCTCCAGGGGATAAAGCCATGCATAAAGGCATCGTGGCGCAGATGCTCTACCAATCCCACTGCGTCCCGACCACCATTACGCCTGGGGTCGCGCAACTGCTGACAAATCTCCGCGCCGCTCTTACCGATCCACTGAAATTGCACAGGGGCCAATTGCCAGGCGATGCCGACATGTGGTGGAGCATGTGGTACTTGATTCGGCGCGGTCGAAGTCACATGGCAAGTTGTGCACGTTTGTCCCGGGATACCGGCGCGACCGAAGCCGGCGTTGACATCCATCCCATGCACCCGGGTGTTAGTCTCCCCCGCAATAGTCCACCTCGGAACGTTGTCAGCGCCAACGTGACAATTGACGCAGCGCGGATGGGTGATAACGGCCTGGATGCGCTGCCACGCCTCGAGACCCTCATCCTTGCTGACGCTTCCTGGAGGCGGAAAGTCGCTGGCGGTCTTCGGGTCGTCAGCAGCCGAAATTGCGATCGGAGCGGCGATGACTGCGGCGGCAACAAAAAAGCATCCCAATAAAATGCGTTTCATGTTTGCGCCCCCCTCAAACGAATTCGACGAATTTGTTGAACGGCATTTCGCGCAGGCGCTTGCCAGTGGCGGCGAAAATCGCATTGGCTAGCGCCGGCGCTGCTGGGGGCACAGGTGGCTCGCCGATCCCCCGTATCGGCCCGGCTTCGATTCCGCGCACTTCTATCTTCGGACACTGGAACATGCGCATGCCCTCATACTGGTTGAAATTGCGCTGCTGCACGAGGCCATTTGCGTAAGTCAGCTCGCAATTCATCGCGTGGCCCAGCGCGAAGACGACACCACCCTGGACAAGATTTTCGAAGTTGACCGGGTCAATGACTTTGCCGACAGCGGCAGCTACCCAGACCTTCTCGAGGCGAATGGCCCCCTTTTCCGTCACGGAAACCTCGATCACTTCGGCTACCGGAACGCCAAAGGATTCGATAAAAGCCACACCTCGCCCCCCACCGTTGGGCGCCCGCGGGCCGTTCCACCCGGACATTTCGCCGACGGCTGCCAGGACTTTGCGGTGCAATTCGCTCGTGCACATGTCGATTCGCCCCTTGAGCGGATCGACGCCTGCAGCGTGCAGCAATTCATCAATGAAAGCATCACCGAAAAAGCCGCCGGTGGAAGCTCCAACCGAGCGCCACGACGAGCACGGCGAGGTACCCTTGACGGAGTAGCTCGTCATTCTGAAGTTCGGGATGTTGTACTGCAGGTCGCCCGTTCCGAGCGGACTCTGGTGGTCCGCGCCAGCCATTTTTATTCCCATGCGGCTGTACTGCGACCGCACGGCCGAACTCGTGGCGACATAAAAATCTACCGCGACGATCTTGCCATCCTTGACCATGCCGCGGTTGCGCGCTGCGCCGATTTGGCGCGGGAAGTCTTGCAGGAAATCTTCCTCGCGCGAAAACACCAGTTTGACCGGCGTGCCGCGCATCTTGTTGGCGATCTGCACCGCCGCGCGGATGTTTTCGAATTCCAGGCGATGACCGAAGCTGCCGCCGGCCCATTGGTTGTGCAGGATGACCTGCTCGGGCTTGTGTCCGGTGACGGAGGCGGCGATGGCCTGAACCGAGTCAGGCATTTGGTGACTGGTCCACAGCTCGATTCCGTCGTCGCGAACGATGGCGATCGCATTCAGCGGTTCAAGCGGCTGATGCGCGAGATACGGTGCGCGATACTCGGCCTCAATCACGCTGGCACCTTGCAACGCGCCGTTCACGTTGCCGTCATTGCGCCAGACCTTTTCGACGTTGTTAGGCGCGAATGCGGCTTCGACGGCTGCCCAATGCTGTGCTTGCTCGGGTGAATAGTCGGTGGCCGCCGCCCACTTGCACTCCACCGCATCCGCTGCCTGCATCGCATACCAGGTATTGGTCGCGATGACGGCAAATCCGTTATTGATCGGCAGGATCCCCTTCACCCCTGGCATGCGCTCGGCTTTGCTCGCGTCGAATGACTGCAAAGGTGCGCCCTTGTTCGGATTCAACTTGACCGTTGCGAAGACCATGCCCGGCACAGATTGGTCGATGCCGAACTTGAGCTTGCCGGTGGCTTTCGATGCGACATCCAGCCGTTGCGTAGGCTTACCGATAAGGCGCCACTCTGATGGGTCGCGCAGTTTGACGTTCTGCATCGGAGGCACCTTGGCTGACTCTGCGGCCAGATCGACATAGCGAATCTTCTTGCCGTTGGGCAGGATCACCGCCCCGGACGCGGTACGCAGCCTGTTTACAGAAACGCCGGTGCGCTTGGCCGCAGTGGCCTTCAAGGTTTCGCGCACAACCGCACCGGCCTCACGCAGCTTGGTAAAGCTGTCCCGAATGGTGCTCGATCCGCCAGTCATCTGCAGGCCGGCGTCCTTGAACATCTTGGTGGCGCCGGCGCGCGCTGCCTCGGCTTCGGGGCCGTCGTCAATGCTGAGGAACGGAACCAGCTCATCCGCGAGCGCGGTGTTGTAGTAGGCCTTGTCGGTCGGCCCGAAATCGGTATCGAACTGACCGAGATCGAGGTCCAATTCTTCTGCGATCAGAATCGCCTGTCCCGCGACAGCGCCTTGGCCAACATCGGCGTGCGGCGTGATCAGGGTGATTTTGTCTGGGCTGATCTTGACCCACGGAGTGATCGAGACCGGCTTCGCCGCGGCCTTTGGCGTGTTGGCGAAGACATAGGGCCCGAAAACGACACCGCCGCCTACGATGGCGACCGACCCGATGAGGAACGAGCGGCGACCAGGCTTGCTGACGATCTCGTCCATTTCAGTTCTCCACCAGTTTCGTGGCGGCCGCATGGATCGCGGCGCGGACACGTTCATAGGTTCCGCAGCGGCACAGGTTGCCAGACATGGTTGCGTCAATGTCGTCGTCTGACGGCCTCGGATTGGCTGACAGCAGCGCAGCGGCCTGCATAATCTGTCCGGTCTGGCAGTAACCGCACTGCGGCACCTGATGTTCGATCCACGCAAGTTGCACGACATGCAGGGACTTCGCGCCCAGCCCTTCGATCGTGGTCACCTCCCGTTTCCCGAGATCACCGACCCGCATCTGGCAGGATCGCACCGCGTGCTTGTCGATATGCACCGTGCAGGCGCCGCACTGTGCGATACCGCAGCCGTATTTCGGCCCCGTGATGCCCAACTCGTCCCGCAACACCCAGAGCAGGGGCATGTCGGGAACAACTTCCACCCGCCGCATTTTTCCATTGACTGTTAGCTCGATCACGGTCTGCCTCCGGACTTGTTGGAGATGAATAAACGCATCGAAACGTTGCGGGCCGATGACAACATGGTCCGCCCACCTGGCGCCCCAGTACAAGTTGCATCGGGTCTATCGCGGCAGCTACATCAACCGGAATGCGGGCAGACCACTCACTGACGACAGGTGTACTCGTCAGGGTAAGTTCAGATCATGCTTGACAACCGTCGTGCTCCGCGCGTTTTCTCATATGCGCCCATTCGCTGCATCGCCCTGTTGGGTACCTGGCGACACAGCCATAGCTCTGATGTCACTGTTCTCGAAAATCATGCTGGGTGTCTTGCCTGTTCCCTCGACGACGACATTGACCATAGCGCGAGCCAGGTCGTCGGCTCGAATCACCTGTTTCGGGAATAGGACCCGAAACACTGGATAAATCCAGCGCAAAAAGCGATAGCTGAAAGTTGGTTCCTTCCGTGGCTCCACGGGGTAGATGTACGCTGGCCGGAAGATGTAAACGCGAGGGAACCCGGCCGCGAGTAGCACCTTCTCGGCCTCCCCCTTGTAGCGTGCGAAGGCCATCCGACTTTGCCCTGTCGGATCCGCGCCACTGCCGCTCAAGAAGGAGAACGCTGAATCAGGACTGCTGTCGCGGAGAACTCGCGCGAACTCGACTGTGTAGTCCACGGTGATTGTGCGGAGCTCTGAGCCAGACACCGCCCCGGTGTACGCGCCCAGGCAAAAAACGGCAGCGTTCTGACCCGAGAGCACTTCAGCGAGTGCGGAGCAGTCCGCGAAGTCCTGATGCAGAACCTCGTTCAGCTTGGGATGCGAGAAACCAAGCTTCTTCCGGCCTATCGACGTTACACTCCCGATGGCAGGGTCATCGAGCGCGTAGCGCAGAGCATACCCGCCGACCATCCCGCTCGCGCCTACAATAACAAGCCGTGTTTGGCCTGCCGTCAGAGTATTCATCTATGCCCCGAAGTTTCGTTAAAGGTGCCCGTTGAATCCATAGGTCAGTTTTGTGTTCACGACATTGCGCGATCCTCCTGCCAATCGACGTATAACAGGCGCTCCGCAAATAGCCACAGGCCATCTATTTTTGCAAATGTGTCGTGATAGCGAAGGGAGGCGAGCATCAAGCGTCGGTTTCCATCGTCGACCTTTACGTGATATGCCATACAGTAGGCCTCACCCGTGGCTCGGTCATCCGTCAGCGTGAAGATCGTGCTCTGTCCGACGAAGTGCGTGGTCGCGTCGTACTGGTTCAGGTCCGCAAAGACCGGAGCAAGCGCCTCGCGCGCGTGCAACTCCATTGAGGGCGTCGGATCTTTTGCGTTCATGTACACCACGAAATGGGTGTCCGCCGTAAAGAGCGCCATCTGACCTGTCGGATCGCGACGATCGGCGCAGTATGCGTAGGCTTCGATAAGCTCGCGGATGGCGAGTCGATCCGCAGCTTCGCTGGGGGAGATGGATGCGTGCTTTATCATGAATGGGTTTCCTTATTCGATTCGTTCTGGTACGGCAAGAATGGTCACGCCAGGATGGCCCGTGGTTCGAGAAACGCCTCGATCCCGTACGTGCCGAATTCCCGGCCAACGCCAGAATATTTGAATCCACCCCAGGGGGCCTGTGGGTCATCACGCATACCGTTGATTGCAATGCGACCAGCGCGGAGCTGAGAAGCCACGCGGCGTGCGCGTTCCATGTTGGTCCCGCTCACGAACGCGTGGAGGCCGTATCGTGAGTCGTTGGCAATCCTGATCGCCTCTTCATCGGTTTCGTAGGCGATGACACACAGGACAGGACCGAAAATCTCCTCCCGGGCAATCGTCATGTCGTTCGTCACATTGACAAATACCGTCGGTTTCACGAAGCAACCTTTCTCAAGACCCGGCGGATGGCCTTCGCCGCCGACCAGTACTTCTGCGCCCTCGGCGATACCTTTTTGGATATAGGACTGCACGCGCTCGTACTGCTTCTGCGTCACCATCGGTCCGACAGCAGTCTTCGGGTCGGCCGGATCGCCAACGGGAAAGGCTGAGATCGCATCCACAATGGCGCGCTTGACCTCGTTGAGCCGACTCTTCGGCACGAGGAGCCGCGTCCCTGCTGCGCAGGCTTGACCGCTGTTCAGGAAGGCGATGCCCAAGGCAGTCGGAATCGCCTTGTCGAGCACAACGTCGTCAAGCAGGATGTTGGGCGACTTGCCACCCAGTTCGAGGGTGACCCGCTTCATCGTCGCGGCGCCGTCGCGCATGATTCTCTCGCCAACGGCAACCGAACCCGTGAATGAGATCTTCGCCACGTCAGGATTGCGTACCAGCTCGGCCCCAACGTCATCCCCGCGGCCCGTGACGACATTGCACACCCCCGGCGGCAGTCGTGCCTCGTGCAGACACTTCAGCAACACGTGCGTCTGCAACGCGCTGAGCTCGCTGGGCTTGACAACGACCGTGCACCCGGCGGCAATGGCCGAGGCCAGCTTGAGGCAGATAAAAAGCGCATTCGAATTCCAGGCCGTGATCAGACCGGCGACGCCGACCGGCTCCAGGGTCACCGTCGTCTGACCCCAGGTCCGAACCAACGGCAGTTGGTGGAGCGCCTTCTCTGCGTGCAAGAACGAGTCGGCGGCCATCCGTACAATGAGCGAGGAGAATTGGACGGTACCGCCATACTCATCGACCATGGCCACCGTCAGATCGTCAATGCGCGCCGCAACGACCTCGTGCAGCTGGCGCAACAACGTCGCGCGCTCTTCCCTGCTCGTCCGGGCGAAGCCGGGGAAAGCATGTCTCGCTGCGCCGATGGCGCGCCGCGCATCTTCCTCATTGCCCAACATTGCGTAGGCGATCGCTGTATCGTTGGCCGGGTTGACGCTGACCATGACCTCGCGGCCGTGGGATTCAACGAAAGCCCCATCGATGTAGTGTTGAGTGATTGTTTTCATCGCACCTTTCCTTAATGACTTGCGGTCGGAATGAAGGACAATGGCGCGAGCGAACCAATCAATGCCTCGCGATCGCCGGCTCTGCCCCGCTGCGATGCTTCAGCAGGGCTCATGGCGATGTCTAAGGCAATTACTGAGCCAACCGCAATATATTGAATTTACAAGGACTTTTAAGTCCGCACATTGGCGATATTTCGCCAATGGCGAACTCCTGTACAACGGCCGACTGCTTAACGGTTCGCAGGCCGCGGCCGAAAGCGGCTCTTGTCGATCCTCAGCGCGCGGATCTTCGATTCGAGCGTCGAGCGAGGAATGCCGAGCCGTGTCGCCGCACCCGAGGGTCCATAGACCCGGCCGTCACAGACGCGTAGCGCGTCCTCGATGATTGTCTTTTCATGTGCCACGAGCGTGCTGGATAGCGCAAGCCTGCTGTCTACCGATGGTCGTGTCGGTAGCCAACTGTCGTCAATCGTAAATTCTTCGGAGTCGCATACAATCACTGAGCGCTCGATGACGTTTTGCAGTTCGCGCACGTTCCCTGGCCACGGATAGGATTGCAGGCGATGCAGTGTCCGCTTGTTGACGCGCCTGAATGCTTTACCCGCCTTACGCGCATAGTGGTCGATGAAATATTCCGCCAGCAGGGGAATGTCCTGTATCCGCTCCCGCAACGGCGGCATCTCAACCGGGAAAACGTTCAGGCGATAGAAGAGGTCCTGGCGGAAGCTTCCATCGGCCACGGCTTCACTCAAATCACGATTGGTGGCCGCGATAACGCGAACGTCTACGCGGATAGCCTCCCTGCCCCCAACGCGCTCAAACTCGCGTTCCTGCAGCACCCTCAGCAACGCGACTTGCGTGTCGGGCAACAGTTCGGCGACCTCATCCAGAAAAATCGTTCCGCCGTCGGCGAGCTCGAAGCGGCCGAGTCGCCGCTGGGTGGCACCTGTGAAGGCCCCCTTCTCGTGCCCAAACAGTTCTGAGGCAATCAGCTCGCGCGGAATCGCGGCGCAGTTCACTGCCACGAACGCCCTCGAGGAGCGGCGCGACCGCCGGTGAACCGCACGGGCGATGAGTTCCTTGCCGGTCCCGGTCTCGCCAGTGATCAATACCGTCGAATCACTGGCTGCGACCTTGGAAACTCGTCCAAGCACAACCGTCAGAGCGGGCGACGTACCGACAATCTCTTCGAACATGGAGGTCTTGTCGATTTCCTCGCGAAGCGCCACGTTTTCCTGTTGCAGCCTCTCCTCGGCTCGCTTGTGCTCCTCGATATCCGTACATGCAACATACCAGCGGAGCAGCCGTCCGTGCTCGTCGCAGACCGGGTTATAACGAGCCAGAAACCAGCGATAGCTTCCGTCGTTCTTACGCAGGCGCAATTCCAGCTCAGGGACTGAACCGGCCGACAAACGACTTGCAAACGCTATTAGCCGTTCGCGGTCGTCAGGATGAACATGAGATCCAATGGCTCCGTGCAACCAATCGTCCAGACGGGTGCCGAGATAGGCGAGCGCCGTGCGGTTCGCGTAGAGTCGCTCGCCGTTCGAGCCCAGTACGGCTACGTGTTGTGGCGCGAGATCCACAATCTGCCGGAGCTCCTCCTCGCTCTTGCGCAGCGCCTGCGTGAGTTGCTCCTGCTCCGTTACATCGATCCCCGTTCCGACGAGTCCCTGGAAAGTCTCGCCGTCGGTCGCAGGCGTACCGACGCAACGGATATGACGAATGGCTCCGTCGGGCCGCACAATCCGTTTCGTGAAGTCGAAGCCACGATGGTCTGCCAGCATCTTCTGAATTTCGTGCACCACGAAGTCCCGATCACCGGGGTGCACGAGCGCCATATATTCCGGAATACTCGGCGCCTTGCCGCCCGGCTCAAGGCCGTGGATCTGGAACAACTCGGCAGACCAGTATTCAAAGCCGGCAGCGTTGAATGCCCAGTTGCCGATGTGCGCAAGGCGCTGACCTTCCGCCAGGTAAAACTCGGCCCGCTTTCGTTCTTCAATATCGAGGTTGATGCCAATCCAGCCATGTAGCGTTCCATCATTCGCCCGGCGAGGTTCAGCGCGGCTGAGGAACCTGCGATATCCGCCTTCAGCGTTACGCACCCGAAAAGTCACTTCACCTGCGGATCCCGTTCTGACGCACTCTGACCAGACGTTGCGTGCCGCCTCGTGATCGTCGGGATGGAGAAACGCTAGATGGGAGTCCCACGCCGCGCCTGTCTCGATGCCGAACCGAAGAGGATGGTCCTTCGCAAGACCCAGGTAATCCGCGCTTCGCTCATTCAGGAACGTGAGGGCCACGGACGGATCCGCGTACCAAGTGTGCGCCGGAATCAGATTTAGAGTGAATTGCAGCGATTCCCTGGTGAAGTCATTCATGATGCAGCCCTCGGTGAGAACCGGTGAGTGCGTTGACCATTGTTCAGGCGCGTGCCATCCGGTTTCCGGGAGTCAGTCGCAATGACAGAACTCTCGCCTCCCGGTGACACTGCGTTTGTTCTTCAGCATATCGTTATTGGCGAAATTTCGCCAATCATTGGTGGGTTAAACATCTGTAGATTCCGTCACTTGCGCCTTGCTCAGTAGGCGCATGGGCGAGTTGTGCAAATGCTGAAACACAACAGCTTCTATTCGACGACTAAAATTGAGCGCCATGGAACCAGGATCTTGCGAATAGACGCCAATACGCACTTGGCGCGACTGGGCCTTTCAGGACGGCTGCTATCCAAGCGGCGACAATGGACCTAATATAGCGACGCCTGTTCAGGCTGAATTGACAACCGCCCTATGGACCTGAATCTGATCGGCCTGTTCGTCGAGATCGTGGAATCGCGCAGCCTCAGCGCCGCCGCGCGCCAACTCGGCATGACGCGCGCCAACATCAGCCAGCGGCTGAAGCTGCTGGAACGCGAAACCGGCGCACAACTCCTGCGTCGCTCGACGCGAAGTATCGAACTCACACAAGCCGGACACACGTTGTACGACTGCGGCCAGCGGATGCTTGAGGACCTGGGCACGGCGCGAGCCGCGATCGACAGCCTCGGCCAGACACTACGCGGCCGGGTGCGGATCAGCGTGCCGACCGGCTTCGGCAGGATGTTCATCGGTTCGAAGCTGCTTGAATTCGCGCGCGCGCATCCGGGCATTACGCTCAATGTCACGTTCAACAATCGCATCGACGACCTGATTGCCGCCGAAGTCGACGTGGCGGTGAAAATCACGTCGACACCCCCGCTGGACTACGTGGCGCGCAACATCTGCTCGATTGACTGGAACCTGTATGCATCGGCCGGCTATGTGGAGAAGCACGGTCCGATCGTGTGTGCCGAAGACCTCGAAAGGCAGACACTGGTCGGATCGCCCTATCCGGGCCGGCGTGTGACGATGACGCTCACGCACCGGGAGAACGAAGCCGATGTCCACACCATAACGATGCAACCCGCGTTGCAGTCGTCGGACTACCCGTTCCTGGCGGAGGCCGTGTGTCAGGGCATGGGTATTGGGCTATTGCCGGCCTACGTGCCGCATGCGCCGATGACCCGGGAACTGCTGCCGATCTTGCCGCAATACCGTGTCGCCGGTCAGCAGAACACCCTGTATATCGTCACCCTGCCCAATCGCTATCCATCGCCATCAACGCAAGCCCTGATCGACTACCTGCGAGACGAAATCCTCTCGCTCGCACAGACATGGGCCTGAAGTAGTGCGTTCGAGCGGTCCGTCGCCGCGTTCGAATCCGCCATCTGACCCGCAGCACGCAGTCGGGCCGCAAATCCCCATATCGAAGCATTTCAACCGGCAAGGCTTTGTCGCGCGCTTTATGTCAATTTTTAGTTAACAGTTCGTCAATTCGCAATGGAATTGTCAACATGGCCAGATCATCTCAAGATCCGTCCATAGCAAAAGCCAATACACGGAGACAGGGATAGTGAATCCCCAATTGTCTAACGACGTCGTCACGTTCGCACTGCACCTGCTCGGCTTGGACGTGACGTCCCTCTACGGTTAGAGCTTTCCGCGCTATCGCGGTTGCACGATGAAGTACGCCGACAGCGTCGGCCTCGCGAAGGTGCTGGCCGACATCCGCAAATTCGCGCGGGAAGACCCACTGTTCTGGCAACCGTCGCCGCTCATCGCCGAGCGCGGCGCCGATTTTGCCAGCTTCAATCATTCCGCTTAACCCATTTATCCGCTTGAGGACTCCGACCATGCGCGAAGCCGTCATTGTCTCTACCGCACGCACGCCGATGACGAAGGCGCATCGCGGCGAGTTCAACATCACCCCTGGCCCGACGCTCGCGTCTTTCGCCGTGCGCGCCGCCGTGGAACGCGCGGGTATCGACCCGGAACTGATCGAGGATGCGATCCTCGGCTGTGGCTACCCAGAAGGTATCACCGGCCGTAACGTGGCGCGCCAGACCGTGATCCGCGCTGGGTTGCCGCTTTCGATCGCAGGCGCCACCGTGAACCGCTTCTGTGCATCCGGCCTGCAGGCAATCTCGATTGCCGCAGGCCATATCGTGATCGATGGGGCACCAGCCATGATCGCGGGCGGTGTCGAAAGCATCTCCGGCATCCGCACCCGCGAGGACGGCGCGAGCGGGCTCGATCCGTGGATCGTCGAGCACAAGCCGGCGCTCTATCTCGCGATGATCGATACCGCCGACATCGTCGCGCAGCGCTACGGCATCAGCCGCGAAGCGCAGGATCGCTTCTCGGCCGAAAGCCAGCGCAAAACTGAAGAGGCACAACTCGCCGGGCGTTTTGCCGATGAGATCGTCTCAGTCACTGCCACGATGGCCGTCACCGACAAGGAAACCGGCACCGTCAGCCAGCGCGAGGCCACGGTCACCGCCGATACCTGCAACCGCCGCGGTACGACTTATGAGGCGCTCGCGAAGCTCGCGCCCGTCAAGGGGCCGGAAAGGTTCGTGACGGCGGGCAACGCGTCGCAACTGTCCGACGGTGCGTCCGCCTGCGTGGTGATGGAAGCCAAGGCCGCCGAGCGCGCCAACCTTACCCCGCTCGGCGCGTTCCGCGGCCTTTCGGTGGCAGGCTGCGAACCGGACGAAATGGGCATCGGCCCGGTGTTCGCCGTGCCGAAGCTGCTTGCGCGCCACGGCCTCACGATGGACGACATCGGCCTGTGGGAGCTCAACGAAGCGTTCGCATCGCAGGCGATCTACTGCCAGCAGCGACTCGGTATTCCCCAGGAACGCCTGAATGTGAACGGCGGTGCGATTTCCATTGGCCACCCGTTCGGCATGACCGGCTCGCGCCTCGCGGGACACGTCCTCATCGAAGGCCGTCGACGTGGCGTGAAGTACGCGGTCGTCACGATGTGCATCGCCGGCGGTATGGGTGCCGCAGGGCTCTTCGAAATCTATTGAGAGAAGCCAAATCATGGATCTGAATTTCACGCGCGAAGAGGAAGCCTTTCGCGAGCGCATCGTGCACTTCCTGCAGATAAAGCTGCCGCAGCGGCTCTCTGACAAGGTCCGCCACGGCAAGCGGCTCACGCGCGCCGACATGGTCGAATGGCACGCCATCCTGAACGAGCAGGGCTGGCTCGCCAACCACTGGCCCGAGCAATACGGCGGCCCGGGCTGGAACGCCGTGCAGAAGTTCATCTTTGAGAACGAATGTGCACTCGCGGGCGCTCCGCGCATCGTGCCGTTCGGCGTGAACATGCTCGGGCCGGTGCTCATCAAGTACGGCAGCGACGCTCAAAAGCGCTACTGGCTGCCGCGCATTCTCGATGGTTCCGACTGGTGGTGCCAGGGCTATTCGGAACCGGGTGCCGGCTCCGACCTCGCAGCGGTCAAGACCACCGCCGTGCGCGGCACCGATGCGAACGGTTCGCACTACATCATCAACGGCCAGAAAACGTGGACCACGCTCGGCCAGCACGCAAACATGATTTTCTGCCTGGTGCGCACGGCAACCGATGCGCGCAAGCAGGAAGGTATCAGCTTCCTGCTCGTGGACATGAAGAGCCCGGGCGTTGAAGTGCGCCCGATCATCACGCTCGACGGCGAACACGAGATCAACGAAGTGTTCTTCACCGACGTGCGCGTGCCGTTGGAAAACCTCGTCGGTGAAGAGAACAAGGGCTGGACCTACGCGAAGTACCTGCTGACTTACGAGCGCACCAATATCGCGGGGGTCGGCTTCTCGGCCGCAGCGCTGGAGCGTCTGCGCAAGGTCGCGGCGAAGGTTCTGCGCAACGGCCGGCCGCTTGCCGACGATCCGCTCTTCGCGACGCGTCTCGCACGCGTCGAGATCGACCTGGAAAACATGAAGACCACCAACCTGCGAGTGATCGCGGCGGTGGCGGGTGGCGGCGTGCCGGGCGCAGAAAGCTCAATGCTGAAGATTCGCGGCACCGAAATTCGCCAGGAGATCTCGTCGCTGTTGCGCCGTGCGATGGGGCCGTATGCGCAGCCGTTCATCGAGGACGCGCTTCACGACGGCTACGACGAACCGCCCGTCGGCCCCGAAGAAGCCGCGAGCGCGGCCGCGCTCTACTTCAACAACCGCAAGCTGTCGATCTTCGGCGGCTCCAACGAAATCCAGAAAAACATCATCTCGAAGATGATCCTGGGACTGTAAGGGGCGCTCTCCATGAATTTTCAACATACCGAAGACCGCCGCATGCTGGCGGATACGTTGAACCGATTTGTCAGCGAACAGTACGGCTTCGAGACGCGCGACAGGCTCGCGCGCAGCGACTTGGGATTTAGCCGCGAACTGTGGGGCCAATTCGCGGAGCTGGGCATTATCGGCGCGTTGTTCAACGAGGCCGAGGGGGGCTTCGGCGGCGACGGCTTCGATATCGCAGTCGTGTTCGAGAGCCTAGGACGCGGCCTTGTGGTCGAACCGTTCCTCGGCGCACTGATCGTCGGACAGGCTATCACCCACGCAGGCAACGATGCGCAGAAAGCGCTCATTGCGAATCTGATTGACGGCAGCGTTGTCGCAGCACTCGCACATGACGAGCCCGGCTCGCATTACGAGCTATCCAACGTGACAACGCGTGCCGTGCGCCGTGCGAACGGTTGGGTACTGGCCGGTGCCAAGGCTGTCGTGCAGCAGGCCGAAGAGGCCGGCGTCCTGCTCGTCTCAGCGCGCACGAGCGGCGCCGACGGTGCCGAAGACGGCATCTCGCTCTTTCTCGTCCCGCGCGATGCAGCGGGCCTCACGGTACGAGGTTATCGCAAGATCGATGGCGGACGGGCCGCCGAAGTCGTGCTCGACGACGTAAATGTCGGCGACGGTACATTGCTCGGCCCGCAAGACGCGGGATTCGCGACACTCGAACACAGCATCGGGTTCGGCGTGCTGGCGCTGTGTGCGGAGGCACTCGGCGCGATGGATGTCGCGAAGGACTTCACGCTCGAATATCTGCGCATGCGCAAGCAGTTCGGCGTCGCGATCGGCAGCTTCCAGGCACTGCAGCACCGCATGGCCGATCTGCTGCTGGAAATCGAGCAGGCGCGCTCGGCGGTCATCAACGCCGCCGCCGCGCTCGGTACGGGCTGCGTCGCGCGTGAGCGCTCGCTGTCGGCAGCGAAGTACAGCATCGGCCGTATCGGAGCGATCGTCGCCGAGGAGTGTATTCAGTTGCATGGCGGCATCGGCATGACGTGGGAACTGCCGCTCGCGCATTACGCCAAGCGCCTCGTCATGATCGACCATCAACTGGGCGACGAAGACCATCATCTCGAGCGCTATAGTGCGCTCGGCCGGAGTTAAGACCATGGACGAGGCCGCCGCAGGCATTCGCACCTTCTTCGACAAACGTTTCGCCGACTTCTTCACCTTGCGTCGCGAGACAGCCGAGCAGTCGCACTAGAAGTGACCTCCTCGCTATGTCCCCCTGTCAACCTGGATTTGCCATGTCTAACCTTCCCTCCTCACTGCCACTCGCCGGCATTCGCGTTCTCGATCTCTCCCGGATACTTGCCGGACCGTGGTGTGCCATGGTGCTGGGCGACCTCGGCGCCGAAGTTATCAAGGTCGAGCACCCGAAGCGCGGCGACGATACCCGCGATTGGGGCCTGCGCGTCGGTTCGACCGAGACGGCGTATTTCAACAGCGTCAACCGCAACAAGCGCTCCGTAAGCCTCGACCTGCAAACCACCGAGGGCCAGCAGATCGCGCGGGAGCTGGCGCAGAAGTGCGACGTCGTGATCCAGAACTTCAAGTTCGGCGGCGCGGAAAAGCTGGGCCTCGGATACGAGCAACTGAAACGGGAACATGGGGACCTGATCTACTGCTCGATCTCCGGCTATGACCGCACAGGACCGGAAGCTGCGCGTCCCGGCTACGATCTGGTGGTTCAGGGCGAGGCTGGGCTGATGGCGCTCAACGGCGAAGCCGATCAACCGCCTCTGAAGTTCGGCGTTGCTGTTGTTGACCTGTTCACCGGGATGTACTCGGCCCAGGCGGTACTCGCAGCGCTGTTCGAGCGCCAGAAGACCGGTAAGGGACGCCACATCGAAATGGCGCTGTTCGATTGTGGCCTGATGATCACGTCGTATTACGGGCTGGAAGCGCTGATCATGGGCGAAGACCCGCCGCGTTACGGCAACGCGCATCCTTCGATCGTACCCTACGGCGTATTCGATGCGACCGATGGACCGCTCGTCATCACGGTCGGCAACAACAGTCAGTTCACGCGTTTCTGTCGCGACGTGATTGGACGTCCGGACCTTGCCGAAGACGAGCGCTTCCAGACGAACATCGGCCGTGCGGCGAACCGCGAGGCTCTCGTGCCCGAACTCAAGCGCGAGATCGGCCGGAGAGCGCGCGGGGTGTTGCTGGAGCGCTTGGTTCAGGCCGGCATCCCCTGTGGCGAAGTGCTCGGTCTTCACGAGGCGCTCACCTCGAAGCGCGCGACGGACGCCGGGCTCGTGACGACGCAGCCGCATCCGGAGGCCGGCAGCACGCACGTCCTCGCTCCGCCGTACCGCTTCGACGGTGCACGCTTGCCGGTACGAAGCGCACCGCCGCAACTCGGGGAAGGCACGAAGGATGTTCTCAAGTCGCTGCTCGGTCTGTCGGACGAACGGCTCTCACGGTTGAAGGCTGACGGCGTCGTTTGACGCCGCATTGTGCCTCACTACAGGTTCGCAACTCGCCGCGGCCCTCGCAATGGGCGCCTCCGGCGACGGGTCGCAGGGTCTGCTCGCCGCGGGGCAGTCGCTCGCGTTCGCCGACCGGATCTAACCGCTCGCCGACATTTTGAATCGCATGAGAACGACATGCGACGTGCGGCAGGCGCTGGCGCGGGGGGGAATCAACTGATCCAAGTTTATGGACGTCGCACGGATCGTGCGGACGTCGATCATCAATTTAAGGAGAGCAGCATGAAGATACTGGTGCCAGTCAAGAGAGTGGTCGACTACAACGTGAAAGTTCGAGTGAAGTCCGACGGCAGTGGCGTTGATCTCACGAACGTGAAAATGTCGATGAATCCGTTCGACGAAATCGCGGTTGAAGAAGCCGTGCGTCTGCGCGAAGCGGGCGTGGCGACCGAAGTGGTCGCCGTGTCGGCGGGTGTCACGCAAGCGCAGGAAACGCTGCGCACGGCGCTGGCAATCGGCGCGGACCGCGCGATCCTGATCGAGTCGGGCGAAGACCTGCAGCCGCTGGCGGTCGCCAAGCTGCTCAAGGCGCTGGTCGACAAGGAACAGCCGCAGCTGGTGATCCTCGGCAAGCAGGCCATCGACGACGATTCGAACCAGACCGGCCAGATGCTGGCTGCACTGGCGAACCTGCCGCAAGCTACGTTTGCCTCGAAGGTTGTCGTCGCTGACGGCAAGGCTACTGTGTCGCGCGAAGTGGACGGCGGTGCTGAAACGCTGTCGCTGAGCCTGCCGGCCGTGATCACCACCGATCTGCGCCTGAACGAGCCGCGCTACGTGACGCTGCCGAACATCATGAAGGCGAAGAAGAAGCCGCTGGAAGTCATCAAGCCGGAAGACCTCAGTGTTGATGTGACGCCGCGCCTGAAGACGCTGAAAGTCGTCGAGCCGCCGAAGCGCTCCGCCGGTGTGAAGGTGCCGGATGTGAAGACGCTGGTCGAGAAGCTGAAGACCGAAGCCAAGGTGCTGTGAGGAGACGGACGAAATGACGAATCTGGTAATTGCTGAACACGATAATGCGTCGATCAAGGCCGCGACGCTGAACACGATTGCAGCCGCGCAGAAGATTGGTGCCGATATCCATGTGCTGGTGGCAGGGCACAACGCACAGGCTGCGGCGGATGCTGCAGCGAAGATTGCAGGTGTTTCGAAGGTGTTGCTGGCTGACGCAGCGCAACTCGAAGCGGGTCTGGCGGAAAACGTCCAGGCAACCGTGATGAACATCGCGAAGGACTATACGCACATCCTCACGCCGGCGACCGCCTACGGCAAGAACATCGCGCCGCGTATCGCCGCGAAGCTCGACGTCGCGCAGATCAGCGACATCACCGCAGTGGACAGCGCCGATACGTTCGAGCGCCCGATCTACGCGGGTAACGCGATCGCGACGGTTCAATCGGCTGATCCGATCAAGGTCATCACGGTTCGCACGACCGGTTTCGACCCGGTGGCAGCAGAAGGCGGCAGCGCAACGGTCGAGAAGATCGAAGCCGCAGCTGACACGGGCCTGTCGCAGTTCGTGAGCCGTGAAGTGACGAAGCTGGACCGTCCGGAGTTGACCTCGGCGAAGATCATTGTCTCGGGTGGCCGGGGTCTTGGCAATGGCGAGAACTACACGAAGGTTCTGGAGCCACTGGCGGACAAGCTGAACGCAGCGCTGGGCGCCTCGCGTGCGGCAGTAGATGCTGGCTTCGTGCCGAACGACTATCAGGTCGGCCAGACCGGCAAGATCGTCGCACCGCAACTGTACATTGCTGTCGGCATCTCGGGCGCGATCCAGCATCTGGCCGGCATGAAGGACTCGAAGGCCATCGTGGCGATCAACAAGGACCCGGAAGCGCCGATTTTCAGCGTCGCCGATTATGGTCTGGTGGGCGATCTGTTCACCGTGGTGCCGGAGTTGGCGAGCGACTTGGGATAAACAACAGAGGCGCGCGGCGGATCAAATACGAGACCGCTGCGCCAGAACGGCCACCTTCACCCCACCGGGCACCCGACCATAACAATGGGTGCTGCACGAAGGCAACCGGCAAAGCAGTTGCATCAAGCCATCGGAGCTCATTCCCTTCATAACCACCGCGAAGTCAGCAGGCCACAGGTTGGAGACATCCATGCAGCAGACCCTCATCGATTCAATCAAGGCGAGCTCCGCGTACAGGCAGCTCACTACTTTACGCCGCCGCGTCCACCTCGCTAATAATCCTCTGCACTATCACCATAGCTTTTGACGCGATATTGAGGAGGATGGCAATCGAGCTAGGCGCTTACATATGTCGCCAGCTTCACATTGACAGATGGCTCCACTTCCATGGAGCGCTCACCGATCGGCTTTTACAGGACCGCACTTTCCTTCCGGTCTAGGGAAGAAAGACCTGGCGCGTAAAGTACAAAATCGGGCGGCACAGGTCAAGTTCCCACGGACGATTTGCGATTGAATAGGCACTGGAGATTGCGCACGGTTCACGCTGCGCACGCCCAGCCCCCAACACAATCGGAGACTCATTCCATGAACGCAGAAGCTACTCAAGCCCTCAACGATGTTTCCGCGATCGACACGGTCCATATCGGTGGAAACTCCACACCGTGGGTTCCCTTCGCGCCGATCAACGACAAGATTCTACTCAAGTACTTCAAAATCAACCCCGTCACGGGCGAAGTGGTCCTGCTCATGAAGGCGGCCAAAGGCGAAGGCGCGCATATTCATCGCCATACCGGTACGGTGATGGTCTACACCCTCAGTGGTCGCTGGAAATACGACCAGCACGATTGGATCGCGCAAGCCGGCGATTTCGTGTTTGAGCCCTCGGAGTCGTCACACTCGTTCACGAATCTCTCCGACGACGACAATGGTATGGCGCTCGTGGTGTCGACCGGTGAGCTCCACTTCCTCGACGAAGACGGCAAGGTCACGTTCGTCGAGACGTGGCGGACGGCTTTGAGCCGCTATCAGGACTACTGCAAAGCCAATGAGTTGCCCGAGATCGACCTGATCGGCTGCCAGGGTAGCCGTTAAGCGACGTCGACACACATGATCCACGCTTCTGCCTCACGGAGATCACGCCGATGACTCACCTTGCACCCTCAGCACCGCTTCCGCCCGTGGAAGAGCTGACACTGGTCTGCGGGCCGCATACCCACACAGCTCTGGCCGCGGGGCCGCGGAGCGGGGAGTGCGTTCTCCTGCTGCATGGATGGCCGGAATTCGCCGACTGTTGGCGCGAGATTCTGGCCGCGCTCGGCGCAGCAGGCTACCGGGCAGTCGCTGTGGATCAGCGCGGTTACGCTGAAAACGCCCGGCCGAAAGACATTGCGTCCTATGCAGCCGGGCATCTCCACTCGGACGCCCTGACATTCGCCAATCAACTGGGCGCAGGACGCTTCCATCTGATTGCCCACGATTGGGGCGGACTGGTTGCATGGGGGCTCGCCTCGACACATGCACACCGCATGAATTCGCTGTCCGTGCTGGCGACGCCACATCCGTTAGCGCTGCAAGCGGCGCTCCAACATGAAGACCAATACCAGCGCCTGGATTATGTTCGTGCCTTTCGTCAACCAGGGGGTGCAGCAGAGCAACGCCTGCTGGCGGACGGAGCAGCGGCGCTGCGGGCCGCATACGCCGGACGCGTTCCAACTTCGCTCGTGGACGAAAACGTGCGGCGTCTCAGCGAACCAGGCGCGCTTTCCGCGACGTTGAACTGGTATCGCGCGCTCCCCGACGACCTGACTTATCCCGCAGGCCGCATTGTCGTCCCGACACTCTACGTTTGGGGATCCGAAGACCGCGCCCTGGGCCGCGAAGCCGCACTGCTCACGGGGGGCTTTGTCGACGGGCCCTACCGTTTCGAAATACTTGAGGGGGCAAGTCACTGGCTCCCGGAAGAAGCGCCGGACCGGATCATCCCATTGCTGCTCGACCATCTCGCCGCCTCGCCGTTGGCGTGAATTCTCTCACCGGCAAAAGATCCGACCCATCCGATCTACGATACGCACCCTACCCGTCACTCATGCCTACTCATTCCCCAAACGACAATCAGCCGATCGCACGCGTCATGGTGGCCGGCACCGGCGTGCTGGGCGCGCAGATCGCCTTTCAGTGCGCGTTTTCCGGTATCGACGTCGTAGCCTACGACGTCGATACCGCCTGCCTCGATCGCGCGAACGCCCGTTTTGATGCGCTAGGGCGCGTCTACGCTGCGGACCTCGGCGCGTCTCGCGAGCAGATCGAAGCCACGCTGGCACGCATCGCGGGCAATACCGACCTCGGTTCGGCCGTCGCCGACACGGACCTCGTCATCGAAGCGATCCCCGAGGATCTGGCAATCAAGCAGTCTTTCTACCGTTCGCTGTCGGCTGTAGCGCCGGCCAGTACCATCTTTGCGAGCAACTCGTCGACACTGGTGCCGAGCCAGTTCGCCATGTTCACCGACCGGCCCGAGCGCGTGCTGAGCCTGCATTTCGCGAACGAGATCTGGAAGCACAATATTGCGGAAATCATGGGGCATGCGGGCACCGACCCCGCCGTATTCGCGCGCGTGGTTGAGTTTGCACCTCGCATCGGCATGGTCCCTTTGCCGCTGCACAAGGAGCAGCCCGGCTGCCTGCTGAACACAATGCTCGTGCCTATGCTGGTCGCCGCGCTGGGTCTGCTGGTCAACGAAGTTGCAGATGTTCAGACGATCGACAAGGCGTGGATGATTGCCAAGGAGGATCGAATTGGCCCTTTCGGCGTTCTCGACAGGATCGGCATGACGACCGTCTATAACGTGACCCGCGCGCTTGCGGAACGGTCGGGTGATTCGACGCATGGGCGCATTGCGGAATACGTGAAAACTCATTTCATAGACACAGGGCATCTCGGTGAACTGGCGGGACGCGGTTTCTATCAATATCCTGATCCGGCATTCCTGAATCCAACGTTCGTCGTTGCGTGAAACCCAAGGCGGCCTATTGCTACTCAGCAGAGCGTCCGGGGTCGGCTCCGTGACGCATCGCGCGAAACTGCCGGGGCGTGACGCCCCGCAGTCGCTTGAACGCACGGCTAAACGCGCTTTGCTGCGAATAACCGAGCAGTTCAGAGATCTCAGCGAGACGCAGGTTCGACTGCTGCACATACTTCAGTGCGAGATCTTCACGAACTTGTTCTCGCAGTTCATCGAACGTCGTGCGGGCCTCTGAGAGCCGACGTTGCAAGGAGCGCGGAGACATTGCGAGCGCTCGCGCTATGGCGTTGAGCGAACTGTCGGTGAAAGGCAAAAGTGCGCGAATCATCGTTTGCGTGCGCACCACCCAAAGCGCCTCCACCCGGGCTCTTTCTCGCCGCAAATGTGCCTCGAGCACACGATGCGCGTTACGGCGAAGTTGTGTCACCGGACGCGTCATCGTACCGCGATCGAGGACAATCGCGTTTCTGTCCTGATCGAACTCGAGGGATGCTCCGAACGTGCGCCTGTGCATTGTGCAGTCCGCAGGCGCCGAATGACGGAATTGCACAACGGCCGGCTGCCAGGCGGTACCGCAGATGGTACGCAAATACTGCATACCGTTAGCGAGACCCAGTTCAACTGCCTGAACCTCTCCGGGACCGGAAGCGTTTTCAAGATCGTAAGTCAAAACCATCCCCTGATCGTCCCGCACCGCCCGTACAGAAGACATCGATGTATGTAGTACGTAGAACTCCGCAAGCGTATCCATTGCCTCTCCGATGGTACGCGCACCATGCATCATGACAAGAATCGGCCCCAGGACCGCCAGGCCCTGATATTCGGCGAGCCTCAGTCCAAAGTTCCGGCATTGCGTAACTTCGGCAGCTAGCGAAAGGAATCGAAGCACTTGCGCACCCCGGATCGGCACATCCGCGGAACGGAGCGCTAGCTCCGGCAGATCCGTTCCGGCCGCAACCAACTCGGGTTGAACGCCGAGTACCTCAAGCAGAGCAGCAGCTCCGGTCAACACAACACTGGGTAGGTAGCCTTGCATTCTATATACAGATCGTCACTTGAGACGGTTCGCTACGAGAGGGAATTTACCCGATGGTATCGCGTTGTCGAATGAAAGAGTATGCACATTTGGCGCGGGGTCTCATTCGCGACCATTTTGTCTTGCAGGGCTTGCCGCATGCCGCGACGCAAGTGTTGAACGGGGCCGTCGAAGATGATCCGGCTAGCTGGCACGCTGCCTGACGAGATGTGGCGCGCAAAGTACAAATTCCGGCGGCACGAGTCAAGTTCCCACGCGTGAATTGCGCGTAAATAGGAACCAGAGATTGTGCAACGGCAACGCTGTCGAATCGACCACGATCTACGCAAGATGATCGTCGCGCCACGTGGTCTGGATCTCTTGGCAGTAAAAGAAGGAACACGGAGATTCGTCGTTTTGCGCGGGACTGTTTGTCAGGTGGCGGGTACTCAGTTCCGATTTGATCTGCCAAACCGCGGATGAAAAGAACGGCAAGTTGTTTGGTCATGATTAGGCATCCAAAGTGTACGACGACATATACAGATTGTCAGTCTGATCGCGTCTACCCGCGACGCTCCACTCAACGCGACAACACCGAATCACACCGCCGTTCACCCCGGTATCACGCCATTCATTTACATACTATGAACTAAAGGAGACACCTTTCATGACGAAAAAGATTCCCACCATTCGTGCCATTCGAGACGCCGCCGTCGGCGGCGCCTGCACACTAGCCGTCACATTCGCCAGCGCACCCGCCGCTCAGGCGCAAAGTAGTATCACCCTCTACGGCATCACCGACGCCTCGATCCTCTATACCAGCAAGACGGCCAACCTCGCCACCGGTGCCAGCGAAGGACACCAGTTTTCCTTTGAATCCGCAGGCGAAAACGCGTCGCGCTTCGGCCTGCGCGGAACCGAGGATCTCGGCGGCGGACTCGCCGCCATCTTCACCCTCGAAAGCGGCATTGACATCTCCAACGGGGGATTCGGGAACTCCAACGGCAACTTCTTTGGCCGCCAAGCTTGGGTCGGCGTCACCGGCGGCTTCGGCACCCTCACCGCGGGCCTTCAGTTTTCGCCTTTCCTGTTGTCCATCTTCGCGAACGACCCCCGGGACCTCAAGCAGTTTGGCAGCGGGCTCGTCAGCTACGTCGATAACGTGATCGTCACCGGCCTCTTCAACCCCAACTCCGTTATGTACACGTCGCCCGAGATCGCTGGCATCCAGGGCCGCGCGATGTACGCATTCGGTGGGTCTCCGGGTAACTTCCAGGCCGGACAGCAGTATTCAGCCGGGCTCACATATCACTACAGCGGCTTGCTGATCACCGCCGCAATGTATAACGGCAACTCCGGCGGCTCCGCGGCCACCATCCCGAACCCTAGCACCATCGCCTTCTCCGGGCGCAACATCGGCGCCACCTACTACTTCGACCGCCTGACTGTCAAAGCCACTTACACGCTCTACAAGGTCGCCGGCTCCTTCGACAACCGCGTGATCTCCGGCGGCCTCGCCTACAAGCTCACACCCGCCCTCTCCCTCGACGGCGGCGCCTGGTATACCCGCGACGGCAACAACTCGAACAACCATTCGATCCTCGGCTCGCTCGGCGTTGACTACTCGCTGTCAAAGCGCACCACGCTCTATAGCCAGGTCGCCTACGTCAACAATCATGGGGGCATGAACACCGGCCTCGCGATCAACGGCGCGCTCTTTGGCGTACCTGGTTCCCAGTTCGCCGCCGACCTCGGCATTCGCCACTCGTTCTGAACGTTCCCAGACGACAGCGGTCGGGGTATACCGGCCGCGACGACACCAGGCTTAAGCCCGGAAGGAGACAAGTCATGAAATCTGGCGCAATTACTAGCGCTCCGCCATCGCAATCCTCGTTGGCCAAGGCGACCGATGCAGTGTTTCTAAAGATCAGTTGGCGGATTATGCCGATACTGGTGGTCTCGTACATGATCGCTTACCTGGATCGCGTCAACATCGGCTATGCGCAGCTACAGATGAAACAGACGCTGCCGTGGAACAACGCGGTCTATGGCCTCGGCGCCGGCATCTTCTTTCTCGGCTACTTTCTTTTCGAAGTTCCAAGCAACCTGCTACTAGCGAGAATCGGTGCGCGCAAGACGTTGCTGCGGATCATGGTGTGCTGGGGCATCGTCGCTGCGGCGACAATGTTCGTCGCAACGCCTACCGAGTTCTATATCGCCCGCTTCCTGCTTGGCGTCTTCGAGGCAGGCTTCTTCCCCGGCATCATTCTGTACTTCACATGGTGGTATCCGTCGGCGCGTCGCGGCCAGGCGATCGCAATCTTCATGTCGGCGACAACCATTGTCAGCGTGATCGCGGGGCCGCTGAACGGCGCGATCCTGAAGTACCTGCATGGTGTCAACGGCTTGTCCGGCTGGCAGTGGCTGTTTCTGCTTCAGGGACTTCCCGCGGTAGTACTCGGTATTCTTGTTTTCCTGTTTCTGGAGGACAAACCAGCGGACGCGAAATGGCTTTTGCCCGCCGAGAAGGACCTCGTGTATTACAGTCTCGAACACGACAGAAATGATGCTCATGGCGAGATCCACGCGAAGTTGGGGGAGATCCTGCGCAATCCTAAGGTCTGGCTGCTGTCGCTGGTGTATTTTCTGCTGCTCGGGGCGACCTACACAATAGTGTTCTGGGCTCCGACCTTAATCCAGAGTTGGGGAGTCAAGGACGTACTGGTGGTCGGCACCCTGGCGGTATTCCCGAACGGATGTGGCGTGATTGGCATGATCCTGATTGGGCGCAGCTCTGACCGGCTGCATGAGCGCCGCTGGCATTTCGCGGCCTGTGTTGCCGTCGCGGCACTCGGCCTGTGGAGCACCACGCTGCTTCAGGGCAACCTGGTGGGCGGGCTGATGGCGCTGTCCTTCGCCGTGATCGGCATCGCTGCTGCGACGCCAGTTTTCTTCACGCTCGTTAGCGAGTCTCTGTCCGCAGGGGCTGCCGCCGCAGGCATCGCACTCGTCAGCAGCCTCGGCAACCTTGGTCCAGCGGCGAGCCCGGCGATCAACGGGCTGATCACACAGCACAGCGGCAGTATGGTCTACAGCATGTATATGGTGGTCGCGCAGTACCTGCTGGCCGGGATCATCCTGCTAGTCTCGGTGCGTTCAGCAAAGGGCGTGCGCTCAGTTTAGTCAGTCGCTTGATCGACAGTAGTAATATTCTTGAAGGCACGCTTTGAAAGATCAAGCTCCACAGTAGAAGTGTCGAGGCACGTAGTCGCCCGATTTGGCGTCGCAAGCAAGCCCGGTCCAAGCTGGTGTTTCTCAAAGAACTCCGCGACCTTGGCGACAAGACGATGGATGCATGACTAAACACCCATTGCAACCACATCGAACCGAGCCTCGCCGGTCGATCTCCTAACGAAATGCCTTTGATCGAGAGGGTGGAGAGCAGAGCATGTTGCGCTTTCCCAGTATTCAAAGATGGCGGCCGGCGGGAGTGCGATCGGTTCGGCTGACCACCGGACTGGTGTTGTTCACCTATGTAGCGGCACACCTCCTGAATCACTCGCTAGGGAATATCTCGCTCGCGTGGCTGGAGCGTGGTCTGCTTGTACAGAAGTTTATCTGGCAGGGATGGCTGGGAACAGGCGTGCTATACAGCGCGCTCGTGACGCACTTCTTCCTGGGGCTGTGGGCTCTGTATGAGCGGCGCTCGGTGCATTGGAATCGGGGTGAGGCGACGCAGCTCGTCCTCGGTCTATGCATTCCGCCGCTGCTAGCCAACCATCTCGCCAATACGCGGGTCGCATTTGCCGCGTTCGGCCTGAACAAGGGTTACGCGCAGTTGTTGTACTCGTTCTGGATCGCTTCGCCGTTCTTCGGCCGGGCACAGTTGGTGCTGTTGGTGGTCGCCTGGTCGCATGGATGTTGCGGCGTCTGGTTCTGGTTGCGGTTGAAGCCATGGTTTGGAGCGTGGCGCAGCGTGCTGCTGAGTGTCGCCGTGCTGCTCCCGGTGCTCGCATTGCTAGGCTTCCTGCAAGGCGGACGGGAAGTGATCGCGCTTGCGCAGGATCCCGTCTGGCGCGCTGCGGCGACTCGGTCAACAGTCGTCGGGACAGGATTGCAAAATCTCTGGCTCGCCGATCTGCGCAACGACTTTTTGCTCTTCGATGGTGGCGCGCTGCTGCTGGTACTCGGGGCGCGGCTGCTGCGCACGGTCCGGGAGCGCCGGCACGGACGGCTCTGCATCTTGTATCCGGAGGGGCGTAGGGTATTCGCACCGCTCGGATTCTCGGTGCTGGAAGCTAGCCGGATGGCCGGAGTGCCCCATGCCAGCACGTGCGGTGGCCGTGCTCGCTGCACATTGTGCAGGGTGCGCGTACTCAGCGATGTGCCGCTGCCCACCCCAGCCGAGGCGGAGCGGCGCGTCCTGGAGCGACTGGGCGTTGACTCGCAGACCGTGCGCCTTGCGTGCCAGTTGCGGCCGATCCACGATCTCTCCGTGTGGCCATTGGTGCCGCCGGCCGCATCCACGGCTTTCCTGCAACGGCGTCAGCAGGACGTCATGCCGCAAGAGCGATTCGCGGCGTTCATGTTCGTGGACATGCGAGGTTCCACACAGCTTGCGGCGGCGCAACTACCGTTCGACAGCATATTCGTAGTCAGTCGTTTCCTGAGCGCTGTCTGTGCAGCGGTGGTCCAGGCGGGCGGTATACCAAACCAGTTCATGGGCGACGCTGTGCTCGCGATCTTTGGCTTACGCGGCGAGCCAGCCATTGCTTGTCGCCAGGCGCTCTGCGCGGTGCCGCTGGTGGCAGCCAACATTGATCAACTCAACGCTGCGCTCGAACAGCAGTTGCAAACGCCTATCCGGTTTGGCATTGGATTGCATTGCGGCCGGGCTGTAATGGGTGAGATTGGCTTTCGCGAGCATGTGACATTCACGGCAATTGGTGACCCACTGAATGTGGCCTCAAGACTTGAAGAACTGACAAAGGAAATCGCTTGCGACGCTATCGTGTCCGAGCAGGTATTCCAGTATGCCGGCGTTTCGGCGGCAGATCTGCCGCAGCTTGATGCACACCTGAAAGGCCGGCATGACCCGGTTCCCGTCCGCGTGCTGTCCAAGGCGTCCCAGATGCCTCAGGCATGACAACAGCTAGGAAGCGGGATGCGCTCGCAGATCCGAGATGAAGCCGTTCAGCTCCATGTCCCCGGCATCGGTAATTGCCCAGTAATTCATTCCTGCAGCACTCCAGTGCGCGAGATGATAGCCCTGCCGCTGGTAGATATGAGGCGTGGCGCCCGCGTCGTCGCCCGGCCATACATAAAGATTGATCGGGTGCAGCTTGTACCGATAGACCATCACGGCGACCGGCCGCCCGTCCAGGTAATCCAGCCGCCCACCGACCAGGGGATATCCCTGCTGCGCCAGATCGACCACCGGTGGCGCAAAGTCCAGCTTGCCGTCAAACCACGGTTTCACCGTGTGCCGGTCGGTTGAAATCACATCCGAGAGGTGGTTGAACTGCAACGAGCGGATATGGTTGTCCACGAGTTCCTGGCTCAGGCGCGTGTCGCTCGACGGCACCGAAAGGTACAACCCTGCGCTCCACGTCAATGCGACCACACTCATCACCATCGCGCCAACTGGTGCCCAGCCGAATGACCCACCGCCGCTGCGCCAACCGAACAGCTCAACCAGCCGTTGCCAAAGCGATGGCCGCCCCGGCAACGCCGCCTTGATGCGCTTCACCAGTTCCGCGGGCGCCTCGACGCGCAAATCCGCCTGCTTGAGCTGCGCACTCACCTGGCGGTGCTGCGAGTAGACCTGCTGACACTGCTCGCAGCCTGCCATATGGCGCTCGAATTCGAGCGCCTCGGACAGGCTCAATTCCTGGTCGAGATAGCCTGGCAGCAATTCGAAGGCCTGTTCGTGATCCATCATGCCTCCTGATCCGTCGGGGCGAGCAGCGCCGCAAGTTGCTGGCGGCCGCGCCCGAGGCGCGACATCACCGTCCCCATCGGGATGCCCACAATGGTGGCGATTTCCTTGTACGACAATTCTTCCAGCTCCCGCAGCACGATCACCTCACGGTATTCCAGACGCAGACTCTGCAACGCCTTGTGTACCCGCCTCTGGCTCTGGCTGCGTATGAGCATCGCTTCAGGACTGTCGTCGTGATCAGCGGTACTCGTCTCAAGACTATGCATATCTTCCTCAAACTCCAACGTATCCGGTGCCTGGCCCCGGTTCTGCTGATACCAGGTGTAGAAGGCATTGCGCACGATGCTTAACAACCAGGCGCGCGCATCGTCACCGCGGAATCCGCCAAAAAACCGGAACGCGCGCAGATACGCCTCCTGCACCACGTCCTGGGCATCCTGGTCGTTATGCGTCAGCCATCGCGCAACATTGAAGGCCGAATTCATATGAGGTAACACGAGCTTCTCAAAGCGCTGCGCACTGACTGGATCGGCCATGTGAAATTCCTGCAGTAACAACCGCAATCCGTGACCGACAGTTATAAGACCGCCGGCACGTCGTTTTTATTCCCCGACGATCAAAATCGCCTAGTATTACTCTGGCGTAGCTCGCGAAGGTCATGTGATCGATACGCGTGTGCAGAGAAATCCTAGGGAAAAGCCTCGGCTGATTCTATTTCATCGAGCTAACCAAGGCCGCCGCCGTGGATTATCTCCGGCTTGAGCCGCCAGTCAAGTCCTCCCCATGCCCGGTCCAATGCATAATCCGACGCCCCTCGTCTGATTCCCCCCAATACCGGCTGGCGACGCCCTCGAGCGCGGGCAGATGGATGAGCGATTTCAAAGACATTGTATCCGCGCTGAAAGTCACAACGACGCACTTTCTCCCCCGCGAACGTAACCCTGCCGGTGGAACGGCGCCCCCCGCGGACGGCCGACATGCCCCTTGGATTCAACCGGTCGACGCAATACATTGATAAAACCGTTCGGCCGGTGTCTGGAAGTTTAGTGTTTTTCTTGGTCGCTCGTTAAGTCGCCTGGCAACCGCATTAAGTTTCGACTGCGAATACGTCGAAATATCCATTCCCTTGGAAAGTACTGTCTTAGCAGCCCATTGGTGTTTTCGTTCGATCCGCGCTGCCATGGCGCATGAGGATCGCAAAAATAGACCTTGATATCCGTCGCCACAGTGAAGCGCTTGTGGCCGGCCAATTCCTTCCCGCGATCCCAGGTTAGCGATTTGTATAGCTCCTGCGGCAGTTTAACGGCGTGATTGATCAGAGCGTTGACGACAGTTTCGGTATCCTTCCCGGTGGTTTTTACCAGCATCACGAACCGGGTCTGGCGTTCAACAAGCGTTGCAATCTGGCTGCTCGCGTCGCCGAACAACAGATCGCCTTCCCAGTGGCCGGGAATCGCACGGTCCTCAACCGCAGCGGGGCGTTCGCTGATCGAAACTGCGTCACGAATTCTGCCGTGAGTCTCCGTCTTCATCGTGTGATGGCGTGACCGACGCATGGCACGCGAACGGCGCAAATGTTCGAGTAGCTCCTTCTTTAACGCTCCGCGTGCCTGTATGTAGAGGCTTCGATAGATGGTCTCGTGTGACACGTGATAGTCCTCGTTGACCGGATATGCGTGTTTGAGCCATCCGGCAATCTGTTCGGGCGACCACTGCAGTTCCAGCTTGCTTGCCACAAGTCGCGCCAGCGGCCGGTTATCGACCAGCTTGCATGTCTTTGGCCGACGTGCCCGGTCCCATGCAAGCTGGTCGGCCCGATTCGCCCGATAGCCCTGGCTTCCACCATTTCGCTTGATTTCCCGGCTGACGGTGGAAGGAGCGCGCCCGAGCCGGTTTGCTACCGAAACAATTGAATCGCCGGATACGACTGAGCGTGATATCTCCTCTCGCTCGGCGAGCGTCAAAGCCAGCCTAGATCGGTGCCTCTGGGCAGGTTGTATCCCGCCTGTCTCCGAAAGAATGCCCTGCACCGATGAATGGTTTCGATCGAACATCTGGGCAATCTGTTGCAGCGACTCGCCTTTGCGCCAGCGCTCCCACATTACCGCTTTCTGGCTTTCAGTGTAGTAGATCCGCCGTCTCTGCTTCATTTCAATACCTCCGCTGCTCAGGCAGCCTAGGGTATTGCGTCGACCGGTTGAATCCAAGCCCCCGACCGGCCATCCGATATTTGTCGCTGATCGCAAGCTGACGCGGACAGTCTGGCCAATGCTTTTATCGAAGATTCGGGAATATCCGATGACGAAGCGGCGTCTACTCATTGCATATCGCACACTATTATCAGGAGTCTAAAATGAAGACACTCGCTATTACCGCCGTGTCGCTGTCCGTTCTAATGTCATCGGGCGCATTTGCCCAGAGCAAAACACGCACCGAGGTCTATCAGGAATTGATCGAAGCGCAGCAGAACGGCCTGAACTATGTCACCGATACCTCGTACCCGGATGTCAATCCGATCTTCGCGGCGCAGGTCGCCCGCGTGAAGCAGGAGCATCTTGCGCAACAGCGCGCAGCCATGAAGGACAGCACTACCAATTGAACATGCGTTTCGTCCCGCCTGATCTTCCCTGGCGGATGACGGCACGCCTGCGTCCCGTCCTCTCACCACCGCTCGCATCATGTGCAGCGCAGGCCGATCTTCGCGGGAATCAGCATCCCAGGAAGCAAGGAGCATCACCATGAAATCGGATCCAATGAATCAGTTTGTTGACCGGCCACTACGTGCATTGGTTGTCGCGGGCGCGGTGCTGATGGCAACTTCAGCCAGCGTCTATGCGCAATCTTCGTCTGCCCCTGACGCACATCAGCTCACTCGCGCGGAAGTGCGACATGAACTCGAAGAGCTGGAGGCGGCCGGGTATAACCCGGCCCAGGGCGACGAGGTTGACTACCCCGCCGACATTCAGGCCGCGGAAGCAAAGGTTGCCGCCAAACATCAAGCTGAAAGAAGTGCAGTGATGGGCCTGGGGCAGACCGGGCAGACGAAGCCGACACCTTAAGTCGGTGCAACGTCACAGTTCGGAACGTGATAATCCGCGCTGCGCACCTGCATTGATAGTGCGCAGCACGGAGCTCCCCTCTCGCGCCTTTTTCCGGACAGTTACTCAACCTCTGGCGGCATGAGCTCAGGGAGACAGCGCACCTAATTGACGGTAATCGTCGCTTTCATATACGGGTGAATACCGCAGAATACCTTGTAGACGCCGGGTTTATCGAACTTGAACTGGAAGGTGTCGTTCTGATCGAGCGGGCCGGAGTGGAACAGGCCGGCATCGTTGACAACCGCATGCGGTTCGCCATCGAGATTTTTCCAGGTCACGGTCGAACCAGTTTTGACCGTGAGCGACATCGGCGAGAACATGAAGTTCTTTATCATGACCGCATTGGCCTCCTGCGCCTGCGCGACGGCGAAATCGGAAGCGATTCCCCACATCAGCATCCCGACGCCGAAGGAGACGACGAAGGCGCGACGAAAGAAAGTGGTTCGCATGATTAGGATCCTTGTGGGTGAGTGGTGTCCGGAATCAGACGAGTGTCGTGTCGGTAAGTGTCGCCTTCAGCGGGTGGCGCGCGATCTTGATGCTGGTCACGCCAAGCATCCTCGGAAGCTGATCGCTCGCCACCGTCAGCGGCATGGGGCCGGGGCCATTGCCGGCCGTCGGTTGGGGATACGCCGTCGAGCGCGCTGTATGGAAGGTGATATTGCCCTCCACCTTCGACACGATCTGATGGATATGCCCGTTCAGGACGGTGACCGAACCAAAGCGCTTCAGATAGCTCATCGCCTGGCCGGAATCGCCGGTGCCCCACCCCCACGGTTCGTAAATCGTCCACATCGGCATGTGCGCGAAGATGACAATCGGCGTGCTGGACGAACGCCCCTTCAGATCGTTCTCCAGCCAGGCGAGCTGGTCGTCACCCAAGCCTCCCAATCCATTCGGCTTGAAATGCATGACGTTGACGAGCCCGATAAAGTGCACGCCGTTGTGGTCGAAGCTGTAATAACCTTTATTGTCCGAGGCTTGACCGAAACGGTTGAAGTATTCCGTCCCTGGCCCATCTGTCACATCATGTTCGCCGGGCACGGTATGCAGCTCGGTGATATTCAGGCCCGACAACAATTGGGCCGCGAGGTCGAACTCTGCCGGTTTGGAGAGATGAGTAATGTCGCCTGTGTGAATCGTCAGCGCCGGCTTGAGCGGCATGGCGTTGACAAAATCAATCGTCTGCTTGAGCGTACCGGCGACATCCGGATTGGCCTCCTTGTTGAAGCCTATATGAGAATCACTGATCTGCAGAAATAGGGGAACACCCGAGGCAACTGACGAATCCTTCGCCGTGGCGGCGAGGGCTAATTCCACCGGCGTGAGAATACCGCCGGCCAGGACAAAGACGGTGCCTACGCCACCGAAGGCAAGACATTTCAACGCGCCGCGGCGCGACGGATCGGATGGAAGATCTGACGACATAGTGCCCTCACGATTAGGTTCAGGAGGTAGACCGCCAGATTATCCGACGGGCCTCCGGACTGGATTCAATACATAGACTGCCGGGTCATCCGTTTTATTCCAGCTCGCTGCACATTTCGAATGTGGTCGTGGGGTCGGCGCAACCGGTTCGCACCCTGGTTGGCTGCGGTGGCCGCGTACCAGGATCGCATTGTCACGCACGTAACCGCGACTTGATCAGAATCGGTGACCAATACCGATCCGCCGCCTGATGCTGACGAGCCGACGGCGACCTGATTTTGCTGTCGGCCAATTGTGTTTTATTGAAGATGCGGGAATATCCAGCGACGAAACAGCGTCTACATAGCTAGACAATTGTGCACCTCGATTGACATGCTCATGGCCATGCGAGGCCGCGCCTGAAAGTGCGAAGACCTGCAGCCCCCGCTCCAATTGAATACAGGAGATGCGAAAATGAACCAGTTTGATCTTCGCGAAAGCCCGATCCCCGGCGCGTACAGCGCTGGCGCAGCCCGCGACCACAAGGCGGCGAACGGCATTCCAGGTCTGCGCAGCCGGCCCGTAGGCAGGAAAGCTTCGTCGCGCATCCGCCGCGCAGTCTGGCTCCCTGCCGCCTTCGCGGGACTGATGGCTGCGGGATGCACGTCCCTGCCCCAGGCCGGCAGCAACGAATGCGTAGGTCCAGTCAGCTACTGCCAGCCGTACTTCGGCTCCTGAATGACAGTTCTCCTCATGTCTGGTATCACGGGCAACAAATGTGTATGGCAGATGGCTGGTGATCGCGGACAGGGGCGCACCGCAAAAACGGTGCGCCTCCGATGCCGCTCACTGTTGTTGTCTACTTGCCAGACGCCTTGCATCGTGGCGTTTTCTACCAGCAGCACGCAAGGCCGGTTGTCAGTTGCTGAGCAACGCGAGACCTGCACCTTTTTGCCTGCGTTCCTCGTCAAGCCGAAAGCGTTGTTCTTAACTATCGATGGGCGAACCTCAAACCGACCCTGCCCGGCCTCGAGAAACCGTGTGCGACCTGTACGCGCAATCCGTCGCATTCATGGCGTGTGCTTCGTCTGCGCCATCTGGCTTCCCCCCGTCAGCGCATCCTGTTGCGCTTGATGTTTGGCCTCCAACCTTTGTTCCGCCGCCTGAATGTCCTCTGGGTAGTAGAGATCATTGGGCACAGGGTGATATCCGACCGCCGCCAACTCCTTGAGTTCTTGCCGCACTTCGGCACGGGTGACCTGATGCGCGCCGGGCTCCGCCGACGTTTGCGCGTACACACAGGTTGACGTTGCCATCAGCACCGCACTCACGATGAGCGAACCACGCGCGGATTGACCAACAAGTCGATTAAGCGAATTCGATTTCATGATGCTACTCCTTGGTTTTCGAGCGCGTGATGTCCACAGTCCACTTGACTCCAACGTACGACGCTCTGCACGGGTAAACCACTTAACCGGCATCCTTATTCCCTACTCTCTTTCGCAGGACAAGAAGTATCCCTGACATTTTCCATAAGAGGACGCAGTGGCATGCAAAGGGGATCGCGGCTCGATTACTCACATCGCAATCGATCTCATTTGTAAGTGTTTAGGCCACGCAAATTTCCCTTTTTCCACAGGCCGCGGGAATATCCGGCGACGAAACAGCGTCTACTCATTGCATATCCAAAAACGGGCCGATCTCACGTTTTTGGCACCTTAAGGAGTTTGATATGAAAATCGTATTCACGAGAGCGAGCGTACCGCGAGCACTGATGGCATTGAGAGGACTCCTGCTAGCGGTATCGTGTATCGCCGCAGGCAGCGTCGCGGCGCAAGGTCTCAGCCCATATGACGATATCAACTCGCCTGAAAACAGCACCCGGTTGATGCCGCTGGCTGCACGCGGAAGCGAGTATCCCACCCACGGTGATCGGCAGGCGGGAGAGCTGAATCTGAATCCGACGGATCCGCGGGCGCAACTCGCCAATGGTTTGCCGAACAATACGCAGTCTGGTGGATACGGATCGCCACTAGCCGGCGTGAGGACCTATGTCGTGCCGCCGCCGAAGAATTGAGCGTCAAGACGAGCCGGGTTGATGCATGATGTACCGCAGATGGCTTGCTGCATTGAATCGGAAGTCTGATCGCCATCGAATGCAGGCATGTCACATGGCTGATTCGAATGCGCGCTGGCGGACCGTCAACGACACACTGACTGGATCCAGTGTTGGTCGCGTCGCCTGCGCTCCTGTTACGCTGGTCGGGCACTGGGATGAAAGCGATGAATAAGCATTCCGTTCATGCGATCGTCGCGCGTGCGCTGTGGATTTCGGTGCTCGCGATAGTCGCTTCATGCACGCCACTCCGGGTGGTCACGCACACCGTCAGCCAGTCTGAAACGCGAGTGCCGCCAGGTCAATACGAACTTGATCCGCACCACTGGAGCATTACATTTGATGTCGATCACTTCAAGTATTCACGCTTCATGATGCGCCTCGATCGCGCGACCGCAAAGCTCGATTGGAACGAAGACGGGCTCGACAGGAGTTCAGTCGTGGCGACCATCGATGCCGCCAGCGTGGATACCAACGTGCCCCTCCTCGACAAGCTCGTCAAAGGCGCTGATATGTTCGACGTGACGCGCTATCCGCAGATCCGGTTTGTCAGCACGCGTTTCGAACGTACAGGAGCCGCTCACGGCACGTTGACCGGCGATCTGACGATCCGCGGCATCACTCAATCAGTCACACTTGACGTGACGTTCAACGGCTTCGCACCCGATCCACTGACGAAAAAAGACACTCTAGGCTTCTCGGCAGAAGGCCACTTCAGCCGCGCGCGGTTTGGGCTGTCGACGTGGTTCCCGGCCGTAGGCGACGACGTAACCGTGCGGATTCAGGCCGAGTTTGTCCGGCAATCCGCGGCGTCCGGGCGCGCTACTGGCATAACAGATATGTCGTTCAAGAGAGGGATAAATGGTCCAGTCCGGGATCAGCTTGCCGCTTTCGCCTGAGGGCACCCGCGAACACGCAGAGCAAGTCATCATCCACGGTCTCAAGGCCACCCCTTTCGAGTTGGTCAATCGATATGTTCCGCCTTAAAGACACGGGCAGTAGAGACATAACATCGTGCGTCGCCGCGACGCAATGTAGTATTTTTTTGGATACCTTGGCTTCACTCGAATGTCTTCACAGGACGTAAACATTGACGTGACAGGCCTTTATATTCAGAGCCAGGTCAGGCTGGCATGGCGTCGCCTGATCATAGGGTGCGAAAACGGCCGGGACGGGTAGCCGATCGAGGGCGTGGCTGGACCCGGCATTGAGGAGGTTTCGATGGCGACGACAAACAGAAAGCGGCCGATCGCGCAGAAGACGATCGCACTCGCACTGCAAGGCGGTGGGATGCACGGAGCGTTCACCTGGGGCGTGCTCGACCGCCTGCTGGAGGACGGCCGGCTTTCAATTGAAGGCGTCAGCGCCACCAGTGCAGGTGCAATGAATGCCGCAGTCCTGGCCCACGGTCTACTAACGGGTGATTCCGACGACGCGCGCCAGGCGCTGCACGACTTCTGGCGCGCCGTTGCACAATCGGCGGAGAGCTACGATCCCTTCGGCAAAATACCGTGGTTAAAAGGAACCCACACGTTCGGACTGGACCACTCGCCCATGTACCTCCTGGCGGACATCGTTCTTCGCGTCCTGTCACCGTACCAGTTCAATCCCCACAACATGAATCCGCTGCGCGACATACTGAACCAGCACGTTGATTTCGACGCGCTGCGCAGACATTGCCCGATACATCTATATCTATGCGCAACCAACGTTGAGACCGGCAAAGTACGAATCTTTTCTGGTCAGGAACTGTGTATAGAGGCGGTGCTTGCTTCGGCCTGCCTCCCAACGCTGTTCCAGGCGGTAGAGATCAACGGTGAACATTACTGGGACGGAGGCTATGTCGGTAACCCGGCCATTTTCCCACTGATCTATAACTGCGCAACACACGATGTCGTGATCGTCCACATCAATCCGATTGTGCGCCCCGGCGTACCAACCACGCCGGCCGATATCCTCAACCGCATGAACGAAGTGAGCTTCAATTCGTCACTGATGCGAGAGATGCGCGCAATCGCTTTCGTAACCAAGCTGATCCAGCAAAGAAGGATTGAGCCCGACGGGATGAAGGAAATGTTGATTCACTCGATTCGGTCCGACCAGACTATGGCCGCACTCGGTGTGTCGAGCAAGTACAACGCCGACTGGAACTTTCTCTGCTCATTGCGTGATAAGGGACGGAGCGAGGCCGGGGCGTGGCTCGAGGAGAACTACCACCACGTCGGTCAACGATCGAGCGTCGATATCAGCAGGGAATTCCTTTAAGGTTAAGTTGAACAAGCCGCGCAATTTGAGCGCGTCCTCGGCAAGCAGGAGTTCAACAGGCAATCGTCGACCCACCCTACGGCCCCGACTTTTCGGGAATTAAGGGCCGACTATTTGCACGCTTCCGACCTCTTATGGGTGCACCGACGTCATCACTCATCGGCACCCGCGACCGTCGGCGCTTCCATCGCGCGCCAATTGCGCAACGGGCTTGAGCGCCGAAGATTGCAGAAAGAATCACTGAACTCCTGTTGCAAACACAACGCCAGGCAAGATCGCCGCTATCTGACCGTGAAGGTGTATTCGGCTTCCGTACGATGGCCGTCGGCGGCAACCGCAACCCACGTGACGGTATACACACCGGGCGTTAGCGGGTTCAGCAGCACCGACATGTGTTTAGGGTTCGACGAATCGACCATCGACTTACCAAGCGTCACGGACCTCCGCTGTGTATCCGTCACCGTGATCGCGCTAAATGCCGCTTCGAGTCCGTCATCGAAATCGATCGACACCTCCCTGGGCGAAACAGACATGCTAGCCTCAGCGGGCGGCACCTGACGTTTTGGATAGGCATGGCCGTTCGCCAGTTGCGCGATCGCGAGACTCAACGCGGCGACGACGCCGCGTGCAGTGGAGCCGTTCAGGAAGGAGTTTCTCATAGATGTATCGTCAATCTTGATCAAGGAATGGCTCGGGTCTGCGCCGCGTCGGTACCGCCAATTAGCGCATTCTATTCCGCTTGAAGTTTGCCTTCGACCTGCTGTTGCCCGCCTGAATGTCGGGGGTAGTACGGATCAACGCCTGGAGAAGGCGCTATATCCGGCTAACTTCAGCTTTTCGAGCTCGTAAGTAACCTCTGCACGCGTTATGTGAAGTGCGCCGATCCCCAGCGACGTTTGCGCGTACACAGTTCGATGCTGCCAACAGCGCGGCGTTCACAAAAACCGAATCAGGTATGGATAGCACGACAAGTCGATTCAACGATTTTGATTTCGCGCCACGACTCCTTAAGTAAACGAGCGTCTGAGATTGGCTGCCGGGTTACCCCGGCAGCATGACGCTCCGCATTGTTGACCGTCGAACCGGTGGCCTTATTCCCCTTCGCTCCCCCGAGCGCCACTCGGTAGCACGACAGTTACGTCACGCGTCGACATGTGACGATCAGAACCGCGTACGGATCCCCACCCTACCCACCGTCTGATGCTGATTAGTCGACGGCGATACGCCGTTCACGTTTGCGACGGCAGGTGTTCCCGTCGAATCCCGGCCGTTGACCGCCTGATAGACGACAGCTGCATAAACGTCGGTGCGCGGCGACAACGTGTAATTCGCGCCGATGGCGAACTGGTTGTAGTTCACACCGCCGACCTTGCCCGTTACCTCGCTGCCGCGCGTGTAGTTATAAGAAATGCCCGCGAGAAAAGCGGCCGTCACGTGGTACTGGAAGCTCGCTTCGGCATCATTGAACACCGCCGTGCCGCGCCCCAGCGCCGCGATATCACCGAACCGGATGTTCGAATAGGTTGCGCCGAACACAGCAGGTCCGAGCGCATAGGAACCGCCCCAGCCAATAACCTGATACGACTGCGCTGTGGCGTAGCCGCTAAACACCGGTGTGCCCGTCAGTCCGTTAGATGTTGCCGTATCGGTGGGGTTGCTGCCGAACAGTGAAGCCGCCGGGTTCTTCACGTTCAGGTATGCCACGCCCATGGCCAGCGGCCCCTGCTTGTAGCCCGCCCCGAGCGAATAGACCTGGTCAGTCGTGAACGACCCTGCCACACCTCCCAGGCTGTAAACGCCGCCGAACGTCAACCCTGAATAATCGATGCTCCTGAATTTGATCGCATTGTTGGTTCGACGGCTGTTATTGAAGTTATCCAAATCGCCTGGGTGAGCCGAGTGCGCTGTACCAACATTCGAATCGCCGAATTCGAAGTTGCCCAGATAGTCCACCACGCTGTCGTACTGACGGCCGAGCGTGAGCGTACCGAACCGGCTGCTGCTCAAGCCGACGAAAGCCTGGCGGCCGAACTCGGCACCGCCCTGCCCGAGCTTGCCGGTATTGAGGTCGAAACCATTCTCAAGCGTGAATATCGCGGCAATACCAGCACCCAGATCCTCGGTGCCTCGCAAACCCCAGCGTGTGCCGTTCAGTCCGTTGATGGCATCGAGCGCGTATTTGGTGCCACCGCCGGCCTTGCCAGCCACCGGTACATTGCTGACGGCCTCGAATCCTTCATCGATCAGGCCGTACAACGTCACGCTGCTTTGCGCATGGACGACACCTGCCAGCGGGCACAGCGTTGCTAATGCCAGAAGTTGCTTCTTCATTGAGTGATCCCCAGATTACATGCAATTAACCCGCAAGATATTGGCGCATCCGCACCATGGATACCCGTGTTCCACACCACGCGCGACCTGCTCAACAACGTCAACCGACCTCCCGGTCGTTCGCGCATCGCTCCATCCGGCTTGACGACGAGGCCGGATGACAGCGTTTACCAGGTCGGCCGCACGTTTATTCCCATCTTGTTAGAAATTATTTCGGGCGTTCCAAAGGGTGCCCGTGCCTCTTTTTTCAGGCCCGGGAATATTCGGCGATCAAACGCAGTCTACTCAATGCATATCGCTTGATACTCGCGAAACACTCAGGAGTCTGAAATTAATCAACTTGATACATCTGGAGTATTGCCATGAAATCAGTCTCACAAATTCGGTTATTCGACCAGTCGCTGCGCAACCTGGCGGTCGCTGGCGCGATTCTGATGTCGGCTTCAGCTGGCGTGCTTGCGCAAACCATGCCTGACCCGCTTACACATCGAGTCACGCGCGCAGAGGTCATGCATCAACTCTACGAACTGGAGGCAGCGGGTTACAACCCGTCCCAGGGCGATGACGGCTCATATCCCGCAGATCTTCAGGCTGCGCAAGAGAAGGTTGCCGCCAAACATCGAGCGGAACGAAATGCGCTGACGAGCGCCGGCCAGAATGGGCAGGCGAAACCGGCGCCTTGAGGTGCAGACGGTCGCCAATACTCCGTGTACATCGTTACTCGCGTACGCGACGTGATGCGCATGCGCATGCGCATGCGACGAAATTGGAGAGTACGGCGCAATACCTTGGCATCAAAATTGGCGATGCGCTGGAGAGCTCTAAGCAGACTGAAATCTAGCGCCGTCCTTACCGGCAGCAACTGAACCAGTTCGACGAGGTCCGTGCGGCCGCTATTTCGCCAGATACCGATGGAGTACTACCGGCCATGAAGAGTAGTTCTCTCTCACCGTAGCTCTTGACACTCGAACGTCGGCTCTGCACCGGCGGATTCAACCGGTAGATGCAATAGTTTGCTGGAATCGTTCGAGGGACTGGAGTGCGCGCTGCATCTCGTCGACCTCGAACATGCCGATGAGGACGATCGCCGTTTCCTCGAGGTTGCAGCTGCGACATGCCGTAATGTGCCACCGTTTGCCGACGACGTGAATCTTAAAATTTACCGGGGCGTTGTTGAGCCAGCCACTCTGGTGTGCGGCATCCGTTGCTCGACGGGCGGCACTCCGCTTTCTGTCAGGACGACCAGATACTTTGCGCTCGTTTTCCGATGTTGCCGGGCCTCCCGATAAGCCGCGCTGTCATGCCAACTTTTTGCGGCATCCCTTGAGGGGAATTCATAGACCGTTACGCCCTGCACGGGACCCTGTCCTTCCAGGATCAAGAACCTGCCATGATCCATTAGAACCTGGGCCTGGTAATCCGCCAGCGTTTCATTCACGCGCTGCCAATAGGTATTGAGCGCCCCCTGGTCGAGTATTTCACGGCAAATGGCGATGACGTAGACAGGCTTGTCGGCGCTGTGTTGACTGACAGGAGCGACCCCACTCTCCACGACCACGCCGAGATAGTCGTTGCTATTCGTTCGGTCTTTGCGGGCCTGGACGTATGCGTCACCGTTGAACCACTCGACCGTCTGCTCAAAGGGCGGGAACTCAGCTATAACAACTCCTTCGACGCGCTCATCCTGATCTGCGTCGAGCACCTCGCAGGGGCCATACCCTGCGAGCACATCGACATTATTCTTGGGGTAGACCGCCGGCGCGTCTCGCCAGTAGCGCTCAAGTCCCGCCCGGTCTCTCACCGCCTGGCAGGTGTAAACAAGATAGTTAGACATAGTGTGCACCTCCTCTCTTAATTGACGCCCAGGTCCGCTTTGGGTGCGCGCAGCGTATATCATTTCAAAAGTTCGAAGACGCGAGTTGGCGAGACCCGATACCGATGCGCGAACCGCCCGACAATCCGGTTGCCAAAACCGGCAAGAAAACCGCAATCTTGAAACCGTTCGAATCCGCGTTTTACTCCCGCTTCTGCTGGCCTCATTACGCCACCCTTCGACAATGCAGCACAGCTCACTGTCAATTTATGTGACGAGGTTTCGCCTCGTTATGCTCGCCAGTTTTAACCGAACGTAGAAGTCGCGGACCACGTCGGCGTGCCTAGTGGCGTAGCGGTCGCATATTTCGGCTGACGAAATGCGGTCAGTCCGAACGAACCGGAGAGCCTTTTCGCAACTCTTAACCACCGGTCAGGCCCCACGCGTTATTCATGAAGCTCAATTGAATAGGCCAAATGACGCGCCGAGTCTGACGCCGCATTCGAAAACATTGAACGTGTCTGCGCAACTGGCAGGGGGTTGACGTCTGGGCGCAACTACACCAACTGTTGCTGGCCGAACTGTGTGCGGCAGACCAGATCGACACCTCACGCGCGGTCGTCGATTTATCATCGATTCGTGCGGTTGGGGCGTGCAGAAAACTGGGCCGAACTCCGCCGATTTTGGTGGAGATGACCGAGGCGTTGACCAAAATCGGTACGGTCGCCGTCTCGGCGTCCGGGTGAAACGGCTACTGACTACGAGTGTTTCGGAAAGCAGTAGACCGGCACGGTAACGGTTCTGGAGATCAGACGATCGAGCAGATTCCTGATTTTTCATTTGTCGAATAACCTCGGGTACCTCCGTTATGGACCAGATCCTCGTGCCTGTTAATCAACCGTGATGACGATCTTGCCGAAATGATTGCGGCTATCCAGATGTTCGAGAGCGGCTGGAATTTCGGAGAACCCGAAAACGCTATCGACCACCGGCTTGACCTTCCCGATTGCGATAGCGCGCATCATGACCTCCGCCGCATCCCGGCTGCCGGACATGATCCCGTCGATATGAGCAGACTTGGTCATCAATAAGTAAATGGGCAGGCTCGCCTCCATCCCTCCGAGAATGCCGACCTGTGAGATATGCCCACCATTGGCCACTGCAACGAGCGATTCACCAAGTGTGGATCCTGCCACATCCACAACGAGGTCAACGCCGCGCCCACCCGTCAGCTCCGACACAGTCTTCCCCCAACCTGGAGTGTGAGAGTAATTGATTGTGTGATGCGCACCAAGCGCCTTCGCGCGCTCCAACTTCGCATCGCTCGACGAAATGATGAAAGTCTCGGCGCCGGCGGCCATGGCAAATTGCAACGCCATTAAGGACACACCACCGGTGCCCTGGACAAGGACAGCGTCTCCCGCCTTAATATTCGAACTCTCAGTTATCGCCGACCAGGCAGTAACCCCGGCACAGGGAAGCGTCGCCGCCTCGGCGTCGCTGAGAAAATCCGGTACTTTGACAAGCTCAGCCTCGGAGACGACCAGATATTCTGTGGCAACGCCGTCATATGTACCCCCGCGGTCCCTTTCGAACTTATGCGGAGCGATCGTGCCATCGAGCCAATCGGGATAATAGGTCGCAATTGCGCGGTCACCCGTCTTCACACGATTTACGCCAGCACCTACTTCGACCACTTCTCCGACGGCATCCGATAGCGGGATAAGCGGGTATTGGACTGGCATATATCCCTTGACTACGAACAAGTCACGATAGTTAAGTGAGATCGCTTTCACTTTGAGACGGACCAAACCGGCAGCAACAGCTCCCTCTTTACGATCCGTTACCCGCAGCGCATCAACACCGACACCGGTAAGTTCCACCACTCTCACGGCATGTCCTTTCTAGAGTTAGGTCAATTTGCGCGAATGCTATCAACAGCATCAGGGTTATGCTCCCACATCTGAATCATATTTCCATCGGGATCGTAAAAAATGAACGTTCTCCCCAAATTGGCGGCAGGCCAAACATACTCCGTTTGAGTCTTGTAGCCAGCCGCGCGCACCTTGTTATAAAACGTATCGATGCCTTCAATTGCGAGGGCAATCTCACGAATTCCGCTATCTTTATAAAGCAACTTATCAGCTGGTGTCTTCTGAACTTCTGGCACAATTGGTGCAAGCAGTTCCATGATTGCGCCCTGTTCTGAGACCATGACCGCAACGTCTGCCTTTGCACCGGGTGTCTTATAGAGATCCGCTAGCAACGCGCGAGGCGCAAGGACGGTTGGCGCCCAATTCTCCCCATCTGGGATGATCGTCCGTACCCTAAGACTAAAACCCATAATTTTTTGCCAGAAATCCACCTGCCGGTCGAGATCGGTCGTAACAATGCAAATGTGATGAAAGAACATCCTGACCTCCAGTCTTCAGATGAATTTTTCCCACGTCCGAAGCCGTGTGGTTCGGCTGTATTCGATCTTCCAAACTCCGTCAACCTTCACATATCGCTCGTGATAGTGGCCCCATCCTTGAAATTCGCTGGTCGGCATCTGCACCCAGTCATGCATCGCCCAGATACCTTCTGCGGTTGTCGGACTAGACAATGTAATTTCAGGAAGAAAGGCCTGATGTACGGTGCGAGCTCCTTTGAGCAAAACCGCCATTCCTCCGATGAACTTGTCCCGGCCCTCGATGCTCGCCGTATTGGACTCTTCACTGGAGGAGCGTGGAATGACCTCATACACACCTACGAAGTCCTCCGTGAAGAGCTCTCTAAACTTCTCCCATTGCTGGGTATCTCCGTAACGGACATATTTGGCCTTCAATTGTTTGATTTCCTCAATGTCTCGCCAGCTTTCCTCAACTTGCATACATCCTCCTAAATATAAGTGAGTTGCCTTTCCGTCGACATAACGCCCATACACCCAATGCATCGAGAAGTCCGTCAGACGCCTGTCGATCACCACGATTTCACATCAATGCATGTCGATCCGATCAGCCCGCGCGTTAACCGCTCCAGGTTTGCCCGAGACGCGACGCCACGAAAAAACCAGCTCCCACTCTTCGCCCCCCACGATTCAGGTAGATCGACTCGCTGGTTCCGTCAACACGGCATCATCCACCGTGGCGTCCGAGCTTCGACCCTTATCCGAAGCGGGTGCGTCCAGTGGTTGACTCCTCTTCTGTACAACCCCTCTCAGCAAGAAATGCGATAGTGCAGGAATCAAAACGAGAGCGCCGACCATATTCCAGAGAAACATAAACATCAGGAGGATTCCCATATCCGCTTGGAATTTGATCGCAGAGAACCCCCATGTCGCCACGCCAGCTGCGAGCGTCAGAGCGACAAGCACTATTACTTTTCCTGTGAATTCGACTGCTCCTTGATATGCTTCCGCGAGCGTCGCACCTCGCCGCTGCAGTGCCAACTGGATGCTCAGAAGATAGAGTGCATAGTCGACTCCGACGCCAACCCCCAAAGCGATGACCGGGAGCGTCGCTACCTTTACACCGATCCCGAGTACCACCATCAACGCCTCACAAAGCACAGAGGTCAGGACAAGTGGCAGTACCGCGACCACGACTGCGCTAATACTTCGAAACGTTATAAAGCACAGCACCACAACGGCAGAATACAGAAGAACCAGAATCAAATGATTTGCCTGCTCAACTACGATGTTGGTGGCCGCCTCTATCCCCGCAGAGCCTGCCGCAAGCAAAAATTTTCTGTCAGGAGCATCGTGCTGCAATGCGAAGGCCTGAACTGTTCGTACCATTCTCTCCAACGTCTCGGCACGATGATCCGTCAAATGTGCAATGATCGGGACAACGGAACAGTCACTGTTAACTAGCTCCGGATAGTTGGCGATGACCTGCTGCATCGCCGGTGCAATCACCAACGGATCGCGACTTATCGTCATCCATTTCGGATTCCCTTCGTTGTTGGCCGCGGAAATGCCTCTAACGAGTGCCGCTGGAGAGGTGACACCCTCGACGCCTGGCGTATTCATGAGCTGTACGCCCAGTCGATCTTCTTCGAGTAGTGTCTCGAATTTGCTGCATCCTCCGGAAGGCGTCTTGACCATAACTGCGAACTGATCGTCTGTGAACCCGTAGTGCTGAGTAACATACGCCACGTCGAGATTGTATTGCGACCGCGGCCGAAGTTCGGGCGCCCCTGAATTGAGGTCCCCAGTTTCCAAGTGTCGACTGATCACATAACCAGAACCGCCCATCAGTCCTGCCAAAATGACAGCGACGGCTGCGCCTTTTTGCGCAGTAAAGGGCGTCAGCAGTCGCGCGAGGCGTCGCCCAATTCCTGTTCCCTTTGAATTCTCGCTCACTGACCTTGTCGCGGCCTCCTCACTCACTCCGATGTAAGACAGCGCCACAGGAACCAATATCAACTTCGTGCAAATGAGTACGCATACGCCAACGCTCGTCGCTATGGCAAGCCCCCTTATAACGGGAATGTCAATTACCATCAGCACCGCGAATCCAACAACATTTGTCAGCAATGCGGTAAAACCAGTGACGAACAACCTACGGAACGTGTATCGAGCCGCCACATACTTGTGAACGCCGCGCCCAATGTCCTGCATGATCCCGTTCATCTTCTGCGCCCCGTGACTGAGACCGATAGCAAATATCAGAAACGGAGCCAATATCGAGTACGGATCCAACGAGTATCCTAAAAGTCTCATCAGACCGAGCATCCAGATTACGCCGATCAAGGAAGCTCCCACTAATATAGTCGTACTGCGCCAACAGCGGGTATAGCAGCGCACAAATGCCGTAGCGATTGCCACTGAAATGCAAAAAAAGAGGAGAAATTGCCGCAGCCCATGAATTAGATTGCTCACAAGCTGCGCGAAACCTATAACGTGAATTTTTGTATCACTGTCTGCCTGGCTAAGCACCTGCTTGCTGATCTCATTCGAAAAGGATACGTAATCCAGAGCCTTACCGGTTGCGGGATCCGTATCAACTAACGGCACTACAATCATCGTCGACTTGTAGTCTTTCCCGACCAGACTTCCAACCAGACCAGCGCGCACAATATTGACCGCCAGCGCCGAGTGCGCCTCCTTGGATCCATCGTAGTGGTCCGGCATCACGGGACCTGCCTGAAACCCTTCCTCGGTAACTTCAGTCCACCGAACGGAAGGCGTCCATAGGGACTTCATCCATGACCGGTCGACACCGGGAAGTAAAAACAATGCGTCATTTATTTTCTTTAGTTTTCCTATATAAGAGGAGTCAAAAATCGTCCCGTTTTTCGATTCAACTATGATTCGCACCGAATTGCCAAGCCCTCGTAGTGCGCCCCTATTATCAAAGTAGTTTTTAATATAAGGGTGTGACTGAGGAATCATGCTTTCGAAGCTGGCATTAATGGATAGCTTGCTAGCACTGAGCGTGAGAAGCGCCGAAACTATCAGAAATGCGAACACGATCCACCCCCGATGATTGAAAATCATCCGCTCCAGAGGGCCACCGCTGGTGGTATCGAATTCCTCCAGTTTTCCCACAACTGGAAAGCTGCCGGAACTATCAATTATCGGTCCCATTTACGTCCTCATCGCGACAACCGTTAAGAACCGCTGCACAGTTGGTGTAAGATTCGCTTCGCGTAAACCGTCACGGAGCCACGTGGGCATCCACGACCTGATTCCCCGCGACTCCTGTAATTACCACCCATCCTTGCCGCTTGGGCGAAGCTATTCCAGTGAGCATTGGCATACGCACTCTTGACGAAATCGAAAATCGCGTCATGCCGATATCACTCTGAGTAACCGAGCCAGCAACGTCAACCAAAGCCAGTCGTCCGTTAGGCAATGCAGTTCCTGCGGTAATAGTCGCGCCCGTCCCAGTCTCGACTGCTGACCACGTTCGCCCACCATCAATCGACCTGAATCCCGTGCCGCGTAGCCCGTAGGCAACGACGACGTCTCGGACGCTGACTACCCCGAAGAGGCTGCCTCGATAGCCCGTCAGTTCGCGGACGAACTGCTGCTCTCCCGGTCGCCGTACGAACACTGTTCCCTTCTCTGACGCGATATACAAACTGCCGTTCAGCTCGCATAGGCCGAACAGATGAAGTCCCTCTGGGTTATCCATGTGGTCACCCCAGGGCAGCCAATGCCGGCCACCGTCTGACGTGTGCATTGACAAGCCGAACGATCCAACCGCGAATCCCTCTCGGGCATTCAGGAAAAGAACCGACAGGAGCGGGATACTCGCATTATCCTTCTCGTGCGCTCGCGCATCATCGAGCAGCGAACGTGCCCGCTGGTCTCCCTCCTCGACTTTTTTCTGGTAATACGCGATCGTCAGCTTGCTCGCTTCCACGCCATCCATTTGTTTGTGCCAGGTCTTGCCGGCGTCGTCGCTATGCAATATGAGGCCATCATGCCCAACTACCCAACCGTCGGTTGGAGTCGGAAATGCAACCGCCGTCAGATCCACGGAAACAGGCACCGAGGATTGCCTCCAGGATTCACCGCCATCATCGGAATACATGATCAGCCCGCGCCACCCTGCTGCGACCAGCCGGTCTCCAGCAGTGGTGATCGCAGTCAACGGCGAGCGTGAAGGACGCGATACGCTGGGCGCGGCAGTAACAAGCGGGTCAACAAAACCCGTGGTCGCAAATGCCCAGAAAGAGAGGGTGAGACCCAACACGAATAGCAAGAGTCTAGTAGGCATTTGACATTCCCGTTTCTTCACCAGGTACTGTTTGTCAAGAGTCTGCTTCCGTACCACTTGCGGTTGCGTCTCACAGACACTTCAATCACCGCACGCCTGCACCGGCCAGCGCATCCGGAGTCAACCCCGACTTAAATGGCACGTCCGGCAAGACTCTATAAAATCCACTGGGGGTTTCAATGCCAGCCATCGAATAGTTGCCCTTTGAGAAATCGTAAATAAACTGATTAAGAAATGGCTGATCCGGAACGCCTCCGTACGGAACGAAGTGTGGTCCAAAGCCGGCGCGATAGATATTGCCAGAGTGGTCATATGCATCCGTGGCGACGATTGCCCACGAGTCCTCGTCCACATAGTATGTTCTCCGTAAAACAACATGACGCGCTGAGGGCTTCAAATCTGCCTGTACCACCCAGACCCGGTGAACCTCCCATCGCAGCGCATCGGGTGAAATGAAGTGTTTTCCGAGCATCTGGCTCAACGGCGTTTCAAAGTGAAACCGATAGGTGTTATAAGGAATTATCATCTCCCTCTTTCCAACAATTTTCCAATCAAACCGGTCCATCTTACCGTCCCATAGATTTACCTCATCACCAAGCTCAGCTCCACCAATAAAGGAAACGGGAGTGTCATAGGTAAGCTCCGGTGCGAGACGTACACGTCTAAGTCCAGGGGTATAGGCATAGATCGTCTCGTCATCGTTCTGATAATTCAACGGCAGCCACTCCAGGATCTTCTGACCCACCGACGACGGTGGGCCGACAAATGTCGTAGTCCATTTCCTATACCACTGGTCTGGTTTCGCGGCGGGATCGTAGTAAGCCGTGTAGGCCATCACCCTGTTACGTCCGACCTCCGTCGCGTTCCCGGAAGAGTCGACCAAAAAGGCGCTGTTCAAGCCGTCGTGAGAGAAGTGTGTGTAAGCAAGCGTGGAGTTCCAGATTACCTCCGCGCCACGCTTCGGGATTGGAAACGGAATGCCGCCCCAAGCGTTCTCGACCTTTAAGTTATCGGAGCTCAGACTCGCGGCGCGGGCCAGCTCCTTCGTCGTCTCGAGTACCCTTTGTGGGTAGACCATGGTCCGATGTGAGGGGAATACGTCGACACGAAAATCAGGGTAGCGCTTAAGGAGTTCCTTCGTTCCCTCAGTCAACTTATCGCTATACTCCGCCATGTTTTTCTGCGTTATCGAGACCACCGGCTTCTCACTTGAAAACGGGTCGGGGAAGCGCCCACTCCCCTCCTTATAGCTTGCCGGTGGCTTGATCGGCTCGCCTGTATATGCAGGGACCAGGCCGTCCGCACTCGCCTTAGGATCGGCACCGAACGCCGTCAACGTTGTTCCGAGCGCCTTAGCCTCGCTATCAGTGACTTCTGCGCACGCGTGTCCCACAACAAGAATCGCCACCGACATTGCGATCGCACTCTTAATCAAACCCATGATTTCACTCCTCATCTCAGAACGCCGCCTGAAGCGTTAGCAGCACATATCCTTTATCGTTGTACATATAGGGGCCGGCTCCGGTCGTTGTCGCCAGGGGAGCACCCGCGGCACTCGTCTGTTGATATCGGCTATGAAAGCCGCCGTAGTACAGCGCGACCGTGTACTTCTGTCGGATCACCGCCGATGCACCGACCTGCCACGACCAGCTTTGCTGAAAACTCGAACCGTTGGTCGGCCCGGTGCCGGCTAGTCCAGTCGAAACGGTTATCGGAATAGTCAGGTCTACACCGGGCAACACCTGAAGGTATTGTGGAGCGAAGTTGACTGTGAGTGCGACGGCGTTGCGGGTCGAGCAACCCGTGCTTGTCCCGCCGTTCTGGCACGCAACAGACCCAACTCCGTTATAGAGCTGCGGCTGGGCTGTAATCCGTTGCAGATGCGTATAAGCCAACTCGGCGGCTACTGAGCCGGTGCTCCATAGAGGAGTCCGCGGCAGGATATACGTGGCATTCAATAGGCCATTGATGACGTCGCCGATAGGACCTTGCTTCGTTGCCGGATCAATACCGACATTCGCGAGCGCTGTGTGAGCTCGATAGCTAACTTCACTGCCTACGCTAACGTCGCCGATCGACTTGCTCAGACTGATGCCATATAGCTTGACGTTATCGTTATACACAAGCCGGTAGCCAGATGAACTGACTAGCGGCGCCTCGTAAGGCGCCGTCTCCGCCAGACGACGAAAGTAGACGCCGATGGTACCGCCCGAAAGCCAGTCCGGCCGCCAACGCGCGTTTACACCAAAGTTACCCTGATAATGAGGCGTCAGAGCAGTCAACCGGGGCAGGAACGGTTGCTGCGGCGATCCCGTGAAGAGCCGGTCAGGCCCATTAAAAAGGAAGTCGGCGATTCCGAAATAGGTCCCACCTTCGGGATAGCGGTTTGGTATCCAGTCCAGGAAATACTGACCAGCCAGCGACAATGAGGGGGTTACCTGGGCAGACATAGACAGTTGGCTGACCGGCAGGAACAATTGATTCAATTTGGCGCTTGGACTCGTTATTGCTTTGTTGATGTCAATCGGTCCTTGCGCATACGCAATGCTGTTGGCGGTATTGAACAGTGCTTCGCCCCAATAGACAGATGTCTGCCCCAGTCTTACGCTGATTGGTACGGAACCAGCGTCGAATGTTCCGAATACAAAGGCGTCGAGCAGTTGGCCGCCGGGTCCACGGTAATACTTGTCGATATAGCTGGAATATTTGTTGTTTGTGTACGTCGATGGAATTCCAACTGACGCAGGCCCAGCAGCGGGTCCAACCGATGTGTTGTGGTAGGCTGCATCGTACCAACCCTCTGCACTGACCCTGAAGCCATACCGATTCTTGTAGATCAGTTCGAACTCGGAGAGCACGTCGGCGCGATTTTCAAACAGGTCGCCCTTGCCAAATTTGTTATCAGATATCCCAGAATTCGGATTGTTCAGAATTGCAGGATTCTGGCCCTGTACGCGCACTCCACCGTTATAGGACACTGTATTGTCCCAGTGTATTTCCAAATCTGGATCGGAAGTCTCAATTTGAAATGCGTGAGATTGCGTTGCAACCGCAAGTGGCAATGCGATAAGAGTAACCGACTTGACAGAGCGTATTACCGATGACCGCTTCATGGCGCACTCTCGCACTTGTCCAGTTGCTTGATATCCCGAAGGTGCGAAACGCTGCCGGAGTGATCCAGCGGCACGAAGCCTTCCCTGCCAAGGCCCAGACTGCCCCGGGTGGAGCAAGCGTCCCAGATCCTGGTCTCACGGGTCTCAAGCGGACGACAGGTCTTCGATGGGTCAAGCAGATTCGACGTCGCACTTGCGACGTTCCAAGTGAAATTCATCCTGCCGCGCACATACGGACGATCGACTACATCCGGTTCACGGGGAGCCGTTGGGGGGGTGACCATGCTGAGCATCTCCTGTCTGTCTTTCTCTTTTTAAAAGCCGCCGGTCTTTCCACTATCACTGATGAGGTTGCCACCGGCACTTCCAGCCAAACGGAGGTGGTGCGGCACGGTTGGCGGGATTGTTCGCCATACCATGTCATAAGTAGCCCTAACATCTTGAAAATCACCGAATGGCTCTTCAAACATAACTAAGGAAAACTTCTTAAGTAAAGTCTGCGATAACCAATGGTAGCTTGTGGCGCGCAGGCAAAAATTGCGAACTTATAGGTGCATCAGCGGCCCAACAACGGCCCGCGAACGGACGGCACCTTGCTCCTTGTCAACGACGGAATAGCAGTCTCTCTGACACTGTCGCCTGACAAGGCGGCACACTCTCGGTGCCGGTCCATCAACTGACATGCCAGGGTTCGAACAGCCCCACCAATGCATGGCAGCACAGCTATGCAACACGACCGTATCGTCCCATCATGTGCCGCTCCCGCCCGGGAGGAAACACGCACCACCGACCATCGTCATGCCGGAAAAAGAACAGTTCAAAAGGTCCCGTCGCCCGGGATGACTCGATGCGTATGCAACGATTATGACTAGTGCCCGGATAGCTGTATCGCGTCAGTCTGATCGTCCGCCCGGGTGCGGGTGTCAACCATTTGTCGATCAACCACCGCAAACGCCCCTCCGTATCCATCTCCTGCTCCTCAAACGCTTCCCGAGTTCTCCGCACCCGACCCGGGCGGCGTGCCTTCTGGCCCGTCATCGCCAGGGAATCCGCTCGACGGCAGGCAGTTCGCTTCTCTCGGTCTATGGACCTATAATAGTAGTCAAAAGACTGAGATGCAAGCCGCGTCGCATCGGGAAAACACCAATTAATTCGCGAATTTATGGCAAAAAATAATTATCAGACATAAAACTTTGACATGTTTTACAGGTTTCATGACCTATAGTATACTGAAGTATGTGGCCGATGCTCGCCCGCTTGTGGCATCTTTGCCTGCCTCCATGCAGGCTCAGCGAGGTTCGATTGGTGCTTCGGGTTCTTTGGCCATCCCGCGACGAGGAAGAGAAATGAAACAACTAACCATTACGGCGGAAGATATGTCCGCCACCAATCCGGCAGGCGAGACCAGGCGACGGGGAAACCGAACCACTCGCGTGCCTGAAATCCTCGAGATTTCAATAAACGCCTTCGCCACCGACGGGTATGCGGCGTTCAACCAGCGGCGTGTCGCGAGTGAGGCCGGTCTTCGGTTGAGCACGCTCCAGCACTACTTCCGCACAAGGGAAGACCTGCTGCGGGCTACCGTCGAGGCAATGGGCGACCGCTACCTCGATTTGTATCGCAAACTGTCCAGGGATAGTTCGCTTACGCCTTTGGCACGTCTGGACAAGATTGCCGACGAGACATTTAGCGCGCTGGCGCGGCCGAATAGCCACTACAGCGCCTTTGCGATTGAACTCTGGAGTTTGGCTGAACACGAGGACTTCGCTCGTGATCTGCTCGAGGAAATCACCGGACAAAACCTGGAGATATTTGCAGGCCTGGTCTCGAAGATCAATCCTGAATTGTCTTCAGAGGACTGCGCCCTGCGAGGCGCATTGCTCACATCAAACTTGCAGGGCTTGCTCATCTTTGTACGTCGGGCAGGCAAGAACACTCCGGATCTCGACGGACTTCGCGCTATGACGAAGGTAGTCTGGAGAGCACTGAGCACCGCACCAGGCTCCTCCTGAACCACCATAAGACTCCATCGCCAGATAACCTGCCGGGCATCTCCTCTCTCAACCATATAACAAATTCTGCCTCCCCCGAAGCGAGAGGTGATGACACCACTTTCAGAAGGCGTGCCCCACGCGAGAACCGGCCATGTCGAATGCTACTTCTGTATCGAATATATATCTCTCACCCCCGTTGGGCTGTCGTGGGACTTCATGAATGGCCATCCCTACGCCACTGTTCCTCGAGGCTGAAACCCCGTGCGACGAAATGATTCAATTCGACACAGGAAGCCCAACCCCAGATCTGATGTTCCGAGGTGTTCTGCGACTCCCGCGACCTGCTCATCCGTCGCGGAGCAGGATGCTGCGTGGTATCAATCACTCCCGCCGGGAAATTGCGCCCTATAAACCTCGTGCGTTAGTGATCGGGGTTGTGCCAGGCGCGTCTCGGTTGCCGTCTCCGTAATAAAATTGAATAACATTCAAAAACTAAGGAATACCAATTATTGCCTCGATGAAGAAAGTACTCTACATTGTGATTCTATGACGTCTTCGAGCTGAGATCCCGTTGTGCACCCGTAGAACATTCAGCGACAGGGCGACTCTTACTCAAGCGACCGCCGGGAACACAGGTTTGACTGGCCACCGGATACGGTGCGCTTTCGGTAAGCGGTTAAGAATTGATTTCTCCCGCTTCGCACCCATCCACAGGATTGCAAACTATGTTCCCCGAAATATTCTCTGAAGCTTGCATTGCAAGGGTGGTGCCCGCAGTCCCTTTTCTTGTCATCGCACCGGATGGCCGCGCACATCTCGTCGGCTCGCGATGCACGGATTGTGGGGCCATCATGCCAGGTAGACGCATCGCGTGCGCCGCCTGTGGTGCGCGTGGGCGCCTGGAATCCATCCAGTTGGCTGAAAGCGGTCGCCTCTGTAGCTATACGGTTGTCCACCGCAGCTTTCCGGGAGTGATGACCCCATTTGTTGCAGCAGTCGTCAATTTGGATGGCGGCGGAACACTAAAAGGTACGCTAACGGACGTTACACCTGACCCTCGTACCCTGCCTTACGACATGCCAGTGGAAATTGTCTATCGCGATTCCGGCCAGAAGGCGGCGGACGGCTCTCCCTTCCTCTCCTACTACTTCGTCCCATCCCGCCGAGGTCACAGATGACTGACGTTTATATTGTCGGGATCGACATGATCCCATTTGGCCGCTATCCGACTCGCACGGTACCCGAACTCGGCGCGGAAGCCGCCTGGCTTGCACTTGACGATGCTGGGCTCGGGATCCGCGACATGCAAGCACTATATTGCGGCAACCTGATGGAGGCCCATTTGATGGTCGGGCAGCGCATTCTGCGTGAGATGGGCCTTACCGGCGCTCCTGTCACAAACGTGGCCAATGCTTGTGCCACCGGCGCCACCGCCTTCCGAGAGGGGCTGATCGCCGTGAAGTCCGGTCTATACGACATCGTGCTTGCTGTGGGCGTAGAGCAAATGGGCCGCGGACTGCTGGGCGGAAGTGGCCGTTCCGACGGCTTTGTCGAGGAAGGCGTACTCGGATCGAACACCATGCCAGCGATGTTCGCTCAGATTGGAGTAGAACATGCACGCAAGTACGGTACTACCTTTGAGCAGTTCGCCAAGGTAGCGGTCAAGAACCATCACCATTCCACCATGAATCCTAAAGCGATGAGTCAGCGTGAGACAACGCTGCGGGAAGTAATGGAGGCCGAGATGATCTCCTGGCCCAACACCAAGTTGATGTGTTCCATCAACGTGGACGGAGCAGCGGCCGCCGTGATAGCTTCGGAGCGAGCCGCACGGCGGTTAGGCTTGTTGCCGAGAGCGGTGAGGGTGCGCGCTTCGGAGATGACTTCTGGACCGTATACGGCGAAAGAGTTTGCGATTCCCGACTTCAGCGAGGTCACCCGTAACTGCGCACGTCTCGCGTACGAACACGCTGGAATAGGTCCTGATGCACTGGACCTTGTGGAGCTTCACGACTGTTTTGCAACGGCCGAATTGGTGCACTACGAAAACTTGGGTCTGTGCAACGAGGGGGAAGCGGGCCGAATGATCGATGCGGGGGAAACCGCTCTCGGGGGACGAATTCCGGTTAATGTGTCAGGTGGTCTTCTGTCAAAGGGCCATCCGCTCGGCGCAACGGGCATCGCCAATCTCTATGAGGTGGCGACTCATTTACGAGGTACAGCAGGTGCGCGGCAGGTCGTCGGCGCCCGGATGGGCCTTACCCATGTTGTCGGTGGCTCTTTTGGGCGTGGCTCAGCATGTGTAATCCACGTTCTCGAAAGGGTTTGAACCCGGAAAATAGAAGCTCGCCGCCATCCGTCCCAAGACATGTCACCGGTTTAGCCGGTCGTTTTCTCGGAAGCCGGCTTCGCGAGCCTAGCTCGTATGTCGCGACGAACTCAGAAGTGTCGACCTGGTCATTTTCCTGGAGACACACCCCATTGCCATACTCGTCTCTACGGATCCAATAACCGCCTCGTTCTCGTTCCATCAGCAAACACTGGACCTTGCGATTAAGGAACAGGTCACCACAGCGCATTGCTCCTTAGGCAAACCCATGGGAGACGGAAACGAGAGCGAGAGATCTGAGACCGAGCGCTGTTAGACACCCAATCAGGTAATTTGCTCAAGTGCACTATTCATTGTCTATATAGAGCGGAGGACCCGTGACCGCCTTTGTTGTAGTTGTCAGAAGGGCGACCCTGGACGCAGCAGAGATCGCCGCCTACCTTTCCAAAGCAAAAGCCGCTTCCATCGGCCATCCCTTGATCATTCGAGCATTTCAGGGACGACACAAGGTACTCGAAGGCCCAGAGATCGAGTCGATAGTAATACTCGAATTTCCATCCTTCGAGGACGCGGTGCATTGGTACGACACCCCTGCCTATCGCGAAGCGCTGTCTCACCGTCTGCGCGGTGGAGACTATAGCGCCGTTATCGTTGATGGAGACATTCCGGAGCAACATTAGGCTGGGAAAAATGGCCCCGATTGTTCGCTGCTCACCGCGGTCGATTCCCTTGCCCAGCTAACGTTTCTCGTAATCGCGACACAGCGTCCTTGGTGGTAGGGGTTTCTGGCAGTTGCATTGAAGCTGCACAAACCTGACCAACGCGTTTAAAAAGGAGTTCTGAACCCGATATATTTGAGTGATATCGGATGCACTGCTGCCGCGCGTGTTCACCGTGATCGACCAGATCACGAAGCTAAGCGACGCTTTCGAACTGCTCGTCGCAGAGGATGTGCCGAACTTCATACCGTTCGGCAAGAACACGCTGCTCGTGCGCGACGGCGACTATCGCTATGCGGTGCGGCACGTCGAAGAGCGCATCGTGTTTCCGAATCCCGCGGTGAAGCCGGGCTTGTGCGCCGGCATGCTCGTGGTGGAGACAACGCAGGAGACCCTTGCCACGCTCACTTGAGTGAACACATGCCGCATGGTTGCGCATTGCCGGCCATGCGGCACATCGGGCAGCATAGGCATCGATGGAGCTTCAGGCGGCGTCGGCCTTCAGCAACCCTTCCGCCAGCAGCGTTTCACGCACCTTAGGTCGTGCTGCGAGACGGGCCGGATATGCTTCCAGATGTGGATAAGGCGATAGATCGATCGCGACCATCCGGCTCCAGTTGACGATCGCAAACGCGTACGCATCGGCAATCGTGAATCTGCTCGTCAGATACTCTGCGGCCGCCGAGCGCGCGGTCCAGTTCCACGAATCGCGTCGCGAGCTTCGCGCGCCATGCGACTTTCGTCGACTCGGCCGTCTGCGCCTGCGAGAGCCACGGGCTGAACGTCTTGTGCAGATTGAGCATGAGCACGATATTCGATGGGCCCATGATCATCGAAAATGATGGACGATCGACCAAGCCAGTCCCACTGACAGCGATGCCGCGTCGGCATCAGGAATTGGGCAACACGATTGCCGGCGGCACTGGCGCTTGAATTCAGCGACACGATGCCTAAACGGAGCGGCCTTTAACGGTCAGTCTGAAGGGCTGGCAAGGGATTACGGGGTTCCTCCGGCAGTCAAGCGACATTTTCTGCGGGTGCTTGCTTCCATCAACAAGCGTGATCGCCGTAAGGCCCGTAAAGCGGGGCAAGGAACCGCAGGCACTGGGCCAGCCTCGTCGGTGCGTCTGGTCCAGCAAAGCGTTCCAGCAGGCCGCCCGGTAAGGCGGCGGCGTCCGGTGGCGGCATCAGGTTGGCCCGTGCCATAGACCAAAACGGGGTTGCGGCAAACACGGTGCGCCACCAGTGTCGCCATCGCTGCAGGGTGCGGCGATGCACACCGAGCACGCGGCCCAGTTCTTCGACTCGCCGGTTCGTCACGCCTTCGTCCATCGCAGACACCAGGACCACGACGGTGCCGGTGTACACGTGGCGCCCCAGGAATCGGACTGACGCGGGCGTAGTACGGCGCCGACATGCCTCGCAGCAAAAGCTGTGGCGTCGGCTTTGCGGGTCAGCTGATTCCGATAGTCCACGAGGCTTGCGTGGATAGGTCGCGCTGTGCAAGGTGCCGCCACAGTGCGCACAGCCTTTCGATTTCGCCCGCGCGGCGAGGTCGCCGTCGATGCTTGCCAGAAATGCCTCGAATCGGCTGTTGCCAATGATTTCGCTGATCATCTGAGAGCCCATGGGAATGAGATGATCGAAGAATCGAGCACCGGATTCGTTGCTGTCAACAAACCAATTTGAGCACGTGAATGAGGTTCGTCACTACGAATACATCACGCTGGATGATCAAAACGGCCGGAATTCCCATCGAATATCGTGCTCATGCTCAGCAGATCGGTGCTGACGAACGTGAGCAACTCAAGCACCGCGAGACGCCCCGCCGAGCCGGCAGGCGGAATGAGCGCGCGGTGCGGACCGAGATCGCCGATGTACTGCAGCAGCGGTGCGGCTTCGGTATGCCGCGAGCCGTCGTCGAACTCGACGAGCGGCACGTAGCCGCGTGGTGAGATCGCGTAGTAGTCCTCACCGTTCGCAAGCTTGTGCGTCTGCAGATTCACGTTGATGCCTTCGAAGTCGATACCCGCTTCGCGCAATGCGATATCGATCGACAGCGAGCATGCGCCGGGGGAGAAGTAGAGTTTCATCGACGCACCTCCCACGTGTGAGATTGAGGTTCCGGGCCATGCCGCGATAGCACTCGGCCATTCAAGCTTCGCTTGTGTCTAACAGATCTGCGTACCGGCGAATATGCCGATCAATTGTACCGAGGCAAAGATTAAGGGTTTCGATACGACGGAAGTGATGGCTAACGTCCAGTTCGTCAGTAATACCTATAGCACCGTGTATCTGCACGGCCGACTGTGCCACCATGCGCCCGAACCGTCCGACAAGTGCCTTCGCTGCCGACACAGCCTTTTTTCGTTGGACCGGATTAGCAGCAAGGTGCGTCACTGCGTGGTGGGTAATCGACGACGATTGATTACACCCTAATAGCATATCGACCATCCGATGTTGCAACACCTGGAATTTTCCAATCGGTGTCCCGAATTGCTTCCGCGTCCGTGCATATTCGACCGTTTTACGGAGCAGACTTCCCATGGATCCCACAGCGTCCGCGCATACCATTGCAGCAGCTTCATCGCGAATGCGTTCGACGGCCTCTCCACTGTCGTAATACTCACCAATCCACGAGCTCAAGGGCACAAATGCCTTGTGGAAATCGACAGTCGAACTACTTCCACCATCAATTGTTCGGTAGTGGCGCATCTCGACGCCGGGTGTATCCACCGGCAGAATAAATGTTCCAGTTGCGCGGTCAGTACCTTCGATCTTTGCAACCACCATCACATAGTCGCTCCAGATGCCACCCACAACGCCAGTCTTATGGCCAGTAATCTTAAATCCACCCGTACTCGGCGAAGCTGATGTCTTCACGTGATTGATGTCAATCACATCGTTCGCCTCGTCGCAAGCAAACGCGATGATGCTGGTGCCCTCGATCACGCTGGGCAGGTACTGGTCGCGCTGCATCGTAGTACCAAGACGAGCAAGCAGCGTAGCTGAGCATATGATGGTTGACAGGTACGGCGAAATCACCAAGTTCTTCCCAAACTCGGACATGATCAACATTGCAGTCATTTGATCCGCCCCTGATCCACCGCAACTCTCTGGTAACGTCGCTCCGAGCACACCAAGCTGTCCCAACTCCTTCCAGAAGGGCCTATGAAAGCCGTCGTGGTCAAGTATTGCTGCCTGTCGGACGCCAAATCCGTATTTTTCGACAGAGACCCGCTCAACCATATCGCGCAACATACGTTGCTCATCGTTTAGCGCGAAATCCATCCCATCCATATACCCTCCTTCCTCGCAACCCCTATGCCGCCGACGCATCAAGGAAGGCGCGCCATTGGCTCCACATAGGGGTGTAACGTAGACCTAAGTGCATGCTATCCCGCCGCGGGCTCACAGTTGCAGCGCCGTTTTTGCGAGAATGTTCCGCTGTATCTCGCTGGATCCCCCGTAAATTGTTGCTGCGCGCATATTGAGGTACCGCGCCATCGCTACTTGGGCATCTCGGGAAGACATATCCGACTTTGCAGGGTCGTGGGCATGCAGCGACGCCGCACCGGCTGCTGTCACGCATAGCTCACTTGCACGTTGCAATGTCTCTGTGCCGGCTAACTTGAGCAAGGATGTAGTGACCCCTGCCCGCTGTGAGTCGTTCTCGACAAGCATTCGCAACTCCGCTGCCTCAAGCGCATCGCAATCGATGCTCAGTTCTGCATAACGCCAACGAAAATCCGCGTCTCTCCAACAATCTTCGCGCTCCTCGGCAATCCGGCGAGCCTGGAGCAGCAATCGGCGGACGCGTGGTCCGTAGACTCCGCTGCGCTCGAACTCAAGTAAGCGCTTCGCGACGGTCCAACCCGCACCTTCATCGCCGATTCGGTTCTCAGCCGGGGTTCGAACACTGTCGAAGAACACCTGATTCACCTCGTGCTCACCGGACATACTGATGATCGGATGGACCACCACTCCCGGCGAGCGCATATCAACCAACATAAAACTAATTCCTTCCTGTGGGCGCTCGTGCGTAGAGGTTCGCACAAGCAGAAAGATCCAGTCCGCACAATGGGCATGCGTGGTCCAAATCTTTGTGCCCTCAACGATATACTCGCCTCCTTCACGGTGTGCTCGGCATTTTAGTGCGGCAAGATCGGATCCGGCGCTCGGTTCAGAATAACCCTGACACCAATAATCTTCACCAGATCTAATCTGCGGAAGGAAGCGTGTCTGCTGCTCCTCAGTGCCGAAGTGAATCAGGATGGGGCCGAGCATAAGCAGGGCCGCCGACGACAGCGTGGGAGCGTTGGCCAGCGCGCACTCCTGCTCGAAGATGTACCTTTGTGAAGGCCCCCAGCCCCGTCCTCCGTATTTCGTCGGCCACGTCGGTACAATCCAGCCACGCTCGTAAAGTCTGCGGTGCCAGATGCGACCGATCTCTGGCGGCGCAAAAACGCCGATTTGCTCACACCCTGCCCGTCGCAGTTCCGGTGTCAATGCTTCATCCAGGAACGCTCGAACCTGGGCGCGGAACCCGACTGGATCAATGCTTTCAAGAGAATCGGACATGGTTATTGCATCCATTGGCACCAGACAAAATCGTCAGAGATAGTTCAGATGGGAGTACCCATCTTTGATGGTTGAAGGCAACCTGATGCTAGGAGGACAATTCATCGGGCATGGGCTGTGCCAGCTTCGGACACACCCGTGCCCACATCGGCCCACGAAACATCTGCACCGGGCTACCACCGGTTCAATGCGCCTTCTCCACCGGATCCAACAAGGCAAGTCCCTCGACGCCCAAGGCACGCAGCACGTGCAGACATGTACTCAGGAGCGCGTCCGCAAACTCGCATCTCAATAACAGATCTCGAAATCGAACATACGGCAGACTCGATGCGCCGCATGGCTGCGCGGTCAGTCTTCTTCCCCGTCTCTCATCACCCCAGGCGCCTTTGCATTAGCTTCGCCTGACCGTTCAAAACGCTTTCCCCACCGTTTCCGACAGCCGCGCGCATCCGAGCGAAGTCAACGACCTGGTTCGCGAGCAGCTCCAACTGCCTTTCGACCCCAGCATCGAGGCATCTTCCTTCCGTGTCGAATGCTCTTGTGCTGCTATTGATTGCGACCCCCATGGGAGTTGGCCATCCGCGAAGTGCATGAACAATCGATCTCAAGGCGGCCAGTGTGCTACCAGTTGCCTGCCAGCCGAATGCGCAGGCTATGCACCCTACGGCGCGGCCATCAAGGTAGACGGCCTCATCATTGCGCATATCTTCAACGTAATCCAAAGCGTTCTTGATGAGACCCGAAACCGATCCATGGTAGCCCGGTGAGGCGACAAAAACGCCGTGACACCGACGGAGCAACGCAATCATTTCCGAGGCAGTGTCGCAGCGCTCCGAACGATCCGTCGAATACATCGGAAACTCAAGCTCTGGGCCAGCCACTAATGCGGTCTTTGCGCCAGCGCGCTCTGCCGCGCTCAGTGCAAAGCGCAGAGCCAATTCTGTCGAAGAGCCAGCCCTTGATGTACCACCTACTCCGACGATGAACGGAACAAACTCTTTCATGTTCAGCCCTTTTTCCTATGAACAGCCCACCGGAAATCGCCCGGATTGAGGCACGCGCGTTGAGATGGGTCCGAATGTGTACGTGCCCCCGGCCCCGCCCTGAAGCGTCAAGATTACCTACGATGCGCGGATGAACATTCGGTAAAACCAATAAGCCAACCTCACTGGGTCACCGTCCGGTCGCTACATAACTTATAGTTGGCACGCAACGATTTTTTATCGATTTTTCCAACCGCAGTTAGCGGCAGCTCATCAACAAATTCGATCACCTTAGGAACTTGTGCCGGACCCTTCTTCTCGCGGACCAGCGCCTGTAGAGATTCCGTGCAGTGTTTTTCGTCAGTGCGCAATACCACGAACGCCGTTACAACTTCACCCCAGTACGGATCAGGAAGGCCGACGACAGCGCAGCTTGCTACAGATGGATGGCCGGAAAGAACATCCTCAACTTCGCGTGGATAGACATTGAATCCTCCGGACACAATCATGTCCTTCTTCCGATCGACGATACGGAGAAATCCGCCTTTGTCGCGAACAGCAACGTCACCAGTGTGCAGCCAGCCGCCTGCAAGCGCATCGGCGGTCTGCTCCGGGCGATTATGGTACCTCGCCATGACTAGTGGCCCCCGAACACAGATCTCCCCTGCAACTCCGTCCGGTACACGACGCATCTGCTCGTCAAGCAACTCGACGTGCACCCACGGAACTGGACGACCGCACGATGCCAGCCTCTCAGGGTCGTCAGAAACGTGATCGGCTCGACGCATCACACACACAGTCATTGGGGCCTCGACCTGCCCATACCACTGGAAGAACACAGGGCCTAGACGCGCAAGGCCCTGCCGGAGCCGAGTAGGAGACATAGCGGCCGCACCATAGAAGACTGTCTCCAGACTCGACAGGTCAAATTCAGTGGCCCGAGGATGATCAAGCAACGCGTAAATCATGGTTGGCACGAGCAGTACACAAGTGATCCGGTGTTTCTCAATAGCTTGAAGCACTTTCAACGGATCAAAGCCACGCATTATCACCATCGCCCCGCCACGAAGTAGCGTCGGCAGGAACATTGCTGATCCTGCGTGGCTCAGGTGTGCACACATGAGTTGCTTGACTTCGGCCGGCCACTCCCACTCGGCCATGAGGATGCTCAACATGGCAGCGCCCACTCGATGGGTACCAGCGACAGCCTTGGGCTTGCCTGTTGTGCCACCGGAATACGACAAGCGGTAAACATCTTCCGGACTGGTGTCCGGCGCCACCAAGGCCTCCGGTTCCATTTTGCCCACCAACTCGCAAAGATTCCGCCCCGTCGTGGCCGGTCCAATAGAGAGAGCCAACAACCCATCCGTTGCCCCAGCCAACGCGGTCCCACGCTCGTTGTAACTCTCGGGGTCGAAGATGAGGGCCTCCATTCCTGAATCGCATATTGCATACTGATGGTCCTCCAGCGAGGCCAGCGGATGCATCGGCACCAACACATATTCGCCCAGAAGGCATGCCCCCGTAACTGCCAGTACCTCCGGCCTATTTGCAGAAAGCACACCAATTCGAGCACCGCGCGCGAGGCCAAGCACTCTTAAAGATTGCAGATATTGGCTAACAAGATCTCGATAGTCGCCCGCAGTCATAATCTGATCGTCTCCGTAGTGGAGAAATGGCCGGTCGAGATTGTAGCTAAGCGCATGAACCAGCAATTGGGGCTGGAAAATCCCCTGATACTGCGCCTCAACAACAGTTGTCATTCCTTCCTCCAGCCTGCCTGATTGAATGTCTTTGACAGGGCGTCTATCAGTTCCGCTCAGTGCACAGACTGACCGCGAGTTCTATATGGTGGAGAAGACGCCCACAAGGGCTCGCACCAAGGAGTCTATGACTTCACGACTTCGGATCCGCAACCTTCAGCAATGACCGCAATGTAGTCAGCGCCCCGCAGTCGGTGAGGCAGTGCCCGACGGTATGCCGGAGCGTCGTACCAACGTTCGGCATCTTCGAAGGTCGGGAATTCCAGGATCGAGACCGCCTCTATTTCAGGACCTTCAAGTACCCGTTGTCGCCCGTGCAGGGCGCGAATAATCATTGGGTGATCCTTGCTCGCTGCTCGCGCCATCGGCCGATACGTGTCAAGTTCACGGGGATCCTTGGTCACTTGTCTAAGGAGCACAACGTACGCTGTCATTATTCACTCCATCCTGACGTCTAGAAAACTGCATTCCACACGCCGTGCAGCAAGTCAGAGGGCCATCGCTCTACCCGAGGGATCTAGTCCGTGCGATCGTTTTATCGAGCCCTCCGGAGCGAATATCCTTGTACTCCTGCGTCGTATGACATAGCTCATGCGTGTCAAAGTGCGCCTGAATGGCATTTCTGAAACCTTGCATGTCCGCTGTCCTGTTGAGTGATCTTTTTAACATCTTGATCGCAAACGGAGGCGCTTTTGCGACTTCATTTGCCAACATTAGAGCGCCTTCCTCCAGCGAATCGGCCGGGAAGACTCGGTTTACCATTCCAAGTCGCAGCGCTTCGTCCGCAAGCATCTTGCGGCCGGTGTACAGGAAGTCCTTCGCCGCCCGCAGCCCCAACACCCATGGGTGGATTAGTACTTCGGTCGCGGCAGCGGCCAAGGTGACACATGTCGGATCAACGAAAAAGGCATCATCGGCGGCGACGACCAGATCGCACATATTCGCAATCATGAAGCCGCCCGCAATGCACGCGCCTTGTACCTGTGCGATGGTAGGTTTCGGGAAATCCCAGAGCCGCAGACAGTAGCCGAGGTAGCGTTGCTCTTCGTACGCATAACGGCGCTCGACCTGATCCGGACGGCCCATCGCTTCCTTCACATCGTGACCTGCCGAGAAGTGCTCCCCCTTTCCTCCAACAATCACGACATGGATGTTGTCATCATCCGCACAACGTGATAACGCGTCGTCAAGTTCATCAAGTAACAGCGTTCCTTCAGCGTTACGTCGGTCTGGGCGATTGTGCGAGATTCGTGCAACCTGACCAATGATCTCAAATGCGATATCGCGGTATAGAATGTCCTTCATCTGTCGACTCCCTATTCTGCGTCTTGAAACAATGCGAAACCTCCGCTTCCAATACGTGGCACTTGCAGAGGGCGTGCGTCCGACTAGACGATCGTTTGATACGTTCTATTCGCATACCAAGTTTTTTCACTTCATTTACCAGCACGTGCGTGCGTTCCTCAAGTAATCTGCGCGCATCTCATTGACTGCTCACAACCACAACGTTCCGTTGTTCTGCCTCCGGTGTAGTCCTTTGCTCTTCGCGGGCACGTCCCATATACAGACCAGTACTCTCGTTGCGGCTAGATTCTGACGAGAAACGGATCATTCTGGGGAAACCTGCTCAATCCCGAGATTGTGATTAGCAATCAGGAAGCATCCGATTAATGTCAGTCCGGCAGCAAAGCCTTGCCGTTATCGATGAATACCTTGCGCAGGATCTCCGGGCTGTGGCCCTGCAAATTGCGCACGAAGCTGCCCATCG